>JAKFDA010000068.1:0-11833 GCA_036676355.1 Nitrosomonadales bacterium | reverse complement strand
GTAGTAACCTTCGCCATGACTTCCCCCTCTCGTTCAGATTGATGGAACACACGCCTCAATCTTGGCACTCAGCTGCCGTGCGGCACAGCCGCTTCGAGTGCGGGGAAGTCCCTTTCATTCGTTGGGCGTCATAACACCTGGGGTTACCGTTCCGGTGATCATCAAGAACTACTGGTACCTTGCCGCGTCAGCTTTACCGTCCGGCTACTCGCCATTCGAGCAGGATCTTCTCTCCACGCCGCCTGAACTCATGCGGCGCCTCAACTCGGCAGAGGGGCTTGTCCTTGGTTCGTGGGATGAGGGTGAACTTCTCGGCTATGTCTCCGCCTTGGGCGTGTGTCTCGAACGAAGCGCCGCTGGAGCGCGAATCGATTGGCGCGAGATCGATCTCACGCTGATGCCAAATCCATCTGGCAGAACTCACTGGCGTTCAAAGCCCTTCTTCGGCTTTGCTGACACTGTGATTGAGCGCTACGGATTTGCTGATCTCTTTGCCGAACGCTTCCCGGACATGGAATCAATCACTTTCGCGAGCCGCGCCCCATCGCCAGGCATCGCCCGTCGCTTGCCAACCGTCGCGACCCCCGGTTACGTGTACCTGATCCGATCACCGCACGGCTTCAAAATCGGGAAGACCGTCAACATGAAAACACGGACCCGCTTGTTTGAGGTCAAGCTGCCGTTCCCGATAACCGTTGAGCACTACGCGTGGTTTGAAAACTACTCCGAGGCCGAGCGCACGCTACATGACACCTTTCGCGCCAAGCGCCTCGAGGGTGAGTGGTTTGATCTAGCCCCGGCCGACATCACGCACATCAAATCGCTCGGACGACCGGCAACAGCGGAAGAATTACGAGGACTATAAGAATGACGCCCAACAAATGCTTGCAGCCGACCGCCAAAATGCTGCGCATTTTTCCGTCGGCTGAAGTCCGTCGTTAGGCATCAGAGAGAAACATGTCTGATCGCGGCGTACTTCTTCAGTACAAGGGTAACCGATGCGCGTCCTGTGGGCTTTCTGTACAAGAGATGCTCGACCGCCATGGGACCTTTGAGCGCATGTTCGAGTTTCACCATGTCGACCCTACAAGTAAGGATCAGCACTACCGGCGCTTGATGGCCCAACGTCTATCAAGGCGGCAGATTGATGAGATGGACAAGTGCGTCCTCTTGTGTAGAAACTGTCACGGCCTTGTACATGCGCAAAACATTCGCGCTCAGCTTACCCTCTCGATCGATTTTCGTGGCCGGATCGTCTCGCAAATAGTTTCGGGTTGGGCAAAGGCCGATCTTGTATCCAAGACCATTCGATTCATCACCAACCAGCCATACACACTGCATCCCTGCCGGGTCGAGTTCTTCAACGGAACAGAGCTCTTCTTGACCGTTGGTGAGGTTGGCTCGAAGGTCTTAGAGTGGATGCAACAGATGGAGTCGATCAAAGAGTTGAAGGTAGTTCGACTACGAGACGAAAAGCTCGTCTACTCCATGAGTCACGTTGGGCATCGCTCAATTCAGGTTTGCCACCTTATTCAGTTCCCCGTGGCCGAGATTGAGTATCAAGAAGTGGAACATCCAAAGGAAGTGGTCTTTCTTCGCAACGGATTCGCGTTGATGAAGTCGGGGGACATACTCTCCGAAGGAACGGTGAACTACACCCTGAATCTTCGGGATGATTTAGCTGGCGCATTGATGCCTAACCCCTCCTTCAAGCGGACGCCTAACGGCGCCGCTTAAGTTAAACGTTAGACGTCACAGGGAGCGAACTTTGAGGCACGTCGTAACAACAGGAATTTTCAGAAGCTCTATGGACGGATGGAAATGACCCCCACAATGCTGAGTACGCATCAGTATGATCAATATGCAGCGGCATCATGGGACTAAGAAGATTCCCCTCACACTACGGCAGGTACGTTATGCCGCTAATCCTGACATTCCTAATGACTTTCGCGGTCGCTGGGATCAGTACTTGGATCGCCGTGGAGTCGCTGAGTGTGTTTTTCCTGAAAAGTTGGATGAAATCCTGGATGGTGTCGTGGGTGGTCGCCTTTCCGGCGATGATCATGTTGATGCCTGTGACCCAGCGCATTGTTGCGCTGATCGTGCGCAAAGATCAGTGAGTTAGTGCCATCAGCCGGCGCGTTCGTTCGAGGAGAGGAGCGCTGCTCTTGATACTCAGACAGAATTCATTCACACCGCCTCGCGGTACCCATTCTGGTCGTCCAACAAGGCGCTGCAGCCGACCGCCATGCCGCTACGCGGTTTGGCTCCCTCCGCGCTTTGCGCTCGGCAGCGGCTGAGCTCAGGCGTTAGCGCTTGCCGGGAATCCATCTGGTACACGGCTCCTGCAGATTGATGTCTCATCAGATCAAACAGTGCGTCCTCACAAAAAACCAATCCACCGCCCTGCCACAAGCACCGATAGCCACAAGCAGGCAGAGAGTATCGCCAAGGCGCGGATGCGCGCGTTAACAGGCCCCCCTTCAATCGCTGCCTTGAAATGACCGCTTCGGTGTTGCAAGGCAATATTCGTTAGCGCGAGTGCGAGCAGTACGAGTTTGGTCAGGAACGCGGTGTTATCGATGTACTCAAGCGGCTTGACCGAGAACAGCCAGAGGCCGGCGAGTATCGCGATACCGAGACCCGTCGCCGCGGTGCGGCTCAGGAATGGGCCGAGTACGGCGAGCGGTGCTGAGCGGAAGAATCCGATGAGTCGGAGGTCGAGTGGCAGGATCGAGCCGAGGATCAGGCCGATGCCGAGGATGTGCGTGGCGTTGACGAAGAGGTAGGCGGTCCCGGATTCCTGCAGCAGGACGGCGCCCGGCCAGTTGCCAATCCACTGCAGGAATCCCTCCATGTGCAGCGGCGCGTCAGTTCCCTTCGATGCGTTCCGGATACATGTCGTAGTTCTTGCCGCCGATGGTAATGCGCACGGCCTTCATGTGCGCCTTGCCTGTCTCTTTGGTGCGGTTGCCGAGCACGGTAACCGTATCGCCGATCTTCGCCGACTCCTTAGTGAAGCCGGACCGCTCGGTCTGGTTGGGGTTGCCGAGATCCACCTGCCAGAGCCGACCGTCTTCGGCCTTGACGCGCAGGGTGGGGTGCGGCGGTGACATCGAGACCGCTTCGATGGTGCCGGTGAGTTTCGACTGCTCCTCTTCTGCCCAGTCCCAGCCGTGATGGGCGAAGGCGCGCACGCTCAGCAGCGCAATAGCGCCAGCAAACAACATCATCGACATACGCCATGCCAGACCACGCATCACGGTGCCTTGCGTGAAGTGATTGTGAACGGCGCTTCTGAAGGGGATCGGCATGATGCACGCTCCTGAAGAAATGACGACGGACTGGAACTGTGACTCGTGCGTTCGTGCGCCGGTTCCCGGGCCGCGAAGACGTTCGCGCCAACGTTGCTCGTTGACCAACGCCGAGTGACCACGTCTGCACGCGCGCGCCGCTTGCTTGTTTCCCTCCTCACATCAACCTTGCAGCTGTCGCGGAGCGTCGTCATAAAGCGACGTGCGCCTACTGTTTGGCGCTGAAAGGAGCAGCTCATGTCTTCACCAGACAGTACTCGACGCGATTTCGTAAAGGTTACTAGTGCTGCGACGCTCGGACTGTTGGCGACACCACTGGATACCTCTGCGCAATCCCGGGTGAAGGATGAGGCCGCGCCGTCGCCCGAATGCGCGCGCGGGTTCCCGAGTGGTTTCAAGTGGGGCACGGCCGCGGCGTCCTATCAGATCGAGGGCGCGTGGAAGGAGGACGGCAAAGGCGAGTCGATCTGGGATCGGTTTGCGCACAC
This sequence comes from Nitrosomonadales bacterium, assembly GCA_036676355.1. Classification (GTDB taxonomy): domain Bacteria; phylum Pseudomonadota; class Gammaproteobacteria; order Burkholderiales; family SG8-39; genus ZC4RG42. The sequence goes on along the minus strand of JAKFDA010000068.1, from coordinate 8,031 downwards.
GCCCGGGAGGGTCAGGAACAACGACACGGGCGACGTGGCGCTGGATCACTACCATCGCTACAAGGAAGACGTGCAGTTGATGAAGAGGCTCGCCGCGCAGACGTACCGGTTCTCGATTTCATGGCCGCGCATTTTTCCGGGAGGCGCCGGTGCGCCGAATCTGAAAGGCCTGGACTTCTACAGCCGCCTTGTAGATGAGCTGCTCGCAAACGGCATCGAGCCGTTCGCGACGCTGTATCACTGGGACTTGCCTCAGGCGTTGCAGGATCGCGGCGGCTGGGAATCGCGCGACACGGCCCAGGCGTTTGCCGACTATGCGGGCTATGTCGCAGAGAAGCTCAGCGACCGGGTCAGGCACTTCATCACCATCAACGAGTTCACCACATTCGTGGAACAGGGCTACGGCATCGGCGTGCTTGCGCCCGGGCTCAGGCTGCCGCCCGCGCGCTTGAACCAGGTGCGCCACCACGCGGTGCTCGCACACGGGCTCGCCGTGCAGGCGATTCGAGCGAAAGCGCGGCCGGGCACCAAGGTCGGGCCGGCGGAGAACATCACTGTCGGCGTGCCGATCATCGAAACGCCTGAGCACATCGCTGCCGCCGAACGTGCCACGCGGGAACTCAACGCCGGCTATCTGACCGTGATGCTGGAAGGTCGCTACACCGATGCTTTTCTGTCATCGGCAGGAGCCGATGCACCCAGGTTCACGACCGAGGATTTGACGATTATTTCCAGCCCGCTCGATTTCGTCGGGATCAACGTTTACATCCCGAACCGATACATCCGTGCGAGCGATTCGCCGCAGGGTTACGAGATCATTCCCTTTCAGAAATCGCATCCGCGCATGGCGTCTTTCTGGCACATCATCGGCCCCGAGGCGCTCTACTGGGGGCCGCGCCACGTGGCGAAGCTGTGGAACGTGAAGGAGATCTACATCACCGAAAACGGTTGCGGCACAACGGACGAACCCGCGCCCGACGGCATCGTTTACGACAGCGACCGCATCATGTATCTGCGCAGCTATCTGACGCAGTTGCAGCGTGCGACTTCCGAAGGCGTGCCGGTGCACGGCTATTTCCACTGGAGCACGATGGATAACTTCGAGTGGGTGGATGGCTATGGCACGCGCTTCGGGCTCATCCATGTGGATTACGCGACGCAGAAACGCACGCCGAAGCTCAGCGCATCGTTCTACCGCGAAGTCATCCATCAAAACCGGGTGATGTGAGTAGCGTTCAGCCGCGCGGTTCGTGCAGGCCTCGATCAATGGCGCAGTCTTTCCCACGCCTCTTCGATCGGATCGGTAACGCGGTTTTGCAGCGTGCGCGGCGCATCGATCACGTTGCGTTCAACGCCCATCATCACGCCTGCCATTCGCGCCGCCTTGTACCATTGTTCGGTATGCTCGACGAAATCGCCCGGATCGATGCGCGCTTTCAGAACGTCTTGGTAGAACTGCGCGCCCTGGTCCTGATTGCGGAAGAACCACGACACGCGCCACCACTGTTCCTTGGTCAGATCCGGCGGATAGTTTCCCTTGTAAGTCACATGCAGCTTGCCGCGATTGGTGGGAATGTCGGTGAAAGGATCCGAGCCGTAGCCGCAAGGCGACGCCCATACAGGTAGGTCGAGGGCGCGTGCCATCTGCATGGGAAAACACAAGTTGACCGAATGCAGATAGTTGAGCAGATGCGCCTTGCGCGTCATGTCGTGCTGTGTGCCATTCGGTGTGTTCATGTAGTTGCGCAGCGGCGCGCGCTCGCTGTTGACCGCGACGCATCCCCACAGCTTGATGAAAGCGCCAGGCGCAAAGGCGAGCGAAAACTTCGCGCCTTCGGCCCCGGCAAGCGGGTTATCACCGTAAAAATCGCGGATGCGGAAGTCAGTGTCGTGGGGATCGCGATCCTGTTCGTCCCACATGTGCATCAACGTGCCGTCCGGGCCGTATTCGGAGGTGTTCCAGATGATCGGTCCGCCTTGCCAGCCGTGACTGAAGACATGCAGGCAGCGGATGGTTTCAGCCAGTTGGGCCTTCATCCAGTTGTAAAACGCCAGGACGGATGGTCGCTCGGGCTTGGTTTCGTCGAGGTCGCCGGTGACGAGTCGAAGCTTGACCTTGGGTTCGAGATCGGATTCTTCGTCGGGCGTTGCAACGGGATGCCTACCGCGCACGAACATGTGATTGCGCCAGATTTTCAGCTTGCCGTTGGCGTAATCGAAGAACACGAGATCGATCGGCTCCGGCGGCGGGTCCGTGAACGGATCGAGATGCAGGAACATCCAGGGGAAGTGCGCCTCGTTGCGGTTGCCACCCTGCACGACGACGACGGTGTTCGCTCTCATGGTGCGCGCACGTTCATCGTTGCAGCCCGTTCCTGGATTTCCTCCCAGAGCTTCGTGGCGAGCTGCCTGGTGATGTATGGCGTGAGTTGCTGCGAGACGGCGAATTGCGCAGCTTCGAACCACGCCTTCCGGTATTCGACGAAATCGGTCGCGTCGATTCGCGTCTTGAGGACGTCCTTATAGAACTTCGCACCCTGATCCTGATTACGGAAGAACCACGAGACGCGCCACCATCGATCCTTGCGCAAGTCCGGCGGGAACTTGCCGCGGTACTTCACCTGGAGCTTGCGCTTGCGGCTGATCGGGACGGTGGTGTTTGGCTCGGACCCGTAACCCGGGGCGGACGCCCACACCGCGAGATCCAGTTTGTTCGCCATCAGCATCGCGAAGCTGTCCTGGATCCAGAAAAGATAGTCCTCGAGGTGCGCCTTGCGTTGCGCGTCGCCCGCCGCACCGCGCGGTACCTGCATATATTCGCGCATCAGTCTGCGCGGCGTTTCGAGGGCGAAGCATCCCCACAGCTTGATGAACGCGTCGGGTGCGAATGCGGCCGCGAACTTCTCGCCCTCGGCGTCCGCGAGCGGGTTGTTACCGAAGAAGTCACGCGGCCGGAAATCGGTATCGAATAAATCGCGATCCTGTTCGACGTCGAGAATGCCCAGTTGCGTGCCGTCCGGCCCGTACTCCCACGTGTTGTGCAGGATCGGCCCTTGCGACGTGGCGTGACTGAAGACCTGCAGCGAGCGGATGGAGGCCCTGGGCTGCTTCTTCACCCAGTCGTAGAGTGCGAGCACCGACGCGACTGTCGTGTCCATATCCACCGTGCCGTCGCGCTGACGCGGATTGGTTTCGTTGCCGATGGTGGCGTCGTCGTCCGGTTTCGCGTCAGGTTCCTTGCCGCGCTTCAGCACGATCTTGTTCCAGGTCTTGCGCCGGCCGGTGGAGTAGTCGAAGAGCACCAGCTTCACCGCCTCGGGCGGATCGGGATCCTTGAACGGATCGAGATGGAAGAACATCCACGGGAACTGCGCTTCCGCCTCCTTGCCGCCCTGCACGAAGACGACGGTCTTCGTCGCCATCAGGTCGTTCCTTCGTCCGGCACCCAGCTCCATTCGCCGGGGGCGGTGCGCTTCCACTTGGGCAGATCGGAGTTCTGGCGGACCAGCACCAGCGCGGTCGGCACGCGCACGTCCCATGGCTCGCCCATCGGCTTCTCGCCTCGCGGCGCGCCGGTACGCTCGCGAATCTCATCGATGATCGAGACGTAGAGCGGCGTGTTGATCTGTGGCGGCTCTTCTTCACCGCCCCAGAGCTTGCCCGTCTCGATGAAGTGGGTGACGGCGTATTCGAAACCCGGCCGTACCGGCACGACGACACGCGCGGAGCCGGCGCGCAGGAATTCGAGGAACACCGGATCGATTTCCTGCCTGGTGAAGCGATCGATCCAGGTGCTCTTGCGCGACCAGAAGTAGGGATAGAACACGTACTGGATCTGATCCCATTCGAACGCCTGCTCGAAGAAGCGGATGTACGCGCCCTCGGCCGCCGCTTCAACGAAATCGAAATAGGGTGGCGCGCCGCTCTTCGTTGCATCGAAGGCGTCGTAGCGCTGCTCGGTGATCATCGAGATGCAATGTTTCTTCAGCTCCGTGTTCACCGTCTGGCGGTTCACCGCGGGCGGGGCACCGAAGGGCATGCGGTTCTCGCGTTCGGCGCGCGCCTCGGCTTCGGCGCGCAGCGCTTCGACTTTCTGCTCGTGTTCGCGCACGCGATCCTCATACGCCGCGCGGATCTTGTCGAAGGTGGCGACCTTCCATTGCTGCAGCAGTTCTTCCGTGCGCTGAGCGACTGCGGCAACTTCGATGGAGTAGGTGTTGGTTTCATACGCGATGATCGAAACAGAGAGCTTCGATTCGGCACTCAAGCCATAGGGCTCGGCGTCGAGATTCATGCCCACCGTTGGCTGGTGCGCCAGCTTATAGTCGTCGTGTCCCAGATCGACGGTCGCGCCGGGCTCCCATACCACGCGCTCCCTGCCGATGGCGATCGCGATGACGGGATTTTCATCCGTGAGGGCGATGACGCGGATGCGCGCGCGCAACGGCCGATAACCGGCCGGCAGCGGCAAGTCGGCGCGCTGCACACTGCTTGGCTGATTCTCTTCGCTGGCGTTGTCCTGCCCGTGGTTGAAGCCGACGGTAATCAGCGTGTAGAGCGGCGGCGCGGGATCAATCTTGGCGCCGAACTCCGCCGCGAGGGCGATCGCGAAATCCTCATTCAGAAACGAAGCGTTGGGACACAGCGATTCGAGCTTCGGCGGCGGCGCAGGCAGATCGACGTCGAGCGTGGGATTCTGTGTGACATACCACCAGAACGACGCCGGCTCCGGAATGATGAAGTCGAACATCTGGCGGATGCCGTAGTTGAAGACCTGCGCTTCGTACACCTTGTCGAGGAACTGATAGATGCCGCTGACGTGTTCTTCAATTTCGTTGTGCAGCTCGTGGAGATTGGTCTCTTCGGTCTCGCGCACGATGGTGCGGGTGCGCATCTCCCGCACTCGCTCGGTCAGGCGCTCCAGCGAACGGCTCACCACATCTTTTGCGTAACGCGACGAGTTCTTGGTGCTTTCCTCCTGCGAGCTCGATCCTTCGGCGGTGAAGGTGGAGGAAAACTCGACTGAGGGTCCGTATTTGCCGGAGAGGCTCAGGCCGAAGCCGTGCTTTTGATCGTTCTCGATGGTGCGCGAAGTCTCGCGGTTGAGTTCGAAGCGGTCCGCGGTTTCGAGTTCGGTTTCCTGCGTACGCGTCGTTTCCGTTTCGCTGACGAAGGTTTCCTCGCTGCGTTCGAGGCGCCGGTGCGCGCGCGATTTCTTTTCGCCGATGAGAACATTCTCGACGTGGGCGATTTCGCCGCCCTCGTAGCGCTTGATCTGCTGCTTCACCACCAGCAGGTCGGCGACACCCGATGGTTTCACGAGCGCATGCACGGGCGGCGGAGGCAGGGTGACGCCGGGTTGCGGCTCCACCACCGGGCGCGGCCATTTGATAGGGCGGTCCACCCATTTGCCCTTTTCCGCGGCGAGGGTCTGCACGGCGATGTCGATCGACGTATGAGCGAGATCGATACCGTGTTCACGCAGCAGCGTCGCGGTGCCCGTGGAGACCGAGGCGCGCGCAGCCGCAGTCAGAGTGAAGGGCACGGTATTGCCGCGGGCGCGGCCTTCCGCGTCGGGCTGTTCCAGCAGATCGCGACGATCGAGTCGCGCCAGCTCTTCGATGGCGGCACTCACTGCCGCCCGCCCAGTGTCCTGCGGTTGCGTGATCGCTGCAGAACGTTGCTGCCGGCGCGCCTGATCGCGCGGCATCGCGGGTGCGAGCAACGGACGTGCAATGAAGGGCGCGAGCGGCTCGGACGCACTCGCGGGCGGCAGATGATAGACGCGGTAAACATTCTGCAGCGCGCGCAAACCGGCCGGGAAACCCTCTGTCGCGAAGTAGGCGGCGAGCAGCGTGTCGGACAGCGCCTCCAGTCGCGCGTTGAAGTCGCGGCCGCTCAGCGTGCCGTCCAGATCGGGCAACTTCTGCCGCAGATCGGCGGTAGTCGCTTCGAGCTGCTCGCGCAACGACAGCAGGGCGGCGACGATCTCCGGACCGAGCGGTACGTCGCCGACCGATTTCACCGCGCTTGCAGTGAGCGCGGCGTTGGCGACTTCCGCGCGTTTCGACACGCTGCCCGCACCGGCGAGCTGTTTTACGAGCGCGGTATCGCGGCGCAGCGGAATCGGCCGCGATTCGGGGACGGTGCGTTGCGGCCGCAACTGGACGAAGCGGAATACGTCGTTGACGGTGCTGTCCTCGGCCATATCGACTCCCCGGTTGCGGGTGCTGAGTGACGAGGCTACCGCTTATTGACCGACTAGACAGGTGTCCTAAAGGACACTCTCAATCGAAGACGGGTGTCCGGCTGCTGCCAATTTGTGGGCGGTTGCTTCGGCGAGTCGGGTCGGACAACCGCTTAAATACGGCGCAGGAAATCGGCGATCGCTTCATTGACAATGTCAGGGTGCGTAACGGGTCCCATGTGGCCGAGCCCTTCGAACTCGATCACCTCGACTTGTGGAAGCGTGGTGGTAAGTATTCTCGCAACCCCGCGGGATGATATCGGCGAGTCCGCGCCGGTCATGTAAAGCACCGGAACGTCGAGTGTGGCGAAGGCATGGCGGGGTGTCGGTTCATTGATCAGGGCGTTCCCCCATGCGCGAACGTTGACGATGGAATCGGCGATGGCGCTCTGCCGCGCCTCCGGCATGCCGGCGAACGCACTCGTTCCCATCCAGTAATCGATGAAGTGCTCCGCCGCTTGCGCGGGATTGCCCGCATCGAGCGCGGCGGTTGCGCGTCCGACAGCCGCGCGAATACCGTCCGCTTCATTGGGCGGCGGCGATTCGCCATCCAAAAGCGAGAACAGCGTCGGCTCGTACAAAGCCAGTGCGCGAATGCGCTGGGGTTGTTCGAGCGCGGCGATGAGCGCGACCGCGGCGCCGTATGAATGCCCGATCAGCGTCAAAGGTTCACCGGCTCGCGTGAAGACCGGCTCCAGGAAAGCGGCTTCGTCGCGAAGCGAGATCGATCGATTCGTCGGCCACGCGGGACTCTTGCCAGCACCGTAGGAGTCCGGCGCCAGTACGTGAAACGCCGGTGCCAACAGTTCCATCAGCGCGCGCCATTGGTTCGAACTGCTTGAGTTCGCGTGCAGGCAAACGATGCCCGGACCGGCGCCGGCCTCGCGGAAGAAGGGAGTGAGGGAATGCATTTCGCAGGCTGGATGAGCGTCGAAGGAAATCTAAACGCCTGCGACCGCTTCAGGCACCCCTGTTACTTCCGTTTCAATGCAAACGAGTGTGCCGGCATCGGGTGACGCGGCAAGTTGATCGGCTTGGCGCCCGGTGCGCAGATTGGTGAGGTAAAGCGTTTTGAGTTCCGGTCCGCCGAAGCAGGGTGCGGTGGGCCAGCGCACCGGCAGTTCGATCTGCTGCATGAGCTTGCCTTGCGGGTCGAAGCGCCCGACGCGTCCTGCGTCGATGAGTGCAAGCCAGTAGCAGCCTTCGCTGTCGACTGCGGCGCCATCGGGGCGGCCTTCGATGTCAAGTTGTGCGAGATCGATGAACAGGCGTCGTTCGGATGCTTCGCCCGAAGCGGGATCGATATCGAACGTCCACACTTTGCGCGACGGCGTGTCGGCACAGTAGCCGGTGCGACCATCGGGACTGAAGGCGAGTCCGTTGGCAGTGGTGATGCCATCGAACACGCGATGCAGCGTGCCATCCGGATCGAGCCGATAGATGGCCGCGTCGGCGCGATCGCGCGGTTCGTAAATGCTGCCGATCCAGAAGCGCCCCTCGCGGTCGCAGCACCCGTCGTTGAAACGAGTGGTGTCTTCATCGTAGGGTGCAGCGGCGACGAGGTTCAGCGCGGCGGTTGCGGGATCGAAGTGAAAGACGCCGGTGCGCAATGCGACCAGTAATCCGCCGCCGTGGGCAGGCGCGAGTGCACCCGGATCAGTGGGGAGCGGCCAACGCTTCGCCGTATCGCTCGCCGGTACATAGCGAATGAGTTCGCGCGCGGCGATGTCGATGAGATAGAGCGCCTGTTCGGCGACCGACCATACCGGGCTTTCCAGCAGTTG
>JAKFDA010000067.1:0-4965 GCA_036676355.1 Nitrosomonadales bacterium | reverse complement strand
CGCGGCGCCGAAGTCGTAACGCAGCAGAGGGTGGAATTTAAAGCCGCCAAAGTGGGCTCGCCATACCCGATGGAACTGCGCTTCGGCGAACGCGACGCCTTCTTCAGCTATCTGCATACCCAGCCGGCCGAGCGAGGCCGGGGCTGGGCGACACGGGTTATCACGCTGGCAACACAACATCTTGCAAGCGAAGGTTGGCGCGCTTGTGTGTGCCATATTCGCGCGTCCAACGTTGTATCGCTCGCAACATTGGCAGGCTGTGGCTGGCAGCCTGTCGCCCTGTTGTACAGCATCAAGCGCTCAAGGCGCAAGCTGCTGGTGCGCCTGCCGACAGGACGGCGCATGGCGGTTGTGCTCCGGGTAAGACCGGCATGAGCGCAGTGGCCGCGACGTCGGCAGCAACCGCCCACGTGCGGAAAAGCGGTTCGTTCTTGCGTCCAGCGTTAAAGATTCCCAACACACGCATCGGTCTGCGGGGCAGCGCGATGGAAAGCATCGACAACGCTTCGAGCAGTTTTTAGACGATGCTGTGCACCCCGCGATATATGCGGAGGGCAGGATTGCAAAATACTGTCGCTTCCACAAAAAGGCGCCTGGGTTCGCCGCACTGATCGCTAGACTTCACACATTGTTCTCGTAGGCATCACGGCCACTATTCGCATCGCGCTCGCATACCCGAGCGCAAGGAAGACCAAAGCCGGAGGTGAGGAATGATCGCTGGTTTATCCGAACGCTTGCAACTTGCCCGGGCCAAGGGAGGTCGTGCGGCGACCGCGTATTGGCTGGCAAGCCGCGTGCTGCACATCCAAACACATAAGATGTGTGCGACGAAGCTGCCCGCGCCGGGCATCAAGGCCGACTCGTTGCCGGCCGGGTATAGCTTCATCTGTATCAACAGCAAGGAGGCGATGGAGCAGTGTGACCCCGGCGCAATCGCGACCATGGATGATCATAATGGCGTTCCCATTGCCGACACCATCGCACGCGGCGGGCGCATTTATGCGATCGTCCGCGGCGACTATGTCGCCACTCAACAGCGCGTGGAGTTCGGCAAGGGCTATACGGAATCACCCTATCCCATGGAACTGTTCATTGGAGAAGGCGAGGCCTTTTTCAGCTTTCTTTATACGTCGCCGGCCGAACGGGGGCGAGGCTGGGCACGCAAACTTACCGCGCACATCATGCGCCACTTGGCGGAGGACGGGATTACGCGATGCATCAGCCATACGCGCGCGACCAATCTCGGCTCCTTGGCGACGCGGTTCCGCTGCGGCTGGCAACTCGTCGCCCTGATCTACAGTTTCAAGCCTGCGAAACGCGGTTATATCCGCCATCTTCCCGCCTGGGGGGAAGTGGGGTGTACGCTGCGCGCCGTTCGCATCCGGCGTTGACGGCCGTATGCATCGGCAAAAAAGACAATGCCATAGCAACTCGCCAAAGATCCGGATCGAACGGCGCGTCCTATTTCTGCACGAAGCGCGTCGTGCGCTGACTTACCTGCACCGCTTGACGACTGCAAAACTTTGTTGCGTCGATCGTATTGTCGGCGCACGGAGACAGTGTGAGGATTAAGCTCAACATATGCGTCGCGGATGCGCATCCGGCAGTGAGCACCACGCGATCCTGAGCGAATAGCAAACTTCTCTTCCCCACTCGGACTCGCTGCTCTTGGTAAAGGGGCTGTCATGGCGCGCACCGTTCAAGACTGGAATAAGTCGCAACAGCAGACCGATGGGATCTCCGCTGCCGCGGCAGTGGCATCAGAGGCGGAAAAGTACGATGTGCGGGGAAAACCATACGTTCTTCTCATTGGCGCTCATCAACGTTCGTTTGATGAGCGGGATTTGAGGCTGGAAGTCGTAGAAGAGTTGCGCGCGTCTCGGCGCAATCTATTCGTCAGCCGTGTAGCCTTTGCCGCCATGCTTGCGACGGGAAGCGTGTTGGCTGGCGTCGCCGCGACGAGAAGCTACCAATCGGATGGTGGCGGGCTCTGGCTTGCAGCGGCCTTGCTTGGCTTGGCAGGTTCGATGGGTGCGCGTGTGGCGGTCAAAAACTTCGCCATGGAAGTCCGCTGTTTGCGTAACACGCTGGATCGCTTCAGTAGTGACGCCATGGACTGAGCGACACAGCCCGCGCCGGTGACTGTTGCTCATGCCGAACGTTGGGCTGGGGGATCGGAGCGACGAAACGCATCGGAGCATCGGCCTGGAAGCGAGCGCAGGCATGCCCCCGATCTCAATCGTTGGAACGCCCTCGGATCCGAGCAGCCATGGACATCCTCACCTTCATCGTTGAACTTCTCAAGGCCGCGGCTTGGCCGGTGGCCGCGGTGGCGATCGCCGTGCTGTTTCGGGCGGAATTGAAATCGCTTCTGAACCGCATCAAGCACGGCAAGGTGGGATACGCCGAGATCGAGTTCGAACACGGCGTCAGAACGCTTGAGACGAACGTCAGGTTGGCACCGGATATCGGCCAGACGCAGGCACCGACTGCTTCGACCGTCGCGCTGGCTACAGCGGACCCACGCGCGGCAATCATTCAGGTCTGGTTGGAGGTTGAAGACGCAATCACCAATCTCGCATTCTCACGCTCGCAGTCGTCCGACGAGGTGCCGAGCCACGCACTCGGTGCCATCCAACAACTTGCACGCCTGGGCGCACTCAATTCCGAGCAGATATCGCTCATTTACGAACTGCGTTCTCTGCGTAATCAAGCGGTTCATGATCTGGAATTCAACCCGTCGACGGAGTCCGTGCTTGGCTTCGTCAAGTTGGCGAGAGAGGTGCTCGGCTTTATCAAGGAAGCAGCGGACAGCGGTTGATTTGCTTCAACGACCGGCGAAGACATTTGCGCGCTTGAACATTCGCCGTGCCTGCGAGTCAACCGCTCAGAAAATCCGATGCCGTGCTCGAGCGCATCGCGGAGGACGACATGAATGGCGAGGAACGCGGCGCCTTGCCTCGAAAGCCTTCACGCCGCCTTCAGCGCATGCGGTCGATACAGATACACCCCGGTTTCGCGCGCGCGCGGCATGAAGATGAAGCACTGCAGTGCCGGCACATAATCCCACCGCTTGTATAGCCCGCCGGAATTGCGCCCGCCCCAGTCGAGCGACGACGCGACGTTGCCGAGAATCTGGCGCCAGGTCACGGTCCATTTGCCGCTAAGCGTCGCGGGCAGTTCGATTTCGTAAATATCCATCTTGTGCGAACGCGCATAGAAATAGAGGCGCTTGGTATCGGGCGAGTAGGCAATGGACGTGGTGTATTCCGCTGGCAGTGCCTGACTCAGCTCCGCGTGACGCCAACCGTCTTCCATCTTGTTCGCATTGAAGTAACCGATGCGCTGCCTGCCTTTCGATGTGCCGCAGGCGACAAGCAAATCGCGATCGGGCACATACACCATCGTCGTCGTGTCGGCAGTGGCGCCGAAGCCTGGGCGTCCCGATGGGCCGGCGACATGCATGCGTGTGTCGAGGTCGATGTAGCAGGCGCGCGTGGCGCCGCCGGTGAAATACCAGACGCGTTTGCGCTTTTCGTCCAGCGCGCTGATCTGTACGCCTGATGCATGCACCCGCTTCGGGCAGACATTCTTTGAATAGCGCGTCCACTCGTCGGCGGCGAAATCGTAGGCATGCGACCAGCCGCTGTTCAGTGACGGACCGAGTATGGCAAGGCTGATCGGCCGCAACAGGCTGCCCTGCCGTCCGCCGCCCGCCTGCGGTGGAATGATGGCGAGCAGATCGTAAGTGTGTGCGCTCGCCGGCGTGCCATCCGGATGTTCGCCGTGTTCGCGATCGAAATTCTTCTTTGCCTTTTTATCGACGTCCTCGTAGGGGTCGGTGAGACGCTCGAAGCGCATGCCGTCCAGATCGAACACATACACCGAGTTTTCGCCCGAGTCGCCATGGCCCCCGCCGTGCAGCACGAGCGCGCCGTTGCGCGAGTAGTACGGGTTGAACACCCCGCCGGAGAACGCATCCACGACATAACGATTGCCGTCGGAATTGAAACCGCCGCCGCGGTTGTAGCTGCAGTTCGAGCGCGGGCAGGGATCCACATCGGCAAAACTGTTCTGCGCCGGCAGCTCGACCATGTGCCCCGGCTCGGGCAACCAGCTCGACGTTGACACAATCGCGGCCACCGGGCGCAGGTCGGCCTTGGCCTGTTTCATTGGCCCGATGTAACGCTTTGCGACGACGACGTTGCCGACGCGATAGTGATGTTTCGCTTTGGGCAGTTTGCGACCGCCGTGATAGGCGTTGAGCCAGGGCGCATCCTGGATCACCGAGTCGGGCGTCTTGCGCCAACGGATATCGGTCTTGCTGTAGACCTTCACGCCGTCGACCCATACCTCGAAAATGCCGTTGGGATCGGGCGTGCCGTCGCGCGTTTGCGGGTCGACGTTGCTGACGCTGTTGAGCTTCACGCGCTGTTCGATGCAATACCAGCGCTCCGTCTGCAGGCACACGTCGCCCATGCGCGCGTAGTCGCCGTCGTAAGCTTTCTGCCCGATCCAGTACGCCAATACGCCGAGCGAAGCGAGTTCCTTGTACGGATTGTCGTCCTTGGGTTTGCGGTTGACGACATAACGCATCGACCAGCCGTAGCCGGTGCAGCGATCGGAGCCGACGCCTTCTTTCCACTTCTTGCCGCCGCCCCAGTCTTCTTCCTTTTGATAATTGAGATTCTCCCAGGTGGCGGCGAGCGCGCCGAGTATCTTGATGCCGTCCGCTTCGGAGAGGAAATCCTTTTCCAGATATAGATAGGCACGGAAGTACAACTCCGTCGGCGCGCGACCTTCGCCCGGATATTTGGTCAGGCGCATGCGTGTGGACATCGAACCGTTGTCGCTCGGATTGAATTCGCCGCGCACCGAAGTCGTGCCGCCGAGCGCCGCTTCGTTCTGATAGGTCGCTTCGCGTACCCAGTAATGTGTGTAGGCCTTGCGTTTGGCGGGCGAGAA
>JAKFDA010000066.1:0-3029 GCA_036676355.1 Nitrosomonadales bacterium | reverse complement strand
CCTGCTCGGCATGCCATTCGGCACGGCGGTTGCGTCTGCTGAAACGCGTGATGCGTTCAACCACGTAATCGAACGCAGCAAAACAGGAGAAGTAGCAATGCCTCATACCGTAGCAGCCATTTTCGAAAGCGAGTCGCAAGCGAATCAGGCGCGATCCGAACTGATCAACCTTGGCATTCCGAGCGACGATATCTTTATCCGGAACGACACCGGACAAGCCCAAGGCGCGTCATCGACACAGGACGTAGAGGAGGACACGGGCATCGGTGGTTTCTTCAAACGACTCTTCGGCTTCGGTGACGATGACGACCGCGCCACATACTACTCGCGAGCCATTAGTGAAGGCCGCTATGTCGTGGCGGTGGACGCGCCCACCGACGACGAGGCGGAACGAGCCGCCGACATGATGCAACGCCTGGGCGCTCTGGACATCGACGACGACATCGACGACCTGGACGTCAGCCGGAGCACGGCTCGTCAAGGCGTTGAGCCCGGCGCCGCGCCTATGCGCCGCAGCGGCGTGCGAGTCTATGCGCGCCCCTACGACATCACGATCGAAGAGAAACTCCGTCTGCGGGAAGAGCATGCCGTGGTGCAGCGTCGCCCGGTAGAGCAACTCGCCGCCGAGGAAAAGCCGCACCAGCATCCTCATCTCGAAACCATGGAGGACGATCCGTACACGCCGACGCCGTCCGACGACCCGAAGCAACAACGCTAAAGGGAAGTCTTACGCAGTACTAGGCAAGGCGGGCGTCTGATGGCGCCCGCCTCGCTTTGTGATGTTCACTGTCCTGCTGCGGGTCGCAGAGCTGACGCAAAACGAATCGCTACTCGGTATAAGGCCGCAGATCACGGCCGAGCACTCGGGCGTTGACGCGGCGTTATGGCATCACACATGCGCATGCCGCAGCCGACGTTCACGACTGCTTTTCTAAGCCCCGACGGCGGCAACGTCCGCCCTATACAGCAGCCGGACAGCCAATCCGACACCAGCCAGCGCCAGCACGATCGCCGCGCCGGAAGGAAGATCGAACCAGGCAGAGCCCATCAAGCCCAACGCGTAGCCCGACGCACCGATTACAAAGGCCGGCGCGAAACGACGGCCCGCACACAGCGGCGGAACGATCAGGCTTGCGAACACCAGATAAACACCCACCACCTGCACCGATGCAGTGATCGAGACGGCGAACAGGAAGTAGAAGCCGAGCGCCGATCGCTTCCATCGCAAACCCCACCAGCCGACGAGCACCAGCGCAGTCACGATGCTCAGCGACAGCAGATCGCCCCACGACGTCCAAAGAATCTGGCCGACGAGAATTTCGTGCAGATGCTCGCCGCCATGCACATCCTTGGCGACGAGCAGCACGGCTGCGCTCGAGGCGGCGACGAAGCTGATGCCGATCAGCGCCTCCTGTTGCGCGGGATTGCGCCGCTCGCGCCAATGCAATATGGCCGCGCCGATTAGCGCAGCGGCGAAAGCCGCGCATTGCATCTGCCAGCCTTGCTCCGCGACTTCGAGCGTACGCGCCAGCAAAATGCCCAAGGCTGCGAACTGCGCAATCGCCAGATCGAGAAAAACGATTCCCCTGCGCAATACTTCCTGCCCCAAGGGGATATGCGTCGCCAGGACCAGCAACCCCGCCGCCATGGCGGGCAGCAGGATTGCGGCGTCGAGTCCGTCGGCGCTCATCGCGACGCCTCGAGCAAACGGGCGATGGTTTCGTCGAACAGCGCGTACAAGTCCTGCGCTGTCTCGCTCCCGCCCACCGTATACGGCAGGACGATCGCCCGCACGCCGGAACGCTCGGCAATCCAATCGCTCGCCTTCGACGATTGATAAGGCGTGCGCAGCACCGCCTTGGCCGGCTGCGTTCCAAGCGTGTCGAGCAGCTTCGCCAGATGCGCAGGCGACGGGTCGAGACCGGGCTTCGGTTCCAGTGTGCCGACGACCTTCAGGCCGAGCCAGTACGCGAGATAGGTCCAATTGTTGTGATGCACGAGCACCGCCTGGCCTTTCAACGGCGCCGCCTGTTGCGTCCAGCGCGCGATCGCGGCCTCCATCCGTGTCGCGAATGCGCGCTGCCGTTCGGCGTAGTGCGCCGCACCCGCCGGATCGAGTTCGGCGAGCCGCTGTGCCAAGCCCTGCGCCACGCTCAACAGATTGCGCGGGTCCAGATGCAGATGCGGATTGCCCGCGGCATGCACATCGCCCATTGAACGGTCCACGCTCGCCGGCTTGTCGAGCAATCGCACATAACGAGCCGCTTCGAAATAGCCGGGTTGCCCCGGCTGAATCCCAGCGTTGCCCGCCTCCCTTTGCAACAGTGGCAGCCAGCCGACTTCCAGCTCGGCGCCGGTGCATACCAGGAGATCGGCCTGGCGCGCCTTCGCCAGCAGCGCGGGGCGCGCCTCGATGCGATGCGGATCCTGCCGTGCAGTGGTAGCCGAAGACACCACCGCGCGTTCACCCGCAAGCTCCTGCGTCAGCGCGGCCCACTCCGGTTCGCAAGCCAGCACGCGCAGTGCCGCCTGCGCAGTGCCTACCATGAGCATCATGCATAGAAAAAGTAGTGTTCTCATGTTCGCCTCGCTCAGAACCGGTGGGCGCCATGCGCGCCCAGGCTGTGGATGTATTGCAGCGTCAACTGGTTCTCGCTCAAGCCTTCCATCGAGCGATCGCGCGCCAGTTGCAAGCGCAAACGAGAAAACTCGCTGGGCGAGTAATCGAGCATCAGACTGTGGCGTTGCGGCCGATGCGAACTCGCCTCGATCGGATTCGCGCCGAAGCGCACGCTCCCCGGGCTAAGACGGTCGTAGCGATAGCCCACGCGCCAGCGCGGCACGAACTGATACACGGCCTGCGCATACCAGCCCGACTGCCGAGAGCGATAGGCATCGCTCAAGCCGGTGCAGACGCCGCCTTCGCCGCTGTTGTCTTCGCAGACGAGTTCGCCGTCCTCCTCGCGCCTGAAGTACTCCGCCTGCAATTTGAAGTTGCGAATGCTCGGATCGTGGTTGGGCGCCCACTT
>JAKFDA010000065.1:0-22650 GCA_036676355.1 Nitrosomonadales bacterium | reverse complement strand
ATAGCAGGGCTATCTGAAATGACGCTTTCTTTATATTGCGTCATTTAGGATCCCTACTTTTAATTCGGCATCGCAACTCAACTAGACTCGCGCTATAAGGGAGTGTAGCAACAATGTGGGAATCACTCGGCTTTCGTGAGAGCCCTTACAACACCAATCCATTATTGCCAAGATGTGAGGATCTCGATCTTTTGGTCGGCCGCGAGACTGAAGCCACCGAGTTCTGCACACAACTCGGAACAGCATCAAGTGGAGTATTGATTCTCTCAGGCACACCTGGTGTCGGCAAGACAAGCTTCTTCAACATACAGCAGTATCGCCTTGAGAACGATCTTGCACCGTTTGGCCCCAAGCTGCTTGCTGCAAGAACACTTTGTCCAGTCCAGCCAACGGACGACTTAAGCAAGCTCGCTCTCCGCGCGGTCGACTCTCTCTACCGCTCAATTGACGCTTGGTGCTCACTGAACTCAAAG
Source organism: Nitrosomonadales bacterium (assembly GCA_036676355.1). GTDB lineage: Bacteria > Pseudomonadota > Gammaproteobacteria > Burkholderiales > SG8-39 > ZC4RG42. The sequence continues at coordinate 22,177 of JAKFDA010000065.1, read as the reverse complement.
TCTGTTCCAAAACAGGTCAAGGAAATCGGAGCATGGCTTTCTGGAACTGGGACTTCGGGTTTCACCCTTGGTATATCTATCCTTGGATGCGGGGGGTCGCTTGGAAGATCTGCTCAACTACCCAAAGCGTCGGATGCGTCTTTTGAAGCTATTGCTGATGCTCTTGCAGCCCTTGCTTCAGAGGCCGTAGTTATACTCGGGTTTCATTCCGCTGTAGTTGCTCTCGACAACCTAGAAAATCTTTCCGACGATCAGCTTGGATCAATGCTGATCTCATTTCGAGACACACTTTTCTCTATACCAAACGTTTGGTGGATTCTAATTGGGCAAAGCGGCCTAGGAAGCCTTATTCAGTCACTCGATCCGCGGGTTTTCGAACGAACCACTGGCTCCGGAATCGAGATTCGACCAATTGAGATTGATGAACTCCACCAAGCCATTGCCATACGCGTTTCCAAATTTCACCGATCACGAAGTGGAAAATCCCCGCTCACAGAGCAAACACACAAGCGGCTCTACGAAGCGTCATTCGGAGAGATGCGATTTGTATTTAAGTACAGCAATAGTATCTGTGCGAAGTTCGTTGAAATGATTCGAAGCAGAGTTCTAAGCACTCCCACGATCAAGGCTCAGCAGAGCAAGCCTGAATTTAAAAAGGCATTCGAAAAAGCTCTCAATGTGGCGATCGGTCAAATGCTGGTCGACTCACAAATCACTCATCAGCACGCCGCCAGTTACCTTCGAGCAATCGTCGAAAGCGAGCTAAAGGGTTTCTCCCTAAAGCCTAAGGAACTCCAAGTCTTGGAGGCGATCGGTAAGGCTGGTCAGGCGCGCGCAAGCGACTTCAAGAAGTTTCAAGCTCGGTCGATGCAAGATTTTTCCAGTAACTATCTGACCAAGCTTCATGGGCAGAATCTGCTCACGCGCAAGCAAGAAGGTCGCGCGGTGAACTATCAGCTGCGAGGGATCGCACGGCTCTCCCATGCGTTTGGACTGCTTGTTTCCCCACAAAAGTGAGGCGCGATTTATGGCAACAGTGCAAATCGATATGCGGCTCAATATATGAATGAATGGGAAGCGGCAACACCACCCACATTGGTCAGAGAAGCCCTGACTTGATGATTAACTGCCGCAACGAAAGCAGCAGCTAACGACCGACTGGATTAACGCGAAGACGGCTCGGTCAGCACCGTTTCAACAACGCGCTGTTCGGTTTCGGATTCACCCGTGGCCTGATAGAACTGCCAGAGCGACAGGCGGCGGCGCCGATCGTTGACGGCGGCATGGCGGCTAAGACGAGCGGCGGTGCTGGGATTGCGGGGTTTGGGTCGGAATTTGGTTTTCATTGTCTGCACGGTTTTAAGCGTTGTACGCCACACGTGCAGGGAGTGTGCCCGCTCAATGTTACGGGCATACGACGCCATGTTTTTTAACTTGTCGGCGCCACCCGCCATTGGCCGGAGAGGATTTTTTCCGCCCACTGAATGGCGATGATGGTTTTCCCGTCCGAGATTCTTCCCGTGCGCACCCACTCCATCGCTTCGGCGTGCGGCAATTTGAAGGTTTCGAGGAACTCGCCTTCATCGAGCTTGCGCTCGCCGCCGTCGCGCAACCCGCGCGCGAGCCAGATTTCCACGCGCTCGTTGGTATAGGCGCAGATGGGATGGATGGTGGTGAGATACGCCCACTCGTCGGCGTGATAGCCGGTTTCTTCGAGCAGTTCGCGTTTGGCGGTAGTGGCAGTCGCCTCGCCGGGGTCGATCTTGCCGGCGGGAATCTCGATCAGCACCTGCCGCAGCGGATAGCGATATTGGCGTTCGAGCAGAATGCTGCCGTCGTCGAACAGCGGGAGGATGGCGACTGCGCCCGGATGCACGATGTACTCGCGCACGCCGGTCTTGCCGTCCGGCAAGCGCACGTTGTCGCGCCGGACGTGCAGCAGCACGCCGTCATACACGGCTTCGCTGTCGAGTTGATGTTCAGTAAGGTCGATGGGTTTCATGCGGTTTCCTCTTCCTTCGTTCTTCCTTCAACTCGCTCGCTACGCTCGCGGCTCCGGACGAACGGGACATAGAATCTCGAGACAACGGCAGGAAGTTGTCGCCTAAACGAACAAGGGGGCAGCGCCCCCTTGTTTCTACATTCCGTTGGCACGCAACCGGCGTGCCCCGTCACCCGTCAGAGCGACTGCGCGGCGTACAGGCAGAGCGCCATGAGAGGTCCCGGCAGAATGCCGAGGACGAGCATGGACAGGCCGTTGGCCGACAGGACCATGCGCATGTCGAGTCCCGCCACGAGCGGGTTGGTGTCTTCCGGCTCGTCGAAGTACATCAGTTTCACGACGCGCAAATAGTAGAACGCGCCGATGACCGAGCAGATCACGGCGAAGACGGCCAGCCACACATGCCCCGCCGCAACAACCGGTTCGAGCACGGCCAGCTTGGCGTAGAAGCCGGCGGTCGGCGGCACACCGGCCATGGCAAACATGACCAGCAGCATCATGAAGGCATACCAGGGGCTGCGCTGATTGAGGCCTTTGAAATCGGACAGGTTCTCTGCCTCGAAACCTTCGCGCGACAGCAGCAACACCATGCCGAAGGCGCCGAGGCCCATCAGCACATAGATCACCGCATAGAACATGGCCGCGCTGTAGGCGTTGGCGGCACCGAAGGTATTGCCGTCGACCACGCCCGCGAGCAAGCCGAGGATCACGAAACCCATGTGTGATATGGCGGAATAGCCCAGCATGCGTTTGATGTTGGTCTGCGCGATAGCCACGACGTTGCCCACCGACAGCGACAGCACCGCCAGGATGATCAGCATCAGCTGCCAGTCGAATGCGAGCGGCAACAATCCGCTGACCAGCAGACGAACGGCCATGGCAAAGCCGGCGAGCTTGGACGCGGTGCCGATGAACAGGGTCACGGCATTGGTCGCACCGTGATAGACGTCGGGAATCCACATGTGAAACGGCACGGCGCCCAGCTTGAAGGCCACGCCGGCAACGATGAACACCAGCCCGAACACCAGCACGATCTGATTGGCCTGGCCGGACGCGATCACGTCGGCGATCTCGCGAATGTAGAGCGTGCCGGTCGCACCGTAGAGCATCGACATGCCGTACAGCAGCAGGCCGGAGGCCAGCGCACCGAGCACGAAGTATTTCATCGCCGCTTCGGTCGATTGGGCCGAATCCCGATTCAGTGCGATCAGCGCGTACAGACAGAGCGACATCAGTTCGAGGCCGACATACAGGGCGATGAGGTGATTGGCGGAGATCATCACCATCATGCCGAGCATCGAGAACAGCGACAGCACGAAGAAATCGCCGGACAACAGGTTGCGATCGGCCAGATACACGCGCGAGTAGGCGAAATAGGCCGATACGGCGATATAGGTCACGAGCTTCAGCACATCGCTCATCACGTCGCCGACGAACATGTCGTTGAACGCGAAAGCGGTCTCGCCGTTGGTCGCCTGCAACATCCCGATGGTGAGGATGGCGCAACCCAGCAAGGTGATCTGCGACAGCAGGTAAGTTACATAACGGCGCCGTTCCGGAAGATACAGATCGACCATCAGAATGATGGACGTCATGATCAGGAGAAACACCTCCGGATACGCGGGCATGATCAATTGCAGTGTGCTGTTCATATCGGAATGTGAATCGTATGCGCTGATTTACAGCTTCCCGGCCGCGACGTGCTTGAGCAGGTCTGCGACGGAAGCATGCATGACTTCGGTGAACGGGAACGGATAGATCCCCATGGCCAGCACGGCGACGGCAAGCAGGCCAAGCACGAGGAATTCGCGCCGGTTGATATCTTCCATCTCGGCGACGTGCGGATTGACGATAGCGCCGAAAATCACGCGCTTGTACATCCACAGCGTATAGGCGGCACCGGTGATGAGCGCGGTCGCGGCAACGAAGGCAACCCAGAAATTGGTTTTCATGGCGCCCAGGACAACCATGAATTCCCCGACGAATCCGCTCGTGGCCGGCAGGCCCGCGTTCGCCATGGAGAACAGCATCATGAAGGCGGCGAACTTCGGCATGCTGTTCACCACCCCGCCGTAATCGGCGATCTGCCGACTGTGCAGACGGTCGTACATGACGCCGATGCAGAAGAACATCGCGGCGGAAACGAAGCCGTGCGAGAGCGCCTGGATCAGTGCACCTTCAACGCCAATGGAGTTGAAAAGGAAGAAGCCGAGCGTGACGAAGCCCATGTGCGCAACGGATGAGTACGCCACCAGTTTCTTCATGTCGGACTGCACCATCGCGACGAGGCCGATGTACACCACCGCGATCAGCGACAGCGCGATGATGAGCCACGCCAGTTCGCGACTGGCGTCCGGCAGGATGGGCAGCGAGAAGCGGATGAAACCATAGGTGCCCAGCTTCAGCATGATTGCCGCCAGCACCATGGAGCCGCCCGTCGGCGCTTCAACGTGTGCGTCCGGCAGCCAGGTATGTACCGGCCACATCGGGACTTTCACCGAGAAGGCGGCGAGGAACGCGAAGAACAGCAGAATCTGCGGCGTCATCGCAAGCGGCACATTGAACCAGTCCGGAATGGAGAAGCTGCCGCCCGATTCGACGTACAGATAGATAAAGCCGATCAGCAGCAGCAGCGAGCCGAGCAAGGTGTAGAGGAAGAACTTGAACGCCGCATAGACGCGGTTCGGGCCGCCCCATACGCCGATGACCAGATACATCGGGATCAGCGTCGCTTCGAAGAACACGTAGAACAGCATTCCGTCCAGCGCGGAGAACACGCCGTTCATCAGGCCCGACATGATCAGGAAGGCCGCCATGTATTGCGCCACGCGCGATTGGATGACCTGCCAGCCGGCGATGATCACCAGCACGGTAATCAACGAGTTCAACAGCACGAACAGCATGGAGATGCCGTCCACGCCGAGGTGGTAGTTGATGTTGAAACGATCGATCCAGGGCTTCAGTTCGACGAACTGGAATGCGCTCGTGCCGGTATCGAAGCCGGTGAACAGCGGAATCGTGACCAGAAAACCAATCACGGAGCCGACCAGCGCCAGCCAGCGGGCAATACGCGCGTTGCGATCCGCGCCGGTGGCCAATACGGCCGCACCGAAAAGTATCGGTATCCAGATCGCTAGGCTGAGCCAGGGAGTTTCAGCGGTCATCGTTGTTCTTAACTATCCAGTCGGCGACTACGTCAAGGGGACCGTCCCCTCGACGTATGACGCCTGTTATTTCAGTTGAAGTCGTAGGCCTGTGTCGCAGGCCTGCTTAAATCGCGTACCAGAGGCGATAGAGCCACAGACTCAGCACCACCAATACTCCGATGATCATCACAAACGCGTACTGTGAAACGAAGCCGGTCTGGAACAGACGCATCACGCGCGCGAACGCGCCGATCGTTCTGGCCGAACCGTTCACCACGATGCCGTCGATCACCGCGCCATCACCGCCCTTCCACAAGCCCTTGCCGAGCAGTACGGCGCCGTTGGCGAGCACCTTCTGGTTGAACTCGTCGAAGCCGTACTTGTTCTCCAGGATGCGCACGAAGAAGCCGAGCTTCTCGCGAACGATCGCAGGCAGATCGGGCCGCACGATGTAGAAGAACCACGCGGTCACCAGACCGCCGACGGCAAGCCAGAAAGGCAACGTCGTGAACGCATGCAGCACCATCGCCCAGTGGCCATGGAAATGCTCGGCCAGGGTCGCGACGGTCGGATGCGCCGGCGCGTAGTAGATCGAGTCGCCGAAGAAGTCGCCGAAGACCATATCGCCCAGCAGGAAGCCGGCGAAGATCGACGGAATGGCCAGCATCACCAGCGGCACGGTCACCACCCAGGGCGATTCGTGCGGCGCGCCATGGTGTTCTTCGTGCCCGGGTTCTTCATCATGATTATTCAGCTCTTCGCCTGGAATCGGCTCGTTGAACCGCTCCTTGCCATGGAACGCGTAGAACACCAGACGGAACGAATACAGCGCGCTCACGAAGATGCCTGCCGCGGCCAGCACATAAGCGAAGCCGGCGCCCGGAATGTTGGAAACGTGCAGCGCCTCGACGATGGTTTCCTTCGAGAAGAAACCCGCGAACGGCGGAAGCCCCGCGTTCGCGATCGCGCCGATCAGCACGGTGAGATAGGTGATCGGCATGTATTTGCGCAGACCGCCCATGCGACGCATGTCCTGCTCGTGATGCAGGGCGATGATGACCGAGCCCGCACCGAGGAAGAGCACCGCCTTGAAGAAGGCGTGCGTGAACAGATGGAACACTGCCGCGCCGTATGCCGACGCGCCGAGCGCGACGGTCATGTAACCCAGCTGCGACAGCGTCGAGTACGCCACCACGCGCTTGATGTCGTACTGCACGATGGCGATCAGCGCCATGAAGAACATGGTGATCGCGCCGATGATCATGACAAAGGACAGCGCCGTGTCGGACAGCTCGAACAGCGGCGACATGCGCGCCACCATGAAGATGCCGGCCGTCACCATCGTCGCCGCATGGATCAGCGCGGAGATCGGCGTCGGGCCTTCCATCGAATCGGGCAGCCACACATGCAGCGGGAACTGCGCCGACTTGCCCATCGCACCGATGAACAAACAGATGCAGATCACGGTGATGACCAGCCATTGCGTATCGCCGAGCAGATTGATCGTTTCGCCTGCACGTTGCGGCGCCGTGGCAAACACGTCGGCGTAATCGAGCGTACCGAAATAGGCGAACACTAGGCCGATGCCGAGCAAGAAGCCGAAGTCACCGATCCGGTTGACCAGGAAGGCCTTGAGGTTCGCGTAGATGGCCGTCGGTCTGGTGTACCAGAAGCCGATCAGCAGATAGGACACCAGGCCGACCGCTTCCCAGCCGAAGAACAGTTGGAGGAAGTTATTGCTCATCACCAGCATGAGCATGGAGAAGGTGAACAGCGAGATGTACGAGAAGAAACGCTGATAGCCCGGATCGTCCGCCATGTAACCGATGGTGTAGAGGTGCACCATCAGCGAGACGAAGGTCACCACGACCATCATCATCACCGTCAGCCGATCGATGAGGAAACCGATCTGGAACACCGCATCGTCACTCGACAGCCACGCGTAGACGGTGCCGTTGAAGGTGTTGCCGTTCATCACGTCGGATGCGATCACCAGCGACGCGAGGAACGAGATCAGCACACCGAGAATCGTCACGGTGTGCGCGCCGGCGCGACCGATCGCCTTGCCGAACAGGCCGGCAATGATGGCGCCGACCAGCGGCGCGACAGGGACGAGGAGATACAGGCTTTTCATTTGTAGCGTCAGCCCTTGAGACGATCGAGGTCGTCCACGTTGATGGTCCGCGCTGCGCGGAACAGCACGACGAGGATAGCCAGGCCGATCGCCGCTTCGGCGGCGGCCACGGTCAGGATGAAGAACACGAACACCTGGCCGGAAAGGTCGCCGAGGTAATACGAGAACGCGATGAAGTTCATGTTGACCGACAGCAACATGAGTTCGATCGCCATCAGCAATATGATGACGTTCTTTCTGTTCAGAAAGATTCCGACCACGCTGATTGCGAACAACACCGCGCCCAGCACGAGGAAATGCGCTAAGGACAGCAAGGAACTCCCCTTCTTGTTGGTAAGCGGTCGTGAGCCGAAGGCTCGCGACCTACTCGCTCTTCTCCGACTGCATCGACACAAGCCGCACGCGGTCCTCACGACGAACCGCGATCTGCCGAGCCGGATCCTGGAACTTCGTATCCTTCCGCTTGCGCATCGTCAGCGCGATCGCCGCGATGATTGCCACCAATAGCAGCACCGCCGCCAATTCGAACGGATACACGTAATCGGTATAAAGCACGTTGCCGAGCGCCTTGGTGTTGCTGTAATTCGCAGGCACTTCGGGCATGTCCGGCGCGACGCCGGAGAAGTTGACCCACAGCAGCAGGCCCATCTCGACGGCAATGGCGATGCCGACCAGCGCGCCGAGCGGCAGATAACTCCAGAAACCTTCGCGCAGCTTGTCGAGATTGATGTCGAGCATCATCACCACGAACAGGAACAGCACCATCACCGCGCCGACGTAGACGAGCACCAGCGTGATGGCGAGAAACTCCGCGCGCAACAGCAGCCAGATGGCCGACGAGGTAACGAACGCGAGTACCAGAAACAGCGCCGCATGGACCGGGTTGCGCGCCGTAATCACGCGCAGGCCGGCGAACACCAGGATCGCGGCGAAGATGTAGAAAACGATGGATTCGAAAAGCATTTGGTAAACGCCTGGTTAACTGCCGAGTAAGGTCGCAAGTGCGCGCAGCTGTACGCGCGAGGACAGCGTAACTCGCTGCTTAACCCGTCCGTTCTGGCGAATGCGTTGCTCAATAAACATCAATCGGAGTCTCCGTCGTCCCTTAACGGTATTTCGCATCGGCCGCACGCCGTTCGGCGATCTCGGCTTCGTAGCGGTCACCCACCGCCAGGAGCATTTCTTTGGTGTAGTAAAGATCGCCGCGCTTCTCGCCGTGATACTCGAGCAGATGCGTTTCGACGATCGAATCGACCGGACAGCTCTCTTCGCAGAAGCCGCAGAAAATGCACTTGGTCAGGTCGATGTCGTAACGCGTGGTACGTCGCGTACCGTCCGCGCGCACTTCGGACTCGATGTTGATCGCTAGCGCCGGGCACACCGCTTCGCACAGTTTGCAGGCGATGCAGCGCTCTTCGCCGTTGGGGTAACGACGCAGCGCATGCAGACCGCGGAAACGCGGACTGTACGGCGTCTTCTCTTCTGGAAACTGGATCGTGATCTTGCGCGCGAACAGATGTCTGCCGGTCACGACCAGCCCCTGCCACATCTCGATGAGCAGGAATGTCTTGAATATGTCTCGTATACGGTTCATGTCGATCCCTTACTTCCAGGGATTCCAGGGCGTCTGCATCCAGGCCGCGATGACGATCAGCCACACAATGGTCAGCGGGATAAACACTTTCCAACCCAGGCGCATGACCTGGTCGTAGCGATAACGCGGGAAGGTGGCGCGGAACCAGAGGAAGAAAAACAGCAGGAAGGAAACCTTCAATCCCAACCAGACGATGCCGGGAATGGCGTTCAGAATCGGCCAGTCGAACGGCGGCAGCCAGCCGCCAAGGAACATGATCGCGCCCAGCGTCGAGACCAGAATCATGTTCATGTATTCGCCGAGGAAGAACAGGGCGAAGGTCATGCCGGAGTATTCGACGTGAAAGCCGGCGACAAGTGCGGACTCGTCTTCCGCGACGTCAAACGGCGCGCGGTTTGTCTCCGCCACCGCGCAGACGAAATAAACGACGAACATCGGCAGCAGCGGCAACCAGTTCCACGACAGGAATGTCAGCCCCATGTCCGCAAACGTGCCGCGCCCCTGCCCGTTGATGATCTCGGAGAAGTTCAGGCTCTGCGACACCAGCAGCACGCACACCAGTGCGAAACCCATGGCGATTTCATAGCCGATCATCTGCGCCGCCGAGCGCATTGCGCCGAGGAACGCGTATTTGGAGTTGGACGCCCAACCCGCGATGATGATGCCGTATACGCCCATGGACGTAATCGCCAGCACGTAGAGCAGGCCCGCATTGACATCGGCCAGGACCAGTTCGGGCTGGAACGGGATCACCGCCCACGCCGCCATGGCCGGCATCAGCACCATCATGGGCGCAAGGAGAAAAAGGAACTTGCTCGCGCCGGTGGGCAGGACCACTTCCTTGAACATCAACTTCAGCACGTCGGCGAACGGCTGCAGCAAACCGACCCAGCCTACCCGGTTCGGTCCAATCCGCACCTGCATATAGCCGATCACCTTGCGCTCGACCAGGGTGAGGTAAGCCACGCCGATGATGATCGGCAGCGCGATGACGAAAATCAGAACGACGTACTTGACGATGGTCCACAGCGCCGGTCCCCAGGTGGGGCCGAACAGATCGGTGGAATAACCCGAGAGCATGTTGATCAATTCCATCACGCACGCTCCACGGTCAGTTCGTCGAACATGCCGCCCAGATCCGCGGTCGAGGCATGCGCCGTCGCCAGTCGCACACAGTTGTCGACCAGCACGTTATCCACCGCCAGTTCCACGAGCGCCTCACCGCCGGCCTGTTTCACTTTCACCGGTTGACCGGCGACCAAACCCAGCTTCTGGATCGAAGCGGCGTTCATGTACGCCCTCGGCGCATCGGACGCGGGAGCGCGCTGCAGCGGCTCGGAACGGCGCACGAGCGGATCGGCGAAATAGATCGGCACGTCGGCCACGCGTTCCAGCGTCGCCTTGGCGGCGGTGGCGACATTCACATTCACCGCGCCGATTTCATTCGACAGCGGCACGCCGGCATTCGCCGCTTCGATACGTACTTCTTCGCTGCTGTCGTAGTCGAAACCCTGCAGCTCGAGCAGATTGCCGAGCACGCGCAGCACCTTCCATGCCGGACGCGTTTCAACGAAAGGTTTCACCGCCGCATTGAAGCTCTGCAGGCGACCTTCGGTATTGACGAAGCTGCCGCTCGTTTCGGTGAACGGCGCAATCGGCAGCATCACATCGGCGTAGTCGATCGCACGACTCTGGAACGGCGTGAGTGCAACGACGAAGTCCGCATTCGCCATCGCCTGCATCGCCTGATGCGGATTATGGCAATCGAGTTCGGGCTCCACATTCAACAGCACATAGGCAGGCAGACGCTGCTCGAGCATCGCCGCGGCATTGAAGCCGTTGGCGCCCGGCACCGCCTGCGCCTGATAGCCGCCGACGCTGTTGGCCGCTTCGCCGAGGAAGCCGAAGCGCGCGCCGGTGACTTGCGCCAGCTCCTGCGCGAGCGCATGCAGTTCCGCAGCGCGCGGATGCTGCACCGCGCTGTTGCCGAGGAAGATGCCGCCGTTCTCGCCGGAAGCGAGGCTTTGCGCGATGCCGCGCGCCGCGTCGCTCACGTTGACGCCGGCGACCGAAGCCGGCACCGCAACATTCCTGGCTTCCGCAGCCGCTTTGACGACCTGCGCCAGTGTGGCGACCAGTTCGCTCGGCCGTACGATGGCGCGATTGGCAAGCTTCATCAGCGAATCGTCGTTGGCGACGTGCAGGATGTTGACCTGCTGACCCTTCTTCGCCGCCTGACGGAAACGGTTGGCGATCAGCGGATGGTCCTTGCGCAGGAACGAGCCGACCACGAGGACGCGATCGAGCTTGCTCAGTTCCTCCACCTTCATGCCCAGCCAGAGTGCGCCACGCAGGCTCGCGTCTGCGGAGAAATTCGATTGGCGCAGACGGAAATCGACGTTGTCGCTGCCCTGCCCGCGCATCAGTCTCTGCAGCAGATAAAGTTCTTCGAAGGTGGCGTGCGGCGATGCCAGCGCACCGACGTTCTTGCCGGCCTTGCGCAAACCATCGACGACGTGTTCGAGCGCGACCTGCCAATCGACTTCGCGCCATTCGCCGCCCTGCTTCACCATCGGGCGTTCGAGGCGCTGTTCGTTCAATCCCTCGTACGAGAAACGGTCCTTATCGGATATCCAGCACTCGTTCAGTTCTTCGTTCTCGAGCGGTAGCACGCGCATGACTTTGGCGAGCTTCACCTGAACGATCAGATTCGAGCCGAGGCTGTCGTGCGGGCTCACGGAACGGCGACGTCCCAATTCCCAGGAACGCGCGGAGAACCTGAAAGGCTCCGAGGTCAATGCGCCGACCGGACAGATGTCGATCATGTTGCCCGACAGTTCGGATTCGACCGCACGGCCGACGAAGGACACGATTTCGGAATGTTCGCCGCGGCCGATCATGCCGAGTTCCATCACCCCGGCGATTTCCTGACCGAAGCGTACGCAGCGCGTGCACTGAATGCAGCGCGTCATGCCTTCGGCGGAAATCAGCGGCCCCATGCTTTTCGGCACGACGACGCGCTTCGGTTCCTGATAACGGGAGGCCGAGTTGCCGTAGCCGACCGCCAGATCCTGCAACTGGCATTCGCCGCCCTGATCGCAGATCGGGCAGTCGAGCGGGTGATTGATGAGCAGAAATTCCATCACGCCCTTCTGCGCGGTTTTCGCGTAGTCGGATACGAGGGACGCCTTCATGCCATCCGTCACGGGTGTGGCACAAGCCGGCAGCGGCTTCGGCGCCTTCTCCACCTGCACCAGACACATGCGGCAGTTGGCCGCGATGGACAGCTTGGGGTGATAACAAAAGTGCGGGACGTACATGCCGAGCTGGCGCGCAGCATCCATTACCGTGGAACCCTGCGGCACCTCGGTCTGACGTCCGTCGATTTCGATCTTCAGCATGCTCATGTCAATGCATCACGCCGCGGCACGTTCCTGCGAACGGACGCCATGTCCGCCCACCAGGCACTGCTTGCGGTCGATGTGGTATTGGAATTCGTCGCGATAGTTCTGGATGAAGGCGCGCACCGGCATCGCGGCGGCGTCGCCCAATGCGCAAATGGTGCGACCCTGGATGTTGTCGGCCAGGTTCAGCAGCAGATCGAGATCTTCCTGGCGCCCTTGACCGTGCTCGATCCGGTGTATCACTCGGTAGAGCCAGCCTGTGCCCTCGCGGCAGGGCGTGCACTGACCGCAGGATTCTTCGAAATAGAAATACGACAACCGTTCGGCGGCACGAACCATGCAGGTGCTCTCGTCCATCACGATCACGGCGCCGGAACCCAGATACGAACCAGCCTTGGCGATGGAGTCGTAATCCATATCCGTCTCCATCATCACGTCGCCTGGAATCACGGGCACCGAGGAGCCGCCGGGAATCACGGCCTTGAGCTTGCGACCGCCGCGCACGCCGCCGCACATCTCGAGCAGCTTCGCGAACGGCGCGCCGAGACGCACTTCATACACGCCGGGGCGCTCGACATGGCCGGAGACCGAGAAGATCTTGGTGCCGCCGTTGTTCGGCTTGCCCAGCTCCAGATACTTCGAGCCGCTGTTGAGAATGATCCACGGCACCGCGGCAAAGGTCTCGGTGTTATTGATGGTTGTGGGCTTGCCGTACAGACCAAAACTCGCCGGGAACGGCGGCTTGAAGCGCGGCTGGCCTTTTTTACCTTCCAGCGACTCGAGCAGCGCGGTTTCCTCGCCGCAGATGTACGCGCCGTAACCGTGATGCGCATGCAACTGAAAGCTGAAACCCGAGCCCAGGATGTTGTCGCCCAGGAAGCCGGCCGCGCGAGCTTCCTCGATCGCCTCTTCGAAGCGCTCGTAGCACTCCCAGATTTCGCCGTGGATGTAGTTGTAGCCGACCGTGATGCCCATCGCGTAGGCCGCGATCGCCATCCCTTCAATCACCGAATGCGGGTTGTAGCGCAGGATGTCACGGTCCATGAAGGTGCCCGGCTCGCCTTCGTCCGAATTGCAGACGAGGTACTTCTGGCCCGGCTTGTCGCGCTGCATGAAGCTCCACTTCAGGCCGGTCGGGAAGCCCGCGCCGCCGCGACCGCGCAGCACGCCGGTCTTCACGTCGGCGATCACTGCTTCCGGCGCGATCTTCTCATTGAGAACCTTCTTCAGCGCCTCGTAGCCGCCGCGCTGCACATAGTCGGCCAGCCGCCAGTTGATGCCGGTCACGCCCTTCATGATCAGGGCGTCCGGGCCGTACGCGTCAGGTGAAAAAGGAGGATGTGCGGTATTCATTGGGCCATTACTCTTTCGACAGGTCGCCGATCAGCTTGTCGATGTTTTCGGGCGTCATGAAGCTCACCATTTTCTTGTTGTCGATGAGCATGACAGGGGCGTCGCCGCAGGCGCCGAAACACTCGCCTTCCTTGAGCGTGAACTTGCCGTCGGCAGTGGTTTCGTTGAAACCCACACCGAGGCACTTCTTCAGATGCTCGGCCGACTCCACCGAACCGGACAGCGCACAGGGCAGATTGGTGCAGATCGTCAACTTGTGCTTGCCCACCGGCTCGAGGTTGTACATGTTGTAGAAGGTCGCGACCTCCCACACGGCGACCGGCGGCATGTCGAGATACTTCGCGACCGCTTCCACGACCTCGTTGGACAGGTGGCCGTGTTCCTCCTGCGCCAGACGCAGCGCCGACATCACCGCCGACTGCTTCTGGTCAGGCGGGTATTTGGTCAGCTCACGGTCGATCTTTTGCTGGGCTTCTTGACTAAGCATAAAAACCTTCAACCACAGAAAGCACGGAGGGCACAGAGCAGAGCACAGCCGACCGGCCGGTTCTTTGATCTCTGTGTACTTCGTGGCGCACGATATTCATTTATTCATTACCGATCGATTTCGCCGAACACGATGTCCATGGTGCCGATGATTGCGACGGCGTCCTGGATCATGTGCCCCTTCGAGACTTCGTCCATCGCGGCGAGATGCGCGAAACCGGGCGCGCGGATCTTCAGCCGATACGGCTTGTTCGCACCATCCGACACCAGGTAAATGCCGAACTCGCCCTTGGGATGTTCGACTGCGGCATAGGCCTCACCGTTCGGCACGTGCATGCCTTCGGTGAAGAGCTTGAAATGGTGAATCAGCTCTTCCATGTTGCTCTTCATGTCGACGCGCGATGGCGGTGCGACCTTGTAGTTGTCCACCATCACCGGACCGGGGTTCTTGCGCAGCCAGTCGATACACTGCTTGATGATGTTGTTCGACTGGCGAAACTCTTCCATGCGCACGAGGTAGCGGTCATAGCAGTCGCCGTTAACGCCTACCGGAATATCGAAATCCAGACGGTCATAGACTTCGTAGGGCTGCTTCCTGCGCAAATCCCACTCGATGCCCGAGCCGCGGATCATCGGACCGGTAAAGCCGAGCGCCAGTGCGCGCTCGGGCGACACGACGCCGATGCCGACGGTCCGTTGTTTCCAGATGCGGTTGTCGGTCAGCAACGTTTCGTAATCATCGACGTACTTCGGAAAACGATTGGTGAAGTCCTCGATGAAATCGAGCAGCGACCCCTGACGGTTTTCGTTCAGCTCGCGAATCGCTTTTTCATTCTTGAACTGCGTCACGGTGTACTGCGGCATCGTGTCGGGCAGATCGCGATAGACGCCGCCGGGCCGGTAATACGCGGCATGCATGCGCGCGCCGGACACCGCTTCGTAGACATCCATCAGATCCTCACGCTCGCGGAAGGCGTAGAGGAACACCGTCATCGCGCCGATATCGAGCGCGTGTGCACCGATCCACAGCAGGTGATTCAGGATGCGGGTGATTTCGTCGAACATCACGCGGATGTACTGCGCGCGCAGCGGCACATCGACGCCCAGCAGCTTCTCGATCGCCAGGCAATATGCGTGTTCGTTGCTCATCATGGAGACGTAATCGAGACGATCCATGTAGGGCAGCGATTGAATGTACGTCTTCTGCTCGGCCAGCTTCTCGGTCGCGCGATGCAGCAGACCGATGTGCGGATCGGCGCGCATGATCACTTCGCCGTCGAGTTCAAGCACCAGGCGCAGCACGCCGTGCGCAGCCGGATGCTGCGGCCCAAAGTTCAGCGTGTAATTTCTAATCTCAGCCATTGCTAAAGATCTTTAACCACAGAGGACACAGAGAGCACAGAGACGACAAACACACGCAGTTTTTCTCTGTGTGCTCTGTGTGCTCTGTGGTCCAGGATTTTGCCGTTCATTGCTTCACCTGTTGCACGCCGGGGCCGTGGTCGGCGTAGTTTTCTTCGCGAATGATGCGCGGGACGATCTCGCGCGGCTCGATGGTGACTGGCTGGTAGATGACGCGCTTCTGCTCCGAGTCGTAACGCATTTCGACGGTGCCGGACACCGGAAAATCCTTGCGGAACGGATGACCGACAAAACCGTAGTCGGTCAGGATGCGACGCAGGTCGTCGTGGCCGGTGAACATGATGCCAAACAGATCGAACGCTTCACGCTCGAACCAGTTGGCGCTCGGCCATACCGACGTCACCGAATCGACCACCGGAAAATCGTCTTCGGCCGCGAAGGTGCGCACACGCAAGCGCCAGTTGTGCTTGAGCGACAGCAGGTGCAGCACTGACGCGAAGCGCGGACCTTCCCATGCGCCGTCGCCGTAGGACGAGTAATCCACACCGCACAGATCGATCAACTGCTCGAAGTGCAATTCGGCGTGGTCGCGCAAAGTGCGGGTGACGGCGAGGTAGTCCGACGGCTTGATTACAAGCGTGAGTTCGCCGAGCAGTTCGTCGAGGCGCACGATTCTGTCGCCCAAGGCTGTCTCAAGCGCGCTTTTCAGCGTGGTTAATTTGGTACTCATGAATTAGCGGGCGATCGTGTTGGTGCGGCGGATCTTGTTCTGCAGCTGCAGAATGCCGTACAGCAGCGCCTCCGCGGTGGGGGGGCAACCCGGAACGTAAATGTCCACCGGGACGATGCGATCGCAACCGCGCACCACCGAATAGCTGTAGTGGTAGTAACCACCACCGTTGGCACAGGAGCCCATCGAAATCACCCAGCGCGGCTCGGGCATCTGGTCGTAAACCTTGCGCAGCGCAGGCGCCATCTTGTTGCATAGCGTGCCGGCCACGATCATCACGTCGGACTGTCGCGGACTCGGACGGAACACGATGCCGAAACGATCCAGGTCATAACGCGCAGCGCCGGCGTGCATCATTTCCACCGCACAACAGGCCAACCCGAACGTCATCGGCCACATCGAGCCGGTGCGCGTCCAGTTGATCACCTTGTCCAGCGTCGTCGTGACGAAGCCTTCTTGCAATACGCCTTCAATACCCATGACTAATCCTCAAGCCTGTAGTGGCGACTACTCCCACTCCAGCGCGCCTTTCTTCCACTCGTAGATGAAACCCACCACGAGAATGGCCAGGAAAACCATCATCGACCAGAACGCGAACGCACCCGTATCGTTGAGCGACACCGCCCACGGAAAGAGAAACGCGATTTCCAGGTCGAACAGAATGAACAGGATGGCGACGAGGTAGTAGCGCACGTCGAATTTCATGCGCGCGTCCTCGAATGCCTCGAAGCCGCACTCGTAAGGGGAAAGTTTTTCCGCGTCGGGGCGATTCGGCGCAAGCGTCCAACCCAACCCGAGCAACAGGGCGCCGAATCCCAGAGCGACCAGGATGAACAAAAGAACCGGGACGTATTCCGCGAGCATGCTCTACCACTTTCCTAGAGGCGCGAAGTCAGGCCGACGGCCGTTCAGGTTCGCGCCCTTCCAATCATCTGGAACAGGCGCCACGCGCCAAGTTCCGCTTTCACCGCTAAAAACGCCTTAACGCCGCGTTTCATTTCTATGGTGCCGACGGAGAGACTCGAACTCTCACGGCTCTCGCCACTACCCCCTCAAGATAGCGTGTCTACCAATTCCACCACGTCGGCTTGTATCGAGTGCATGCACCCGCAATCCAATTCTTACTTGGGCACCTGATCCACCGCCGAGCCCGGCGCCCCGGCCGGCGCGGAGGGTTGCGCCGCCCCGCCCGGTTGCGGTACGTCACTCGGCTGCGGCACTTCGTTGGCCGGCGCGGGAACCGTCGGAACAGGCGCCGCGTCCATCACCGAGCCGCTGTCAGCGGGCTTGTTCGTCGCCACATAGGCGAGCCCCAGGCTGGTCAGGAAGAAAACCACTGCCAATGTCGCTGTCGAGCGGGAAAGGAAGTTCGCCGAACCGGTGGCGCCGAACAGGCTGCCCGAAGAGCCGCCGCCGAACGCCGCGCCCATGTCGGCGCCCTTGCCCTGCTGCAACAGCACCAGGACGATAATTCCCACTGCCGCGATGATGTGTACGACTAATAGCGCTGTGTGCCAAAAATTCATTTATCGCAGTCTGTTCAGCCTCAACGGCTGGTTCGCTATTCCGTTTTCGCTGCCTCGCAGATCGCGATGAAGTCCTCCGCGACCAGCGATGCACCGCCAATCAATCCGCCATCCAGATCCGGCATCGTAAAAAGCTCGGCCGCATTGGCCGCCTTCACGCTACCGCCATACAAAATCTGCACTTCCGCCGCCACTGCGCCGTCGTGCCCGGCGACCCGTTCGCGCAGGAACCGATGCACTGCCTGCGCCTGCTCCGGCGCCGCCGTACGCCCTGTGCCGATCGCCCAGACCGGCTCATACGCCAGCACGGCTTCGCGCAACGCCGCCACACCCGCGCTGTTGAGCACCGCATCCAGTTGCCGCCCCACCACTTCTTCGGTGGCGCCCTGTTCGCGCTCGGCCAGCGTCTCACCCACGCACAGGATGGGCGTCAAGCCCGCGCGCTGCGCGGCCTGAAACTTCGCCGCGATCTGCGCGTCCCGTTCGCCGTACAGTTGTCGCCGTTCCGAATGTCCGACGATGACGTAACGGCACTCGAACTCACGCAACATCGCGCCCGACACTTCGCCGGTGTACGCGCCGACATCGTGTTCGCTCAATGTTTGAGCGCCCCAGGCGATCGGCGATCCGCGCAAGCTGTCGCGTACCTGCTGCAAATAGGGAAACGGCGCACACACCGCACTCGACACGCCCGCCCATCGCGCCGCACTCGATTTCAAACCCTCGAGCAAGCGCTGGTTGGCCGCGAGGCCGCCGTGCATTTTCCAGTTTCCAGCGACCAGTTTTTTGCGCATTGGACCGCCTGAAACAAAACCGAGCGATCTTACCGTTTTGAGAGGGGAACGGTCAATGAAAGTTGGGCTGCGACGACAGGATCAGCGGGTGATTCGGCGGGGAAATGGGATCCTTGCAGTCGCATGCACGGAACCGCGCGTTCCGCGCTGACATGGATCACGTCGCATCCGATGGGGCCGGTTCGACACGCAACGTCAAAGTGACGGGGCCGTCGTTGATCAGATGGACTTGCATATCGGCCCCGAAACAGCCGGTTGCCACATCGGCATGGGCAGCGCGCGCATGCCGTACCGCGATATCGAACAGCGCGCGTCCCGACGCGGGATCCGCGGCCGGCGTGAAGCTCGGCCGATTACCGCGCGAGGTATCGGCGGCAAGCGTGAATTGCGGCACCAGCAGCAAACCGCCGCCCGTATCGCGCAGTGAGCGGTTCATCCTGCCGGCCCCGTCGCCGAATACGCGATAGTTGAGCAGGCGCTCGACCAGGCGCGCCGCATTGGCTGCCGTATCGCCGCGCTCGGCGCACAGCAGAACGAGCAAGCCGGCGCCGATTGCGCCGACGACTTTGTCGTCGACCGTGACGCTGGCTTGCGTGACACGTTGGAGCAGGGCAATCATGAAACTACGGTCGAGCGCGGGGAGAGCAAAAAGCAGTCGGAGTGACGAATCGGACTCCCGCATGCAGGGGAATGGCTACGAATCATCATGCTCCCGCCGGCATTCCGCGCAAGCCGCGACGCGGCGCGACCATAAGCAATCGACAGAGAGGCGTGCCGGAGAGCGGGCCACCGTTGACTCTTAACTCTCGGCTCCCACTGCCACTTAACCGGCCGCTTATCCGAAGCGGCCGGTAATGTAGTCTTCCGTCTGCTTCTTCTTCGGCTTGATGAAGATGTTGTCGGTGACATCGAACTCGATCAGTTCGCCGAGATACATGTAGGCGGTATAGTCCGAAACGCGCGCGGCCTGCTGCATATTGTGCGTGACGATCAGAATGGTCACCTTGTGCTTCAGATCGGCGATGAGTTCCTCGATGCTCGCGGTGGCGATCGGGTCAAGCGCGGAAGTCGGTTCGTCGAACAGCATGATTTCCGGATCGGTCGCCAGCGCCCGTGCGATACACAGGCGCTGCTGTTGCCCGCCGGACAGGTTGTACGCCAGATCGTCCAGCCGATCCTTCACTTCATCCCACAACGCCGCGCCGCGTAACGCGGTTTCGACACGCTCTTCGAGCATTCGACGATTGCGCTCGCCCCGCACGCGCAAGCCGTACGCGACGTTCTCGAAAATGGATTTCGGAAACGGATTGGGCTTCTGGAACACCATGCTGATGCGCATGCGCACTTCGATCGGGTCGACCTCGCGCGCGAGCAGGTTGGTATCGTCCGGATGCAGCCGGATGTCCCCTTCGTAGCGATTGCCGGGATACAGATCGTGCATACGGTTGAAGCAGCGCAAAAATGTCGACTTGCCGCATCCCGACGGGCCGATCAATGCGGTGACTTTCTTGTCGTGAACCGGCATGTTGAGATTTTTCAACGCCTGGAACGAACCGTAATAAAAATTCAGGTTCTTCACTTCGGCCTTGGGTTGCATATCGGAAGTCATCATGTCGCGGACTCTGGACTCTTGTAGGGGACGTGCCGTCATTACCACTTGATGTTCTTGCGCAAGCGATAGCGAATCCAGATTGCCAGCCCATTCATCGCCAAGGTCATCAGGACCAGCACGAAACCGGCAGCTGCAGCGTTGATCTGGAATTCGGCTTCAGGACGCGATGTCCAGTTGAACATCTGGATAGGCATCACGCTGAAAGGCGAGAACAGCCAATCGAAATTGATGAACGGCGGTTCCTGCTGGAGCGGGCTGGGCGGCAGGAAGGCAATGAAGGTCAGCGCACCGATGGTGATCACCGGCGCGGTTTCGCCGATGGCGCGCGCCATGCCGATGATCACGCCGGTGAGAATGCCGGGCATCGAATAGGGCACGATGTGATCGCGCACGGTCTGCCATTGCGTGGCGCCGAGGGCATACGAGCCTTCGCGGATCATTTGCGGGATGGAGCGGATGGCCTCGCGCGTGGCAACGATCACGACCGGCAGGATCAACAACGCAAGGGTCAAACCGGCCGACAGAATGCTCTGACCGAAACCGAACTGATACACGAACAAACCAAGCGCCAGCAAGCCATACACGATCGATGGAACACCGGCGAGATTGGTGATGTTGATTTCGATGATGTCGGTCATCCAGTTCTTCGGCGCGTATTCCTCCAGATAAATCCCGGCGGCGACGCCCAGCGGCACGGCAAAGAAGGCGGTCGTCATCATGACGAGCGTGGAGCCGACCCATGCCGAAAGAATGCCCGCCCGCTCAGGCTTGCGCGACGGGAAGTTGGTGAAGAAATCGAGATCCAGCCGCGGGATGCCTCTCATCGCCATATCCGCGAACAAGGCGGTAAAGGTCAATACACCAATCATCAAGGCCAGCACGCCGCAGACGGCGAACAGCAGATCCCTGCGCTTGTGCCGCGCGATGATGACGCGGATTTCCTGAAGATTCGGCGCGACGGCGGACATCAGTAGGCCTCCCGGTATTTCTTGCGCAGCACGTGACCCAGGATATTGAACGTCAGCGTCAGCAGCATAAGAGTGAGACCCGCTGCGAAAATGGTTTGATAACCGATCGAGCCATGCGGCAGATCGCCCAGTGCCACCTGCACGATATAAGCGGTAATGGTGGCTGCCGGCTCGGTCGGATCGAACGTCAGGTTCGGCTGCATCCCGGCAGCCACGGCGAGAATCATGGTCTCACCCACCGCGCGCGAAATGCCGAGGATGTAGGCTGAAGCGAGGCCGGAGAACGCCGCAGGCACGACGACTTTGACTGCCGTCTGGAAGCGCGTGGCGCCCATTGCATAAGAACCCTCACGCAAACTCATGGGCACGGCGCGCATCGCATCTTCGCTAATGGAACTGACGTACGGAATGATCATGATGCCCATCACGATCCCGGCGGAGAGCAGGTTGAAACCCGGCAATTCGGGCCATACCTGCTGCAGCAGCGGGGTCACGAAGATCAGCGCGAAGTAACCGTACACAATGGTCGGTATGCCGCCCAGCAATTCCAGAAAGGGCTTGGCGACCTCACGCACCTTGAATGGCGCGAACTCCGACAGGTAGATCGCGATGATAGTGCCGAGCGGAATGGCGATCGATAGCGCCACTGCGGAGCTCGTCAATGTTCCCGACAACAGCACCATGATGCCGAAGTGCTTGTCATCGAACAGCGGTGTCCATTGCGTATCGGTCAGGAAATCGACGATCGGCACATGCTGGAAAAATACGACCGACTCGCTCACCAGGACGTAGACGATACCGACTGTGGTGAATACCGACACCAATGCCGCCAGAAACAGCAACGATTCAATGAATTTTTCGCGCCAGACGCGCGTGCGACGCTGCGCCAGACGGTTGCTGGAGGGCCTATCGGAATTCACGGCAGAGATGGAACCGCTGCGAGTAACGGCAGTCATGGTTGGCGGGGCCGCAAGTTTAGCTTAAGGAGGTATTGCAGGTCTGCTCGGAATTCGCGCACGGGAGGAAGCTCGCTCTTCAAACCGCCATAAACTGCGGCTCGGATAGC
>JAKFDA010000064.1:0-16945 GCA_036676355.1 Nitrosomonadales bacterium | reverse complement strand
CACCACGCTGCTCGACTACCGCGGCACCGCGCTCCCCGGCGTGCTGCGGATGAATGGAGACGAAGCGACCTACTGGGAGAATCGCGGGGGCATGCGCTGGGGGCCGCCGGAGCGTCTGGCCGCTCTACCTTCGGGCGTGCATCTGCACGACGACCGGGTGCGTTTCGCCGATCTCACCGGCAACGGAACAGCGGATCTCGTTTTTGCCGAGTCGGGCGGCGGTGGCTACTACCCCCACGATCCCGAGCGGGGTTTTCTTCCCAAGCGTTCCTTAAGTCTCGCGCCCAGCTTCGCGTTGGACGAGGGAACAAGCTGGTTGCTCGATCTGGATGGCGACGGCGTCGTCGACCTGCTCACCTATCGCAACGGCGCGCCGATGGGATTCTTCAACGAGCGCGGCGAACGTTGGCGCGGACCGGTGGTATTGCCGCGCGAAGCGCTACCCGATCTCATGGCAAATCGCCGCAGGTTGCGCTTCGCAGACATGAACGGGGACGGACTTCCGGACCTGGTCCGGCTGCGTGCTCGTTCGATCCAGTACTGGCCTTCGCTCGGCAATGGTCGATTCGGCGAGCCACGCTTCATGGAAGGCACGCCCGAATTCGCAGTGGCCGATTCGGACACCGACGTATTGTTGGCCGACGTCAACGGCGATGGCGCAGCCGACCTCGTGCTGTTGGGCAAGGGCACGATCGAAATTCATCTCAATTGCGGCGGTGAGCGCTTTGTCGCGCCGATCGTCCTGCGGCGCGCGCCCATGCTCCGACCCGGCCGGTTGCTGCTGACGGACATGGCCGGTTCCGGTACCGTCGGTTTTCTGTGGACACAGGAAGGCTCCACGGCGGTGCCGCACGAATACTGGCTGCTCGACCCGCTCAACGGCGTCAAGCCGTACCTGCTCACGGCCATCGACAACGGTGCGGGACTGCAGACGAGCATCGAGTACAGCACCTCCGTGTTCGAGCGCACGGCGGATCTCGCGGAGGGCCGCCGCTGGACGGGATACCTGCCGTTCGCCGTGAATGTCGTCAAGCGCATTTCCGTTCACGATATGGTGATCGATCAGCGCAGCATGACCGAGTATCGCTATCACGACGGGCACTACGACGGTCGCGCGCGCGAGTACCTCGGTTTCGCCGAAGTAGATTCGCGGACACTTGCGACCGAACACGAAGCCGAAGTGCGGCAACGATATTATTTCCACACGCGCGCGACCACTGCACGCGATTCGGAGTTCATCGCGGGCAAGGGTCAACCCCATCGCACCGAGTTGTTCGATTCGATCAGCGGAGAATTGCGGCGCATCGACGAGTCGGTCTGGACCGCTCGGCCGCTCGACACGATGGACGCCGCCGGCCAAGCGTATCTCGCCCTGGAGGCGAAGCGCACGAGCCGGCGTCTTGAAACCGGCATCGAGTATGAGCGCGAAGACATCGAATACACCTACGACGACGTCGGCAATGTCACGCGAGAACTGCGTCGCGGCAAATGGCGCGACGGCGCCGATGCGACGCATGTCGATGAGTTGATCATCGAGTCAGCGTATGCGCGCCACCCCGCGCATGGTCAAACGAGCTTTGTGAGCCGACTGCGCAAGAGTGACGGAAGCGGCCGGCTCCTCAAGCACATCACGAACTTCTACGACGGGCGGGCGCTCGAAGGCTTGCCCTTCGGCGAAGTGGAGCGCGGCTGGAAATCGCGTCAGCGTGAAATCGCGCTGACGGCTAAGGAAGTCGAAGAGGCATACGGCCCGACGGCCCCCACGATGCTCGACTCGCTCTACGAACGTAATAACGATCCGGTCGAGGGACTCAACTGGGCACGTGACCTGCGCTGCTACCGGCACGATGCGTTCGGCAATCAGATCGAGACCCGTGACGCGCTGGGGCATCGAGTGGAGATCGAGTTCGATGCCGAAGGCATTTCGCCCGTGGCCATGCGCGAGGACGGCGGCCCGTCCCGCGCCCTACGATACGACCCTGCCACGCAGCAGCTCGCGCTGAGCGAGGATTCGAACGGTCAGACGACGGCGTTCGAATACGATGCGCTCGGAAGAATATTGGCCGTGTATCGGGCCGGCGCAATCGACGGTCTGCCGACCGAAACATACGAATACGATCTCGGCACCGTGCCGAATCGCATCGTTCAGCGCATCCGCCTCGATCCCTCGGCACCCAGTGCCGGTTGCGTGAAATACGAGTATCGGGACGGCTCGGGACGCACGGCGCAAGTGAAACGATTGACCGAGGATGGACGTTGGTCCGTCGGCAAGCAATTGGTGCAAAGCGTTTCCGGACGAGAGTTGGGCGAGCGCGATGCCTGGTTCAGCACGACATCCGAGTTTGAGGCCATGGCACCGGCCGAGCTTGCCACGCGACGCTTGTACTACGACTTCGCATGCCGACTCGTTCGAGAACAGTTGTTCGGCGGTGGATTCACCCGGCACGAATACTCACGCAATGAATCGCGCTTCTACGGCCCGGATCGCGCGGCGCAATTGGAGCTTGACCCGCTCACGCCACCCACGCGCCTGAGCCGTGCGAATGCGCGTGGCAAGCTCGTCGCGCTGGAGGAATTCGACGACGACGGACGCCATGAGCAGCGTCGCGAAATCGATGTGCTCGATCGTCTCGTCGCGGTGCGCGATCCGCTCGGACATGAAGTTCTGCGCACCGTTTACGATCTGTGGGGAAATCGCATCCGCATCGATGCGGCCGACTCCGGCACATCGCGCTACATCTATGACGGCGCGAACAATCTCGTTCTGCGGACCGATGCGGATGAGCGCAGCGTCTACACGCCGCGCGATATGCTGGGCCGGATAACCGAAGTGCGGTACGGCGGCGCGGACGGCGAGTTGCAGGAGCGCTGCGAGTACGACGCGGGCCCTGGGGAAAACCTAGGTGGACGCCTTGCGCGCGTCGTTGGCAAATTCGGCTCCGTGGAATATTCGTATTCGGCGGCCGGCGACGCGATTCAAGTGACACGGACCTTCGCGGATGATTCGCACACGTATTCGATGGGGTTCGAGTACGACGCGGTGCGCAACCTCCGAGCCGTGATCTATCCCGACGGACATCGCGTCGCATACGACTACGATCCATGCGGGATGCTGACCTCAGTCAACGGCGTGATCGATTCAATCGAATACGGGCCGACCGGCAAACGTGAGCGCGTCGTGTTCGCCAACGGCGTCGAAACTCGGCAGACGTGGACGCCGGGAGACTACTTGCTGCGTGCGCTTTCGACTCACGCGCCAAACGATGGTCCGAGCTTCCAAGACTTGCTGTTCGATCTCGATCAGGCCGGACAGGTCCTGCGCATCGAAGATCACGCGACGGTGGCCGGCAAGATCCGCAACAACCAGACGTTCGAATACGACTTGCGTATGCGGCTGGTCCGCGCGACCGGGCGCGGCGCCGGTGGCGATTACGACGTGAGTTATGAATACGATGCGCTCGGCAATATGGTCTTGTCCGAGGAGTCTTTCTCCGAGCGACTCCAATACGGCTATCAGGTCGGCGATGCGCTGCACCCCAATCGCCTGATCAAACGCGAATCCGCCGCCGGCGCGGAATACGAGTACGACGCTTCCGGCAACCTCACGCGTGACCCCGCCATCGGCCGACTGTTCTACGACGCGCGTCATCGCCTCGAACGCATCGAAAAAAACGACGGCGCGCAAATCGTCTATCGCTACGATCATTCGGACCGGCGCACCGAAACGCGCGTGACGAAGAACGGCATCACTACACGGCGCCTTGAAGTCGAGGGTCTATACTTGATCGAGCCCGGCACGCGGGTCAAGGTGGTCATGGATCAGGAACGGCGGCGCGCGCTGTTGCCGGATTCAGGCGATCCGCTGCTGTATCACTGGGATCGATTGGGCAACGTGAATATCGTATCCAATCTCGCGACCGGTGCATTCGTGGGGCAGGACGAATACACGCCCTACGGGCGGATGAGCGGCTCGATCCTGATCATGCCGAACTTCACGCTCCATGGCGCGCGTTTGCACGAGGAGGTCGACATCGTCCTTCTCGGCGCGCGTTACTACCGTCCCGCACTCGGCCGTTTTCTGACGCCCGACCTGTATCTGAACATGCGCCAGGAATCGATTCCCGGAATTCTCGCCGGCGCGAATCTCTATCTCTACGCCTTGTGCAATCCCGCGAACATCACAGACCCCACGGGTGCGATTGCGTTTCTCGCGGTGCTGCTCATCGCCGCTTTAGTCGGTGTGGCACTCGGTGCCCTCGGTGCAGCGGTTGCCGGGGCAGACACGTGGGACGAGTGGGCGATGTGGATGCTTGGCGGCGCAGTGGGCGGAGTGTTGGCGGTGTTGGCGGGGGCCGGCATTGCCGTGTTGTTCGTCGGTTGGAGCGCTGCCACAACCGGTGCGGTCATCGCGCTCTTCATCTGGGGAGGGGCTTCTCTTCTGGGCACCTTGATCACGCCGGCGCTGGATAAATCCGACAGCGGGGTTGCGTGGTTCTTCAGCTTCTTGATCAAGTGGATTCAGTCGCCGATCTTGACGACCGGAGGGTTGATCGCTGCGTTTGTCGTGTGGGCGCGCGGCGGCAATGTCGATTTCCACCGCGGCATGCTGTTCATCGAAGTCGGTTCGGGCTATGGGGCAATGACGCTTGGTGGCGTCGCATGGACGCTGGAAGATGGATTCAATCCCGACGGTTCCGTGAAAGACGATCTTGCCGTACACGAGGCATACCACTCACGCCAGGTCGTGGCGCTTGGCGAGTTGGGCTTCTACGTCACCTACATCACCGTGGGCGGGCTACTCGGAGTGATCTCGGGCGGCACCTGGCTGGGACTCGACAGGAACGGTTGCGGCAACCCCTTCGAGAAGACGCCTTGGCCGTACGATCATCCTGGTGCGCCGACCAAATCCGCGTCGGAGTGCTGGTGATTGGTGCGGGTGATGCGCACGTTCCGCTAATAACCGCTTATCGACATCGCGAGAAGCGGGCTGCACCTCCTCAAGCAGAAATTCAACACCACTCAGCGCACCGGCGTACGCGCCACACTGTGTTGGACAAGTCATCGCAAACGATCAGCGTGCCGCGCGGATCCACCGTTACAGTCACTGTACGAGCTGGCTTTGTGCGGGCGTAAAAAAACCCGCGGCGGTGTAGTTCGCCGCGGGACCAATGACGCGAGTAGGGAACGCTTGTTCAGTTCGGCAACACGACCGTATCGATGACATGGATCACGCCGTTGGAGGCGCCGATGTCGGTCTTCGTCACTTTGGCGTTATCAATCATCACGCCGCCGCCTTTGGTGCTGACGACCAAGGTGTCGCCTTGAACGGTCTGCACTTCGCCGGGCTTCACGTCGGCCGCCATCACCTTACCTGGCACCACGTGATAAGTCAGGACCTGGCGCAGTTTCTCCTTGTCATTGAGCAGGTTCTCGACCGTGCCGGGCGGCAGCTTGGCGAAAGCCGCGTCGGTCGGCGCAAACACCGTGAATGGCCCTTCGCCCTTTAACGTGTCGACCAGTCCGGCTTCCTGCACGGCCTTCACGAGCGTCTTGAACTGGCCGGCCGAGACAGCGGTGTCGACGATGTCCGACGCCGCGAGGGCTTGCGTTGCACCGAACGACAAGGGCGCCGCGACCAGCATTGCATAGATGAGTTTCATACAGTCTCCTGATTCATTTGAGGGGAATGCAACGCTCAATGATTGCGTCACCAGCGTAGGACTCGGGTAACTTGTGCCGGTCACAAGTATTTTTCGACGCAGACTCTCTTGTGACTTCCGGGCGCAGGAGACGTCCAACCGATGGATTGTCCGTTTGCGCTGCCATGAAGCCGTCGCGTATGCTCAGCCGCCATGGAGATCTCGGACCCCGACGCCGTACTTGTCCGCCTCGCGCAGGCAGGAGACCGGCGCGCCTTCGAGGTCCTGGTGGTCAAGTACCAGCGGCGGATCGCCCGGCATGTCGCACGTTATGTGCGCGACGCGCGCGACGTCGAGGACGTCGTGCAGGAAGCTTTCATAAAGGCTTATCGCGGCTTGGCAAGTTTTCGCGGCGACAGCGCGTTTTACTCATGGCTCTATCGCATTGCCGCCAATACGGCGCTCAGTGTGCGCAAGCGCGCGCCGGAAACGGTGCCACTCGGCGAAGACGATGAGGTCCCGCACGCTTTCGAGCCGGGCGTGTCCGACGGTGAAAGCCCGGAACGTGTACTGATGGCGCGGCAGATCGGCGAAGCGGTCCAGCGGGCGCTCGCGCGGCTGCAGCCGGAGATGGCCGAGGCGTTGATGCTCTACGAAGTGGAAGGCAAGTCTTACGCGGACATTGCGACGATGCTCGACGTGCCGCTCAGCACCGTGAAGATGCGGATCTTTCGCGCCCGCGAGTTCATTGCGAAGCGACTCGAACCGGTCCTCGAGTTGCAACGCGATCGGAGGTGGTGAATGGCGGATAAGATTTCCGAACTACTGAGCGGCCAGCTCGACGAAGCGCAGACCAAAGCGCTGCTCGATGAACTCGAGCGCGATCCGGCGCTTCGCGATCGTATAACGCTCTACAACCTCGCCGGGGATGTGCTGCGCGGCAACAGCACGCCGGACGACGGCTTCACGCGCCGCATCCTAGAGCGCATGGAAAAAGAGAACACCTCCATCGAGCCGGGGTACGACCCGTTGAAAAAGGATTAGCGTCGCGAGGGGTTTTATGCTTTACAGGCTGCGCAATCGCGTCCGTCACGCAAAGCGAGCCTCCGCTCCCCCACGCGATGCGTAAGAAAACAGAGGCTCGAACCGGTCACTGAGAATCAAGCCGCCTTGCGCGCCGGCGCAGCGCTTTGCCGACTGCGCGCGAGAAAGCCGTGGTTCGTCAGGCTGCGCGGCTTCAGCGCGAGGCGTTCGCAGGCCAGCGATTCCGCCAGCGCGTCCTGCCCGCCGCGCAGCGCCGCTTCCATCAAGGTGAGGTCGATGATGTCGCGCTGCGCGTCGCTGCCGCCGAACACCCTGGCGACGTAGCGCACGGGATGCAGGCGTTCCACCGCCTTCGTGTAGTCGGCGCGACGGAAGGCGACGAAGCCTTCCACCAGCGGCAGCGCGGCCTTGCGCGTCCATTCCGCCATCTCACCGGCGCCCGCGGCGGTCTCGCGCAACGCGGACAGCAGACCGTCCAGATCGCGCGTGCGGTTGGCGCCGAGGTAGGCCATCGCGGCGTGCCAGTCGTTGAAGGTGTACGTCCGCCCGTCGGCATGCGGCAGCCAGCATGTCGCCACTTCCGCCCAGCGCTCGCCCACGTCGAGGCCCGCCAACTCGAAGCGCCACAGCATTGCCGACGCATCGATCAGATCGAGCGCGAGCGTGCTGCGGTCTCTGCGCACGGCATGATCGTAGATGCCCAGCGCTTGATCCTTGTGGCCGAGCTCCAGATGAAAAACCGCCAGGTGCCACCAGTTGTGCACCTTGAAGAAATTGTCGTCGCCCGACCAGTACGCTTCGTTCGCGCTCATCCACTGCACGCCTTCCTGTGCGCGATTCTGCATTTCGAGGACATGCGCGACGGCGTGCTGCGCCCAGCAGTCGAGCGGCTCGAGTTCCACCGCGCGGCGGCCGCTTTGCTCCGCGAGCGCGTAGTCGCCGCATTCCTCCAGGCCGAAGGCGTGCATGCCGAGCAAGGTGTGAAAGCCCGGTGTGCCGGCCGTCCACTGCGGCAGGACCCTGGCGATGCGGTCGCGTAAATTGCGGGCATTGCCGCGCAGGAAATCCATGAGATGCGCCGACTGCAGCGCGAGCAGGTCGCGCGGCCAGCGCACGTTATGCGCGTCGAAGGCCGTTGCGGCCGCATGCCACCCTGTCGTGAACAAGGCGTCCAGTCCGTGGACATGCGACGCGGCGCGTTCATCGAGCTTGCGGCCCTTGAGGTCGTCGATGATCGCCTTCGCCTGCGTCACCGCATCGGGCGAGGTCGAGACGGCATAGAGATGCGCCTTGGCGATTCGCGCCATGTGAAAATCCGGCGCGGCCTCCAGCGCCGCATCCAGCAGCGCAAGTGGATCGCCGCGATAGATGTTGAAAGCGCGCAAGGCATCGCAATAGAGAGCGGCGGCTGCGGCGTCGGCGCCCGGGAGGGCAAGGCCCTGCTGATCCTTCTGCATGGCTCGGTTCTCCTGAGAGGCAAGGTCGATTGACATCCCGTGCCGCCTCGCTGAAATGCGCGAGATGCGCAGCGGGTCGTGGGAGCTAAGATTAGGAGCCGGCGGCGCGGTCAGCTATGCGCGAGACGCCGGAACTTTTGTCCGATACGCCGGCAGATCGGAGCACCGTCGGATGGAGAAGCTGTACGAAGCGCTGCGCGGCATGCGACTGATCGGCGCGGTCTTTCTGGAAGCGCAGCTCACGGCCCCGTGGGCGTTCAACTCGCACGTCGATTCGGAAGACTGCGCTCCCTACATGACGCCGCCGCGCCACGTCATCTCCTATCACTACATCACGTACGGAGGCGAGGGGCCGTGCACGCGGATGTATTGCGGGTTCCTGGGAATCAACGCGCCCTATAGGCGCTGCGCTCGCCATGCTGCCGCCCTTGCTCAAGGTCGATGCGAGCGCCTCCCAGGCCGGCGGATGGATCGAAAGCTCGTTCAAATACGCCGCGCAAGAACACGACTCACCGGAAATGATCGCGAGGCTCGCGGAGCTGCTGTTCTTCGACGCCGTGCGGCAGTACATCGACGCGCTACCGCGTCAAAGCAAAGCCTGGGGAAGCATCACCGATCCCTATGTCGCGCGCGCCTTGACCCTCATCCACGAGAAGTTGGCCTATCGCTGGACCACGGAACAGCTCGCGTCGGAAGCGGGCTTGTCGTTCATTCGCCGAGCGCTTCACCGCCGCACTCGGCGAGCCGCCCATGCGTTATCTGGTGCGCCGCAAGTTGGAGCTGGCCGCAACCTTCTTGCGCGAATCCTCGCTACCCATAGCGCGCATCGCTTACGACATCGGCTATGAATCCGAGGCCGCATTCAACCGCGCGTTCCGCCGCGAATACGGCGTTCCGCCGGGGACGTGGCGACGGAGCGAATAGTTGGTCGCAGTTCCCGTTGGAGACCTGACCCTTTAGCAGTACGCTGCGTGTCCCCATGGCGCCGGTCGACCTTGCAGCACTTCGTGAAGCCGGTGAAGGCGTCCGTTGAGAGTTCTTGTCAGTGGAAAGCCCGTTCGAGAGAACACGTCGCTACCTGCTATGGAGACAGTGAGCTACGAGGTGGTTGGAAAGAATGTTGTTCCCCAACACAAGTAAAACGGGCCTGGCGCCTTGGCACTTAGGTCA
Source organism: Nitrosomonadales bacterium (assembly GCA_036676355.1). Taxonomy (GTDB): domain Bacteria; phylum Pseudomonadota; class Gammaproteobacteria; order Burkholderiales; family SG8-39; genus ZC4RG42. The sequence goes on along the minus strand of JAKFDA010000064.1, from coordinate 7,635 downwards.
CACTTTGTAAGCCCATACTTTGAGGGCCAATTCGGACAAGGTCGTTTGCCGCTCCTCGATTTCTTTCACCCCCCAAGTTTCTTTAGCGCCCACCTTTTTGGTTAGCTCAAATTCAGATGCGGCGAGCACAGCTTTTTTCTCTGCAAATGCTTGATTTCCTAGCGCTGCATTTTTCTTCGAGCTAAGAAGCACTTGATTGCCTAACCGGCGGTAGTAAGCAGCTGCAAGCTCTGGATCGAGTTCTGGCCAATGTTCGTGAGAATGCTCCGGCAACACGTGTTCCAAATTAACAGAGTTCACATTTGAATTTGGCACAAGCTCAGCATCCTTCTCCCCGCGCACGAATCGCTCCATGGCACTGAGTAAATACCTTGATAAGAAGCCCTTCGAAATTCGACTGGTTTGAAATCCAGTACGGAACACCTCATCATTAGGAACAATCCGCTGCATTTCTTTCGCAAAACCGATCGCCGTAGTGATCTCTTTGGTAGACACCTTTCTGGCAGCATCAGACCAAGCAGCCTCAAGAGTACCGCCGCCAGCTCCGATAGCAACCAAATATCGAATCGAGCCATTCAGCGTGTACCGCATTGCATCAGTTAACTCTTTGCCTGAGAAATTAGCCAAAATAGCAAGCAGCGCGGGCCTAAACCTCTCGACCTTGACGGCATTCAACGACTCGATTATTCCCTTCGCCTCGTCGCCCAACTCTTTCCATAGAGGATGAGAAGAGTTAATCAACGCAGAATAATAGTTAGCACCGGCAACTAGCTCATTCGAGAAATCAACGGCCTGCTGCGGGCTAACAATCCGTTCCTTAATCCTAGCGAACAGTTCTTTTTCGCGAGCGATCTCTCTGGTGGCAGACCAGAGTTGACGGATGAAAGTAATAACTAAACCGTCACCTCCATGTCCTTCGAGGATGCCGAGCATCTGGTTCCAATTTGCCTGCACCTCTTCTATCCGTTCGTTTGCCCTGCCAAAAAGATGGTTCTTAAGCAAATCGGACGCTGATAAATCTTTACCTCGATCATTCAGCGTCTCAAAAATTACATAGGCGTTTGCGGCGCTTGGCACGATCACTTGTATTACGCGTGCCTTGTGATCCAAATAGTCGATGAGTCCAGCAAGTCGTTGAAACCAGTCTGTGTAATGTCCACTCATCCCCTCAATAAGGCCTAACGAACGCTTTTTAGCGGCCAGTATTCGCTCGTGCGACTCCCGCTTTGGCTCTAGTTCGACGCCCTCTAAAACCACTTTACGGAAAAACTCATTGTCATAAACGCTCAATGAAAGCTTTGGCTGAATTGCTTGCGTCCAGATGTCCTTAGTAAGCAGATAACGAGATTCCAGGGAGGCTGCAACATCAGCCATACCTTTTTTTGCGACAAAATCGCGAGTTGCTGCAATAACAATCGTTGCGGTAGTTAAGCGCTGTTGGCCATCTACAATTTCATACTTTTGATTCGTACCCTGTAAAACGACAGAGCCCATAAAGTATTCGGTATCGCCATTTGCGAAAGCAGTATTTACATCTGCCAAAAAATTCGCAACCTCATCATCTTCCCAAGAAAAAGCACGCTGATACTTGGGTACGCTAAGGGAGTTTCCGCCTAAGCATGCTCCGAGGCCTTCGGACTTAATCTCCAAAGTGCTGATTGAATCTTTTTTTTCCGCCACGATCATTTCCTCAAATGTTCACCAAAATCGGCTAGACCGTGGTGTTGCCCAATCGGTCCGGCTTGTTCAATTGTTTCGCTCGGTCGGCGTCGAGCGATGCAACACGACATCAGTGAGTAACCGCATCGCGCTCGGGATAGCAATCGTTAAGGGCTTGGCGGTTGCAACTATTGTGTCTCCTGTTCTTTCTATTCTGACGATGAAATCGTCTTGAATTACGCCGGTCTTCAGCCGCGCCATTGATCCCACGCCGTATCCGCCAGCCGCGAAGCATATGGCTACTGCAACGAAGAACATGAACACAATAGTAAAGCGTGAATGCTTAGGGCTCAGCAGAATGGCGGCGAAGAAGTTCTGAAAATTAAAAAAAACGAAGATGAGTAGCACTATTCCCAGCGGCCATTGAAGACCTAGCTGTGCTGCTAGGACTGTTATAAGCGCGTACAACAGGCTGACCCCGAGTGACATACGAGCAAATAAGATCTGCTTCTCAAACGTCGTCTCGGATAGCATTTCGCCGATCTTCTTCGTATCGTCTTCATGAATCGATTTAGAAAAGAATTTCTTGAACTGCGCTATCAAGAGCAGTAGAACGAACGCTGGCAGCGTAACTGCTGCACCGGTAGCGACGTAATGCTGTATATCTAAAATGTCCGTAGCAGCCAAACCGAGTGCATAGAAATACGAGACCTGAAAGAGAAATCCCATAAGGCCTAGCACAATAAAAGCGGGTAGCAAAAACTGCAGAGATGCGGTAAGGCTGGTTTTCATTTACGTTTAAATGAAGTGGAAACTGCAAATGTGTGGAAAGGCTTGCGGGAGACGCCAGTAATGTTTTTGTCTGAAAAGATCGTTTTTCTGGTTGTTGTCTTCGCAGAATTTAGTATGCCGTAACTGGCTTCGTAAAGGCCGGCCCTGTATTCCACTACTTGCCGTTGTCCAATCTTTCACGGATGGCCTAGGAAACGCTGTGGCGATTCTTGCGTCCAAGATAATCAGAGTGCGCGTAGTGGCCTTCCTCCATCCAGTCAATTCCGCCGTATGACCCCTTGCCCGCTCATGCACGATATCCTCGGGCGCCTCTTGCGCGACTAGCCGCCCCCCACCTGTCCCACTTTCCGGTCCGAGTTCGACAATCCAGTCGGCTTCGGTCGATGCGCCGGTTATGTCTGAAGCAACTACGCACCCTCGCGTAGGCTGTCGTATCAGTAGCTCGCCTCCTGAGCCTCAATGTTCATTACTTTCCGTGATTGCGGAGCGTATTATTGATGCACTCAATGCGGCGGGTGCACGAAGGTGTTTATCCGCTATATAAGAATGAGCGTCATCTCTTGGGGAGAGGGCTTCGTGAACGCTATCTTTTCTTCAATTCTTGAGTCCCATGAGGCGTTACAACTTCGCCTCGCAAATAGCGCCGCCTTTGCGGCTGAGGTTCGAAAGAAACTAACGGCTGCTCAGATCCGGAGCAAACGATTTGAGAATGTGTGCATATTCGCTGCCGGATCGTTAGGGAGATATGAGACCGGTTCTCGATCGGATTTAGACGTGTTCCTAGTTGCGGATAAGGAGTCCCGAGACCCGAAAACCAAAAGCGTTAGTAATCTGAGAGAGATAGAAATACTGGCCGAACTGATACGAGTGAACGACGAGTTGGTTTTACCTGAATTCAGCGGAGACGGTCGATTTCTAAAGATTCACGAACTAGACGACATAGTAGACGCGACAGGCGATTCCTCTCGGGACGACAGCGAGAATCTCTTCACTACTAGACTGCTTCTTCTTTTGGAAAGTAAGTCACTATTTAATGATCGCTTGTACAAATTTGCGATTGAACGAGTAGTGCGGAATTACTACCGAGACGGTACAGATCGGAATGATTTCAAACCATTATTTCTTCTCAATGATCTCCTCCGATATTGGAGGACGCTATGTCTCAATTACGAGCGAGATCGGACGCTTGAGCGGCCATGGTGGAAGAGGAATTTAAACCTTAAGTTCTCGAGAAAAATGACCGTATTTTCTACAGTGTTAGCAATTGTCGCGGGGCGCGTAGACGAGCCATTCGAGTTTATCCGCCTAACGTCAGAGGTACCTCTCCGGCGGCTTGCTCTCACGCTTGACTTCTTGGGAGATGCGACGCTTGTAAATGGATTTACCAGGGCGTTGGATAGCTACGAAAGTTTCCTTGCCGCAAAGGCGAACAAGGATGTCGACAGTGTCGTAGGAGAAGAGCTCCGTAGTAAGGCAGGGGAATTTGGGAGGTTTTTTGATCAAGCAATACGTAGCGAGAAACTTGATCCTGCTGTAGTGAGATACGTTTGCATCTAGAGAAGATGCCTTGTGCCGACCTTTGTTTACTTAGAGTTTTCGAATCGTAAGGTGCGAGATTTCCTGGCTGACCTGCGAGATGCCCTCGCTGGTCGACCATCAAATCGTCCAATGCACATAACTTTGAGGGGTCCATATGCCCGAGCGCCAAAGTCATCGTTCTTGGCAGAATTGCAAGATCGCATCACCGGTTACGGCGTCGTCATAGGAGGGGCGGGATATTTTGAGATAGCGGACGGTTACGCTGTCTATTTAAAGGCGCAATCTCCTTTGTTCAAATCTGTATGGTGGAAGCGCGACTACCCGAAAGGACAGTATGGGATTAATCCACACGTTACGTTATTAGAGACGCAGAGCTTAAAGCGAGCTAAACAGATCGTCGGATTCCTCAGGTCAGAAAAAATTGAGATATCAACATTTGGTTTATATGTCAGCCTCTATGCGTCAAGGCAGCTAAAGCTCTTCGAAGTGACTTCCACAATGACAGACCCTCTCTTGGAGCGCATTCCTATTGAGCGTTGGAAGGTGAAAACTGGAATTGTGAACCGTGCAGCGCTGCTCAGCGCTTGAAGGCGGACGCCAAAATCCGCTGTCGCTCTACTCCTGACGCATTTTCGTACGGAGCTTAGTTCGTACCTTTTCCGTCAAGGCAGTCAGTTGCGAATTGCGGTTGGTAAACTCATTAAGCGCCGCCGCCGTATGACTCGTTGCCCGTTCGTGCACGATGTCCTCCGGCGCTCCCTGCGCCACTAGCCTTCCGCCGCCCGTTCCGCCTTCCGGCCCGAGGTCGATGATCCAGTCGGCTTCGGCGATGATGTCGAGGTTGTGTTCGATCAGCACGATGCTGTTGCCGGCTCCGACGAGGCGGTGCAGGACGTGGATGAGCTTTTCGACGTCGGCCATGTGCAGGCCGACGGTGGGTTCGTCGAGCACGTAGAGCGTGTGCTTCTGTTGGAAGCCGCGGCCGGGTCGTGCGGCGGCGTCATCTTCGGCGTTGCCTCTGACCTTCGCGAGTTCGGTGACGAGCTTGATGCGCTGCGCTTCGCCGCCGGAGAGCGTGGGACTTTGCTGGCCGAGCGTCAGGTAGCCGAGGCCAACGTCCTGCAGCAGCGTCAGCGCATGATGAATTTTCGGATGAGCGGAGAAGAACTCCACCGCTTCATCGACGTTCATCAGCAGCACGTCGCCGATGCTCTTGCCTTTGAACATCACGGCCAGCGTTTCGCTGTTGAAGCGCTTGCCGCCGCAGACTTCGCAGGGCACTTTCACGTCCGGCAGAAAACTCATTTCGATTTTCTTCATGCCCTGGCCTTCGCAACCTTCGCAGCGCCCGCCGGCGGTGTTGAAGGAAAAGCGGCCCGGGCCGTAGCCGCGCATGCGCGCTTCGGTGGTATCGGCGTAGAGCTTGCGGATCGCGTCCCAGAAGCCGACATAGGTCGCCGGACAGGAGCGAGGCGTCTTGCCGATGGGCGTCTGATCCACTTCCAGAATGCGGCCGACTTGTTCCCAACCTTCGATGGCTTTGCAGCCGACCAAATGGGCGTCGCGCTTGGTGCGCGCAGCGGTGCAGAGCTGCGCGATGTTGTCGTGCAGCACGTCGCGCGCAAGCGTGGATTTGCCCGAACCCGAGACGCCAGTGATGACGGTGAGCCGCTTGAGCGGCACACGCACATCGACGTTCTTGAGGTTGTGCAGATCGGCCCCTTTGATTTTCAGGGCGGGGGTGTCGGAGCCGACGAGGCGGCGCGCTTCGATGGGATGCTTGAGCGGATTCGCGAGGAAATGCCCGGTGAGCGAATCAGGCGAGCGCATGAGTTCTTCCGCCGTGCCTTGCGCCGTGATGTGACCGCCGCGCTTGCCTGCGCCCGGCCCGAGGTCGATCACATGATGTGCGCGTCGAATGGTCTCTTCGTCGTGCTCCACCACGATGAGCGTGTTGCCCTTGGCTTCGAGTTTCTCCAGTGTGTCGAGCAGGATGAGGTTGTCGCGCGGATGCAGGCCGATGGTCGGCTCGTCGAGCACGTAGCAGACGCCGCGCAGGTTAGAGCCGAGTTGCGCCGCGAGACGGATGCGCTGTGCTTCGCCGCCTGACAGCGTGGGTGCGCCGCGATCGAGCGTCAGATACGCGAGCCCGACTTGTTCGAGGAAGCCCAGGCGCGAGTGGATTTCGGCGACGACGTCGCGTGCGATCGCGGTTTCGCGTTCGTTCAGCTTGAAGGTTTCGAAGCGGCGGTGCAGATCGGCGATGGACAGCGCAGTCGTTTGCGCAATCGATTCGCCGCGGAAGCGCACTGCGAGCGCTTCTTTGTTGAGGCGCTGGCCGTCGCACACCGGACAATTTTCGTGGATGCCGTGTTCGTCCAGCCAGGTGTCGATCAGTCGGTCTTCCTGTTCGCGGCTGACGTCATCACCGAGTTCAAAGCCTTGCAGCTTCGCGCCCGTGCCGAGGCACGCGGGACACCAGCCGTGCTTGGAGTTGAAAGAGAACAGGCGCGGATCGAGTTCGGCGAAGCTGCGGCCGCAGCATGAGCAGGCGCGCTTGGTGGAGAACACGGTCTGCGGCAAATCGAGTGCTTCGCACGAACCGTTGGTGAATGCGGCGTGCAGGCGGTCGAGACCATCGAGCACCAGCACTGTGCCGCGGCCGAATTCCAGCGCGCGATGCAAGCCGTCGCGCAGTTCGGCTTCGTTGTCCGGAGAGACAAGGAGGTCGGCCACCGGCAGTTCGATGCTGTGTTCCTTGAAGCGATCGAGCTTCGGCCACTTGTCGGTGGGACAGAACGCGCCGTCCACACGCAAATGCGTGTAGCCCTTGCCGCTCGCCCATTTGGCGAGATCGTTGTAAATGCCTTTGCGGTTCACGACCAGCGGCGCGAGCAGACCGATGCGACGGCCTTTGTAGTCGCGCAGCAGGCGCGCGGCGATGCGCTCCTCAGATTGCGGCTCGATGGGCACGTCGCACTCGGGACAGTACTGCGTGCCCAGCTTCATGAACAGCAGTCGCAGGAAATGATAGATCTCGGTCAGCGTCGCGACCGTGCTCTTGCGGCCGCCGCGACTGGTGCGTTGTTCGATCGCTACCGTGGGCGGAATGCCGAAGATGGCATCCACGGCCGGCTTGGCCGACGGCTGCACAAACTGTCGTGCATAGGCATTGAGCGACGCGAGATAGCGCCGCTGACCTTCCGCGAACACGATATCGAACGCGAGTGTTGATTTACCCGAGCCGGACACACCGGTGATGACGGTGAAGCGATTGCGCGGAATCTCGACGTTGATGGACTTGAGGTTATGTTCACGCGCGTTGTGGATGGTGATTGCATCCGGCGCGCTGACACGTGGCGCTGTTTGCGTGCTTCGCGCGGGGATCTGAAAACCCTTGCGCATTGCGTCTTCGTAATCGCGCAGGGCCTGTGCGGTGTACGAGGTCGGATGCTGAATCACGTCGGCCGGAGTGCCTTCGCACACGATCTGCCCGCCGGCGTCTCCGCCTTCCGGCCCGAGGTCGATGATCCAGTCCGCGGCGCGCATGACATCGAGGTTGTGTTCGATGACCACGACCGAATGACCGGCGTCGATCAATTGCTGAAACGAGCGCAGCAGCTTGGCGATGTCGTGGAAGTGCAG
>JAKFDA010000063.1:0-111822 GCA_036676355.1 Nitrosomonadales bacterium | reverse complement strand
CCCGGGAACCAGTCCTGCTTGATCGCCACGCCCCGCTCCTTGAAAGCGTTGCCGACTTTCGTCACCATCGGTTCGGGACCCGACAGATAGACCGTACCCTTTTGCGCTTGCGGTGCGAGCTCGAGGATCTTCTCGGCGCTGATCAACTCGCCGATCAAATAACGCACTTTCAGTTCCGGATGCAATTCCGCGAGACGCTGCAGGTCTTCACGAAAAGCGAAGTTTTCATCCCGGCCGAAATACAGCAGCGTGGCATTCAATGATTTGCCGCGCGCGTGACGTTCGAGAAGGATGCTGCGAAACGGCGTGATGCCGATGCCACCGGCCACCAGCACCATCGGCGTCGGCGACTCTTCTTCCCAAGTGAATTTTCCGGCGATGCCGAGCGCATCAATCGTATCGCCGGGCTTCAGGCGACTGAGGGCCTGCTTGAACGGACTGTCGGAAATGCGCGTGGAGAGATAGATCTTGCCTTCGCTCGGCGCCGAGGCGATGGTGAACCAGCGTTTGTTGTCGGCCTTGTCGGGACCAGCCTGCGTGAGCACGAACGTGTCATGCTGTCCCGCCGTCCATTCCATACCGTCCGCTGCGAAGACGAATGTCTTGATATTGCCCGCTTCGTCGTGAGAGGAAAGAAACTTCAACTGCCGCATGACGGGGCCTCCTTCGGTCGCCTGTCCAAAGCATAACGCTCCGTGCGCCCCGACGAAACGCATGTCGCCGGCATGGGTATGCACCGCGTATCGTTCCTCACGCTCGCGCTTGCTTCGAACTTGCCGGTTCTGCTACAAAAGCTCGATGCCGAAGCGGCGCACGATCAACGCGAAGGCACCGAAACATACGACCGTGAGCGCGACGCAAGCGAGCAAGGTGAGCCAGAAGCCGAGGCGCGGCAACAACGCGGGAAAGATCAGAAACATCGGCAGCGTCGGAAGCACATACCAGAACGTGTACCAGGCATGATTCGCAATTTTTGTCTGCGGTTGCTGCTCGATGTACAGCCAGATCAGCGCCAGCACAGTGACCAGCGGCAGCGCCGCGACGAAGCCGCCCAGCTTGTCGCTGCGCTTGGCGACTTCCGACACCAGCACGACGACGGCGGCGGTGAGGAAATACTTCGTAATGATCCAGGCCACATCTTCTCCGGTTCGATCTTGAATGGATGAGGCGACCTCGGGTCGTCACTTCACCCCTGAGGCTTCACCCAGTCGTAGCGCCCAGCTCTCCACGCTGCCGTTCTGCAGCCGATGCCGCGCGAGCTTTCTCCAGTTCGGCGCCAGCACTTCCAGCGCGGCGATCTCGCGCAGTGCGTCCATGTTGAGCGTATCGATATAGAACACATGCAACAGGCGCGCGAGCGACCAGTCGGGATGCAGGCGCTCCTCCAGCACGAGTTCATCGCCCGCTTCGGCAATGCCCATACGCAACACACGGTAATACCAACCCGTGCGGCCAGTCCGCTGCACGGTTCGCGCCATCTCACGCCGACCGAAACGTGCATTCAATTTGTAGCAAGGTTGCCGCGCCTGCGAAACCTGGATCAGCGCGCTGCCGAGCGTATACACATCGCCGATACATACATCGCCTTCGGTCATACCGAGCGTGGAGATGTTTTCGCCGAACGCCCCGGGCGCATCGAGAACCGAAGGCGTCGGCGTCAATTCCTCGCGCCACACCGCGTAATGGTCGCGCGCGTAATGATGCAGCGCCTTCTCCGGACCGCCATGATTCTTGCTATCGCCCTGCTCGTCGCCGAGCAATCCCGTTTCGGTGATCTGCCCGCGCCCGCTGAGCGGCTGCTTGTGGATCGCACTCAGCCGGCCCGTGTCCCCCAATGGCCGGGTCTTCCCGGCCAGCAGCGCGAGCACTTTTATCGCAGCAACCATTTTTCAAACCTTCTCGGGCAGCAATCGAACGGCATGGATGTTGCACGCCGGTGGTCGTTATCTTCGGGGGAATTATGAGCGAAACCGGATCCGAAACCACCGCAACGCAGGAACTCGGCACGCTTTTCGTTCTTGTCGCCATCGTTGCCCCGCTTCTTGCCGTCATGGTCGTCGGCGGTTACGGCTTCATCGTGTGGATGTACCAGTTGATCGCCGGCCCCCCAGGCGGTTGATTGCGTACCCGGTCGAGCGTTCGAGCCGGACCTGTCACCGGGCCGAATCGACTATTACATTACAAGGACGCCGCCATGGATGAAGCGCGCAGAACTTTCATCAAACAGTCTGCTGCCGCGGCGGCCGCCGCCGCCGGCGGTATCCCGCTCCCCGGCCTGGCCCAGAACCTCGTAACCGATCCGGCTCAGACGCAACTGAAGTGGTCCAAGGCGCCGTGTCGATTCTGCGGCGTCGGCTGCGGCGTCACCGTGGCGGTAAAGGACAACCGCGTCGTCGCCACGCACGGCGACATGCAGGCCGAAGTCAATCGCGGCATAAACTGCGTCAAGGGGTACTTTCTTTCCAAGATCATGTACGGCGCGGACCGCCTCACCACACCGCTGCTACGCATGAAGGACGGCCGCTACGACAAGAACGGCGAATTCGAGCCGGTGTCGTGGGATAGAGCTTTCGATGTCATGGCCGAGCAATTCAAGCGCGCGCTGAAAGCCAAGGGGCCGACCGGCGTGGCCATATTCGGCTCCGGTCAATGGACCATCTGGGAAGGCTATGCCGCGTCGAAACTGTTCAAGGCCGGCTTCCGCAGCAACAACGTCGATCCGAATGCGCGTCACTGCATGGCCTCGGCGGCGTACGGTTTCATGCGTACCTTCGGCATCGATGAACCGATGGGCTGCTACGACGACATCGAGCACGCCGATGCCTTCGTGCTGTGGGGCTCCAACATGGCGGAAATGCATCCGATCCTGTGGACCCGCGTCACCGATCGCCGGCTCTCCGCGCCGAAGACCCAGGTCGCGGTGCTGTCGGTGTTCGAGCATCGTTCTTTCGAACTCGCCGATCTGCCGATCGTCTTCCATCCGCAGACCGATCTGGCGATCCTCAACTACATCGCCAACCACATCATCAGGACGAACCGCGTCAACAAGGATTTCGTCAACAAGCACACGACGTTCAAGCACGGTAACGAAGACATCGGCTACGGCCTGCGACCCGAGCACAAGCTGCAGACGTCCGCCAAGAACGCCAACCAGGCGGCGGGCGCCGAACCGTACACCTTCGAGCAATACGCCAAGTACGTCTCGAAGTACGACGTCAACTACGTCTCCAAACTTTCCGGCGTGCCGAAGGACCGCCTGGAGAAACTCGCCGAGCTGTACGCCGACCCGAAAATCAAGGTCATGTCGTTCTGGACCATGGGTTTCAATCAGCACACGCGCGGCGTCTGGTGCAATCACCTCGTCTACAACCTGCATCTGCTCACCGGCAAGATCGCCACGCCGGGCAACAGCCCCTTCTCACTAACCGGCCAGCCGTCGGCCTGCGGCACCGCGCGCGAGGTCGGCACGTTTTCGCATCGCCTTCCGGCCGACATGCTGGTCACCAATCCGAAGCATCGCGAAATCACCGAGAAGATCTGGCAACTGCCGGCAGGCACCATTCCGGACAAACCCGGCGCGCACGCCGTGCTGCAGAACCGCATGCTCAAGGACGGTTTGATCAATGCGTACTGGGTGCAGGTGAACAACAACATGCAGGCCGCCCCGAACATGATGCAGGAAGGCCTGCCCGGCTATCGCAATGCCGCCAACTTCATCGTCGTATCGGATGCGTACCCGACCGTCACGACGCTTGCCGCCGATCTCGTCCTGCCGACCGCGATGTGGGTGGAAAAGGAAGGCGCATACGGCAACTCCGAACGTCGCACGCAGTTCTGGCATCAACTGGTCGATGCGCCGGGCGACTCGCGCTCCGACGTGTGGCAGGTGGTGGAATTCTCCAAGCGCTTCAAGGTCGAGGAAGTGTGGCCGAAGGAACTGCTCGACAAGAAGCCGGAATATCGCGGCAAGACGCTGTACGACATCCTGTTCCGCAACGGCCAGGTGGACAAATTTCCGGCCTCGCAGATCAACCCTGAATACAACAACCAGGAAGCGAAGGATTTCGGTTTCTACCTGCAAAAAGGTCTGTTCGAGGAATACGCGGAATTCGGCCGCGGCCACGGCCACGACCTTGCGCCGTTCGATACTTATCACGAAGTGCGCGGCCTGCGCTGGCCGGTGGTGAACGGCAAGGAAACCCTGTGGCGCTTCAAGGAAGGCTACGACCCCTATGTCAAGCCGGGGACGAACTATCAGTTCTACGGCAACCCGGACGGCAAGGCGATCATCTATGCCCTGCCCTACGAACCCGCGGCCGAATCGCCCGACAAGGAATTTCCCTTCTGGCTATCGACCGGCCGCGTGCTCGAACACTGGCATTCCGGCTCGATGACGCGACGCGTACCCGAGCTTTATCGCGCGTTCCCCAACGCCGTCGTTTACATGCATCCGGACGATGCCCAGGCACTCGACGTGCGGCGCGGCAGCGAAGTGCGCGTCATCTCGCGGCGCGGCGAAATCCGCACGCGAGTCGAAACGCGCGGACGCAACCACATGCCGCAAGGCCTCGTGTTCGTGCCGTGGTTCGATGCCAGCCAGCTCATCAACAAGGTGACGCTGGATGCGACCGACCCGATCTCGTTCCAGACCGACTTCAAGAAGTGCGCAGTCAAGATCGTCAAAGCCTAGGGGGAGCGAATGAAAACATGCCTGCGATTCGCGATCCTCGCCTGCGCACTGATCGCGACCATGACGTTCGCCCAGCCACCGCGCCTCACCGACGCCCTGCGCGGATCGACACCGCTGGACGAAGAATCACGCCCGCCCGTCCTGTCGAATGTGGAAAACAAGGATCAGCGGCGCGAACGCGCGTACACCATGCAGCCGCCCACGATTCCGCACAAGATCGACGGCTACCAGTTGGACAAGAATGCCAATCGCTGCCTGTACTGTCACAACCGCGATCGCATTCCCGAGACGCAGGCCATCCCGCTCAGCGTCACGCATTACATGGATCGCGACGGCAATGTGCGCGCGACCATTTCGCCGCGCCGCTATTTCTGCACGCAATGCCATGTGACGCAGACCGAAACGAAGCCGCTGGTCGATAGCACCTTCCAGGACGTCGACACCGTGCTGAAACGCGGCGGCGGCGCTAAAACCAAAGCCGAACGCACGCCCGCCCGCTAATGAAGATGAAAAACACTCTGATGCGCTATTGGCGGGTGCTGCGGCGTCCGTCTGCCCATCTCAGCCTCGGTTTGGTAACGGTCGTTGCGTTTGTGGCCGGCATTGTCTTCTGGGGCGGTTTTAACACGGCGCTTGAACTGACCAACACCGAACCCTTCTGCATCGGCTGTCACGAAATGCGCGATAACGTCTACGCCGAGTTGAAGGACACCATTCATTTCACCAACCGCAGCGGCGTGCGAGCGAAATGTTCCGACTGCCACGTGCCGCACGAATGGACCAACAAGATCGCGCGCAAGATGCAGGCGTCAAAGGAAGTCTGGGGCAAGATCTTCGGCTCCATCAACACGCCGGAGAAATTCCAGGCCAAGCGTCTCGAACTCGCATCGCGCGAATGGGCGCGCATGAAGGCGAACAACTCGCTCGAATGTCGCAACTGCCACGGCTATGAGTACATGGATTTCACGCGCCAGAGTCCGCGCGCACAGGAAGCGCACTCGAACTACCTCGCCGCGGGCACTCATACCTGCATCGACTGCCACAAGGGCATCGCACATCGCCTGCCCAATATGGCCAACGTGCCGATGTGGTCGCCGGGGCAGCAGGAATAAAACCTGTACCAAAAGCGATAGCGCGTCGCATACGTAAAAACGCCGCGCCTTGAAACAAGACGCGGCGTATGAATCAGGACTGCAAAACCAACCTACATACGGCCGAGGTCCTCGATCGCATCGACCACCATGCCGGTGCCGACGGCAATCAGCAGAATATCGGACGCGACGCGCACATAGCGATGTCGCGCGGGCGGCGTACCCAGGCGAATAACGATTTCCGGCTCCAGATCATAGAAAATCACGTCGCTCGGAAGGCGATGGCCGACCGACCACTTCTTCGCCTGCCCGGGCGGCATGCAACCGTTATGTTTCTTCGCCAGACCGGGCGGACAGCGGCCACCGCGGTACTCGTCGGCATAGTAGTCGCGCACGGCATGCCGTTCACGGTCGCCGAAATAGGCATTGACGCTCACCGAGACGCCGCCGTCGCGCGCTTCGTGCCGGCGCCCATCGCGATCATCGTAGCGATGATCATTGCCGCTGTGCTTGTAGTCGCCGCTTGAACGACTACGCTCATGGTTTCGCTCGTAGCTCTCGACATTGCTGGATTCATGCTTGCCGGCTTTTTCTCCGCCTGCCCAGGACGGTTTTTCGGCCAAAGCGGGCATCGCAACCAACGCCGCGCCCATGAAAATCAACACCGCGCCGCGCCGAAACGGGATACTGGAAGGCATAATTTTTCTGCTCCTTGTTCAAACGGCACACGCCGCATTCTTGTGAATGCAATATATCGCAGGAAGTCGCGATGATTTCCCGGCGCACGCCGGTTTGCGAAAAACTTGGCATTCATCTCCGTCGTTGAATGACGACACTCCTCTCTAGGTCAAAACACCAACCACACGATGATCGACTCTGAGATGACGCGGGTTTTCAGAATCCGGCCCGAAACCGCGCACGACCTCGACGCGATAACCCGTGTGACGAAAGCAGCCTTTGCGCGCCATCCCCACGGCGAGCACACCGAGCATTTCATCATCGACGCGCTACGCACCGCCAACGCACTCACAATTTCGTTAGTTGCCGAGAGTGACGCTCAAGTGGTCGGGCATATTGCTTTTTCGCCCGTCGAGATCTCAGACGGTAGTGAAGGCTGGTACGGTCTCGGACCCATTTCTGTCTTGCCCAGCCACCAAAAGCAAGGCATAGGAAGCGCGCTCGTCAATGAGGGCTTGTCGTTACTCGCGGCCATGGATGCGGTCGGATGTGTGTTACTCGGCGAACCGGACTACTATGCTCGTTTCGGATTCGCTAACAGACCGACGCTGGTCTTCGAAGGCGTACCGCAGGAGCACTTCCTCGCCTATGACATTCAGCCGAACCCGGCGCGCGGGAAAGTCGTTTATCACCCGGCCTTCTCGGCGAATGGTTAAGTGAAACGGGACCATGCTTGACCGGCATCAACACGACCGGCCGAGAGCCGAATACAGTGTTGTTGTTTGTATAGGTCAAGGATCAAACGGAGGGTCGCACATGCCACTGGACTCCACTCAACGTAATGAGCTGCTCGAACTCATCGACCGGGAAATGGCGCGACTGCGCGCGGAAGTGCAGGAAGGCAGGCAGACCGGACTCGACAACACTTATCAGAGCATGACGGGTGAGTCCCACGACGACGGAGATCAATCCGTCGCGGACCTGCTTACAGACGTCGAAATCGCTGAACTGAAGCGCGATATGAATGCCATTGAAGCATTGGAAACAGCGCGCGGCAGACTTGTGAGCGGAGTCGGCGGGATATGCATCGACTGCGAAGAAGATATTGTGATCGAACGCCTGCGTGCGAACCCGGCGGCGCTGCGTTGCCGCAATTGTCAGGAGCAGTACGAGGCTACGCACGCGGGATCTTAGCGCCGCCACCGCCGTCTGATCGACAGCACTGACTCAACAGACCCGTTATTCCGCCGCGGCCATCTTGCTCCGCTCGATGCAGCGGCGATACTCGTCGCCCACTGTGGCGAACAACGCTTCGTACGGGCAGCGTTCGCAACCGTTCATCTCACGGCATCGCTCAACGCTCTCATCGAGCGCGACCCATACCCGCCTGGTCTCGCATAAATGAATCAGGGAGTGGAACATACGCACCTCCATGACAGTGCAACCCAGCTTAGCGCCATTCGGGAGAAGCGCTTTGCGTCAGGTCAACTTGGAGTGCGATGTGCCCGTACGCGCGACCGCGTGCGAATGAAGAACATGCTGGACAGTCCGAGGCCGAGCAACGCGAGCGTACCGGGTTCGGGGATCGAGGCGGCGAGCTCGAACGTGGCCTCGGGATTCTGGAACTCGGAATCAAGCTCTTCTTCGACCAGGATCAGGCCAACGCCGGGCGCGTAATACTTGAACTCGCGGGCATCCGGTTCCAGCTCCGAGGTTTCGAGCACCTGCAGTACACCGCTGAATTCGCCGATGGCAATTGAGACGATCTGATCGGCCGCAAACGTCAATCCCTGGTCGAGCGCTTCGTCCAAAACGGCGAATTCCTGGTAGTAGTTGAAACCGACCGTCAGATCGACCGGCATGATGTAGCCGGGCAGCGCGCCCTTGATGCCAGCCCGCCATGCGCTTTCGTTGTCAGTGCCGATGAGATTGCCTTCGTCGTCGTAGTGGAAGTTGGTCACGTCCTCGCCGAAGTACCAGACATTGCCGACGGCATCCTGCGCGTAGTAATCGAACGTGTCCTCCACCAGCAGGCCGTCTTCGAATGAACGGTCGCGCCGTGCCGTGGTCTGCACGCCGAGAATGACCGGCCCCGCGCCAACCACCGTCAGCTCGAAACGTTCATCGGGCGTTTCGCCGACGAACACGCGGGTCTTCTGGTCGAGCAGGGGAAAGTACGGATTGTCGATCGGCTCGCCCGGCACGAAGGTCGCGGCGGCGAAGTCGGGTAAGAAGGGCGCAGCATGCGCGTCATTGGCAGCGAGCGTCGGCGCTGCTGCAAACGCGATGACCACGGCAGCGGTAGTCATGTTCATGATTGTCCCTCCTCGTCTCGTCAGTGCAACCTCTTTCACCAACTGGGATGGCACGCGCCACTGCGCTGGCGCTACGTCGGCATTACTTTCACAGTAGGTTCGATCCTGTTTTTCGCAATCGGTATATCGGTCCGCTCGCCCGGAGGCTGAGCACATTTAACGATGTTTGACGTTTGGGACGAGCCACGCCACACGCCACAAGCCGCGATCGCCTCGTTCCGTCATTCCCGCGAAAGCGGGAATCCAGTAGGCATCAGATGATCGGTCGCTAACGGACATGGAACTCATTCGCGCCAGATTGAAAGTGACCGAAGCGTTAGCGAAGGAGTTGCGAAATGCAAAAACGATCGATCAAGGGTGCCAAAGTCACGCGCAGCTCCGACAATATCTATGTCGACCTCGGTTTGCGCGACGCGGAAAACTGAAAATCAAAACCGGCCTGGTCGTCGAAATCATCAAGGACATCCGGCGACTCGAGCTGACTCAACAAGAAGCCGCTACCGCATGGGACTCACCCAACCCAGGGTGTCCGAAATGATGGTGGCAACTTCGCTAACCTGTCCGAACGCAACCTGATGGATTGCCTGAACCGGCTCGGTTACGACATCGAGATCAAGGTGAAACCGGCCACTAGATCAATTGGATATTTGAAGTTGGCCGTCGCCTAATAAATGTCTGACTAAGTGCCTCACGAAGCCGTTCGTGGTGAGCCTCGTCGAACCACGAACAGTCATGGCGCGAGTTTCCATTCTTTCTTCGACTGGCTCCTGGCGAACGATAAACGAGCCAACACCGGCAGATGATCCGACCCGATGTACGGACCGATCTCGCTGCTGACCAGTGTCCAACCCGGCGACGCGACCACATGATCGATGGGTATACCGAACCACCCTCGCATTGCGGCGTGCCAGGTCGGCGCAAGCTCGGTGGCGCGGCGCCACCCGAGCCGCTCGACGCCCATGAACGCGCTGGACCCACGGCGTGGCGTTCATATCGCCGGCGGCAACTGATGGAATGCCCTGAGCGCTGGGCCTTCGTCGCGAAGGCCTTGAGCTTTTCGTTGCGGGCCGCGTGATCTTCGGGGGCCGCCAACCCAGCGCGATCCTCGCAATACAGACACGTGTTATGTACGAGCAAGGACATCGAGGTATCCAATTAGCTTCGAGCGCGATCACCATAGTTCTTCCGACGGACCCCCATCCGTCATTCGGCTAAGCGCCCTCCTCCTTCTGCGCTGATCGAAACCTCCCACCGGTGAATGTTGTGTAAATCCGCGTAAGCCCACCATCGCGGCATGGATTCAACCGTGCACAGGGAGGTTCAAGTGGCAGCCGCGCAGTCGGGCAAGGCGATGTCGGTGCTGGTCTCCAGCACGCTCGCTTTCACAGTGTGCTTTGCGGTGTGGATGATGTTCGGCGTGATCGGCATTCCGATCAAGCAGGAGCTCGGACTCAACGCTACGCAGTTCGGCATCCTGACCGCCACGCCGGTGCTGACCGGTTCGCTGGTGCGCGTGCCGCTCGGCATGTGGACCGACAAGCTCGGCGGCCGCATCGTGCTGTTCGTTCTGATGCTCTCCTGCGTGCCGGCGATCTGGATGATCCAGTACGCCACCGAATATTGGCAGTACCTCGTGCTCGGTCTGTTCGTCGGACTCGCCGGCGGCTCCTTCTCCGTCGGCACGCCTTACGTCGCACGCTGGTTTCCGCGCAAGCGCCAGGGCTTCGCCATGGGTGTGTACGGGGCCGGCAACTCGGGCGCGGCACTGAACAAGTTCGTCGCGCCGGCGATCGTCGTCGCGGTGGGCTGGACGATGGTGCCGCAGGTCTATGCGATTGCGCTGCTGGTCACCGCGATGGTGTTCTGGTTCTTCTCCTCCAGCGATCCGGCGCATCGCGTCGATTCCAAAGTGACGTGGCGCGAGCAGATGAAGGCGCTCAAGGATCCGCGTGTGTGGAAGTACTGCCAGTACTACTCCATCGTGTTCGGGGGCTATGTCGCGCTGTCGCTCTGGATGGTGCAGTACTACGTCGGCGAGTACGGTTTCGACATTCGCATCGCCGCGCTGCTGGCCGCGTGCTTCTCGCTGCCCGGCGGCGTGCTGCGCGCCATCGGCGGCTGGCTCTCCGACAAGTACGGCGCGCACAGCGTGACCTGGTGGGTGTTGTGGGTGAGCTGGATCTGCCTGTTCCTGCTTTCCTATCCGCAGACGCAGTTCACCGTCCTGACGCTCGACGGCCCGAAGACATTCGACATCGGCCTCAACGCCTGGATGTTCACCGCACTGATGTTCGTGATCGGCGTGGCCTGGGCCTTCGGCAAAGCCTCGGTCTTCAAATACGTCTCCGACGAGTTTCCGCACAACATCGGCGCGATCTCCGGGATTGTCGGACTCGCCGGCGGCCTGGGCGGTTTCCTCCTGCCGATTCTCTTCGGCGCCCTGCAGGACCTCACCGGCATCCGTTCGAGCGCGTTCATGTTGATGTACGGCGTGGTGTGGGTCTCGCTGATCTGGATGTACTTCACCGAAGTGCGGCGCACCGAATACATGGCCGCGCCCGCAGTGAGCGCGCAATGACCAAACAACCCATCTACGTATCTCCAGAAGGAGACGGACATGAACACTGAAGTTCTGGTTGGAAGGCGTGCACACGGCCGCGTGCTGAACATCTGGACGCCTGAAGACAAGGCGTTCTGGAAGCGCGAGGGCGAGGCGATCGCACGCACCAATCTGTGGATCTCTGTGCCCTGCCTGTTTCTCGCTTTCGCAATCTGGCAGATGTGGAGCGTGGTGGCGGTGAATCTGCCCTACCTCGGCTTCAAGTTCAGCACCAACCAATTGTTCTGGCTCGCCGCAGCGCCGGCACTTTCGGGTGCGACGCTGCGAATTTTTTATTCCTTCATGGTGCCGGTGTTCGGCGGCCGCCGCTGGACCGCGGTTTCGACCGCGTCGCTCCTGATTCCGGCCATCGGCATCGGCATCGCGATCCAGGACACAAGCACGACTTATCCCACCATGCTCATCCTCGCGCTGCTATGCGGTTTCGGCGGCGGCAATTTCTCGTCGTCGATGGCGAACATCAGTTTCTTTTTTCCGAAGGAGCGCAAGGGTTCGGCGTTGGGCGTGAACGCCGGCCTCGGCAATCTCGGTGTCTCGACCGTGCAGTTCGTCGTACCGATGATCATCGCGTTCTCGGTGTTCGGCAGTTCCGGCGGCGACTCGCAGACCATCGTCAATCCCGCCGGTGAAACCAAGACGATCTGGGCGCAGAACGCGGCCTTCATCTGGGTGCCGTTCATTGCGCTGTGCGCTGCAATCGCCTGGTTCAAGATGAACGACATCGCCGATGCGAAAGCGTCGTTCGCCGAGCAGTCGGTGATTTTCAAGCGCAAACACAACTGGCTGATGTGCTGGCTGTACCTCGGCACCTTCGGTTCCTTCATCGGTTACGCGGCCGGTTTTCCGCTGCTGATCAGAAGTCAGTTTCCGGAAGTGCTCGCGCTGCAGTACGCCTGGATGGGACCGCTGGTCGGCGCGCTGTCGCGCCCCTTCGGCGGCTGGCTGGCCGACAAGCTCGGCGGCGCGAAGGTCACGTTGTGGAACTACGTCGCGATGGTCGTCGCGGTCGTCGGCGTGCTGTACTTCCTGCCGGACGCGGCCAGCGGCTATGCCGGCAATTTCACTGGCTTCCTGCTGATGTTCATGGCGCTGTTCGTCACCACCGGCATCGGCAACGGCTCGACCTTCCGCATGATCCCGGTGATCTTTCTCACCGAGCGTCAACGCGCCGCGCAAGGCAAGGGCATCGACGCACAGGAACAGGCGGTCAAGGACGGCAACAAGGAAGCCGCCGCGGTGCTGGGCTTCTCCGGCGCCATCGGCGCGTACGGCGGTTTCTTTATTCCCAAAAGCTACGGTACGTCCATTGCCATGACCGGCAGCCCCGATGCCGCGCTGTACTGCTTCATCGCCTTCTACATCACCTGCATCGCGATGACGTGGTGGTACTACGCGCGCCGCAATGCGCCGATGCCTTGTTAATTCGGAGCCCACGTTGCCTCAGATCAAATCGAACGCACAACAACGACGTAGCCTGTACATCGCTACCAGGAGATACAGATGAGCCATTTCCTCGACCGACTCACGTACTTCGCCCAGCCGCGCGAGGAATTCGCCGACGGACACGGCATGGTCACCAACGAGGATCGCCGCTGGGAAGACGGCTATCGCAAGCGCTGGCAGCACGACAAGATCGTGCGCTCCACGCACGGCACCAATTGCACCGGTTCCTGCTCGTGGAAGGTTTATGTCAAGGGCGGCATCGTGACCTGGGAAACACAGCAGACCGATTACCCGCGCACGCGCCCCGATCTGCCCAACCACGAACCGCGCGGCTGTCAGCGCGGCGCGTCCTACTCCTGGTATCTCTACAGCGCCAACCGCGTGAAGTATCCGATGGTGCGCGGCAAGCTGATCCGCATGTGGCGCGACGCACGTCAGACGCGCAGCCCGGTCGAGGCTTGGCGCCATATCGTTTCCGATCCGGTCAAAGCGAAAGCGTACAAATCGGCGCGCGGCATGGGCGGCTTCGTGCGTTCGAGTTGGGACGAAGTGAACGAGATCATTGCCGCATCCAACGTTCACACCATCAAGGCACACGGTCCCGATCGCATCATCGGTTTCTCGCCCATCCCGGCGATGTCGATGGTGTCCTACGCCGCGGGCTCGCGCTATCTGTCGCTGATCGGCGGCGTGTGCATGAGTTTCTACGACTGGTACTGCGATCTGCCGCCGTCCAGCCCGCAGGTGTGGGGCGAACAGACCGACGTGCCGGAATCGGCCGACTGGTACAACTCGACATTCATCATGGCGTGGGGTTCGAATGTGCCGCAGACGCGCACGCCGGACGCGCACTTCTTCACCGAAGTGCGCTACAAGGGCGCGAAAGTCGTCGCGGTGACGCCCGACTACGCCGAAGTCGCCAAGCTCGCCGACTTGTGGATGCACCCGAAGCAAGGCACCGATGCGGCGATGGCGATGGCGATGGGCCACGTCATCCTGCGCGAATTCCACCTCGATCGTCAGGCGCCCTACTTCGACGACTACTGTCGCCGTTACACCGACATGCCGTTGCTGGTGAAGCTGGTGAAACGCGGCGACGGCTATGTCGCCGATCGCTACATCCGCGCCTCCGATTTCGCCGACAAGCTCAACGAATCGAACAACCCGGAATGGAAAACGGTCGGCATCGATGAACTCAGCGGCAAGACCGTCGTGCCGCAAGGCGCCATCGGTTATCGCTGGGGTCAGCAAGGCAAGTGGAACCTCGAAGCGAAGGAAGGCACGACCGGCCAGGATGTGCGCCTCAAACTCACGCTGATCGACACCTGCGACGATGTCGTGTCGGTCGGCTTCCCCTACTTCGGCGGCATCGAGCACGAGCATTTCAACGGCAACGACCAGGGCAACGATGTGCTGCTGCGCAACGTACCGGCCAAACGCGTTGAGTTGAACGGCGAAGAGAGCTACGTCGCCACCGTGTTCGACCTGCTGTGCGCCAACTACGGTCTCGACCGCGGTCTGGGCGGCGGCAACGTCGCAGCCTCCTTCGACGACGACGTGCCCTACACGCCGAAGTGGCAGGAAGCGATCACCGGCGTGAAGGCGCAGGATGTCATCACCATTGCGCGCCAGTTCGCCGACAACGCCGAGAAGACCCATGGCAAGTCGATGGTCATCATCGGTGCGGCGATGAACCACTGGTATCACTGCGACATGAACTATCGCGGCATCATCAACATGCTGATGATGTGCGGCTGTATCGGGCAGTCCGGCGGCGGCTGGGCGCATTACGTCGGCCAGGAAAAGCTGCGTCCGCAAACGGGCTGGACCGCGCTGGCCTTCGCGCTCGACTGGCATCGTCCGCCACGCCACATGAACTCCACCTCGTTCTTCTACGCGCACACGGACCAGTATCGCTACGAGAAACTGAAGGTCAGCGAGATCCTCTCGCCGACCGCGGACCCGAAAGAGTTCACCGGCAGCCTGATCGACTTCAACGTGCGCGCAGAACGCATGGGCTGGCTGCCGAGCGCCCCGCAACTCGAAACGAACCCGATCGAGGTCTGCAAGGACGCCGCGGCCGACGGCACGGACCCGAAAGAGTACGCGGTCCGCGCATTGCAATCGGGCACGCTCAAACTCTCCTGCGAAGACCCGGACAATCCGAAGAACTTCCCGCGTGTGATGTTCGTGTGGCGCTCGAACATTCTCGGCTCGTCGGGCAAGGGCCACGAATACTTCCTCAAGCATCTGCTCGGCACACAGCACGGCGTGCAGGGCAAGGACCTCGGCAGCGAAGACGCGAAGCCCGAAGAAGTGGTGTGGCACGACAAGGCGCCGGAAGGAAAACTCGATCTGCTCGTCACGCTCGACTTCCGCATGTCCACCACCTGCCTCTACTCGGACATCGTGCTGCCGACCGCGACGTGGTACGAGAAGAACGATCTCAACACCTCGGACATGCACCCGTTCATACATCCGCTGTCGCAGGCGGTGGACCCGGCCTGGGAGGCGCGCAGCGACTGGGAGATCTACAAGGGCATCGCGAAAAGTTTTTCCGAAGCGGCGATCGGCCACCTCGGTGTCGAAAAGGAACTGGTACTGACGCCGACGCTGCACGACACGCCGAGCGAGCTCGCACAGGCGATCGACGTGCAGGACTGGAAGCGCGGCGAATGCGCGCTCATCCCCGGCAAGACTGCACCGCAGATGACGGTGGTCGAACGCGACTACCCGAATACGTACAAGAAGTTCACCGCGCTCGGCCCGTTGATGAACACCGCCGGCAACGGCGGCAAGGGCATCAGCTGGAATACCGACCGCGAGGTGGCCAATCTGCGCGACCTCAACTACCCGGTGACCGAAGAAGGCATTACCAAGGGGCTGCCGCGCATCGAATCCGACATCGACGCCGCCGAAGTGGTGCTGATGCTCGCGCCGGAAACCAATGGCGAAGTCGCAGTGAAGGCTTGGGAAGCGTTGTCGAAAATTACCGGGCGCGAACACGCCCATCTGGCCCTTCCGAAGGAGGAAGAAAAGATCCGCTTCCGCGATCTGCAGGCGCAGCCGCGCAAGATCATCAGTTCGCCGACCTGGTCGGGGCTCGAGTCTGAACACGTCTGCTACAACGCCGGCTACACCAACGTGCACGAATACATTCCGTGGCGCACGCTGACCGGCCGCCAGCAGTTCTACCAGGATCACAAGTGGATGGTCGCGTTCGGCGAAGGGCTGTGCGTATATCGCCCGCCGGTCGACACCAAGGCCGCGGCGCCGATGCTCGGCCACAAGTCCAACGGCAACAAGGAAGTGGTGCTGAACTTCATCACGCCGCATCAGAAGTGGGGCATCCACTCGACCTACACCGACAACCTGCTGATGCTGACCCTGTCGCGCGGCGGCCCGATCGTGTGGATTTCAGAAACCGACGCGAAGGCGGCCGGCCTGGTCGATAACGACTGGATCGAACTGTTCAACGTCAACGGCGCGATCACCGCGCGCGCGGTCGTCAGCCAGCGCGTCAATCCGGGCATGTGCCTCATGTATCACGCGCAGGAAAAGATCGTGAACGTGCCCGGCTCGGAAATCACCAACGCGCGCGGCGGCATTCACAACTCGGTGACGCGCATCGTGGTGAAGCCGACCCACATGATCGGCGGCTACGCGCAGCTGAGCTACGGCTTCAACTACTACGGGACCATCGGCACCAACCGCGACGAGTTCGTCATCGTGCGCAAGATGAACAAGGTGGATTGGATGGACGAGCCGGCTGAAAGTCAAAACCTTGAACCACAGAGCGCACAGAGATGAAAACAATGAATTTCTCTGAGTGCTCTGTGTTCTCCGTGGTGAAAGAATCTAAAGGCTTTGCATTATGAAAATACGCGCCCAAATCGGCATGGTCCTGAATCTGGACAAGTGCATCGGCTGCCACACCTGTTCCGTGACCTGCAAGAACGTCTGGACGTCGCGCGAAGGCATGGAGTACGCCTGGTTCAACAACGTCGAGACCAAGCCCGGCATCGGCTATCCCAAGGAATGGGAAAACCAGAACAAGTGGAACGGCGGCTGGAAGCGCAAGAAGAACGGCAGGATCGAGCCGCGCCAGGGGGGCAAGTGGTCGATCCTCGCCAAGATTTTCGCCAACCCCAATCTGCCCGAGATCGACGACTACTACGAGCCGTTCACGTTCGACTATCAGCATCTGCACAATGCGCCGGAAATGAAGACCGCGCCGGTGGCGCGGCCGCGCTCGCTGGTCACCGGTCAGCGCATGGAGAAGATCGAATGGGGTCCGAACTGGGAGGAGATTCTCGGCGGCGAATTCGCCAAGCGCTCGAAAGACGCGAACTTCGAGAACATCCAGAAGGACATCTACGGCAAGTTCGAAAACACCTTCATGATGTATCTGCCGCGGCTGTGCGAGCACTGCCTGAATCCGGCCTGCGTCGCCTCGTGCCCCTCGGGCTCGATCTACAAGCGCGAGGAAGACGGCATCGTTCTCATCGATCAGGACAAGTGCCGCGGCTGGCGCATGTGCGTCTCGGCCTGCCCCTACAAAAAGATTTACTACAACTGGGAATCGGGCAAGGCCGAGAAGTGCATCTTTTGCTACCCGCGTATCGAAGCCGGTCAGCCGACCGTGTGTTCGGAAACCTGCGTCGGTCGCATCCGCTATCTGGGCGTGCTGCTGTACGACGCCGACCGCATCGAGGAAGCGGCAAGCGTGGAAGATCCGCAGGCGCTGTATCAGGCGCAACTGTCGATCTTCCTCGATCCGAACTCGAAGGCGGTGCAGGAACAGGCGCGCAAGGATGGCATTCCCGAAGCGTGGCTGACCGCAGCGAAGCAATCGCCCGTTTACAAAATGGCGATGGACTGGAAAGTCGCGCTGCCGCTGCATCCGGAATACCGCACGTTGCCGATGGTCTGGTACGTGCCGCCGCTTTCCCCCATCACGGCCGCGGCCAACAGCGGCGACGTCGGCATGTTCGGTCAGTTGCCCGATGTGCGCAGCCTGCGCATTCCGCTGCAGTACCTCGCCAACCTGCTGACCGCCGGGGACGAAAGGCCGGTGGCCGACGCGCTCGAACGCATGCTCGCCATGCGCGCGTTCATGCGCGACCGCCATGTCGAGAAGCGCGAAAACCTCGAAGTGCTGAAGCAGGTCGGCCTCACGGTGCAGGAAGTCGAAGATATGTATCGCTACATGGCCATCGCCAACTATGAAGATCGCTTCGTCATTCCATCCTCGCATCGCGAATACGCCGAAGACACCTTCGACATGCGCGGCGGCTGCGGCTTCTCATTCGGCAACGGCTGCTCGGACGGCGTCAGCGAACCCAGCCTGTTCGGCGGCAAGAAGCATCGCACCATCCCGATCAAGCAGACGGTGTGAGGTCCGACATGACCACGATACTCAGCGTCTTCACCGGACCGTTCGCCCTGAGCCCGTCGAAGGGTGAACGATCAAAACATGCAGCCGTTCATGGTTCGACTGGCTCACCACGAACGGCTCCGTCAGTTCATCGCGTAAAGGAAAAACCATGAGCACACTCAAAGCCCTCTCCGCGCTGCTTTCCTACCCGACGGAGGAATTGATCGGCGCGATGCCGGAAATCGCCCAGCTGTTCGGTCAGGACAAGCGACTGTCGGCGAAGGATCGCGATGCCCTTACCGACCTGCTCGCTGAACTGCTGAGCGCGGATCTGCTCGACGCGCAGGCGCGCTATGTCGAAGTATTCGATCGAGGTCGCGCCACGGCGCTGCATCTGTTCGAACATGTGCACGGTGAGTCGCGCGATCGCGGCCAGGCTATGGTCGATCTGACGCAGGTCTATGCGCGTGCGGGCTTCCATCTCGCCGCGCATGAGTTGCCGGATTACCTGCCGGCCATGCTCGAATTCCTCAGCTACCGTCCGGAGATCGAAGCGCGCGACATGCTCGGCGACTGCGCACACATTCTGCGCACCATCGGCGAGACGCTGCAAACGCGCGAAAGTC
Source organism: Nitrosomonadales bacterium (assembly GCA_036676355.1). Taxonomy (GTDB): domain Bacteria; phylum Pseudomonadota; class Gammaproteobacteria; order Burkholderiales; family SG8-39; genus ZC4RG42. Next base: position 92,982 of record JAKFDA010000063.1, on the reverse strand, counting down.
GTTACAGCGCGGTGTTCGGTGCGCTGCTGAGCATCGTCGGCGAGGAAGGACTGAGCCCGACGGCCAGACGCATCCCCGAACCCGACAAATCGCTGGACGAGGAATGGGCAGAGGCGCCCGCCTTCGACGGCATGGCCTGCAGCGCCAGCCGGCCGCCGAAGAAATCGGTGATCCAGATCGCCAAGCGCGCGGCTTAAGGAGCAAAGCGATGAGCTACCTGAACCAATTCACATTCGGCGTCTATCCCTATATCTGTCTGGCCGTGTTCTTCCTCGGCAGCCTGCTGCGCTTCGATCGCGAGCAGTACACCTGGAAGAGCGATTCGTCGCAACTGCTGCGGCGCGCACAGTTGCGCCTCGGCTCGAATCTCTTCCACATCGGCGTGCTGTTCCTGTTCTTCGGTCACTTCTTCGGCATGCTGACGCCGCACTTCGTTTACGAACACGTCATCGACGCGGGCGACAAGCAACTCATGGCGATGATATCGGGCGGTATCGCCGGCACGCTCGCCTTCATCGGGCTGACGATTCTGCTGCATCGCCGCCTCACCGAGCCGCGCATTCGCGCAACAAGCAAGACCAGCGACATCGTGATCGTCGTGCTGCTGTGGCTGCAGCTCGCGCTCGGTCTCGCCACCGTGCCGCTGTCGGCGCAACACCTCGACGGCAGCGTGATGCTGCTGCTGGCCGAATGGGCGCAGCGCATCGTCACCTTCCAGGGCGGCGCAGCCGAACTCGTGGCCGGCACCTCGTGGGTGTTCAAGGCGCACATGTTCCTCGGCATGACGATCTTCCTGGTGTTCCCGTTCACCCGCCTCGTGCATGTGTGGAGCGGCTTTGGAGCCATCCGCTATGCCTTCCGCTCACCGCAGATCGTGCGCAGCAAGCGGCGCATCGTGGCGACGCGTCCGGCCGCACCGGAGCCTGCGATGGCTTCCACATCTGCTCCGGCAATGACACCGACCCATGCACCGCAACCGGTCATGGCTTCGCTCAGTACAGAACTCGGCAAAGCGAAAGCGTGAGTCGGTGGCCATTCATCCTTCGACTCGCGCTGCGCGCGGCTCATGACGGACGGACGCACAAAGCCGTTCGTGGTGAGCGCACGAAGTGCAGTCGAACCATGAACGGCAACGCGATGAACAACGAATCGAATGGAGATTTCCATGGCAAGCGTAAATAGCGTACCAATCACCGGCGAATCGGATTCAGACCTGCGCGTCGCCGCGGTGCGCGAACTGCTGCGCCAGCGCGCGGCGGGACTCGGACTGCTCGACGACGGCGTGAACGAGGAGGCCGCGATCGAGCGACTGCTCGATATCGAGGCGCAGACGCCCGTGCCGACCGACGGAGAATGCAAGCGCTATTACGATGCGCACCGCGCCGAGTTTCGCAGCGGTGATCTGGTTGCCGCGCGTCACATTCTGTTCGGTGTCACGCCGGGTACGCCCATCGAGGCATTACGGCGCAAGGCGAAAGAAACGCTGCACACGCTGCGTGGCGATCCGCAACGCTTCGAGGAGCTTGCGCAACAATTGTCCAACTGCCCGTCCGGGCAGCACGGCGGCAACATCGGCCAGGTGACGCGCGGCGAGTGCGTGCCGGAATTCGATCACGCACTGTTCGAAAACGAAACCGTCGGCGTACTGCCGCGGCTGGTGAACACGCGTTACGGTTTTCACATCATCGCGGTGGAAAAACGCAGCGCCGGCAAGCAGGTGCCCTACGCGGCGGTGAAATCGCAGATCGCGGATCGGCTCACGACGCAGGTGCGCACCAGGGCGCTGGCGCAGTACGTGCGCATCCTCGCCGGACAGGCGGACATCGAAGGCGTGGATCTGAACGGCGCGGATACCCCGCTGGTGCAATAAGAAGTGTCGAGAGCGGAAAGTCGGAGTCCAGAGCACTACTCGCCGGCACCTTGCGCAAGATGCCGCTCGGCGAACAGTTCGATCTGCTGCAGTAAGAGCGACGCAGCAGCAAAGACCTACGCTCCGGCGCACAAGCAAAAGCGGCACGGCGCCTGCGCGCCGTGCCGCTTTAATGGTCAGCGACGATCCCGCCGTCAGGCCGGATTCATGGCCAACGCTGAATTGCCCGGAAGATTGAAGTGCTTCCTCCGCATCGGCTTCAGCATGACGATCGCCAGGATGGCCGTAAGGATGTCCATCGATACGACCACCGTGAACACCACGCCCCAGGAACCGGTGCTGGTGTACAGCAGCGCTGCCACCGGTCCGCCGAGTACGGAACCGACACCCTGCGCCATGTAGAGAAAGCCGTAGTTCGTCGTCGCGTGCTTGGTACCGAAAGTGTCCGTCAGGGTCGACGGGAACAGCGAGAAGATTTCGCCCCAACCGAAGAACACGACGCCGGACAGCACTACGAACCAGAATGGATCATGAGCCAGGAAGAACCAGACCGTGATCGCCAGACCTTCGAGACCGAAGGCAATGGCCATGGTGTACTCGCGGCCGATCTTGTCCGATACCCAGCCGAAGAACGGGCGAGTGAGACCGTTGGTGATCCGGTCAACCGTCAATGCGAGCGGCAAGGCCGCAAGGCCGAACACCAGCGCGTCGGCGACCTTGAAGTCGCGCGCGATTGCGCCCATCTGCGAGATGACCATCAGGCCGGTGGTGGACATCATGGTCATCATCATGAACAGCAGCCAGAAGATCGGGTTACGCAGCATTTCTCGCGGCGTATAGCTGCGGGCGCTACTGCTGCTGGCCACCGCTTCGGAAACCTTCGCCGCCACTCGTGCCGGAAGCACCTGTTTGTCGGGTCGACGCATACCAAGTGCAGCCAGGATACCGACGGCGCCGATGATGAAGCCGTACAGGATCAGCGTGTTCTCGAAGCCCGCTTCGGCGAGCGATCTGGAGATCGGGAACGTGGTCACGACAGCGCCGAAGCCATAGCCGGCCGCGACGACGCCTGTGGCCAGACCACGCCGGTCCGGGAACCACTGCACCATCATGCCGACTACGCCGACATAGATGATGCCTGTCCCGATGCCGCCCATCATGCCGTAGGTGATATAGAGGCCCCAGAGCGAATCGACATAGGCTGCAGCGATCCAACTGGCGCCGGTCAAAGCGGCGCCGGCGGAGAGCAGTTTGCGCGGCCCGAACTTGTCAATCAGAAAGCCTTGCAGCGGCGATAGAAACGTCTGCAGCACAATCAGCACCGAGAACGTCACCTGCACCTCGGCCAGACTTGCGCCGAGGCTCGCGGTCAAATGTTGTGTGTACAGCGCCCAGACATATTGCGGACTCGAAATTGCCATCATGGCGATCAGACCGAGAAGCAGCTGCATCCATCTCGATTGAATCCCGGTCGCGTTTGATACGTTCGACATGATCATCTTCCTCCTCGAAGATTGTTCTTGAATGGTTACGGTTTTACGTTGCGCCGCATCACTTCTCGCGGTGCTGAGTCCTGGGAGCAGGGACGGCCCTGCGCCTTGACGTACTCCTGTGCCGGGATCGGCTGGTGCTGCATGGGGGTTCTCCTTGTCTTGCTTGATTGCTTGATCGCCTGATGGCGCGAGTGGGTCTTGCGTATGTCAGTTCACGGCGCCATTATTCCCGGATTAATTTTCTTGATATTCAATCGCATTAGCACAAATGTGACATACGTCACGGCTATATGACATGTGAACAACCATTTGTGCCATACCATTAGTTGTCCATGACATACGAACAAGGATGAAGCGTGGCAGTTTTCGCCAGACGTGATGAACCCATTGAGAACAAACAAAAAAACATTGACAACCCGGGCCTTCCTCGGCCTACACTGACATACCAGATTTATAAACAATATATTTACAATTGCGTCAGTACGTTAATGCTCAGAGGAAGGAGACACACTCAATGAAAACAACGCGGCCCTTGGCCATGGCGACCGGCGGCATGGTGGCCTCTCCCCACTACTTCGCATCCCTTGCCGGGCTGCGAGTGCTGCAGGAGGGCGGCAGCGCGGTCGATGCGGCGATCGCCGTCAACTCGACGCTGGGTATTGTTTATCCCCACATGACCGGGATGGGCGGCGATTCTTTCTGGTTGATCTATGACGCGCACGAAAACAAGGTCCATGCGCTCAACGGTACCGGCCCGGCCGTTTCCGGCGCGACGCGCCAGCACTACCGCGACCTCGGTCTGTCGGCGATTCCCCAGCGCGGGCCTCATGCGGCGCTGACCGTACCGGGTGCTGTCGATGCGTGGTGCAAGGCGCATGAGCGCTTCGGCAAGCTGTCGCTAGGCCAATGTCTGAATGCGGCGATCACCTATGCGCGCGACGGTTATCCGGTTTCCGAAGGCCAGGCGCAGTTCACCCGGAACACTGCCAAAATTCTCGGGCGCTACGAAGACACCCGTAACGCCTTTATGCCGCAGGGACGCCTGCCGGAAGTCGGCGACATCATGCGTTTCCCGGGCATGGCCGAAACCATGGAGGCGATCGCGCGCGACGGACGCGCCGGTTTCTACGAAGGCGCGGTGCGCGATGAAATCGTGCGCTCGCTCACCGCGGCCGGCGGCGACTGGCAGGCGAGCGATCTGAGCAACTATCACGGCACCTGGGCCGAGCCGATTTCAACGACCTATCGTGGTTACACCTGTTATCAGCATCCGCCCAACAGTCAGGGCTTCGCGCACCTGATGATCCTCAACATCCTGGAGCGCTTCGATGTCGCTGCGCTGCGCACCGATCGGGCGGCGTACATTCATCTGCTGGTCGAGGCGACCAAGCTCGCATTCCGCGACCGCGACCGCTACCTGACGGACCCCGCCTTCAGCGACATTCCGCTCGATCGGCTGCTGTCCAAAGAATACGCGGCCGAACTCGCCAAGCAGATCAGCTTCGACAGCGCGCTGAATCACGAACCGGAGCCGATGGGTCAGGACACGACCTGCACGGTTGTGGTCGATCGCCACGGCAATGCCGCCTCGATCATCCAGAGTCTCTACCATGAGTTCGGCTCGGCCTTCGTCGCCGGCAAGACGGGCATCCTGCTGCAGAACCGCGGTTCGTTCTTCTCGCTCGACGAAAACCACATCAATCGACTGGAGCCGGGCAAGCGCTCGTTCCACACCCTGATGCCGGGCATGCTGTTCCGCGACGGCAAGCTCGATCTGGTGTACGGCACCATGGGCGGCGAAGGCCAGCCGCAGACGAGCACAGCGGTGGTCACGCGCTATGTCGACTTCAACCACGATGTACAGACGGCTGTCGACAACCCGCGCTGGCTATATGGACGAACATGGGGCGACACGACGCGCGCGCTGCGCGTGGAGAACCGCTTCGACGAAGAAGTCTTTGCCTGGTTGCGCAAGCGCGGACACCAGGTGGAGATCACCGAAGCGTGGTGCGACTTCATGGGCCATGCCGCCGCCATCAAAGTCGACCATCGCACCGGCGTGCTGTCCGGCGCAGCCGATGCGCGCGGCGAAGGCATCGCGGTCGGCTGGTAAGACGTCCGCCGACGCTGATGGGGAGCGTTGATCGGCGGATCCCGTCGATCAACGCTCCCCATCCTTTCTATCGCATCGCCGCCGGCATGCGGTTCAAGCGCCTTGCGGCACCCTGCCCGCCTTCGGCCGCTCTTTTTTCTGCACGGCTTCGAGCGTCCGGTAGGTGTAATCCTCGACGTAATCGATCAGTGCATCGGAGGCCTCGCGCGCCTTCTTCTCGTCCTTGTCGGCCACTGCGCGCGCGACGTTCGCATGCAAACGCGCCACGTTTGCAACGTCGCCGAAGGCCTTGAAGTACAAATACCAGAGACGCCGCGTCTGCGCCTGCAACGGCGCCATCGCCGCCGCCGCGTAGTCGTTGTCGGCGGTTCTGGCGAGCAGCAGGTTGTATTCACGATCGGCAGCGATAAACACGGTCGCATCGTCGGTTCGCTCGGCGAGCTCGAAGCGCGTTTGCAGATCCAGAAACATGCGACGTGAAATCGGATCCACCAGTCGCGCCGCACGCGAGGCCATGATGCGTTCCAGTTCCCGCCGCACTTCGATCAACTTGAAATGCTCGGTGATGTCGATTTCCGAAACGACCGCTCCCGAGCGCGGCAGAATCCTGATCGTGCGCTCGTAGGCAAGACGCTGCAGCGCTTCGCGCACCGGCGTGCGACCGATGCCCAACTGCGTGCTGAGCGATTGTTCCGAAATACGACTGCCGGGCGGCAAGGCCAACGTCACGATCATCTCTTCGATCACGCGATGCGCATATTGCGCCTGCGTTTCACCATCGACGCTCTTGCCGGCGTTCTCGCCAGAGCTCGGACTACTCACTATTCATCCTCCTCGCAAGCGGGGAGCGGGCTTGCCTGATGCGCCCGCCATGTCGTTATCCTTAACCGTCCGGATGATGCGTCGGAAGCGACGCTGATTAAACCGCAATTTCCGGCCGGCGGCGCACGAGCTGCAAGGACGCAATATATTCGATCCGCAGGACAAACGGGCCGACGTTGCGCCCGATTCGAGGCACCGTGCCTGCTTCGAGCAACGCGCCAGCGCAGATTACTCGAATCGCCAACGTCGGGCGCTAAAATCCAACGATCCCCTGTCGCGCCAGGCTCTGCAGACGTTTTGAGACAAGCGAGCGCAGGGAAACAGCGCCGGAGCAACTTCCGGCAAAACGCAAAGCGGTAGGCGAACTCCTCGAACTGCTGCAATAATCGGCGCATGAATGAATTGGCGATTGCGCGCGCCCTGCATGTGCTGGGTGTGGTGATGTGGATCGGCGGTGTCTCCATGGTCACCACCATCCTGCTGTCGGCGGTACGCGCTTTCAAGACCGCGGAAGAGCGCGTCGAATTCTTCGAGCAGGTCGAAGGACGCTTTGCCACCCAGGCGCGCTGGACCACCGCACTGGTCGGCGCAACGGGGTTCTGGATGGCCTGGCGCTTCGATTTATGGTGGCGTTTCACCGATGCGAATTACTGGTGGATGCATGCCATGGTCGCGGTGTGGGTCATCTTCACACTCATGCTGTTCATAATCGAACCGTTCTTTCTGCATAAGCGACTGCTGCACCGTGCGCAACGCAATCCGGTCGGTACGCTCTCCACGATCCAGCGTATGCATTGGTTCCTGCTCGCCATCAGCCTGATCACCGTACTCGGCGCCGTGGCCGGCAGTCACGGCGGGCTGCTGGGGTAGATCATCGCGGCGGCCGCGCACCGGCGGGGCTTCAAGCTCGCCGCGCATCGGATGTATGCTTGCCGCCCTGCGCGATGCCTTGCACTGGCAGCGGTATCGCCATCATTTGATCCAGATCGAAACCTTCGCGCCCCCGGCCGTTAAAGTCGCGCCCATGTATGTAGTCATCAAGCAGTTACACCTCCTTGCCGTAGGCATCAGCTTCGCGTTGTTCCTGCTGCGCGGGATCTGGATGCTGCGCAGTTCGCCCATGCTGCAGCGGCGCTGGGTGCGCGTCGTGCCGCATGTGAATGACACGATACTGCTCGGCGCGGGCGTGTGGCTGGCGGTATTGCTGCGGCAGGTGCCGGGGGTGAGCGGCTGGCTTACCGCGAAGCTGGTCGCGCTGGTCCTCTATATCGGTCTGGGCACCATCGCGCTCAAGCGCGGCCGCACCGCAACGGAACGTACCGTTGCGTGGTTTGCCGCGCTCACGGTGTTCGCCTACATCATCGCTGTCGCACTGACCAAGAACCCGATGCCGTGGATCAACGCATAACCATTCATAAAACAACCGGCCGGCACCCGCCGCTGCCTGCCACGCCGCAATCGACGTGGCAGGCGTGGACGAGTTCACCGCATCGGGTGATGTTCCTGTTGGGGGTGACGCAGATCTTCGCGACGATGTTGTGGTGGTCGATCGATCTGGCCGGTCGCTATGGCGGTTTGTACGACCCGCTGCACTGGACCATCCCGCCCGGCTGGGCGCACGCCTTTCTGATGTCGTACACGGTCTTTCCGATATTCGTTTTCGGCTTCGCCATGACTGCGCTGCCCAACTGGACCGGGCAGCGCCTGTCGCGTCGCGTCTGGGTCACGGCCGCTGCGCCGCTCGCGCTCGGGATTGCGCTGTGCTACACCGGCATCGTTCTCGATCGAATGGTCGCGGCGGTCGGCGTCACGCTCATTCTCGCGGGCTGGCTGTGGATATGGCACGCGCTACTGCGCCTGGTTCTGGGCAACAAGGGCAAGGACAAGCATGCGGTCGGTCTGCTGGTCATTCTCGCCATCGGTGCGACGGGCGTGACGCTCTTCGGTCTTTCGCTCTATACCGGCGACTGGCGCTACGCCGACTATTCGCGGCGCATCGGACTGTGGCTGTTCCTGCTGCCTTTGTTCCTCATCGTCAGCCACCGGCTGATTCCGTTCTTTTCCGGGCGCGTCATTCGCGATTACGTGATGTATCGGCCCAAAGGCTCCCTGCTGTTTCTGGCCGGCGGCTGCATTGCGCACTTCGTCCTCGATCTCAACGGGCTGACGATGTGGACATGGTTGACTGATTTTCCGATGGCCATCTGGGTCGGTTATCTGGCGTTACGCTGGGGATTGACCAGCAGCTTTCGCGCGAAGTTGCTGGTGATGCTGCATCTGTCCCTGGTGATGCTCACCGTCGCCTTGCTGCTCTATGGCGCCGCAAGCCTCGCCGAGCTGCTTGGTTATCCGTGGATTTTCGGTTTCGGCCCGATGCACGCGCTGGCGATCGGCTACTTCACCGCCACGACCGTCGCCATGGTGTCGCGCGTTTCGCTCGGCCACTCCGGACGTGCCCTGGAAGCCGATCCGCTGACGTGGTGGGCGTTCCTCGCGGTGCTGGGCATCGCAGTGATTCGGATCGCCGGCGATCTTGCATTCTTCCCCGCCGGCGCGCGTTCAGCCTTGCTGATCACCGCCGCAGTCGCATGGCTGGTCGTATTCGGCCCGTGGAGCGCACGTTACGCGCCCGTTTATTTGCGTCCGCGCGCGGACGGAAAACCTGGTTAAGGAACGACCTGATGAATGCCGAGTATGGTCGCGAGGACGCGACCGCGAAGGGCGGAGCAGGTTCCACCGGCTTCATCGATGGATGCGACCCCGCAGCGGGCTGTGATGTGCCGGTTCATTTCGCGTTCCTTCATGTGCCTGTGCGGTCGCATCCCCTAAAGGGGCCCCTGCTCCGCGCGCCGGCACATGGCTGTACGAGCGAGGACAAAGCGGAACACTCGTTGGCGTACGAACCGCCAGTGCGCTCGTTGCAAAACGTTAGTCGGAACTGATCCGGCGAAAGAGAGGTTTCAGATGCTGCCAAAATCCATGACACACGCCGCACCGGGATTCGACGATCCGATCGGCCTGCTCAAGGCCTGCCACCTGCGCATCGAGCAGCGCTGCGCGCTATTGCTGCGCGTCATCGAACATATCGAGAAGCAAGGCGTCGACCAGCAAGTCAAACAGGCGTGCACACAGGTGCTGCACTACTTCAACACATCGGGACAGCAGCATCACGCCGACGAAGAAGAAGACTTCTTCCCCGCGCTGCTGCGCAGCGTCACGCCGCCGCAGCGCAAGCGGATGCACGCGCTGATCGATAGCCTGACTGCGGACCACGCCGAAATGGCCAATGTGTGGGAGGCGCTGGGCGCGAACCTCGAAGCGATCGTGGCCGACACCACCAAGACACTCGATGCGCAAATCGTCGACCGCTTCCAAACGCTCTATCTCGAGCATATTCAGCGCGAAGAGCATAACGCCTTCGCCGCAGCGGCCAATTATCTGTCGCCGGGCGAGCTCGAGCGCATCGGCCGGGCCATGGCGGCGCGGCGCGGTGTTGCCTATCCGGATGCGAATGTGATCGCCGGCTGAGCGTCCGCTGCAACGGCTGTCCGGAATATGAAACGCATCCGCCCGACTGGCGAATACGCGACTTCCGTACTATTGTGATAACTCTCTCCTTCGGGATTCTTTACACCATGCGTCGATCGGCATATGACCCGCGGGCGAACCTTGTGGCCGCGATGGCTTTTATCGCGCTGAGCATGAGCACGCTGAGAGGCGTCGATTTTCTCGTGCTCGCCGGGTTGCTCGCTTACGTGGCGATGTCCGCGTATCTGCCCTATCCATCGGCAATCCGGAAAGCGGCCGCCAAACGGAGCTAATCCCGGGGGTCGGCCGGGGGCGCTCTTGATCACGCGCAACCGCGTGCAGTAGCGGGGTTCACAAAAGAACGACCCCTGCTGCAAAGCGGACTGGCCGGATGCGGGCGGAGACGCTTGGGCGGGCGCTGCTGTGACGGCGATCAAAACAGACTTCGTCTTCACACGTCATCATTCCGCTCCGATGAAACCCGAACTCGTTTGCCCCGCGGGCGCGTTGCCCGCGCTAAAGGTCGCGATCGCCGCCGGCGCCGATTGTGTCTATATCGGCTTGCCCGACAATACCAACGCGCGCAATTTTCCCGGCCTTAACTTTGATAACGCATCGGCGCGCGAAGGCGTGCTGTATGCGCATTCCGCCGGACGCAAGGTCTATCTGGCCATCAACACCTATGCCCAGGCGGCGGCCATGGAACGCTGGTATCGCGCGGTGGACACGGCGGCCGAGCTTGGCGTTGATGCGGTGATCCTGGCCGATCCGGGCGTGATGCGCTACGCCGCCGAGCGGCATCCCGACCTGCGTCTGCATCTGTCGGTGCAGGGGTCGGCCACGAGTGCGGCGGCAATCAATCTGTATGCGCGTTCCTTCGGCATTCAGCGCGCCGTGCTGCCGCGCGTGCTGTCGCTCGCGCAAGTGGAAGATGTGGTGCGCGATGCCGACGTTGAAATCGAAGTGTTCGGTTTCGGCAGTCTTTGCGTCATGGCCGAAGGACGGTGCGCGCTCTCCTCATATGCCACCGGCGAATCGCCCAATACGCATGGCGTCTGCTCACCCGCCGGCGCGGTGCGCTGGGAAGCGCGTGCCGACGGCGGCATGGACGCGCGGCTCAACAACATTCTGATCGATCGTTTCGAAAAGGATGAACGCGCCGGTTATCCGACCTTGTGCAAGGGTCGCTTCGACGTCGCCGAAGATACGTACTACGCCATCGAGGAACCGGTGAGCCTTAACACACTCGCGCTTCTGCCCGAGCTCTCGCGCATCGGCGTTTCCGCCATCAAGATCGAAGGCCGTCAACGCAGCCCCGCCTACGTTTCACAAGTCACGCGCACGTGGCGCGCGGCCATCGACGCCTGCGAACGCAATCCCGCACGCTTCCTTGCCGATCCCGCCTGGAACAACGCACTGGCGCGCGTCGCCGAAGGTCAGCAGGTGACCTTCGGTGCGTATCACCGCAAGTGGCGCTGACGATGGGAATCCGGAAAACCGCTTGAACCACCAAGGCACCAAGACATCAAGAACATGCTTTCGCCGTCATTCCCGCCCACGCGGGAATCCGTCTTTTCCGGACTCCCGCCTACGCGGGCGTGGCGAACAAGCAGTCGAAACACGGGCACACAAACATGCGTCTCTCTCTCGGTCCCCTGCTCTACTACTGGCCCCGCGCCACGGTGCTGGATTTCTATGCGCGTATGGCGCAAACGCCGGTCGATACGATTTATCTTGGCGAAGTCGTGTGCAGTCGGCGGCATGAACTGCGAGTGGACGACTGGCTCGCACTGGCGCGCGAACTGAAAACGGCGGGCAAACAGGTCGCGCTGTCGACACAGGCGTTGATCGAATCGCCCGCCGATTTGCGCGCGCTGCAAAAAATCTGCGGCAACGACGAATTCCTGATCGAAGCGAATGACGCCAGCGCGCTGGGTTGCCTCACCGAGGGAGCCGCGTTCATTGCCGGACCGCATCTGAACACCTACAACGGCGCGACACTGAGTTGGCTCGCCGAACTCGGCGCGACGCGCTGGATCATGCCGGTGGAGTTGTCGCACACCGCCCTGCAGGCGATCCAGCAAAAACGGCCCGCCGGGATGGAAACGGAGGTTTTCGTCTGGGGACGTCTGCCGCTGGCATTTTCCGCGCGCTGCTTCACCGCACGCCATCACAACCTGCCGCGCGACGATTGCCGTTATCGCTGCATCGATGATCCGGACGGCCTGTTGCTCAAAACACAGGAAGGCAATGACTTCCTCGTGCTCAACGGCATTCAGACGCAATCGGCCAAACACTACGATTTGTCCGCGGAACTGGACACGCTGCGCGCCTGTGGCGTGGATGTGCTGCGCATTTCGCCGCAATCGAACGGCACCGAAAACGTGATCGATGCCTTTGCGCATGCGATCGACGGCACGTTGTCCGTTGCACAACTGAGCGGGCAACTGAACGTCGCGCAAAGCGAGCGCTGCAACGGCCACTGGCACGGCCGCCCCGGAATCGAATATGTCGAACACGCCCGTTAGATTGCTGAGCGGCCTCGCCGCCAGATTGCCGGCCCGGCCGCCGGCAACTTTATTGGCCACCGCGCTGAATGTCGCGCTGCGTCCGCGCCTGAGCGACACGCACAGGAGCATGCTGAATCGACGCGTCGTACTCATCGGGGTAACGGACCTCGGCGTGGAGTGTCGCGTGTCGTGGTCCGGCACCCGGTTCGTTGCGCACGGCAGGCAAACGCCGCACGATGTCGCCATTCGCGCGTGCTTGCGCGACTTCCACGCACTCGCCACACACGGCGAGGATCCGGACACGCTGTTCTTTCAACGGCGTCTGCGGATCGAAGGCGATACCGCCCTCGGCTTGGGCATCAAAAACCTTCTCGATGGAATGGAAATGCCGCCCTGGCTCATGCACTTGCATTCCAGATTCGGTCGGCGCCAATCGCCGCTCTTTTGATCCAGCGCAAGGCGACGCACTTTCCGCAGACCGATGATCGGTCGTCAATACCCGACCGTTTTACAAAGGAATATCGCCGTGGCTGCTCCTCATCTGCATCTTTCTTCCGACCAGATTTATCCCTTCGACGCGCGCGGCGTCGCAAAACGCTTTCGCCACGCCGCCATTTTCGGCGCCTTCGATGCGTTGCGCCCCGGCGAAATCATGCGCTTCGTGAACGATCACGATCCGCTGCCGCTGCTCGAACAATTCCGCGCGCGCTACGGCGAACATGTCTCCATCGAATACCGCCAGCGCGAACCCGGCGCAATCGTCATCGATTTTCAACACGTTTGAGCAGGCGCGTAGTGTCGAATGAACCGCGTCAGGACGCGCAAGAGCTCAATATGGAAATGCTGACCACCGATTTGCCGAAACTGCGCATCAAGGGGCGCGCCGTGCTGCCGATCGTGCAAGGCGGCATGGGCGTCGGCATCTCGGCGCACCGGCTGGCCGGCAGCGTGGCACGCCAGGGCGCGGTCGGCACGCTGTCGAGCGTCGACTTGCGTCGTCATCACGAAGACCTGATGGCGAAGACCGCGAAATCGCGCGACAAGGCGCTGATCGACGCGGCCAACCTCGAAGCGCTCGACCGCGAAATCTGCGCGGCGCTGGCGCTTGCCGAAGGCCACGGCATGGTCGCCGTGAATGTGATGCGCGCCGTTTCCGAATACGCGCACTATGTACAGCAGTCGTGCAAGAGCGGCGCGCAGGCGATCGTGGTCGGCGCGGGACTGCCGCTCGATCTGCCCGATCTCGTCGCGGACTATCCCGACGTTGCGCTGATTCCGATCCTGTCCGATGCGCGCGGCATCGCCGTACTGCTGCGCAAATGGATGCGCAAGAACCGCCTGCCCGATGCCATCGTGATCGAGCATCCACGCTATGCGGGCGGCCATCTGGGCGCGGCGAAGGTCGCCGACCTCAACGATCCGCGTTTCGATTTCGAGAACGTGCTGCGCGACACGCTGGCGCTGTTCGATCAACTCGGCATCGCGCGCGAAAGCATTCCGCTGATCTGCGCCGGCGGCATCAACTCGCCCGAGCGCATACGCGAACTGATCGCCCTGGGCGCAAGCGGCGTACAACTCGGCACGCCGTTCGCGGTGACCGTGGAAGGCGACGCGCATCCGAACTTCAAGCGCGTGCTGGCCGAAGCAAAACCCGAAGACATCGTCGAATTCATGAGCGTCGCAGGACTGCCCGCACGCGCCGTGCGCACGCCATGGCTCGATCAATATCTCAACAAGCTGCCGTTGCTGGAAGCGCGCGCGCATGTGCGCAAGGGCTGCACGCTCGCATTCGATTGCCTGGAAAGCTGCGGGCTGCGCGACGGCATTTCGAAAATGGGACAGTTCTGCATCGATCTGCATCTGTCCGCCGCCGTCAAGGGCGACGTGCGCAACGGCCTGTTTTTTCGCGGCGCAAACAAACTTCCGTTTGGCGCGGAGATTCGCCCCGTTCGCGATCTCATTGCATTTCTGCTCGGACAACCGGCAACGACCGCATCGACACCATGAGTAAATCCACCGACTTTCCGCTTGTCTACTCCTGTTCCGGCTGTTCCAGCGCGGCGCAGATGGCCAATGAAGTCGCGCGCCAACTCGATCGCCGCGAAGTGGCCGAATGGTCGTGCATCGCCGGCGTCGGCGGCGATGTGCCCAGCCTGGTGAAGCGCGCCCTCTCGGGTCGCCCCATCATCGCGATCGACGGTTGCCCGCTGCAATGCGTCAAAGCCTGCCTCGCGCGCCACCATGTGCAGCCGACCAAACACTATCTGCTCCACGAACATGGCGTAAAAAAGAAACTGCACGCGGAGTTCGATCCCGCGCATGCGCGTGAATTGACCGACCACATCGCTGACGAAATCGTCTCGGCAGGAGCGCTCGTTGCTTAAACAATAAGCAGGCGGGTCAGCCGGTTGTGCAAGCGAGGCGTTCGTGCATCAGCAACGAAGCCGTTGACACTGGTGCGTGTATTGCATAACTTGCAGCCGATATCCTGATTGGGAGTCGGCATGCAAAGCGAGTCGCTGTACAAGATCCTAAGAATCGTTGGCATCGTGGTGCTGCTGCTTATGGCCGGCGCCATCCTGTACGCCGGGGGCATCTCGGTTACACACTGGTCCGGCATCGGCGTATAAGAGGGCCCCATGAACAAACGCCAAGCCCGCCTATTCGCCATCGTCTCCACGGCTCTCTGTGCCGTCGCCTTCATCGGCATGACGATCGACAGTCATCGCCAGTTCGGCGAACTCACCAACGCCGAGAACATCACGCCCGAGGTTCTGCACGGCAAGGACGTCTGGCATAAGTACAACTGCACCAACTGTCACACCCTGCTCGGCGAAGGCGCCTACTACGCGCCTGATCTGACCAAGATCACGCAGCATCGCGGCGCGCCGTATCTCAAGGCCTACATGCGCGATCCGTCGAAATTCTACGACGAGCAGAAGCATCGGCGCCTGATGCCGAAGCAGGATCTCTCCGATCAGGAGATCGACGACCTCATTGTTTTCCTCGACTGGATCAGCAAGATCGACACGCAAGGCTGGCCGCCGCGTCCGATTCTGGTGACCGGTTCGAGCATTCCGGGCCTCGCCATGAGCGACGCGCAACGCGCCGGCAAGCCGGACGCCGCTGACCGACCGCCCGGCTCGCGTCCGGTGGCGCCAGACAACAGTCCCATTGCGTTGGGCCAGGCGCTGTTCAGCGCCACGCCGCCCGGCTGCTTCGCGTGTCACTCGACGACTGCGGGCGTCAATCTCGCCGGCCCCAGCCTGGCCGGCGTGGTCGCGCACGCCGAGAAAGTCATTGCGAGCGCGGATTACAAGGGCAAGGCCAAGGACGTGGAAGGCTACATTCGCGAATCGATCGTGAACCCGAACGCCTATCTCCATCCGGGCGGGATGTATTCGGCCAACGGTGAATCGTTCATGCCGCATACCTACGGCAATGATCTGAAACCGGAGCAGATCGATCAGCTCGTCGCCTATCTTGGCAGCCTGAGATAAGACGCCGCGAACGACGTCGCGTACGCAGAAAAGAATTCAAGGAGTCGCACGATGAACTATCGCTCGCAATCGGTCGCTTACTGGTATTTCGCGGTCGCCATGGTGTTGTTCGGCCTGCAACTGGTATTCGGCCTGCTTTCCGCGGCCAAGTACCTCGGCCCGGACCCGCTGCTGTATATCCTCCCCTTCGATGTCACCAAGATGATCCACACCAATCTGCTGATTGTGTGGGTGCTGACCGGGTTCATGGGCGCAACGTACTGGCTGGTGCCGGAAGAATCGCGCACCGAACTGCACAGCCCGAAGCTCGCCTACATTCAGCTCGTCATCTGGACGATCATGGGCGTCACCGCGATCGTCGGCTATCTGTTCCGCTACGGCACCGGCACGAAACTGCTCGAACAGCCGCTGCCGCACAAGCTTGTGATCGTCGTGGTCATGCTCATGTTCCTCTACAACATCGGCATGACGATCAAGAAATCCGGTCGCTTCACCACGACCGAGGGCGTGCTGTTGCTGGGACTGGGTTCGGCGGCTGTGCTTTTTCTGCCGGCGCTGTTTCATTTCGAAAATTACACGGTCGCAACCTTCTATCGCTGGTGGACCATTCATCTGTGGGTCGAAGGCGTATGGGAAATGATCCAGGGCGCCTTCCTCGCCTATCTGCTCATTCGACTGTCGGGTGCCGATCGCGAAGTCATGGAGAAGTGGCTGTACGTGATCGTGGGGCTGGTGTTCATCGCCGGCATCATCGGTACGGCACACCATTACTACTGGATCGGCGTGCCGCACTACTGGCTGCCCATCGGCGGCTTCTTCAGCGCGCTGGAGCCGCTCGCCCTCGTCGGCATGGCCATGTACGCCTATTTCGCCATGCGTCGTTCCGGCCTGCAGCATCCCAACACGCTCGCGCTGCACTGGACTATCGGCAGCGCGCTGTTCACCATGTTCGGCGCCGGTCTGCTCGGCCTTGCGCATACTTGGCCGAGCGTGAACCAGTGGACCCACGGCACGCTGGTCACGGCGATGCACGGTCACGCCGCGTTCTACGGTGCGTATGCGATGATCGTTATGGCGATGATCACCTATGCGCTGCCGTCGCTTACCAAGAACCGCGACGTGCAAGGCAGCGCAGTCGGCTACTGGGCGTTCTGGCTGCAGCTTGCCGGCATGTTCGGCATGACACTTTCGTTCGCCACGGCCGGTATTGCGCAGGTTTATCTGGAGCGGATCCTTGGTCTCGGCTTCCTCGAAACGCAGTTGAAGATCCAGGTGCACTTCCTCATGCTCATCGCCACCGCAAGCATCTTCGCCGTCGGCGTCGCGCTGTTCATCTGGGATTTCTTCCGCTATGCGCCGCGCCTGGAAGCCACCACCGATACGCCGACAGGAGCACGACCTGTGAGCAGCACGATCTGACGACTTGATGCAAGCTCATCCGATCGAGACACCGTCTGGAGTCGAACCCTACTATTTGCCTGCGGGCGACGAGGTACGCATCTTCGAGGAGGCGCATCTGCGCCGCCTCGCAGTCATGCTGAAAGGGCCGACGGGCTGCGGCAAGACGCGTTTCGTCGAGCACATGGCGTGGCGGCTGGGGCGTCCGCTCATCACCATCGCCTGCCATGACGACCTGAGCGCAAGCGATCTGGTCGGCCGCTATCTTATCCGCCACGACGGCACCGCGTGGCAGGACGGTCCGCTGACGCGCGCGGTGCGCGAAGGCGCGATCTGCTATCTAGACGAAGTGGTCGAAGCGCGCCAGGACACGGTGGTGATCATCCATCCACTCACCGATTACCGGCGCGCATTGCCGCTCGACAAAACCGGCGAAGTCATCGAGGCAGCTCCCGGCTTTCAGCTCGTCGTGTCGTACAACCCGGGCTATCAGCGCATGCTGAAGGATCTCAAACCCAGTACGCGCCAGCGCTTCATCGCGCTGGACTTCGATTTTCTTCCCCCGGAGCATGAAGCACGCATCGTCGCGCATGAAAGCGGTGCGGACGAACCGATCGCGCGGCAACTCTGCGGCCTCGCGCAACGTTTGCGTGAACTGCGCGATCGCGGTCTGGCCGAAGTGCCCAGCACCCGCCTGCTGGTCGCCACCGCGCGGCTGATCGCCGGCGGCGTATCGGTCCACCAGGCCTGCTATGCCGGCATCGTCGCGCCGCTGTCGGATGACCCCACGCTGGTTGCGGCGATGCGCGATCTGGTGGACGCGACTTTTGTTTGAGAAGCAGCAGAGAGCGGAGAGCCGAGAGCTGGGACCGAAAGCGGTCAGAAGACGAACTAGATTCCCGACAGCGGCGTGGCCGCATGATCGGGAATCCAGAAGATGTTTTCACCAAGCCTCACCGTCCACTCGTTCAACGGGTAGACGGATATTTCAAAATGTTTTCTCTGTATTCCAGGCTCTACGGTTTTCGCTCTCCGCTCTCGGCTCTCCGCTCTCGGCTTAAGTGCACCCATGGCTGAAGCCGAAGACGTCCTCCACGACGTAGCGCGACACGCCACTGTTTACGTCAGCGATCTGTGGCGACGCAATCGCCCGGCGCCGGCGCATCGGCCGCGTGCGGAGCTCACCGATGTCGCGCAGCGGCTCGATTTTCTGATCGCCGCGGTGTTTCGCACGAGCTTTCCGATTCGCCCGGCCACGCCGCCTGCACAGCGCACGATGCTGCGTGCCTTTATGGAACGCCGCCACGGTCCGCAACCAACGGCGACCTTGCCCGCAACGGACGACAGCAATATCTGGCTGCCGCGCGCAATCGACGTCGGCGCTATAGCGATGGGCATCGAGCGTTATCGCGCGCTCGCGCTGCAACAAGCCGCGCGAGCGACGCGCGGCAGCGCAAACGGCTTGAAAGGAGTGGACGATGCGCTGGCCGCAGCGTTCTATCTCGTGCTGGAAGCGGCAGCGAGCGATGTGGCGCTCGCGCAATTGCTGCCCGGCATGGCGCCTTCGATCAACGCGCTGCGCGCCGATTCGCTGGCGCAGCGCCCCGCATTGTCCGCATTCCCGCGTGTGCGCCGTCCACTCGAAGAACTGCTGCGCGAAATCTTCGCCACCGACTGTCGCGCCTTGCCGCAGGGTTTGCCCGGGCTGCCCACGCCGCGCGATTCCCTCGCCCATGCGCGCGTCCTGGCCACACGAGTGCGCGACACGCTGCCCGAGGCGAAACGCATTCGCGGCGCGTGGCTGTTGCCCGACTTGTGGACCGGTGAACTGCGCATGCGCAGACACGCGATGATGCAGGCCGGTGCGTCACACGGAGGCAAAGACGAGGCGCGCGACGCGCCGCCGCGCAGCGCGCGGATGGAGCGACGACCCGAGGTGCGCGAACCCGAGCCGGATGAAGACGAGAACAAAGGCCCCGGCACATGGATGATCCAGACCGGAGAGCCGCTGGAACACGCCGAAGACCCGATCGGCATGCAGCGACCGACGGACCGCGACGAAAGCACCGCGGCCGAGGAATTCGCCGATTCGTTGTCGGAGTTGCGCGAAGCACGGCTGGTGACCACACCCGGTTCGCCCAAGGAAATACTGCTCTCGGACGATCCGCCCGAAGCGCGGGTCAAGGATAGCGCCCCGCTCATGGAAGGCACGCAGGGCATCGCCTATCCCGAGTGGGATTACCGCACCGCCGCCTATCGCGACCCCGGTGCGCGCGTCATCGTCGCACAGCCTTTCCCAGGCGACATGGCCTGGGTCGAGCGTACGCTCGCCGCGCATCGCGCCATGCTCGATGCCATACGCCGCCGCTTCGAAATGCTGCGCGCGCAGCGCATGCGATTGCGCAAGCAGACCGACGGCGAAGAAATAGATCTGGATGCCTACACCGAAAGTTTCGCCGACTATCGCGCCGGTCGTCCGCTGTCGCAACAGCTCTATCAATCCTTCAGGCCGGCGCGACGCGACACCGCCATCGCGCTGCTGATCGACATCAGCGGCTCGACCGACGGCTGGATTTCAGCGCATCGGCGCATTATCGATGTCGAACGCGAGGCGTTGTTACTCGTCTGCCTTGCGCTGGAAAGCATGGGCGAGCCTTATACGGTGCAGGGTTTTTCCGGCGACGGTCCCGATTGCGTGACGGTTAAGACCATCAAGACCTTCGACGAACCTTACGGCGACGATGTGGCGCGACGTATCGCCGGACTGGAGCCCGAGCGCTATACGCGCGCCGGCGCCGCGATTCGCCATACGACAACGCTGTTGATGCGCAAATCCGCGCGCCACCGATTGCTGCTCCTGCTGTCTGACGGCAAACCGAACGACGTCGACGAATACGAAGGCCGCTACGGCGTGGAGGATATGCGCCAGGCGGTGACGGAAGCGAAACTGCAGGGCATTTCGCCCTTCTGCCTCACCATCGATCGTCAGGCTGCGGGCTATCTGCCGCAGGTATTCGGTGAAGGCAACTACGCATTGCTGATGAAACCGGAAGCACTGCCGACCGCGCTGATCGACTGGATCAGGCGACTGATGGCACACTAGGGAATGTTTGAATAAGTGCCGAGGATGGTCGCGAGTGCGCGAAGCTGTACGAGCGAGGGCAACGTAAAACAACGCCTTAGCAGCCCCGAACTTGCGGCAACCTTAATCAAAAAACCTTAATCAGCGCGTCCCTAGGAAATGCATGACTGCATCCCATTACCCACAAGGAGAAAAAACCAATGAGCGATTCAATTACGATTTATCACAATCCCGCGTGCAGCATTTCGCGCAACGCCTTGGCGATGATCCGGGAGCGCGGCATCGAGCCGCAGATCATCGAATATCTCAAGACGCCGCCGAGCCGCGAGAAGCTGAGCGAACTGCTTGCCGCGATGGGCATCTCGCCGCGCGATCTGTTGCGTCGCAAGGAACCCACCTACCATGAGTTGGATCTCGATAATCCGAAATGGAGCGACGCCGATCTCGTCGGCTTCATGGTGAGCAACCCGATTCTGATGAACCGGCCGATTGTGGTCACATCGCTCGGCACCCGGCTCGGTCGCCCATCCGAGGAGGCGGTGCTGGACATCCTGCCGCCGGCAAAATAACGACGCTCTTCAAGTCCGGACAGGCGCTCTTCAGCGCTTGTCCGGCAATTGCGCGGCGTATTTCTTCATGATCTTCGCCATGCTTTCCATCATTTCCGCGTGCATCTGCATCTCGAGTTTTTCGTAGCCCGGCGGGAACGCCATTCCGCCCATCATGCCGTGCATCCCCATCCCGCCCTGCATGCCCATCTCTCCTCGATACATGCCCATTCTCCCGCCGCGCATCATGCCCTCGCCATACATCGGGCAGGGCATGTTCGCCTGCGGCTCGGCATTTGCCGGCGCTTCGGGCGGAGTCTGGCCGTATGCGACCGCACTCGACATGAGCAGCAGTGCAGACGTCATCACGAGAGAAGTTTTTCTGGCAGCCATGTGCGTTCCTTTGCGTTGAAAATGAAGCTCTAAATGTGCGACAAGGGCGGCAAGGCGCAATGAGCACGCCTTGCCGTCCATCAAGCGCGCTCATAGGCGGAGCGTCGACCCTCAGAGATCGAGCCGGGTGATCTTCGTCCCTTCCAGCGTAAGGTTGTACATCAGCCCGGCGTTCGTCATGACGAATCCGACCACCGGTTGCGTCACCGTGTTGGTATCGATGGATCCTCCTGCACCGATTTTCAGCAAGGCGACGGAAGCATCGGCGCCCGCGGTCCAGCCGCTGCTCGCACGAAATTTATCGTAGGCGTCCTTTGTCATGAACAGCACGATGACGGCCTTGCTTTGGGCGCCCAACTGAAAGCCGACGGAACCGGAGGTCAGCTTGTAATAATCGACCGTTCTGCCTTTACTGCGCAACACGCCTTCGCCGTATTCCGCGCCGACCACCACTCCGCCCGCCAACACCGAAGGAAAGACCAAAGCACCATAGGCTTTACGTACCAGCTCCCTGGAACCGTCGGCTGCGCTGTATAGCCGCGTCAGCGTAGCGTCGGCGTCCGCATCGAGGCTGCGTTTTTTTGCAGAAGCATCGGCCTTGTCGCTCGGCCCGGTGACGCAACCGGCGAGCAACGCGGCAAAAATCAAATAAGAGATGAAACGTAACCGGGTAAACATGGTTGAACTCGCACGTTCAAGAACTTAGTGAGGACGCAAGGCGCGTGCCGGACAAGGTTGGGCAACACGGAGGAAGGTCAGGCATGGTCGAATTGTTTCAGCCCTCTTAGCGCATACCACGCCGGCAATACAAATAACGACAGCAACGGCGCCGTCACCATTCCACCGACCATCGGCGCCGCGATGCGTTGCATGGTTTCGGCGCCGGTTCCACTACCGATCAGAATCGGAATCAGGCCGCCCAGAATGACCGCAACCGTCATGGTTTTAGGCCGCACGCGCAGCGCAGCACCTTCGATCAACGCCTCGTGCAAATCGCGCAGGCTTCGCAGCCGCCCTTCAATTCTGAATCGCTCGATGGCCTGATCGAGATACACCAGCATGACGACGCCGAATTCCGCTGCCAATCCCGCCAACGCAATCGTGCCGACGCCGCTTGCGATGGAGAAGTTGTGGCCCAGCAAAAAGAGAATCCAGGCAGCGCCGATCAATGCGAACGGCAGCGTGCCGAGAATCAGCAGCGCTGGCCCGACTCGCTTGAACGCCATGAAGAGCAGCACGAAGATGACGGCTAAAGTGGCGGGGACGACCCATGTCAGGCGCTTCGCCGCGCGTTCGAAATATTCGAACTGACCGGACCAGGCGATGGAATAACCGGCGGGCAGGCGCAGTTCCGTGGCGACGGCGCGCTGCGCATCATGCACGAACCCGACCAGATCGCGATCGCGCACATCGACATACACCCACAGCGAGGGGCGCGCGTTTTCGCTCTTGATCATCGGTGGCCCGTCGGTGACCTTGAGCTGTGCGACAGAACCGAGCGGCACTGTAGCGCCAGCCTCCGTCACAATCGGCAACGCGCGCAGATCCGCGACGGAATCGCGCAGTTCACGCGGGAAACGCAAGTTGATCGGAAAACGCGCGAGGCCTTCGACCTTCTCGCCGATGTTCTCGCCGCCAATCGCCGTCGCCACTACGCTTTGTACGTCCGAGATGCTCAACCCATAGCGAGCGGCTGAGATGCGGTCGATAGTCACATCAATATACCGCCCACCGGTGAGGCGTTCCGCAATTGCGGAGGACGTTCCGGGCACTTGCTTCACCAGACGTTCAACGTCCTGCCCGATCCTCTCCAATGTCGCAAGGTCGGCGCCCGCGATTTTGATCCCCACCGGGCTCTTGATGCCCGTCGCCAGCATGTCGATGCGATTGCGAATCGGCTGCACCCATACATTCGCCAAGCCGGGAATCTGCAGGCGCTGATCGAGCTCGGCGATGATCTTGTCCATCGTCATGCCCGCTCGCCACTCATTTTCGGGTCTGAGTTGAATGGTGGTTTCGAACATTTCCAGTGGCGCCGGATCTGTCGCCGTGTCCGCACGACCGGCTTTGCCGAATACGGTCTTCACCTCTGGAACGGTCTTGATGAGGCGATCCGTCTGCTGCAGGATTTCGCCGGCTTTGGAGGCTGACAATCCCGGCAATGCAGTCGGCATATAAAGCAAATCGCCCTCTTCCAGCGGCGGCATGAATTCGCTGCCGATCTGGCTGAGCGGAAACAGCGTCAACAGGACAGCGAGTAACGCACCGACCAAGGTGATACGCGGATGCCGCAACACTCGCCGCAAGAGTGGCAAGTACGCGGCAATGAGCCAGCGATTAAGCGGATTCTCGGACTCGCCGCGAATGCGCCCACGAATCGCGTACGTCATGAGCACCGGAATGAGCGTGATGGACAGACCAGCGGCAGCCGCCATCGCGTAGGTTTTCGTATAGGCGAGCGGCGCGAACAGCCGCCCCTCTTGTGCTTCCAGCGTAAACACCGGCACGAACGAAAGCGTGATGATGAGCAACGAGAAAAATAGCGCCGGCCCCACCTCTACTGAAGCCTCGACCATGAGCGCGAGATGTTTCTGCGCACTCGGCTCGCCGTGTGCCGCGTGCCAATGTTCGAGTTTCTTGTGCGCATTTTCGATCATCACAATCGCAGCGTCGACCATCGCGCCGATAGCAATCGCAATGCCGCCGAGCGACATAATGTTGGCGTTGATACCCTGCGCATGCATCACGATGAACGCAGCAAGCACGCCGATCGGAAGCGCGACAATGGCGACCAGCGCGGAGCGCAAGTGCCATAAAAACACCACGCACACCAGGGCCACCACGATAAATTCGAGCAGCAGCTTTTGCCAAAGATTGCGTACGGCCCGTTTGATCAGTTCGCTGCGATCGTAGGTGGTTATGATTTCCACGCCGGATGGAAGGCTCTTGCTCAGTACCGCAAGCCGCGTTTTCACGGCCTCGATGGCTTCAAGAGCATTTTCGCCAAAGCGGACCACCACGACCCCACCGACCACTTCTCCTTCGCCGTTCAACTCGGAGATGCCGCGCCGCATCTCCGGCCCCAACTGCACGCGCGCAATATCGCCGAGCAACACGGGGGTTCCCACATTGGAGACGCTCAATGGAATCTGTCGGAAATCATCGAGCGATTCCAGATAGCCCTTGGCGCGCACCATGTACTCGGCTTCGGCAAGTTCCAATACCGAACCACCCGCTTCCTGGTTTGCCGCCTGTATTGCCTCCTTCACATTCGCAAGTGGAATCCCATACAGACGAAGCTTGTCCGGATCGACCTGCACCTGATACTGCTTCACCATGCCGCCGATAGTTGCGATCTCGGCAACGCCGGGAATCGTCTTCAATTCGTAGCGGAGAAACCAGTCCTGCAATGCGCGAAGCTGCGCAACATCGTTTTTCCCGCTCCGATCGACCAGCGCATATTCGTATACCCAGCCCACCCCGGTCGCGTCAGGTCCAAGGGAAGGCGTCACGCCTTTCGGCAATCTCCCGGTGGTCTGATTCAAATATTCGAGTACGCGCGAACGCGCCCAATAGAGATCCGCGTCGTCGTCGAACAGGACGTAAACGAACGAATCACCGAAGAATGAATACCCGCGCACCGTCTTCACGCCCGGCACGGACAGCATGGTCGTCGTGAGCGGGTAGGTGATCTGATTCTCGACCAACTGTGGTGCCTGCCCCGGATAAGGCGTGCGAATGATGACCTGCACGTCAGACAAATCCGGAATGGCATCGAGCGGTGTGTGCAGAGCACTGTAAACGCCCCAGGCTGCGATCAGCATTGATGCGAGCAGCACCAACAGGCGATTGGCTATCGACCAGCGAATCAGCGCGGCGATCATTGGCCGCTCGCGCCAACTGGTCGGATCGACTCGATGACATACTCGCCGGCCTCCGGCTCGATCTTGACCTCGAAGATTACTGTTGCGCCGGGCTGCAAACGCTCCGCAGCCTTGGCGTCGCGCAATTTGAAGGTCATTGTCATTGCGGGCCACTGCAATGCAGGGATGGGGCCATGCGAGAGGGTCACCGCGCCTTGTGCCGGCGCCACCTCTTTCACCGTGCCGCGACTGATTACCGTTGCTTGCGCTGCATTGTCGCCCTCGGCTGTTCCCTGCGCTGGAGCTGTCTTTGACTCCGAGCTCGCCCCGCCTGAAGCGAGTCGCGCAAGCACGCCGTTTAGCGACGCTTCCGAGTCGATCAGGAATTGACCGGACAACACCACCTCATCGCCGGCGCGCAAGCCGGACCGCACTTCCGTGCGCCCGCCCGCTTCTTCCGCTGTTTCCACTTCCATCGGCACGAACCCGCCGTTCTCAACCAGCAGCACGACCTTGCGTATGCCGGTGGCGATCACCGCCTCGCTCGGCACGGTGAGCGCTTCGCGTTGCCCGGTATCGAATTCCGCTTGGGCGTACATGCCTGGCCGCAGCAGGCCCTTGTCGTTCGGCACTTCGATCCGTACGCGCGTGGTGCGCGACGCGGCATCGACTTGCGGATAGACGTAATCGACCGCGCCGTTGAACGACCCGGTGCCGATTGCGTCGACATGAATCCGCGCCGGCTGGCCATGGCGCACGCGACCCGACTCGCGTTCGGTCAATTCCGCGAGCACCCACAGACGGCTCAGTTGCGCCAGTTGCACGATGGTCTGTCCTGGCATCACTTGCGCACCTTCGCGCAGGCCCAGTTCGCGCACGACGCCTGCGAACGGCGCATACACGCCGACGCTGCGTCGCGGTACTGCCGCTCTTTCAACCGCGCGTATTTCGGCGCTGTCCATGCCGAGCAGTCGCAATCGCTCACGCGCAGCTGTGCGCAATGCCTCGACGCCCGGCACATTCTCAACACGCGTCAAGGCAACGAGTTCGTGCTGGGCAGCGAAAAGTTCAGGTGAATAGACATCGGCGATTTTTTGCCCAGCCTTTACCGGATCGCCTTCGGCACGCACATACAGCCGCTCGACGAATCCCGCCGTCCGGGTTTGAATCGCTTGCACTTGATGTTCGTCGAAAGCCACGCGTCCCACCGCGACCAGCGGCGCTCCTTGCGTCGTAATCTCCGCTTTTCCAACCCGCATCCCGAGGCTCTGCATCACGTTTGGTAATACGCGCACGCCCTCACCGTCCGCATCGTCGGCATATCGGGGAACAAGCGACATATCCATGAAAGGAGACTTGCCCGGTTCATTGAATTTGTGTCCCGGCGCCATCGGGTCGTGCCAGTAAAGCACTTGCTTGCCGGAGCCATCCTGCACCACGCCGTTGATCACTCCACCTTTTTGCGGTCCCGATGAAACGCCTGCAGGCGCGTTTCCTGGCGCACCACCGATCCACCACGCACCAATGCCGATCGACAACAGCGCGACGACGACCGAAACTGCTGCAATGCGCTTGTTCATGGTGTATTCCCTGTCAGGTATTCGTGGCGAATCGCTGTGCGCAGTAGTTCTGCTTCGATCATGACGTGTTCGTTCTCGGCGTCGATCGCACCGCGTCGCGCTTCCCATACGGCGGACAAAGGCAGCGTGCCGGCCGCGTAACCGGCCGTTGCCAGCTGCAAACGCGCACGCGCGGCGGGAATGAGGCGCTCTTCGTGCTCCAGCAGCCGTGCTTGGGCGGCTTTGCTGTCCGCTCGGACGGCGAGAAGGTCGGCGCGCAGTTGGCGCTCCTGATCGAGTGTCACGCTACGCGCACGTTCGGTTAACGCCAGCTTTTCGGCGAGCCGACGATCCTGTCGCTTGGCCTGATCGAGTTGCAGCGGTACGGCAATCTGGAAGCTGACCAGGTCCGCTCGATCTTCAAGTCGATGGCCGTACATCACTTCCCAACTCCAGTCCGGCTTGCGATCGGCACGCGCGCGTTGCGCTTCGAAACTTGCCACTTGTTCAGCCTGACGTCGCACAGCGAGCTGGGGATGATTTTCCAAAGAGATGTCTGCGGGCGACGCGGATCGCATCAACGCTTCGGTTTCGTCCGAGAGCGCCTCGGGCAACGGACGGAATGCGGCGTTGCCCAACCAGCGTGACAGTTGCGCGCGGGCACGCGCGGAAGCGTTTTCCGCCGCGATGCGTCGATCATTCATGCCGGCCAGCATGGTGTCCAACTGAAAGATTTCGCTTGTAGCGACAGCGCCTGTTGCGATTTTTTGACTCGCCACTTTTCGTTCAGCGGCAAGCTCAGCCGCGATTCGTCCGTAAAGCGTGGAACGCAACGCTGTTTCATACGCATCGATCCAGGCGAGCTTTGCATCGCGGATCACCTGTCGGACCTCGGCTGCGCGTTCCAGTCGCCATTGTTCGCTTTCCGCTTGCATGCGATTCGCGGCGGCCTGGCGCTTTTCCGGGCGCACCATTTCCTGCATGACGCCGATCGTGCTCATCGTCATGTCGTCACGATCGAAGCGCAGCGCATCGCTTCCGGTAATCGGCACACTCTGCGCACCCAGCTTCAGAACCGGGTCCGGCAACTGTGCTTCCGCGATCGCCGCCTCTCGCGCCGCCGCCGAGGCATGGTCATAAACATCAAGCTGCGGTTGATACGCGACCGCCAATCGGGCGGTTTCGTCCAGCGACAGAACCTGGCTGTCTGCTGCCGATACTGGAAAAGTCATCAGCAAGCCGATAAGCAATAAACAGAAAGATCGGTGCATGTCTCACCTCCGATAAGACAAAGGAGAAGGCGCGCTGCGCCGCATGTCGGCACAGCGCGCACTGCCGAGGCAGTCGCGCCTCAGCGTCCCGCTTTTTCGAGATGAGTGATGACCCAGCCGTCTTTGCTCTTGACGAACTGGAACGCCACCGTATCGTCCTTTTGCATTCCATTCAGAAGCCCGGGGGAATCGATCCCGAACGTCATCGTCATGGATGGCCACTGCAGCGATGAGATCGGTCCGTGCGCAAGCGTTATCGAAGGCTTTCCGTTCGCGTCGCCCGGGTTGATGGATAACACCCTGCCGGCGCCGGCATGACTCTGCGTCGCTGCCGCGCTACTCATCATTTCTATGTTTCCCATCCCTTGATGGCCATGGCCCGACATCATCGGCATGGCATCGCCTTTGGCGCCGTTCTGCGCGTATGCGCCGGAAACGAGCGCGAGCGCGGACACGGCCGCGATTGCGACAAACTTCTTCATTTGAATCTCCGAATTGAAAGTAACGAAATCGGCCCGGCAGAAAACGCCAGGGCTAGATGATTCCGTCAGGCGGTCGGAGGCCGCAGAAAAGGAATTCTGTCGGCAGACAGAAAACGGTCTGAAAGTGAAGCGAAAACGATCGACGATAAAGGCGCGACGAAAATCACAGCATTCGCGGTCACCGGCGTAGCGGAGGCAAACGCGCACATGGCATCCATCTGGCAAGTCGAACCGTTTGCCGAAGATGTATCCTGGTCCTCTCCCTCGGCCGCCTGCTCATGACAGCAGCCATGTGCATCGCCGTCGCTGCTCGACGCATCAGCCATCGACTGCATCTGCTCGGCAGGTGCGAGCATGGTTGCCGCATTGCATGCCAGCGCGATGGAGGGCATGAGCGCCATAAGAAACGACAGCAGGTAAGCAAGAAGGCGATTCACGGACGCGACTATAACGCGGCAGTCAACGGCTCGCCAACCGGTATCGACATCGGTCGCCCCCTTTTCGGCGCGCCGGCATCGCAGTTCGTTCGCACATGCAACATGCCGCACAGCCTATGTAGCGATGCGTTCGAGACTTGCGCCGCGCAACCGCAACGCATTGGTAATCACCGAAACCGAGCTCAGGCTCATGGCGAGCGCGGCGATCATCGGCGACAGCAGCCAGCCGGTGAGCGGATACAAAACGCCTGCGGCCAATGGCACGCCCATGGCGTTGTACACGAAGGCGAACATCAGGTTCTGCCGCATGTTCCTGATGGTGGCTTCGGAAATCGATCGCGCGCGGGCGATGCCGAGCAGATCGCCCTTGACCAGTGTCACCTGCGCGCTGTTCATCGCGACATCCGTGCCCGTGCCCATCGCCACGCCGACATCGGCTTTGGCGAGTGCCGGCGCATCGTTGATACCATCACCCGCCATGGCCACCACGCGCCCTTCGCGCTGCAGGCGGTCGACCAGTTGCAGCTTGTCCGCCGGCTTCACTTCCCCGTACACCTCGTCGATGTCCAAGGTGGCGGCCACGTGACGTGCAGTGGTCAGGCCGTCGCCGGTTGCCATCACGACGCGAATACCTTCGTCTTTCAACATTCGGACAGCTTCCGGCGTACTCGCCTTGATTGGATCGGCGACGGCGAGCAAACCAGCCAGTTCACCATCGACCGCGAGATACATGACGCTCGCACCCTCATTGCGCAAAGCTTCGGCGTCTCGAGCGAGCGGCTCGAACTCGACGTCCTCGGCACTCATCAAGGCGGTGTTGCCGAGCGCCAGGCGACGCCCGTTCACCACGCCGCGCACGCCGATACCGGTGCCCGATTCGAAATGTTCGGCTGATTCGAGCGCAAGCCCTTGATCGCGCGCAGCCCGGACGATCGCATCGGCAAGCGGATGCTCGCTGCCCTGATCGAGGCTGGCGGCAAGACGCAGAACCTCGGTGGCGTCGTAACGCGTCGTGCCGACCGATGTGCGAAAGGCCGGCTTGCCTTCGGTCAAGGTACCGGTCTTATCCACGATCAGCGTATCGATCCGACGGAAATTTTCGATCGCTGCGGCATCGCGAAACAGCACACCCTGCGTCGCCGCATTGCCGGTCGCGACCATGATCGACATCGGCGTGGCAAGACCGAGTGCGCAAGGGCACGCGATGATGAGCACGGCCACCGCGTTGATGAAGCCATACACCCAACTCGGTTCGGGGCCGAAGAACCCCCAGGCGAAAAAAGTCAACATGGCGATGCCGATCACCACCATGACGAAATAACCGGCGACGACATCCGCGAGCCGTTGCATCGGCGCCTTGGAGCGCTGCGCCTGCGCAACCATCTGCACGATTTGTGCGAGCACGGTCTGCGAGCCGATCTTCTCCGAACGCACGATCAGCGCGCCATTGGTATTCATCGTGGCGCCGATCACATGGTCGCCCACTCGCTTCGTTACCGGAACCGGCTCGCCGGTGAGCATGGATTCATCGACCGAACTGGACCCCTCCTCCACCACGCCATCCACCGGCACCTTCTCGCCCGGCCGCACGCGCAGGCGATCGCCGACGTGCACATGCGTCAGCGGAATATCTTCCTCGCTGCCGTCGGCGTTGATACGGCGCGCGGTTTTGGGTGCGAGTCCCAGCAGCGATTTGATCGCAGCTGATGTTTGCGAACGCGCCTTGAGTTCCAGCACCTGACCGAGCAAGGTGAGGGAAACGATCACCGCCGCCGCTTCGAAATAGACGCCGATGCGACCGTGCATCATGAACGCGGCAGGAAATAAATCAGGCGCAATGGCGGCGACCACGCTGTACAGATAAGCCGCCGTCACGCCCAGGCCGATCAGCGTCCACATGTTGGGACTGCGGTTGACGACGGACTGGATACCACGCCGCAGGAATGGCAGGCCGGCCCACAATACGACCGGCGTAGCCAGTGCCAGCTCGATCCAGTTCTGCTTCGGCAGACCGCCTTCCATCAGCTTGTGGCCCGTCATCGCGATGACGGCCACGACAATGGTGAGCGGCAGTGTCCACCAGAAGCGGCGGCGGAAATCGCGCAGCTCGGGATGTTCTTCTTCGTCGAGATTTGGAATGAGCGGTTCGAGCGCCATGCCGCATATCGGACAATTACCCGGCGTGCTTTGCCGGATCTCCGGATGCATCGGGCAGGAGTAGATCGTGCCGGCAGGCGCTTCTGCCGTTTCCTCTTGTGCCGCGGGCTGCAAATATGTCTGCGGCGACGCGCGAAACTTATCCAGGCAGCGCGTGCTGCAAAAATAATAGGAGTTTCCCTCGAAGACGTATTTTCTATCTTCGTTGGCCGCGACCCTCATTCCGCACACCGGATCAATATAGGGTTTTTCCTGTACGTCGACGCCGGCGCGGGAAGCGTGATGCGCACCATGTGTTTCATGGCCTGGTGCGTGACTATGACCGGTGTGATCGGGTGCGCTCATCACGACTCCTTGTGGCTCGCTGACAACTTAACCGGGCGACTCATTTTTGCTGCGCCGACGAATCGGTGATCGCCACACCGACACATGCGGCACTGCAATGACACTAAAGGCTCCAACGATAGGAGGGTCAAGCCTTCTCGCCCACTTGTAGCCCATCGTTAGTGCCAGCCGAATCCCGCCAACACAGCGCACATGACGACCACCAGCCAGGGCGGCGTTTTCCAGAAAACCAGAAACAGGAATGCCAGCGCCGCCAGCCCAAAATCGGCGGCAGAGACGACGCCGCTCGTCCATACCGGGTGATAGAACGCCGCCAGCAGCAGGCCGACCACCGCCGCGTTGACACCCAGCATCGCCCGCTGCATTGCCGGATGGCGACGTGCGCTTTCCCACAACGGCAATGCGCCGATAACAAGCAGAAAGGCGGGCAGAAAAATCGCCGCGAGCGCCACCGCGGCCCCGAGCCAGCCGTTCGGACTCTGCGATGAAACAGCGCCCAGATAGGCTGCGAACGTAAACAGCGGTCCCGGCACCGCCTGCGCCGCGCCGTATCCCGCCAGAAACGCATCGTTGGATACCCATCCCGCCGGCACCACCTCGGCCTGAAGCAGCGGCAGCACCACATGTCCACCGCCGAATACCAGTGCCCCGGCGCGATAAAAGCTATCGAATAGCCGGAGCGCGTAGTTCTCGCTTTGCCCCGCCATCAGCGGCAACAGTGCCAATAATGCGAAGAAGACCGCCAGCACGGCTATGCCGACGCGTTTGCCGAGGCGAAAAGGAAGCGGATTGCGCGGCAAGGTATCGACCGGGGGAAGCCATAGCGCACCGATCAAGCCGCCCGCGACGATGACGCCGATCTGTGCCGGCGCGCCGGGCATCCACGAGACGATCACCGCCGCGACAACCGCCACACTCGCTCTCGTTCGATCCGGGCAAAGATTTTTGCCCATGCCCCAAAGCGCCTGTGCAACCACGGCGACGGCGACGACTTTCAGCCCATGCAGCCAGGCACCGTCCGCGGCGCCGCCGACAGTCGTCATCATCACAGCGAATAACACCAGCGCGACAGCGGAAGGCAAAGTGAAGCCCAGCCAGGACGCCAATGCGCCCGGCAGGCCTCTCCGCAACAATCCCAGCGCAATGCCGACCTGACTGCTGGCGGGACCTGGCAGGAACTGACAGAGTGCGACGAGATCGGCATACGCGTGATCGTCCAGCCACTTCCGGCGCTCGACGAACTCGCTGCGGAAATAGCCCAGATGCGCAACCGGCCCGCCGAAGCTGGTCAGGCCGAGCTTGAGGAAGATCAGAAAAATGTCGAGCACGGAAGTCCTGCGCTCGACGAGCGCGGTCGAGGGTGTATCAAGACGCATTCAAGTCGCCTGCGTTATCGAATCTCGACATCGTAGAGCGACTGCAGCAACGCGGCAACGCAGTCCGCATCGGCGTCCGTTGCGCGGGACTCTTTCAGTCGTTTGGTAGAAACGATTGACTTCAACGATCGTTTCGATATTATTCGAAACATGAAAATGAAAGCCGCCGTCCAATCCCTCGCCGCGCTCGCACAGGAGACCCGGCTGTCGATTTATCGCGCACTCGTTCAGCAAGGTCCTTCCGGTCTGGCGGCCGGCGCGCTGGCCGAACGCCTCGACGTGGCGAACGCCACGCTGTCCTTTCACCTGAAGGAACTGGCGAACGCGGGATTGATTGTTCCCCGCCAGGATGGGCGTTTTATCTACTACGCGGCCAACTACGAAGCGATGAGCGCATTACTGGAATATCTGACCGCCAACTGCTGTGCCGGCGAACCATGCAGCGCCACTTCACGCGCCGCCTCCCCCGCACGACGGAGAACAACCGCATGAAACGATTCCATGTACATATTTCGGTCGACCACCTCGATCAAAGCCTGAAATTCTATTCAGCGCTCTTTGGACAGGCGCCCACCGTCGCAAAGCCGGATTACGCGAAGTGGATGCTGGAGGACCCGCGCGTCAATTTCGCGATATCCGCACGCGGCGGCGAAGCGGGGATCGATCACCTCGGCTTTCAGGTCGATGACGAAGCCGGCCTCGAAGCCGTGCACGCTCAACTGCAGCAGGCGGGCAAAGCGATCATTGCGGAGCCCGGCACAACCTGCTGTTACGCGAAATCGGACAAATACTGGGTGCAGGATCCGACCGGAATTGCGTGGGAAACCTTTCGCAGCCTGGGCAGCATCCCGACCTTCAAGCAAAATTCCGCATCGATGCCTGAAGCGGAAGACGCGTCACAAACCGCTGCCGCATGCTGTGCGCCGAAGTGTTGCGGTTGAGCAACGATGACTGAACTGACGCTCGGGCGCCCGGCTGCACCGGCCATCGGCTTCTTTGAAAAATATCTGAGCATCTGGGTCGCACTGTGCATCGTCGCAGGCATAGTGCTGGGGCAACTGTTTCCCGCGCCGGTCCAGGCGATCGGCGATCTGGAGTTCGCGCACGTCAACCTGCCGATCGGCGTGCTGATCTGGGCGATGATCATTCCGATGTTGCTGAAGATCGACTTCGGCGCGTTGGGACAGGTGAAATCCCATTGGCGCGGCATCGGCGTAACGCTCTTCATCAACTGGGCGGTCAAGCCGTTCTCGATGGCGTTGCTCGGCTGGATTTTCATTCGGCACGTATTCGCGCCGTTGCTGCCGGCCGAGCAACTCGACAGCTACGTCGCCGGCCTGATTCTGCTGGCCGCCGCGCCCTGCACGGCGATGGTTTTCGTCTGGAGCCAGTTATGCAGGGGCGATCCGTACTTCACGCTATCGCAGGTCGCGCTGAACGACGCCATCATGATCGTTGCCTTTGCGCCCATCGTGGCGTTGTTGCTCGGCCTTTCGTCCATCGCCGTGCCGTGGGATACGCTGCTCACGTCGGTCGGCCTGTACATCGTGGTGCCCGTGATCATCGGGCAAGTATGGCGCAGGCGACTGTTGCGCAGAGGTATCGCGCACTTCGAGTCAGTCGTCGGCGCGCTCGGACCGGTGTCCATTGCGGCGCTGCTCGCGACGCTGGTACTGCTGTTCGCATTCCAGGGCGAGGCCATCATCGCGCAGCCGTTGGTCATTGCATTGCTGGCCGTGCCGATCCTGATACAGGTTCTGCTCAATTCCGGACTGGCCTACTGGCTGAATCGCAAACTCGGTGTCGCGCACTGCATAGCCGGACCCTCCTGCCTGATCGGCGCGAGTAATTTTTTCGAGCTGGCGGTCGCCGCGGCGATCAGCCTGTTCGGCTTAAGTTCCGGCGCGGCACTGGCAACGGTCGTCGGCGTGTTGATCGAAGTGCCGGTGATGCTGCTTATAGTGCGCGTCGTAAACGGCACTCAAGGCTGGTACGAACGCGTTTGAATGGGCCTGTAACGATTTCGAAAGGCAGTTATGAAAGCCGACGCTTCCATCACCATCTATCACAACCCAGACTGCGGCACGTCGCGTAATGCGCTGGCATTAATCCGCAGCAGCGGTACCGAACCGCGGGTCATCGAATACCTCAAGACGCCGCCGGGTCGCGAGAAGCTGGTCGAATTGATCGCCGCGATGGGCGTCCCGGTGCGCGAAGTGCTGCGCCGCAAGGGCACGCCTTACGATGAACTCGATCTGGATAACTCGAAATGGACCGACGACCAGTTGCTCGACTTCATGGTCGCGCACCCGATCCTGATGAATCGACCGATCGTCGTAACGCCGCTCGGTACCAAGCTATGCCGCCCTTCGGAGACCGTCCTCGATATTCTTCCGGAATCGCGGAAAGCTTAGGGAATGTCCGAATAACTACCGAGGATGGTCGCGAGTGCGGGACCGCGACGGGCGGAGCAGGCTCCATCGGCTTCATCGATGGATGCGACCTCGCAGCGGGCTGTGAATGTGCCGATTCGTTCGCGTTCCTTCATGTGCCTTTGCGGTCGCATCCCCTGAAGGGGCCCCTGCTCCACGCGCCGGCACATGGCCGTACGAGCGAGGACAAAGCAGAGCAACGCCTTGACAGCCCCGACCTTGCGGCAACATTCATCAAAAACCCTTGATCAGAGCTCGCTTAGAGTCAGAGATGCACAATTCGGCGAAACCGAGACGGGCTGCTCAAAATGCCCGCTTCAGCGCCCGTCATTTCGGAATTTATTCTGTCGCTGCCGTGTACGCATGAACGCCTCCAACCGCGCCGCATGAGCGAATGTGCGACCCTCTTTTGTGCCCTGCGGTTTACGGCGGCTCGGTCATGCATTCGCTGTTTCCTCGATCGCTACGCGAGCGTTGCGGGACGATGCGATCGTCTGTCGGCAAAGTTCGTCGACCAGTTTTTGCTCGGTCCCGGAAAGGTTCTTGTCAGGCCGATACACCAATTGCCATTGATGTCGCACAGGTAGTCCATCGACCCGCAGACACGTCAGTGCCTCATGACGCGGATTCGGGCCGACCGCATGCTGCGACAACAGCGCTATGCCGAAGCCTGCCGCAA
This sequence comes from Nitrosomonadales bacterium, assembly GCA_036676355.1. GTDB lineage: Bacteria > Pseudomonadota > Gammaproteobacteria > Burkholderiales > SG8-39 > ZC4RG42. The sequence continues at coordinate 57,124 of JAKFDA010000063.1, read as the reverse complement.
CCGCGCACTTGATCGCGTCGTTGTTGTCCATTTCCATGCGGATGTTCGGACGGCAGCCATAGTCGGCGAACAGTGCGTCGGCGACTTGCCGCGCCCGAGAACCGGGCTCGCGCATGAGCAACGGTTCGCGCGCGATTTCGGCCAGACTGAGTTTTGTTCTACGCGTGAAGGGATGCGCGACCGATGTGTAGATATTGAATTCGTCCGTGCACAAGGGATGCATGCGCACGTCCACATCGTCAGGCGGCACACCGAAAATATAAAAATCGTCCGTCCCCATCGCCAGTCGGTCGAGCAGATGTGCCCGGTTCGCCACGGACAGGTTGAGTTTCATATCCGGATACTGCTTGCAGAAACCGCAAAGCATGGCGGGGATGGTCGACTCTGCGCCGGTGCAGAGCGCGATTCGCAGCGCACATGTCGTCGCGAGCCTTAACTCGATCAGGCGATCATCGAAAGTGGCAAAGGAACGGAAGAATTCCTGGCAGAAACGATAGGCCTCCTCGCCCGCGGGCGTCAGCCGTATTTCTCGCGATGTGGACTTGAAGAGCGGCACGCCCAGCGTTTCGCCGAGCTTTTTGACCAACAGCGAGACGGTGGGTTGCGCCATGTGCAGCGCGTCCGCAGCGCGAGTGAAACTGCCGAGTTGCACCACAGCTTCGAAGGCGGTCAACTGCGTCAACGTGCCGTTTCGGATGTAACGCCGTAAGCGACGATCAAGCATCAATGCTCCTCCAACAACACTGCAAGCGAAAAACGACCAATGGACTCAGACGTTTCAAACGAGCTCTGACCTGCCTGGCCAAGCTCGCAAAGGTCTCGCTTGCAGGATGAAGAACACTCATCGCTGCAGAGCAGGGCCGGGCGATCAGATCGCGTCGCCGGGATGACGACCCTGCTACTTACGCTACTCCCCTTTGGGGAACTGCACGTCGAGTATAGCGCGCGACGGCGCCGTACATGGAAGTCTACGCAGCCGAAGGCGCAGCAGCATTGCGTATCACAATGATTTCATTGCGAAGCTCCGTTTCTCTTACCGTTCGCCGTACTGCACGATGTGCGCAACCCGAACACGTTATTGGTTCGGTGACCCACAAGGGGGAGTAGCTCCAGGAAGCAATTCCTGCGTGATGATCGTCATCGCGAGATGCAAATCTCCGGTCATCCGCCGCGGACGCAAGCGAGAGCGAGACCTTTGCCGGATTCGGCAAAGGTTGCGGACCTCGTCGAATTCGGTTGCGACGTCGTCTATCCGCCGAATGAAAGAAGCTATGGATCTATTCACTATGGAGTTCTTCTCGGCGCTTGCCGCCATTGTTCTCATCGATCTTGTATTGGCCGGTGATAACGCCATCGTCATCGCCCTTGCCGCACGCAGCCTGCCAAAGAACTTAAGAACAAAAGCAATCGTCTGGGGCACAGTCGGCGCAGTCGTTCTGCGTTCCACGATGACGCTCTTCGTCGTATGGCTGCTCGATATTCCCGGTCTCATGCTGGCGGGGGGCGTGCTGCTCGTATGGATCGCATGGAAGCTGGTTGCGCCCGCAAACGACGATGGTCACGACGTCAAGCCGGCCGCCAATTTCTGGGGGGCGATAAAGACCATCGTGATCGCCGACGCGGTTATGGGTATCGATAACGTGCTCGGCGTGGCCGGCGCCGCGCACGGCAGCTTCCTGTTGGTCGTGATCGGCCTGTTGATCAGCATTCCGATCATCGTCTTCGGCTCGCAACTGGTATTGAAGTGGATGGAACGCTTTCCGGCAATTATCTATATCGGCGCGGCGGTCCTCGCATGGACTGCGGCAAAGATGATCACCGGGGAACCATTCGTTAAGGAATATCTGGCAGGCAACGATGCGGTGACGACCGCGATCTATGTGTTGATCGTGGGCGGTGTAGTAGGTCTCGGTTATCTGTACAACCGACGCCACACGCAAGTCGCACACAACATTTCCGAAAGCTTTGAATGAGCCATTCCGCGCTGGCTGCATTGTTTGAAATCGCAGCCATCAATTCCAAATTACTTCCCGCTGCATAGCGCAAGGAGACCTTCATGTTAAAAATCCTCGTCCCCGTAAATGGTTCGGCATGCTCGCTCAAAGCGGTCGATGAAGCGATCAGAACGGCAAGGGCAAATGGCGACGCCATCGTTCAGTTGGTCAATGTACAGCCGCTTTTGCCGGTCCACGTTTCACGTTTTCTGTCCCACGGGCAGACCGAAAAGATGCGCGTAGAGCGCGCCAAGTTCGCGCTTGGAGAAGCACAGCGGCGCGTCGAAGCGGCCGGCCTGCGGTGCTCCGTCCATATGCTGCGCGGGCGCATCGTCCCGAGCGTTACGGCATACGCGACCGAGGCCGGAGTCGATCAGATCGTGATTGGCACTTCGCCGGTTCGTAGCGCGGTTCGCCTGTTCAGGGAATCTATTGCTGATGGCCTGATCGAGAAATCGACCGTTCCTGTCGATGTCGTTCGCGGAGGCGAGGTCGGCCTCTTCGAACGCTTCGGCCTGCAGGCGGGTCTGGGCTTGGGCCTCACCATCTTCTGGCTCGCGAACGAATAGTCTTTTTCCACCCTCTCCTAGGGTATTGGGCGCTTTCGGGCGCCCTTTCTTTATGACGCCTCGTTTCACGCGCCGAGAACTAGCGGCATGTCGTCCGCCATGCGTCCATATGGCGGGAATTCAATGCAGCCGGAAAGGAGAGGATGCCAATAAACTGGATTATGGGAGAGATGCTGCGCGCCGCTTGAAGCGCACTTCGATATCTGGCACGAGCGGGCGGTATCTCATTCCCTCAATACCTCGGCCGAGCGCGCCGCCTGATCGAACGAATCGCACGAAACGCCGTTTGGAACGACGCAGCAATTATTTTTGCTGCTCAGGCACCGGCCATCGGCGCCCTGATCCGCGGGCTAGCCGGCGTTGACGTGACGCTGCAGTTTCACCGCGTCGAGCACGCGAATGACCGGTCCCTTGACATGCACCAATCCGGCGGTCGAAAGCTCGTTCAGGATGCGCGAGAAATGCTCGCGTGTGATGTTGAGGCGGGACGCCAGTACACCCTTGCTGACCGGCAGGCGGACATCGAAACTGCCGGCATCCGTCATCCCACCCTCTTTCGCGCCGAGCAGATAGCTGGCGACGCGGTGCGTGCCGTCGCGCAGGGTGAACGCTTCGAGATCGCCGACCAGACGGTGCAGGCGCATCGATAATCCCGCCAGCATGCGGCGGGCGAAATCCGGATTACCGTCCAGTTCGGTCAGCACTGCGCCCTTGCCGACGTGCAGCAACAGGGACGGCTCGAGCACTTCGGCCGATACCACATACGGCTTCTGCAGAAACATCACAGCTTCGCCGAAGCTTTGCCCCGGACCGACGATTTCCATGACCTTCTCGGCGCCGTCGCTGGTTTCCAGTACGAGCTTCACGCGTCCTTGTACGACAATGTGGAAGCCCATGCACGTATCGCCGCGACGGAACAAGCGAGTGCCGGGAACGGCGCGCAATTGTGCGGTAGCCGCCGCGATCCGCTGTATTTCGGAATCGGACAACGCCGCCAGCAGAGGCAACTGCCGCAGCAGCGATGGAGTGTCGTGCCTGCTCATGCGGCGATCATGCCTGTCGTCATGAACCGGCTCTTGATCCTGGTCAAACGCGTCATACGGACAGTGTGTCCCGCACATGATCGAACCCTCGCTAGGGCACTTCGAACCCGGCGCTTTCCACCGCTCGGCGGAAAGCATCGGGCTCGACACGCGCCGGATCGTAACGTACCTGCGCCTCGCTCTTCTCGAGCGAAACGTCCACGGCCTCGACACCGGGCAGCGCCTGCAGGACCTGCGTGACGCTACGCACACAACCCGAGCAGGTCATGCCGCCGATCTTGACTGAGGCCGTGGCCGTATTCGCCGCGTTCATATGATCGTTCCCTTATCGCACCAGTTGCACAGGCACTTGCGCGAGATGCAGCACCTTGGTCGCCACTGAACCCATCACGACCTTGGCCATGCCGGTTCTACCGTGCGTGCCCATGTAGATCACGGTGCTGCCCAAATCCCCGGCGGCCTTCACGATCGTCTCGGCGACCGGGCCGATGAGTCGATGCGCCTTGTACGGCACCTTGGCGGCATCCAGCAAAGCAATCGTCGGCGCGAGCGCTTCGTCGCATTCTTCCTTGTAGTACTGGTCGCGGATTTCTTTCGTGATCATGTGCGCGGTGCCCACGTTCGGCAGCGGCAGATGCACGGTAACGACATCGACCTGCGGCGCTTCCTTGAAGAGCGACAGTTGTTCGATCAGCGATTTCGTCGCGCGGACCGAGTTCTCAGAACCATCTACTGCGAGGAGTATCTTCATTGATGTTTCCTTTATCGGTGAAGATGAAACGATTCCTGACGGCGTCCGTGTAATTGAATGCTATCCGCTGTAACGGGTACCGGTTTGCGCTGGATCAATACTAACGATGCGGCACCGAAATGCCAACGCGCGCTATGTCAAACACAGCACCGCATCGCGGATGAGCGCATTGACCTGCGGAATCCGCGCGAATCCCAGCACCCCCAACGCGAACACCAGCGCACCCGCGGCACGGCGCACTCCGACGCGACGCAACAGCGGCTGCAGCCGTCCGATGAACAGTCCGGCCGCAACGAGATTGGGCATTGTCCCCAGACCGAAGGCCAACATCACCAACACGCCCTCGGCCGTGCTGCCGCTCATCATTGCCAGCGCGAGCGTGCTATACACCAGTCCGCACGGCAGCCAGCCCCACAACAAACCGACGGCAAAGGCCCGCGGCGGCGTATCGGCGGGCATGAAGCGCCGCCCGAGCGGTGCCAGCTTGCGCCATACCGGCGCGCCGAGATATTCCAGGCGCGCCACCCAACTGCCGACTCCGGCCAGATGCAGCCCCAGCAACATCAGCAGCCCGTTGGCGAGGACGGCGAGCACGGTCTGGGCCGGCAGCAACGATTGGGTGAGCAGCACGGTCCCGCCGATTCCGCCGGCGACCGCCCCGGCCACGCCGTAACTGACGATGCGACCGCTGCTGTAGGCCAGTTGCATCGGCACGCGCGCCGCAATACCCGTTCCCGCGCCGAGCGTCGCCGCGCCGTCGGGCTCGATGCGTATGACACCGCGGTCGCGCGACATGCTGAGCGCGCTCACCACGCCGCCGCACATGGCGACGCAGTGCACGCCACTGAACAGCCCCGTCAGGAAAGCAGTAAACGCGAGGGTCATTGCGACAAAATCCGAGCCACAATCACTACAACACCTTGGAATAGCGCGCGCGCATCTCGCTCTGCCGCAGATAGCGGTCGAACACCATGCAGATGGCGCGCACGAACATGCGGCCGCGCGGCGTGACGGTGATCCACTCCCCGTCCATTTCAACCAGGCCGAGATCAACGTATTCCTGCAGCGCCTGCAGTTCTTCGGCGAACGTCTCTTTGAAATCGATCAGATACGCGGTCTGCATCGAATCGATGGACAGAGCGAAATGGCACATCAGCGACTGGATGGCGGCGCGCCGCACCAGGTCATCGGCATTGAGTTCCATGCCACGCATGACGGGCAGCTGGCCCTGATCCAGGCAGTCGTAGTATTCGTCGAGTTCCTTTACGTTCTGACTGTAGGTCGAGCCGATCGCGCTGATGGCCGATACGCCGAGGGCAAGCAGATCGCATTCCGCGCGCGTGGAATAGCCCTGAAAATTGCGATGCAGATGGCCCATCTGCTGCGCCTTGGCGAGATCGTCTTCCGGCCGCGCAAAGTGGTCCATGCCGATGTAACGATAGCCTGCGTCGGTAAGGGTGCGGATCGCCAGCTGCAGCAATTCGATACGCATCGCCGGGCTGGGCAATTCGGCTTCGTTGATACGCCGCTGCGGCTTGAACAGCGTCGGTAGATGCGCATAGTTGTACAAAGCGATGCGCTCGGGTTTCAACGTAAGCGTACTCGCGAGCGTGGCGGCGAAGCGCTCCGGGTTCTGCCGCGGCAGGCCGTAGATCAAATCGAGGTTAACCGACTTGAAACGGTGGTCCCGCGCGCCCTGCACCGCCGCAGCGGTGATTTCGAAACTCTGTATGCGGTTCACCGCCTTCTGCACATCCGGATCGAAATCCTGCACGCCGATGGATACTCGGTTGAAGCCGATTTCGCCCAAAACAGCCATTTTCGAGGCATCCACGGTGCGCGGATCGATTTCAATCGAATATTCGCCGTCGGGCGCGAAATCGAAGCGCGCCTTCAACATGGCCATCAGTTCGCGCAACTCGTCCTCGGTCAGGAAGGTCGGCGTGCCGCCGCCCCAGTGCAGTTGCTCGACGCGCTGGCGGGTGCCGATGATGTCGGTCACTAGGTCCATTTCACGCTCGAGATAGCGCAGATATTTGGTCGTCCGGCTGTGATTGCGCGTGATGATCTTGTTGCAGCCGCAGTAGTAGCAGACGTGTTCGCAGAAAGGCAGGTGTACGTATAATGACAGCGCCTTGCCGCCCGACTGCAGCCGGCGCGCCTTGAGCGCACGGACGTGGGCTGGGGCGTCATGCGCCGTGACGAACCGGTCGGCGGTTGGATAAGAGGTGTAGCGCGGTCCGGGCCGGTCGAAGCGGCGGAGCAAATCTGCGTCGGGAATCAGGTCGGTGGCGTTCATTGCATACTCGCTTTTAATGTACGCAGTGTGGCGCAAAGGTTAGGATGTCGATTGACGTGGATCAAACGGCTTTAAGCATGCACAATTCGGGCATGAGCAGCGGCAAAGACATCAGCATTCAGCAACTGAAAACGGTGTGTTCGACGTGCAGTTTGCGCGAACTATGCCTGCCCATGGGCCTGTCGCCGGACGAGGTCGATCAGCTCGATAATCTTGTCTACACCCGCAGGCGCCTCAAACGCGGCGAAAGCCTTTATCGCGCCGGTGACGAATTCACTTCCCTCAATGCGGTCCGGACGGGTTTCTTCAAAAGTACCGTGGTGTTCGAAGACGGGCGCGATCAGGTCACCGGTTTCCACATGCCGGGCGAGGTCATGGGGCTGGACGGGATCGGCACGGACCGCCACGCGGTCAGCACCATTGCACTGGAAGACAGCGAAGTCTGCATCATTCCCTATTCCCGCCTGGAAGAGTTGTCGCACGAAGTCCGCTCGCTGCAGAATCAGTTCCACAAAATGATGAGCCGCGAAATCGTGCGTGATCAGGGCGTGATGATGTTGCTGGGAACGATGCGGGCGGAGGAACGGCTGGCCGCTTTTCTGCTGAACCTGTCGCAGCGTTTCACCGCGCGTGGCTATTCGGCCTCGGAATTCAACCTGCGCATGACGCGCGAGGAAATCGGCAGCTATCTTGGTTTGAAACTGGAAACGGTCAGCCGTGCTTTTTCAAAATTCCAGGAACAGGGTCTGATCGCCGTGCAGCAGAAACACGTCCACATCAAGGACGCCGACGCGCTGCGCAAACTGCTCGGCCGCTAGTGCCGGGACAGCAGTCTGTAGCCCGACGTTGAGCGCCGGCAAAAAAGTCTCAAACGCGAACGTTTGAGACTTTTTATGCGCCTGGATTCACGGCCGCGCCGCTTGCGCGGCTACCGGAATCTGATCACGGCGCGCCGGCGGCCGTGTATTTCACCGATAAACCAGTACCGGCAGCTTCGAATTGGCCAGGACTTTCTGCGTCACACTGCCCAGCAGCAGCGTTTTGATCGCACCGTGACCGCGCGAGCCGATGAAAATCGCATCGCACTTCTGTTTCTTCGCAGCATTGATGATGCCATCGGCTGCCGAAGCGGGCTCATCGAGCACGGTATCGCAGGGCACGCCGGCCTTCCCGGCAATCGCTTCGACTTCACTCAATACGCGTTGACCATCCTGCAGCACGCGCTTCTTCAGCGTCTTCAGCATGTTCGGATTGATCGCGATGCCTTCGTCGCCATAGTAACGATCCAGCGGCTCGACGCCGTGATAGACGCTGATCGAGGCGCCCAGTCGCTTGGCCATCTGAATGCCCGCCTTGGCGGCCTTCATCGATACGGCAGAGCGATCGACGGGAATCAATACATGGTTGAACATTCGTTTCTCCTTTTAGTTGGACCGCATCTTTAGCAACAAACGTCGCTTTCTTCTCGTTTTGGACATCCAACCGGCCGCTGCGTCGGCGTCAGCGGGCAGCGATTGATTTCCGCCGCGGTGCGCTGGAAAAAACAGGTCAGCGCACTCGATGTGGCAGCAAACAGCCACAGCGCAAAGAACACGATCGAATATACCGTGGTTCGACCGAGATCGTGCGCTTCGTCGAATATCTGCAAGCTCATTGGATCGATGAGCGTGAACAAAACCACCTCGGCCACGCCGGCCACGATGAAGGACGGCCACAATACCCAGATCGCGCGCTGCATCTCATTTTCCTTTCCGATCGGGTGGCTCGAGCACCAGCTGCGATGCGCTCGTATGCCACACCCCGGCCAAACGCCAGGTCGCTGCCTCATCTTCCAGCATCACATGCCACCGCCCTGCGGCCAGCGGCACAAGAGCGCCTTCGTACATCGATCCTCCCAGCGGCTGGAGTATCACGCGCTGATCCTCGCCGGCCCGGGTCGGATGCACGAAGCGTAACAAAAGCCGCGCTTCGGGCAAACTCTGCCCGCGCATCAGCACGCGCACGCCGGTGCGCTCGGCATTGACGCTCAGTTGCGCGATCAACCCGAGCTCGCTCGCATGTGTCTTCTTGTCGAGCACTTCGTTGATGCCCAGCCCCTGCTTGTAATAATCGTCCGCTACCAGCCCGTCGTCCGACTGCAGCGCCAGCGCAAGCATCGCGACACCCAGTATGAGCGATACGGCCGGTATGGAGATGAGCAGCCACGGCCAGCGGTCTCGATACCAAGGGTGTGCGGATTCAGCAGCAGCATTTGTCATGGCAACCCCTTTTCAACGAATCAGAAACACCGAATCTTCCACCGCCGCGATGCCGGGGTCGTCGATGGCCTGGACCTGAATAAATATCTTGTGCGCGCCCTTGTCGGCGAACACGCCGTCCATGCGCAAGCGCACCGGCACCTGCTTCGAGGCAGAAGCCGGCAGATCGATTTCGTCTTCGCTCGCGACGTGAAGCGATTCGAGTCCGGTCACCGTAATGCGGTAGCGATGCGCCACTTCCTGCGTGTTCATGATCTGCACGCGATAAACGTTCTCCAGCTGGCCGTCCTCGACTTCGCGCATGAGGCTCGCACGATCGCGCAGCACATCCACCTTGAGCGGTACGCGCACATACAGCGACACGACCGTCGCGCCGACGATGGCGGCCAGAATCGCACTGTAAAGGAGTACGCGAGGACGGAAAACGCGGCGCACCATGCGACGGAAATCCCAGCCGTTGGCGACCGCGTTCGAGGTCGAATAACGAATCAGCCCGCGCGCATAGCCCATCTTGTCCATCACCTGATCGCAGGCATCGATGCAGGCGGCACAGCCGATGCACTCGTACTGCAGGCCATTGCGTATATCGATGCCGGTCGGACAGACCTGCACGCACATCGTGCAGTCGACGCAGTCGCCCAGACCCTGCGCGCGCGCATCGACCTTGCGACCGCGGGCACCGCGCGGCTCGCCGCGATTCGTGTCGTAAGTGACGACCATGGTGTCCTGATCGAACATCACGCCCTGGAAGCGCGCATACGGGCACATGTATTTGCATACCTGCTCGCGCATCCAGCCGGCATTGCCGTAAGTGGCGAACGCGTAGAACAGCATCCAGAAGCCCTGCCACGGGCCGATATCGAACGACGCGACATGCACTGACAGTTCGCGAATGGGGGTGAAATAGCCGACGAAGGTGAAGCCGGTCCACAACGCGAGCGCGATCCAGGCGCCATGCTTGGCGGTCTTCAGCATCACCTTGCGCGCGGAAAGCGGCTCGGCGTCGAGTCTCATACGACGCTGGCGATCGCCTTCGATCTTGCGCTCGATCCACATGAAGATTTCGGTGTAGACCGTTTGCGGACAGGCGTAGCCGCACCACAAGCGTCCGCCGATGGCGGTGAACAGGAACAGCGAGTACGCCGAAATGATCAGCAGCCCGGCGAGATAGATGAAGTCCTGCGGCCAGAAGACGTATCCGAAAATATAGAACTTGCGCGCGGCCAGATCGAACAGCACCGCCTGACGCCCGTTCCAGGGCAGCCAGGCGAGGCCGTAAAAAAGGATCTGTGTGAACCAGATCAGCGCCCAGCGCCAGCGCGCGAACCAGCCGTGCACGGCGCGCGCGTAGATTTTTTTGCGGACTTCGTAAAGCGATTGCTCCACTTCATCCGCCGCGCCTACCTGCACGACCGGTATGTCCTCCAGTCGTTGGCCCACTTTCTAGTTCACCTCTGCTTTCGTTGACTCGGGTTGTCCGACATCCGCCTTGGCCGCTTCGCGCGTGCCCGGCTCATTCGACAGGCTCCAGATATAGGAGGCGAGCACGTGAATTTTCGTTTCGCCGAGGAAGTCTTTCCACGCCGGCATGACGTTGTTGCGTCCTTTGCTGATCGTCTCGGTAATGGTTGCCTCCGAGCCGCCGTACAGCCATATCTTGTCGGTCAGATTCGGTGCGCCCATCATCTGATTGCCCCGACCATCGGCGCCATGACAGGCGGCGCAAGTCTGGGCGAACTTGTCGCGACCGCGCGCGGCGCGAATCGAATCGTGGGTCAGTCCGGACAGCGACATGACATAATGCGCCACGTCGCGCGTGCCCTCGCCGCCCAGCGCCGCGCCCATCGCCGGCATCACGCCGGTGCGGCCGGCGGAGATGGTCTGATGAATGACTTTCGGATCGCCGCCATACAGCCAGTCACGATCGGCGAGGCTGGGAAAACCCTTGCTGCCGCGCGCATCCGACGCATGGCATTGCGCGCAGTAATTCAAGTACAGGTTCTGCCCGATCGCGATTGCAGCCGGGTCGGCGGCAACTTCCTCGACCGGCATCTGCGCGTACTTGGCATACAGCGGACCATAGGTCTGTTCGGCGTGCGCCTGTTCCTTCTGATAGCGCCCGGCCGAACTCCAGTTCAGGCTGCCGTCCCAGAACCCCAGCCCCGGGAACAGAATGAGATAACCGAAAGCGAAGACGATGGTCAGATAAAACAGCCAGCGCCACCAGTTGGGCAACGGGTTGTTCCATTCCTCCAGATCCCCGTCCCACACGTGCCCGGTCGTATCGACCTGCTCGCCCTTGACGCGGCGGCGCGACTGCGACTGCAGCAGCACCGCCATGGCGATGACCGAAGCGAGGGTCAGGATGCCGACGTAAAACTCCCAGAAACTGTTCACAAAATCGGTCATTGCCGATCTCCCGTTTCTTCTTCGTCGAACACCGAGTTCGCCGCGCGTTTGAACGCCTCTCCACGAGACGGGATATATGCCCAGATCACGATGCCGATGAACGTGGCAAAGCTGAGCACGGTGATCAGGGAACGTAGATCGTTGAGTTCCATTCTTTACCTCTTACTTGCTGTCTTTCAGCGCGATGCCGAGGCTTTGCAGATAGGCCACCAGCACATCCATTTCGGTCTTGCCCTCGAGCGCCTTGCGCGCACCGGCGAAATCCTCGTCGGTGTACGGCACGCCGACCGTACGCAGCGCCTTCATGCGTGCCTCGATATCGCCGTTATAGACCGGCGTGGCTTCGAGCCACGTATAGGCAGGCATGATCGATTCGGGCACCACGTCGCGCGGGTTGTTGAGATGAATGCGGTGCCACTCGTCACTGTAACGGCCGCCGACGCGCGCGAGATCGGGCCCGGTGCGCTTGCTGCCCCACAGATGAGGATGGTCGTAAACGAACTCGCCGGCCACGGAGTAATGGCCGTAGCGCTCGGTTTCGGCACGGAACGGCCGGATCATCTGCGAGTGGCAGTTGTTGCAGCCTTCGCGGATGTAGATATCCCGACCGGCCAGTTGCACAGCGGTCGGCGGCTTGAGGCCGGCAACCGGTTGCGTGGTCGATTTCTGAAAGAACAGCGGAACGATTTCAACCAGGCCCGCAACACTCACGACCAGCACGATCAGAATGATGAGCAAGGTATTGTTCGTTTCAACTTTCTCTTGACTGATGAAAGCCATATTCGTCCAACCTCGGTTAAGCGTGTGCGGCGGCGACAGCGGGAATGCGCGCATCCACGTGTTTGCCATCCGCCGCCGTTTTGAACATGTTGTAAGCCATCACGACCATGCCGCTCAGATACAACAGGCCGCCGAGCAGACGGATCGCATAGAACGGCATGCTGGCCTTGGTCGATTCGACGAAGGTGTAGGTGAGCGTGCCGTCCGGATTCACCGCGCGCCACATCAGACCCTGCGTCACGCCGGCAATCCACAGCGCCGCGATGTAGAGCACGATACCGATGGTCGCAACCCAGAAATGCAGCGTGATGAGCTTGGTGCTCCACATTTCCGTTTTGCCGAACATGCGCGGAATCAGGTAGTAGAGCGAGCCGATGGTGATGAAGCCGACCCAGCCGAGCGCGCCGGCATGCACGTGGCCGATGGTCCAGTCGGTGTAATGCGATAGCGCGTTCACCGTCTTGATCGACATCATCGGGCCTTCGAACGTCGCCATACCGTAGAAGGACAGCGATACGATGAGAAACTTCAGGATCGGGTCGGTGCGCAGTTTGTGCCATGCGCCCGAGAGCGTCATGATGCCGTTGATCATGCCACCCCACGACGGCGCGAACAGGATCAGCGAGAACACCATGCCTACGCTTTGCGTCCAGTCGGGCAGCGCCGTGTAGTGCAGATGGTGCGGGCCGGCCCACATGTAAACGAAAATCAGCGCCCAGAAGTGCACCACCGAGAGGCGATAGGAATACACCGGCCGTTGCGCCTGCTTGGGCACGAAGTAGTACATCATTCCCAGGAAGCCGGCAGTCAGGAAGAAACCCACCGCGTTGTGGCCGTACCACCACTGCACCATGGCGTCCTGCACGCCGGCATAGGCGGAATAGGACTTGGTCAGTGTCGCGGGAATCGCCGCGTTGTTGACCAGATGCAATAGGGCGATGCAGAGAATGAAGCCACCGTAGAACCAGTTGGCGACATAGATGTGCGAGGTCTTGCGCTTGGCGATCGTGCCGAAGAAGACGATCGCGTACGACACCCAGACGATCGCAAGCAGAATGTCGATCGGCCATTCGAGTTCGGCGTATTCCTTCGACGAATTCATACCCATCGGCAATGTGATGGCGGCCAGCACAATGACGGCCTGATATCCCCAGAAGGTGAAACTCGCCAGCTTGTCGCTGAACAGACGCACGTGACAGGTGCGCTGCACGACGTAATAGGAAGTGCCGATCAGGCCGCAACCGCCGAAAGCGAAAATCACCGCATTGGTATGCAGCGGCCGCAGCCGGCCGAACGACAGCCACGGGATGCCGTGTGTCAGATCAGGCCAGATAAGTTGTGCGGCAATGAGCACACCGACAAACATGCCGACGATGCCCCAGACCACGGTCATGATGGCGAACTGCCGCACCACCTTGTAGTTATAGGTCGCGTTGTTGGCGTCCATTCAGACACTTCCCCTTGCTATTGAATTCGATCGACGCGCAGGCGTCCGTAGATTGACAGGCGAATGCTAGATGGCGGGCTGGAACGTCAGTTGATGTAGGTCAAACGGAGCCCGTCGTTCGATGGAGATTCTCGGTTCGAGGACATCAGCCGCGCCGCCACGAAGCATTGACGCCTGTCGTTGTGCTTGCCCGCGCGCGTTGCACTCGCGACCATACTCAGCATTTCGCCGCATCGAATCGAACACGACGATATCGATCATCGATGCGGACGATATCGCACGCGTCAACGCATGGAAGGCGGCTCTTGCGGATCGTCGTCGTCGAGAAGAATCTTGAAACCCGGACCTTCGAGGTCGTCGAACTGCCCGCCCTTCAGTGCGTACCAGAACACCACAGCGATCAGGAACACCAGCACAAGCGAAAGCGGGATCAGCAGATACAACACGTCCATGCTCAGTGCTCCGCTTGCGTGCGACGCAGGCGCAACGCGTTTGCAATCACCAGAAGCGAACTGGCCGACATTCCCACGGCGGCCAGCCACGGCGATACGAGGCCGGCCACCGCCGCGGGAATGACGAGCAGGTTGTAGCCGAAACCCCAAGCAAGGTTCTGGCGAATGATGCGTCGGGTGCGCTGCGACAGCGCCAATGCGCGCAGCAGGTCGGCGGGTTGTCCGCTGAGCAGCACGGCATCGGCATTCGTTTGCGCCAGCGCCGCGCCGCTTGCCATGGCGACGGATACATCGGCCTGCGCCAGCACCGGCGCATCGTTGATGCCGTCGCCGATCATCGCCACCACCGCGCCTTCGCGCTGCAATGCGCGCACATAGGCGCGTTTGTCCACAGGCGTCGCTTCGGCGCGTGCGACATCGATGCCGAGAAATTGCGCGACCTCGTGCACCGGTCCCGGCCCGTCACCGCTCAGCAGATGCACGCGCCTGCCGCTCGCCCTGAGCGTACCGACCAGCTCGCGCGCCTGCGGCTTGATGCGATCGCCCAGGCTGAAACGCGCGACCGGCCCGCGCGCGTCGCTCAACCACGCTTCGGTATAGACGGACTCGATCCGCTCGAACCCGCTCGTCGGGCAAAGTTGTGCGGCGAAGCGCTGGCGACCAAGGCGATAACGCGCACCCTGCACCACGCCTTCGACCCCTTCGCCCGGCGTGTTCATCTGCGCTTCGCCAATCAGCGTTTCGCCGCCCGTCTCCGCTGCGTGGCAGGCAATGGCGCGCGCGATGGGATGCTCCGAACCGCTTTCCAATGCCGCGGCGATCGCCGCCGCATGCGCGGCCGACGCGTTGCCGTACAGATGCACATCGACCACGCGTGGCTCGCCTTCGGTGAGCGTGCCGGTCTTGTCGAAGACGATATCGGTCGCGCGCGCGAGCGCTTCCACGGCATGCCCGCGCGTCGCAACGAAACCCCGCCGCGCGAGTTCGCCGGTCGCCGCAGTCAACGCCACCGGCGTCGCGAGCGACAGTGCGCAGGGACACGTGGCCACCAGCACGGCAACCGCGATCCACAGCGCGCGACTCGGATCGATCAGACTCCAGCCGATCACCGTCGCCACCGCGACAACGAGCACCAGCACGATGAACCAGTGCGCATAGCGATCGGCCAGTTCGGCCAGCGGCTGACGCTCCGCCGCGGCGCGTTCGACCAGGCGCACGATCGACGACAGCATAGTGTCGGTGCCGACGCGTTCGATACGCATCACCAGCGGGCTGCTCATGTTGATCGATCCACCCACCAGCGCGCTGCCGGCGGTCTTGCTCACGGCGCGGCTTTCGCCCGTGAGCAGGCTTTCGTTGACGTCGCTGTGCCCCTCGACCACGACGCCATCGGCCGGAATCGGCTCCCCCGGCTTCACCAGCGCGTGATCGCCCGCGGCGAAATGCACGACGGCAATCCGTTCGGTCGCGCGTGAATGCGGATAATCGTTGAGCCGTTCGCCCGCCGCCGGAACGAGGCGCGCAAGATAATTGAGCGAATCGCCGACGCGCACGCGCGCGAGCAGTTCGAGATAACGGCCGAGCAGCAAAGCGAAAATGAACATCGTGATGCTGTCGAAATAGACCTGACCGCCGGCTATGATCGTCGCCCAGCAACTCGCGCCGAATCCCACTGCGATCCCGAGTGCGACCGGGAAATCCATGCCGAAGCGGCGCATTCGCCATTCGCGCCACGCGCCGCGAAAAAACGGCTGCGCCGAATAACCGATCACCGGCACGGTCAGCAGCAGACTCGCCCAGCGCATCATCTGTTCGATATCGGCGCTCATGGTGCCGTCACCGGCAAGATAGACCGGCACCGCGTACATCATCACCTGCATCATGCCGAAGCCGGCGACGAACAAACGCCACAGCCACTGGCGCTGCTCGGCCTTGCGCAGCATCTCGGCACGATCTGCCTGATACGGGTGCGCGCCGTAGCCGATCGCACGTACGCGCGACAGCACGGCGCTGAACTGCAACTGCGCCGGATTCCAACGCAATTGCGCCCGGCGCGTTACGTAATTCACTTCGACCGACACGACACCGGCAAGGCGCTGCAGCGTCTGCTCGATCAGCCACACGCAGGCGGCGCAGCGTACGCCTTCGAGCATGAGGCTCGCTTCGCGCGTGCCGTCCGCGTTGGTGCGCACGAACGTGGACTGGAAGGCCGGGTCGTCATACGCTGTGGAAACCGCTTCGGCATCGAGCTGATCCGGGCGTGCAGGGGCCACTTCGCGCAAACGGTAATAGTCGGCCAGCCCCTGATCGAGAATCGTCAAGGCAACGGCTTCGCAACCCGGACAGCAGAAATCCCGCCACTCGCCCTGCGCGAGTGCGCGCCGGCTACCCGCCCCGACGGCGGGCAGAGCGCAATGGAAACAGGTGGCTTGGACAGCATCGCGCGGTGCGACGGCGGGAAGAACAGCGCTCAGAACGAACTCCTACTGGAACTTGGATGGGTTCATGCCGCGACGTCGATTCAGGATGATTCGGCGCCGTTACGACAGCGCCCGCTACCATACCCGACATCCGATCGGTTTTTCGCCAATCGAGCCCGAGCGTAAGTGATGGGTGGATTACCCATTTGATGGAGATCAAACAGGCGAACGGCCGCGTCTTTGCGAACGCAGCGGCACGCCGCAACCTTTCCCCAATGCGACTTCTCCCGCACAATGCGCCTCCGACCGTGCAACGCGGCGCGCGTCGTCCGGTTCTCACACTCCGATGAATTCACCCTCGCCGACCAAAGCCCTACCGGACTACGTCCGTACCGGATTGAATATTCTTTCGATCGGCATCAACCCGGGCCGTGTTTCGTCCGAACTCGGCTTTGCGTTCGCCTTTCCGCGCAACCGTTTCTGGCCGGCATTCAATGCCGCAGGGTTGGTGCCCGAACAATTGGTCCCTTCGGTGCAGGCGGTCGAACGGCTTTATCGTGACTACGACATCGGCTTCACCGATGTCGTGCGCCGTCCCACTCGCCAGGCAACCGAACTCACCGCCGCCGACTGGCGCGCCGGCGCGCCGGTATTGCTCGAAAAGCTGCAACGCCATCAGCCCAACATCGCCTGGTTTCACGGCAAGCTCGCGATCAACAATTTTCTCAAGTATGCGGACCTCGGCTACGCCTCGGAGGATTGGGGCCTGCAATCCTTTCGCATCGGCGCCACGCGCCTCTTTCTTTCGCCCAGTCCCAGCCCGGCCAACGCCGCCATCGGTCTTGAATTTCTGATCGGCAACTATCGCGTCCTGCGCGAAGTTTCCGCTCCATGAACGCGTCGCGGGAAAATTCACCACGCGTCGCCGTGATCGGCGGCGGACCGGCCGGCCTGATGGCCGCGGAGACTTTGGCGCAGGCCGGCGTCGCGGTCGATGTTTACGATGCGATGCGCTCGGTCGGGCGCAAATTCCTGCTCGCCGGCCGCGGCGGCCTGAACCTCACCCACTCGGAAGATGCGGACGCGTTTTATATGCGCTATGGCGCGCGTCGCACGCAACTCGCGCCGATGCTCGACGTGTTCGGCGCTGAAGCGCTGCGCCAGTGGGCACACGGGCTGGGCGTCGAAACTTTCGTCGGCACTTCGGGCCGCGTGTTTCCCAAGGAGATGAAAGCCGCCCCGCTGTTGCGCGCATGGCTGCAGCGCCTGCGCAATGCGGGCGTTCGTTTTCATGTGCGTCATCGCTGGGTGGGCTGGACAGCGGATGGCCTCGCACTGCGTTTCGACGCGCCGGAAGGCGAACGCATTATCCGCGCCGACGCCGTCGTGCTCGCGCTGGGCGGCGGCAGTTGGGCAAAACTCGGCTCGGATGGCGCGTGGGTGCCGCTGCTTGCACAGCGCGGCATAACGACCGCGCCGCTTAAACCGTCGAACTGCGGTTTCGATGCAACGTGGAGCGAGCATTTCCGCAGCCGCTTTGCCGGACAACCGGTGAAGTCGGTGGTACTGCATTTCACCGATCTCGATGGCGCGATCACCACGCGTCCCGGCGAATTCCTCATCACCGACACCGGTGTGGAAGGCGGCGCGATCTACGCGTTGTCCGCATTGCTGCGCGATGAAATCGAACGGACCGGCACTGCGCTGTTGCACGTCGATCTGGCGCCAGCCAGGACGGCGCAGCGCCTGGCGCACGAGATTGCGCATCCGCGCGGCTCGCGCTCGATGTCGAGTCATCTCAAAAGCCGCGTCGGCATCGAAGGTGTGAAAGCGGGCTTGCTGCGCGAGTGCGTGCCGGCCGCGACTTACAACGATGCGACACTGCTTGCCGACGCGATCAAGGCACTGCCGATACGGCTCGTTGCCACGCGAGCGCTCGACGAAGCGATCAGCAGCGCAGGCGGCGTGGCGTTCGATGCAATGGATGACAAGCTGATGTTGCGCACCCTGCCCGGCGTGTTCTGCGCCGGCGAAATGCTCGACTGGGAAGCGCCCACGGGCGGCTATCTGCTCACGGCCTGTTTCGCAAGCGGCAAGGCTGCGGCGCACGGTGTATTACATCGCCTCGATGCGCGTCGAGCGCACGCCGAGCACAGTTAGTGCAGCATGCCGCTATACGACACTTCCAGGCCCAGCGCTCGGACGCCGATTTGCCGACCGCCCAGGCCGTTGTAATCCCATTCGAACGCGGCCCAGTGCAACAACCCCATGCATCGATGCGGCGCGCGCCAGTGTACGAAGTGCGGCCCGCGATAGAGCGAAACCAGAATTGCCGAGGCCAGCGTCAGTGCGAGGAAAACCGGAAATACAGCGACGAAAACCACGGCCGTGTACATCAACATCACGGTGATGTAGCCACGTTCCTGCGCCGGTTCCGTCAGAATGTCCGCCATGCCTCCTCCCTTATTGCGACGCGGGATGCCACACAGATTGAAGCGCCCCCGTACTGTCGAAGACACAATGGTTCGGCTATGAAACAACGTAAAAGTTCGCTTTGCGCGATGGGAATGAAAAAAGAGAGGCCGCCTCACGGCGGCCTCTCTACCTCCCTGCTCGTTCAGGCCCCTCGCTCCTGAACGAAATGCCGCCCCTGTAGCGACGCCCACATCAATGCACGATGCGAGCCATTCGCAGCAGGACGCAATGGCGCGTGTGAACTATGTGGCACCGAGTGGCGGCGAACCGCACTCGGACGTGTTTCACGCGCCAGCGGAGACCGATCCGCAGGCCGGATACGAGCTAACAAAAAGATTCGAATTGCGCACGCGCAGCGCGCGCATGTCGCGTTGCGGTCAGGACTGACGAGGCGACGCCAATTCCCCGGCTAGATACAAGGCTTCCATTTCGCGCCGGAACTGCACCGCGCGATCCGTCGCATCGAACGCAACATCGTCCCAACGGACCGGGCCACCCGCCTGCACAGGTCTCAACAATTTCAAACCATGCGCGAGGCCGAGCGGCAGGCCACCGAGGCGCAGCGAATCGGCGGCGGGCATGAGCTTGCCGTACACCGTGTAACCGCCTTCGCCGTCCAGCATTTCTCCCACGCGCAGATCGCGCTTCGCTGTCGCCACGACATCGCCGATCAAAGCCTGCGGCGCACCGGTCGGTTCGTTGCGCACGCCGACCGACGCGACCGAAATGCCGAGCTCCAGTCCGATGAGGTGATAAGGCTTGTACATCGCCGAATAACGTCCGCTGTCGTCGGTGAGCAGGCCGTATTCCTTAAAGCATCTGCGCACGTAGTCGCTCGCGCCTTCGAACACGACATAAACGCCCCAGCGCAAATCGCGCAACACCGGCGCGCCGTCACGTTCGATGCTCGATACCACTTCGACCTGTCCGCTGTGGTGCAGCACACCGCCCGCATCGCGCGGACGCAGCACGCGCGCGAGATCGTCGACGCCGCAGGGCGGAAATTCCAGACCGTGCGGCGCAGGCGTCAATCCCGTGGCATTCGCCACCGCGGCCATCTCGATGGCTGACTTGGTGCCGTCCAGAAAGGAATTGAACATCTGCGCATTGAAGTCGCCGGCGGCGACCATTTCCGGCGTGAAGCCGTAATGCGGCCAGACAGTGTCGGGCGTGGATGCATGATATTCGGGCAGGTACTTGGTGCCCTTGCCTGCCGCGACGACTTCGAGTCCCGCCGTGCGCGCCCAATCGACCAGTTCGCAAATCAGCGCCGGTTGATCGCCGTAAGCAAGCGAATAGACGATGCCGGCACGCTCGGCGTAACGCGCGAGCAGCGGCCCGGCGAGGGCGTCGGCCTCGACGTTGACCATCACGATATGTTTGCCGTGTTCGCAACACGCGAGCACATGGCGAATGCCGGCGGCAGGATTGCCCGTCGCATCGATGACGATATCGATATGCGGCGATGCGATCGTCGCCATCGCATCGTCGGTGATGTGGACGGTCGATTTCTTTACCGCTTGTTCGATCGAGACAGCCGCGAGCCGCTCGACTTCCCAGCCGGTGCGCGTCAACGCGCCGCGCGCGCGTTCGGGATGCAGATCGACCACTGCCGCGACGTGCATGCCGGGCGTGGTGCGCGCCTGCGAAAGATACATGGTGCCGAACTTGCCGGCCCCGATCAGGGCAACACGCAGCGGCCGCCCTTCGGCATCACGTTTACGCAGTAGACGATGGAGATTCATGTTCGATTTCAGCGCGCGGGCGGCGTGTCGGCCTTGGGCGGTTCGATGATCTGAAAAAAAACTTCGTCCTTCTTGACGAAGCCGAGGTCATAGCGCGCCCGCTCTTCGACCGCCTCCATGCCCTGCTTGAGATCGGTCACCTCGGCGGCAAGACCGTCGTTACGCGATTGCATATCGTCGTTGACCTGCTTTTGCACCGCAACCTGGCGATCGGCGTCCCACACTTTCAACCAGCCGCCCTTACCCAGCCAAAGGGGATACTGAATCAGCAGGATCAGTACGCCCAGAACAATGGCCAGGATTTTCATGGCAAAGGCACTGCCTCCGCTTGCGAATCAGCGCAGTTGGTAGAAGGCGTCGCGACCTGGATAGGACACCGCATCGCCCAGATCTTCCTCGATACGCAGCAACTGGTTGTACTTGGCGACGCGATCCGAGCGCGACAGCGAGCCGGTCTTGATCTGCAGCGCGTTCGTGCCCACCGCGATGTCGGCGATGGTGGTGTCTTCCGTTTCGCCCGAGCGATGCGAAATCACCGAGGTGTAACCCGCGCGCTTGGCCATCTCGATCGCGGCGAAAGTTTCGGTCAGCGTACCGATCTGATTCACTTTGATCAGGATCGAGTTCGCCACGCCGAGCTTGATGCCTTCGCGCAGAATGCGCGTGTTGGTAACGAACAGATCGTCGCCGACCAGCTGCACGCGCTTGCCCAGACGCTCGGTCAGCAGTTGCCAGCCGTCCCAGTCGCTTTCCGACATGCCGTCCTCAATCGATATGATCGGAAACTTGTCGCACAGCGTGGCGAGGTAATCGACCAGTTCGGCTGAAGTCAGTTGGAGGCCGTCGGAATCGAGTTGATAGCGGCCGTCCTTGAAAAATTCCGAACTTGCGCAATCCATGCCGAGCACGACGTCGCCGCCGGGCATGTAACCGGCGCTTTCGATTGCCTGCATGATGAGTTCCAACGCTTCGGCGTTCGAGCCGAGGTTGGGCGCGAAACCGCCCTCGTCGCCCACGGTGGTGGACATGCCTTTCTGGTCGAGCAGCTTTTTCAGCGAATGGAAAATCTCCGCGCCGCAACGCAGCGCTTCGCGGAAGCTGCGCGCGCCGATCGGCAGGATCATGAACTCCTGCATGTCGAGGCTGTTGTTCGCGTGCGCACCACCGTTGATGACGTTCATCATCGGCACCGGCATCTGCATCGCACCCGAACCGCCGAAATAACGATACAACGGCAGACCGGCTTCTTCCGACGCTGCCTTGGCAACCGCCATCGACACCGCGAGCAGCGCATTGGCGCCCAGGCGACCTTTATTTTCGCTGCCGTCGAATTCGATCAGTGTCTTGTCGATGAACGCCTGTTCCGATGCATCGAGGCCCATGACGACTTCGGAAATCTCGGTGTTGATGTGTTCGACCGCGCGCAGGACGCCCTTGCCCAGATAACGCTGCTTGTCGCCGTCGCGCAGTTCGAGCGCTTCACGCGAGCCGGTGGAAGCGCCGGAGGGAACCGCTGCGCGGCCCATCACGCCCGATTCGAGCAATACATCGGCTTCGACCGTGGGGTTGCCCCGCGAATCGAGAATTTCTCTTGCGACGACGTCGACGATTGAACTCATACACACCTCGATAAAATACGAAAGAACCTGTTTAAACGGAGCGCACAATCGGCTCGATGAACCCCAATGCCGAATTCGCGTCTGCGAATTCTCGTGCGCTCCGTCTTTATGTCTAAAGCGACTGCTCCGCGAAGCCGCGTTGTTTCACCAGTGCATCGAGCGCCTTGAGCGTTTCGAGCAGGGGCTGCATCAATCCCAACGGCCAGGCATTGGGCCCATCGGACATTGCCTTGGCGGGGTTCGGATGCGTTTCCATGAACAGTCCCGCGACGCCGGATGCCACTGCAGCGCGCGCCAGCACGGGCACGAATTCGCGTTGGCCGCCGCTCGATGTGCCCTGCCCACCGGGTAGTTGCACCGAATGCGTGGCATCGAAAACAACCGGGCAACCGGTCTCGCGCATGATCGCGAGCGAACGCATATCGGACACCAGATTGTTGTAACCGAAAGACGCGCCGCGCTCGCACACCAGGATATTGTCTTTAAGGCCGGCTTCAGCCGCTGCTTCTTTCGCCTTATCGACAACATTCTTCATGTCGCCCGGCGCGAGGAACTGGCCCTTCTTGATATTCACCGGCTTGCCGCACATCGCCACGGCGCGGATGAAATCGGTCTGGCGGCACAGGAATGCAGGCGTCTGCAGTACATCGACCGCCGCGGCCACGGCGGGTATTTCATCTTCGCTGTGCACATCGGTCAGTACCGGTACACCGATCTTCTTGCGCACGTCGGCGAGGATTTCCAGGCCCTTGTCCATGCCCGGGCCGCGGAAGGATTTACCCGAACTGCGATTGGCCTTGTCGTAGGACGATTTGTAGATGAACGGTATACCCACCGCAGCGGCGATTTCCTTTAGCCGACCCGCGGTGTCGTACGCCATTTCGCGCGACTCCACGACACAAGGGCCTGCAATGAGAAAAATCGGGTGATTCAGTCCTACTTCGAACCCGCACAGTTTCATCGTTATGCCTTGACTGCCTTCTTGCCGTCGGCCGTCTGATGCACGATGGCCGCCTCGATAAAGCTTTTGAACAACGGATGCCCTTCCCGCGGCGTGGAAGTGAATTCCGGATGGAACTGACAGCCGATGAACCAGGGGTGATCGGGCAATTCCACCATTTCCACGAGTTGTTCGGCCTGTGTCAGGCCGGCAATCCGCAGTCCCGCCTTTTTCAGGTGGGGCAGATAATGGTCGTTCACCTCATAGCGATGACGGTGACGCTCGTTGATGATGTCGGCGCCGTAAATCTTGCGTGCGTGACTGTCCGGATCGAGCACCGAAGCCTGCGCACCGAGCCGCATGGTACCGCCCAGCGCGGATGTCTCGTCGCGCTTCTCCACACGACCGTCGCGATCCATCCACTCGGTGATCAGCGCCACGACCGGATGCGGCGTATCGGCGTCGAACTCGGTGGAATTCGCACCGGTCAGTCCGCACATATGCCGCGCAAATTCGATCACGGCGAGTTGCATGCCGAGACAGATACCGAGATACGGAATCTTCTGTTCGCGCGCGAACCGGATTGCGCGGATCTTGCCTTCGACACCGCGCTTGCCGAAGCCGCCGGGAACAAGCACCGCATCGACGTTCTTCAGGGCGTCGGTGCCGTCGCGCTCGATCGCTTCCGAATCGATATAGCGAATGTTGACCTTCGAGCGGGTATGGATGCCGGCGTGGATGAGCGCTTCGGACAGCGATTTGTAGGACTCGGTCAGATCGACGTACTTGCCGACCAGCGCGATGGTGATCTGATGCTGGGGATGCTCGAGCGCATACACCAGCTTGTCCCACACCGACAGGTTGGCGGGTTTGGCCAGCACATCGAGCTTGTGGCAGACGATCTCGTCCAGCATCTGCTGATGCAGCATGGATGGAATCTTGTAAATCGAATCCGCATCCCAGACCGAAATGACGGCCTTGACCGACAGGTTGCAGAACAGCGCGATCTTGCCGCGTTCGTCTTCCGGCAGCGGGCCGGCATCGGTGCGGCACAGCACGGCGTCCGGCTGAATCCCGATTTCGCGCAGTTCCTTGACCGAATGCTGCGTCGGTTTCGTTTTGATTTCGCCGGCCGACTTGATATACGGCACCAGCGTGAGATGCAGATAACAGGTATTGCGGTCGCCCAGCTCAAGGCGCATCTGGCGCACGGCCTCGAGGAAAGGCAGCGATTCGATATCGCCCACCGTGCCGCCGATTTCGACGATCGCGACGTCGGCATCACCCGCGCCGCGCTTGATGAACGCTTTGATCTCATCGGTGATATGGGGAATCACCTGCACCGTACGGCCGAGATAATCGCCGCGGCGCTCCTTCTTGATCACGCTCTCGTAGATCTGGCCGGTGGTGAAGTTATTCACCTTGCGCATCTTGGCCGAGATATAGCGCTCGTAATGGCCGAGATCGAGGTCCGTCTCGGCACCGTCTTCGGTCACGAACACCTCTCCGTGCTGGAAAGGGCTCATGGTGCCGGGATCGACGTTGATATAGGGGTCGAGCTTGAGGAGGGTGACTTTGATGCCGCGGGATTCAAGAATCGCGGCTAAAGAAGCGGCAGCGATCCCTTTCCCCAAAGAGGACACCACACCGCCCGAAACAAAGACATATTTGGTCATTGCGGAACTGGGGCTTAGGACGACGAATGATAGCCGAAACGAGAGGCCGGCTCAATTTGGCAGACGTCATTCGTGCACGGAAATCGCATACCGACCAAAATAATCGCAGGCATTCATGGCGCCGGCGCGCCAGTCACCGCGCCCACGGCGCAGATCCGCGTCAGGCGACGCTTACCGCCTCATTCATTTCGAATTGCCAGACGGCGGCGCCCTTCGATTCCTTGGCGATCGCGGCCAACACCGCCAGATGCGCTTCGATTTCCTCGTCGCTCGCGGGCAACACGATCAGAGCAGGACGTGGCCTGAGCGTCGTTGCACCGGCTTTGTCGGTCTCGCACGGCATCTCCAGACCGATTGCGAGACTTTCCTGACCACGCGTCATGGCCAGATACACTTCCGCAAGCAGTTCCGCGTCCAGCAACGCGCCGTGTAACGTGCGATGCGCGTTGTCGACGGCGTAACGCTCGCACAGCGCATCGAGCGAGTTTTTCTTGCCCGGGTGCAGTTCGCGCGCCTGGCGCAGCGTATCGATCACCCCGGCCACGCAACCGTCGAGCGCATCGCGCTTGAGCTTGCCGAGTTCCATGTTGAGGAACTCGACATCGAAGGCGGCATTGTGGATGATCAGCTCCGCACCGCGCACGTACTCGAGAAAATCGTCCACCACTTCGGCAAACGGCGGCTTGTCGGCGAGGAATTCGTCGGTGATGCCGTGCACCTTGAGCGCGCCCTCTTCCACTGCGCGTTCGGGATTGACGTAGCGATGAAAATGTTTGCCGGTAAGTCGGCGATTGACCATTTCCACACAGGCGATTTCGATAATGCGATCGCCCATGCGGGCGTTCAGGCCGGTAGTTTCAGTGTCGAGGACGATCTGGCGCATTGGTGATGGTCGGATTCAATGCATGGGACTGCCCGCAGTTTCCATCGCGGTGCCCGGTTGTTCTTCTGCCGGTCGATGCCGGCGCGCAAGTAGACTGTATACCACCGGCACGACGAATAGCGTAAGCAAAGTCCCCAGCAGCAGGCCGCCGACGATCACCCAGCCGATCGGTTGACGGCTTTCGGCGCCCGCACCGTGCGCGAACGCCAGCGGAATCGCGCCGAGCACCATCGCGCCGGTCGTCATCAGAATCGGGCGCAGACGCAGCACCGCCGAGTCGACGATCGCATCGAACACGCTCTCTCCTTTTCCCTGCAGTTGATTGGCGAACTCGACGATGAGAATGCCGTGCTTGGTGATCAACCCCACCAGCGTCACCAGACCGATCTGGCTGTATACGTTCAACGTGCCGCCGGAAAGCTTCAAGGCCAGCAATGCGCCGGTCATCGATAGCGGTACCGTCAGCATGATGATGAACGGATCGCGGAAGCTTTCGAACTGCGCCGACAGCACGAGATAGATGAACACCAGCGCCAATGCGAAGGTGAACCACAGACCGCCGGACGACACCTTGAATTCGCGCGAGTTGCCGTTGTAATCGAGCGCGTAGCCGACCGGCAACTCCTGCTTCGCAAGCGTCTCCAGATATTCCAGCGCTTCGCCGAGCGAATACTCTGGCGCGAGCGTCGCGGTGATGGTCGCCGAACGGCGCTGGTTGAAGTGATTCAGCTCGCGCGGCGCTACGGTCTCCTGCACCGAGACGAGGCTCGACAGCGGCACCATCACGTCATTGCGGCCGCGCACGAAAATGTTGGAGATGTCGCGCGGATTATTGCGCTCATTGGCCGCGACCTGCACCAGCACGTCGTACTGCTCGCCGTTCTGCTTGAAGCGCGTCACTTGCCGCCCGCCGAGCATGGTTTCCATGGTGCGGCCGATGGTTTCCACCGGCACTTCGGCGTCGGCGGCGCGATCACGCCGCACATCGACCCGCAACTCCGGCTTGTTGAGCTTGAGATCGGTCTCGATGTTCTGCAGGCCGGGATTGTCGCGCGCCTTGTCGATGATGTTATCCACGACTTTTTCGAGCTCGGTGTATTGATCCGACGTGACGATCACAAGCTCGACCGGTTTGGAACGAATGCCGGCGCCGAGCGATGGCGGTAACGAGGGAAAGGCCATGACCCCGGGCAGCGCCGCCATGCGCGGACGCAGCCAGTCGGCAATATCCTGCGCGCTGACGTCGCGCTCGCTCCAGTCCCTGAATCGGATGTAGGAGCGACCGCGCGACACCTCCGGCGAACCGGTGATGACGAAATAGCGATTCACCGCGGGCGCCTGCGCGTAAATCTCTTCGAGCAGCCGCGCGTACTGATCGGTGTAATCGATCGTGGAACCTTCGGGCGCGACGAAGTTGCCGACGATGGTGCCGCGATCTTCGGTAGGCGACAGCTCCTGTTTCAGCGTGCCGAAGAGAACGAAGATCGCGACGCTCGGCACGCCGAATCCGACGATCAGCACCAGCGTGCGCATGCGCAACGCGCGACGCAGTCCGGCGCGATACGCGTCCGTGAGCCGTGTCAGGCCCGTTTCGACGAAGTTGTAGAACCAGCCGTGTCGTTCAGTACGGCGCAGCAGTTTCGAGCACATCATCGGCGACAACGTCAGCGCGACGAAGCCCGACACGATCACCGCGCCGGCCAATGTCAGCGCGAACTCGATGAACAGCTTGCCCGTGCGCCCCGTCATGAAGGCGACCGGCGCATACACGGCAGCAAGCGTCAGTGTCATTGCGACCACCGCGAAGCCGATTTCCTTGGCTCCCAGCAATGCGGCCTGGTAAGGCTTCATGCCCTCTTCGATATGCCGGTAGATGTTTTCCAGCATCACGATCGCGTCATCCACCACCAGACCGATGGCGAGTACCAGCGCCAGCAGCGTGAGCGTGTTGATGCTGAAGCCCAGCAGATACATGACGCCGCAGGCGCCGATCAGCGACACAGGAATGGTGACCAGCGGGATGAGCGTGGCGCGCACCGAGCGCAGGAATACGAAGATCACCAGCACCACCAGGATGACGGCTTCGCCTATGGTGACGAATACCGACTTGATCGATCGATCGATGAACACCGTGGTGTCGTTCGCCACATTCACCTCGATGCCCGGCGGCAGATCCTCGAGGATCTTCGGCATCTCGGCCTGCACCGCTTCGGCGAGTTCGAGCGGGTTGGCGGTAGCCTGTTTGATCACGCCGAGCCCGACCGCGGGTTTGCCGTTGAAGCGGACGATGGTGCGTTCGTCCTCCGGTGCGAGTTCGACCGTTGCGATGTCGCTCACGCGGACCGGATAACCGCTGACGTAGCGGACAATAATTTTTTCGAACTGCCCGGGATTGATCAGATCGGTCTGCGTAACGACCGAGAATTCGCGCATCTCGCTTTCGATCCGGCCGGCGGGCACTTCGACGTTCTGGCGCCGCAGTGCTTCTTCGACGTCCTGCGGCGTCAGGCCGTAGCCTGCGAGCTTGGCGCGATCCACCCAGATGCGCATCGAGTAGCGCCGTTCGCCGCCGATGCGCACATCCGCCGCACCCGGCAGCGTCTGCAGCCGCGGTTTCACCAGCCGGCTGGCAAAATCGCTCAGTTCCATAGCGGAATAGCGATCACTGGAGAATGCGAGCCAGATGATCGGACTGGCGTCGGCCTCCACCTTGGTGATGATCGGTTCGTCGATATCTTCAGGCAGTCTGCGTCGCGCACGCGACACGCGATCGCGCACATCGCTCGCTGCCGCATCGGGATCGCGTTCCAGACGGAAACGCACCGTGATCTGGCTCTGCTCCTGCCGGCTGATGGAAGTCAGCACGTCGACGCCTTCGATGCCCGCGAGTTGCTCTTCCAGCGGCCGCGTCACGCGCGACTCGATGATGTCCGGGCTGGCGCCGCGGTAGTCCGTCCGCACAGTGACTACAGGTTCGTCGATGTTCGGATACTCGCGCACCGAGAGCCGCTCGTAACAGACCAGGCCGATGAGCACGATCACCAGGCTCATCACCGTGGCGAGGACCGGTCGGCGAATACTGAGATCGGAGAGGACCATAGTTTTTGTGCGGTAACTCTAGGAGGCGTTCTTGGCCGGCTTGGCCTGCGGCGCCACAGGTGCCGCGCTCCTGTCCGGCGCGGCCACCGTGGCTTCTTCCTGCATAACTTGCACGATCGTACCCGGCCGCAGTTTCAAATGACCCGCCGTCACGATGAGATCACCCGCCTGCAGCCCCTCAATGATTTCCACCCGTCCTTCGCGACGCAAGCCGGTGACAACCGTGCGCTGCTCCACCTTGTTGTCGCTCTGCACGCGATAAACGCGCTGCTCGCCGCCGACCGCGATGAGCGCTTCCTCGGGCACCATCAGTGCGCCCTGGCGCTGTGAGAGGATGACGCGGGTCTGGACAAACATCCCCGGGCGTAACTGCCCGTTTATGTTCTCCAACCGCGCACGCAATACCAAAGCGCGACCGTTCTGGTCGACGACCGGGTCGATGGCATCCAGCGTGGCGATATAGCGCTTGCCGGCGAAGGCATCGCTATGCACCTCCACCCGCTGGCCGCGCTCGAGCGCGCCGGTCAGCATCTCCGGCAGACGGAAATCGACCTTGAGCGACGACGTATCTTCCAACGTCACGAGATCCTGCCCTTCCTTGACGTAGTCGCCGACGCTGACCTGACGGATGCCGATGACGCCCGAGAAAGGCGCGCGAATCGCCATCTTGGCCAGCCGCGCTTCGGCCAGCGCCACCGTGGCTTCCACCACGCGCAGATTGTTGAGCGCCTGATCCTGCGCCGCCTCGCTGACGAAGTTGTCCTTGCGCAATTCCACCGTGCGGTCGTAGTTCGCCCGGGCAAGCTTGAGGTTGGCTCTGGCCTGTTGCACTTCAGCGGCGACAATGGAGGCGTCGAGTTGCACCAGCAACTGCCCCTGTTGAACGCGCCCGCCTTCGGAAAAATTCAGATTCGTGATGCGGCCCGACACTTCCGGGCGCACCACCACGGACTCATTCGATCGAACCGTGCCGACCGCGACAACGTCTTCCTGCACGTCGACGGCCTCCACCCGCATCGCCTCGACCATGACAGGACCGGCATTACCCTTGCCGTTGCCATTCGCGGTTTTACCCGCAGCGTCTGTGATCGGCGGCGCATTGCCGACGGCCGGCGCCAGCGGAGCGCGCTGCGCGTAGTACGCGTAGCCGCCCAAGGCGACGAGCGCCGCAATCGGCAAGGCGATGTAATGAATTCTTTTCAAGCGGCTTTCCCTTCCCGACGCCGTCCGCAAAGGACCCGTGCAGCCGATCTTTCGAACGTCGGCTTTCTCCCGCCCGCATGTATAGCATGTGCTTTCTGCGACGGGCGAAGGAAGACCGGCTTCCTTCGAATGCGATCAGGAATTATGCGGCACGCCGGCCGGCAACATGGGCGGCGATCAACGCGCGCGCATGGCCGCGCACGCCGGTTGCATGCCGATCCATCAACCATAGTCGCAACAACCCCGCGAGAAAAGTCACGGTTTCCAGGGCCGCGAGATCGGGCTCGACGCCCGGTCGCAGACCCGCCTGAGCCTCCTTGTACACCTTGGTCAGCGTCTCGCGTAGTCGATCGTTCTTGCGGCCGTATTCGCGCAACTCGCGCGCCAGATCGTCAACGTACTCGCATTTGAACGACATGACTTCGAAGGTTACGCGCGTACGCGAATCCCGCTCCACCGCTTCGATCAGCCCGACCAGGAAGCGTTCGATGCGTTCGAGGGGCGGCATGTCCTTCTGTTTCAACAGGGTGAAATCGATTTGATCGATGAGCGGCAGCGATACGTCGTCGCGTATCGCCTGAACCAGTGCGCGCTTGTTGGCGAAGTGCCAGTAGACCGCGCCGCGCGTCACGCCGGCGGCGCGCGCAATGCTTTCGAGGGTGGTCCGCGCGATCCCCTGTTTGCTGAATGTTTTCAGCGCCGCGGCCATGATGGCGCGTCTGGTGCGGGCTGCATCTTCCTTGGTGCGTCGCATAAGTTGTCTGTCCGGCGCGCGGGGCTTCCCCGCTGTTACATACATGGGTGATTGTATATACTGCCTCCCCTTGCGTCGATGCGCGCGCTCATCCCTGCTCTTCCGCGGACCCATGTCTCGAAACAAAGCCGATTCAACCCGCCACGTCGTGGCCGCCCTTGCCGTTACGCTATTCATATTGAGTGGCTGCGGCGACGACCAGGCGCAGTCCGCCCAGGCCGGACCGCCGGCGATTCCCGTCACAGCCAAACGGATGGCGCCGCAGCAGGTGCCCATCGCCTTCGAGGCGGTCGGCCAGGCCGAAGGCTCGCGCGAGGTGGAAATCCGCGCGCGCGTCTCCGGCATCCTGGAAAAACGCGTGTATGACGAAGGCGCGCCGGTGAAAGCCGGCGCGGTGCTGTTCCGCATTGATCGAGCGCCCTACGAAATCGCCCTGGCCCAGGCACGCGCCGCGCTGGGCGAAGCGCAGGCCCGCCAGGAGCAGGCGAAGCGTGAAGCGGCCCGGCTCAAGGATCTCGCCGAGCAGCGCGCCATCGGGCAGAAGGAATACGACGACGCCGTTTCCGCACTGAAGCAGGCGACCGCCGCCATCGCAGGCGCGGAAGCGCGCGTCAATGAAGCCAAACTCAATCTCTCCTACACCGTGGTGAACGCGCCGATCAGCGGCATCACCGGACGCGCGGTGCGCTCCGAAGGCAGTCTCGTGACGGCGGGTACGGAGTCGAGCCTGCTTACCACCGTCATCCAGATGAATCCGGTGTGGATCCGCTTTTCACTGACTGAATCGGACTACGAGCGCCTGCGCGGCAAGGAAAAGCAGGCTGTCGTGCAACTGCTGCGACAGGATCAGAGCATCGCCGCCGACAACGGCAAGTTGAACTTCGCCGGCCTGACCGTCGATCGGCAAATGGGAACCGTGCAGTTGCGCGCCGAGTTCCCCAACACCGATCTTGGTTGGCTGCCGGGCCAGTTCGCCCGCGTACAGGTCCTGGCCGGTGAACAGCAGGCGTATCTGGTGCCGCAACAGGCGGTGATGCAAACGGAGCAGGCCAACCTGGTCTGGGTAGTCGGCGCCGACGGCAAAGTAGCCACGCGCCCGGTGCAGACCGCCAACTGGCTCGACAATGACTGGGTCGTGACCGGCGGCTTGCAATCCGGCGATGTGATCGTGGTGGACAACCTGATGAAAATGCGGCCGGGCACGACCGTCAAAGCGCAGGTACCCGAAACTGCGCCCGCGCAAGCTCAGCCCTCTTCCACGCCCGCAGTGCCCGCAGCGGCCAAACCCGCTCCCGCACAGCCGGCAAGCTGAGTAACCGCCATGGGCAATTTCTCGCGCTTTTTCATCGAGCGGCCGATTTTCGCCAGCGTAGTCTCCATCATCATTGCGTTGGCCGGTACGGTCGCCGCATTCATGCTGCCGATTGCGCAATACCCCGAGATCGCGCCGCCGATCGTTTCAATCAGCGCGAGCTTCCCCGGTGCAAGCGCGGAAACGCTGGCCAAGACGGTCGCCGCGCCGATCGAGGAGCAGTTATCCGGCGTTGAAGATCTGCTGTACTTCAATTCCAGTTCATCGTCCGACGGCACGGTGAACATCACCGCGACCTTCGAAGTCGGCACCGACGTGGACCGCGCCACGTTCCAGTTGAACAACCGCGTGCAACTCGCCACGCCGCGACTGCCGGAAGAAGTGCGCCGCAACGGCGTGACGGTGCAGAAGCGCTCCAACGACATCCTGGTGGTCATCGCACTGCGGTCCGACGACAAGCGCTACGACCCGCTCTACCTGGCCGATTACGCCACGGTCAACATCATTGACGAACTGAAGCGCATTCCGGGCGTCGGCGACGTCACGCTATTCGGTTCCGGCTACGCCATGCGCGTGTGGCTCGATCCGCAGCGCATGGCGCAAATGGGCGTCACGACGACCGATATTGCCGACGCGATACGCAATCAGAACCAGCAATACGCCGCCGGCAAGGTCGGTTCCGAACCGGCACCGGCCGGTCAGGCGTTGACCTACACCGTCACCGCGCAAGGCCGCCTGGTCAAGCCGGAAGAATTCGGCGACATCATCGTGCGAGCGAGCGGTCCCGGCGGGGCGCTGCGTATCAGGGACGTTGCACGCGTCGAACTCGGCGCGCAATCCTATGATCGATCGACCACCATCGACGGCAAGGACGGCGTCGGCATGGCGGTATATCTGCAGACCGGCGCCAACGCGCTGGAAGTGGCGGCCGCAGTCAAGAGTCGCATCGCGGAAATGAGCACGGCTTTTCCGCAGGACGTGGAATATCTGATTCCCTTCGACACCACGCAGGTCGTCTCCGCCTCGATCGAGGAAGTGACCTACACCATCGGCGAAGCGGCGGTGCTGGTGGTGCTGGTCGTCTTCCTGTTCCTGCAGAGCTGGCGCGCCACACTGATTCCGATGATCGCCGTGCCGGTGTCGCTGCTCGGCGCCTTCGCCGGTCTGTACGCGCTTGGCTTTTCCATCAACACGCTTACTTTGTTCGCCATGGTGTTGGCAATCGGCATCGTGGTCGATGATGCGATCGTGGTGCTGGAGAACGTCGAACGTCTGATGCGCGAACACGGCATGTCGGCCAAGGAAGCCTCCATCGAAGCGATGCACGAGGTGTCCGGCGCGATCCTGGCCATCGTATTGGTGTTGTGCGCGGTGTTCATTCCAGTCGCGTTCCTGGGCGGCATCGCGGGTGTGCTGTACAAGCAGTTCGCCGTGACGGTGGCCATCTCGGTGGTGATTTCGGGCATCGTGGCGCTGACGCTCACTCCTGCGTTATGTGCGCTGCTATTGAAACCCGGCGATCATGAATCGCGCCTGTTCAAACCGTTCAACAATGGTTTCGACAGAACGACTCGAGGTTTCCTTCGCGCCGTCAACCTGTCGCTCCACCACCGCGGATTGTCGGGCCTCGCCTTTCTCGGCGTATTGGCGCTCGGTGCGCTGCTGTTTTGGCGCGTGCCGACCAGTTTCGTGCCGCCCGAAGACCAAGGCTACATTTTCGCCTCCATCCAGTTGCCCGACGGCGCGACGCTGCAGCGCACCGCGCGGATCGGCGCCGAGTTCCAGCAACGCATGCAGGACAACGAAGCGGTGGGCAACATTTTCGTGGTCCGCGGATTCGACCTCGTCGGCGGCGGAACCAAACCGAATGCCGGCACAAGCTTCCTCACGCTGAAGCATTGGGACGATCGCGAAGCGAGCGCCCCTGAATTAGTGGGTCAGGTGTCGAAAATCGGCTTCAGTTTTTCGGATGGACTGGTGTTCGCCTTCAACCCGCCGGCCATTCGCGGCCTTGGCACGTCGGGCGGCTTCGAAGTCTATGTGCAGGCGCGCGGCAGTTCGGACCCGCAGCAACTCGCGCAGGCGGTGCAGACGTTCACTGCGGCGTTGTCGCAGCATGCCGATTTGCAAAGCATCAACACCTTCTACCGTCCGACGGTTCCGCAACTCTATGTGGAAGTGAATCGCGAACAGGCGATCGCGCTCGGCGTGCCGGTGTCGGATGTATTCGCGGCGTTGCAGAGCACCATGGGCCCGCTGTACGTCAACGACTTCAACCGTTCGGGACGCACCTATCGCGTGCAGTTGCAGGCCGACATGACCTACCGCGCGCAGCCGGATGATCTGGGTCGCGTGCATGTGCGTTCGAACACCACCGGCGAAATGATTCCGGTCAAGGCTTTCCTCAGCATGCGCAGCATTGTCGGGCCCGAACAGGTCGAGCGCTTCAACGGTTTCGTCGGCGCGAAAGTGATGGGCGGCGGCAAGCCCGGCGTCAGCTCGGGACAGGCCATCGCTGCCGTCGACGAAGTCGCCGCGCAAGTGCTGCCGCCAGGCTACACCATTGCGTGGACCGGTCAGGCCTACCAGGAAAAAGGCACCGGTAACGCCTCGCTGTTCGCTTTCGGACTCGCCATCGTGATGGTCTTTCTCATTCTCGCCGCACTGTATGAGCGCTGGCGCCTGCCCACCGCAGTCGTGCTGGCGGTGCCTTTCGCGATCATCGGCGCACTCGGGCTGGTTTGGCTGCGCGGCATGGAAAACGACATCTATTTCCAGATCGGTCTGGTCGTACTTATCGGGCTCGCGGCGAAGAACGCGATCCTGATCGTCGAATTCGCGCATCAGGGCGTACTCGCCGGCGAACAGCCGATGGCAGCCGCACTGCAGGCCGCGCGGCTGCGCTTCCGTCCAATCGTCATGACGTCGCTCGCCTTCGTGCTGGGCGTGCTGCCGCTGGCGATTGCCAGCGGCGCCGGCTCGGCAGCGCGCCGCTCCATGGGAACCGGTGTCGTCGGCGGCATGCTTGCCGCAACCGCGATCGCGACGATTTTCGTGCCGCTGTTCTTCGTCTGGTTCTCGCGTCGACTGAAAGCCGCGGACGCAACACCCGCCGAAGACGCCGAAGTGAAGGAGCCGGCATGAAACGCCTGCCGCTCTACCTCGCGCTGAGCATGGCGCTTGCCGGCTGTGCGCTCGGTCCCGATTACGAACGACCGGCGCTCGATCTGCCGGTCGACTATCCGGTTGCCCATGCAAATAGCGCGACACCGACAATTCCACCAACCTGGTGGATGTTGTATGACGATCCGAATTTGAATCGTCTGGTCGAACTGGGTCTCGCGCAAAACACCGACATGAAAATGGCAATTGCCCGCATCGAGGAAGCGGAAGCGGTGCTGCGCGAAGCGCGCGCGACCTTCTTTCCGTTGATCGAAGGCAACGCCGACGCCTCACGCGGTCGAGGCCAGGCTGCCGCGGCTACCGGGGTTGCACCAGGTACGACCGTTGTGCGCAACTCGTTTCAACTCACCGCAACCACCTCATTCGAGCTCGATTTCTGGGGTCGTCTGCGCCGCGCACATGAATCGGCGCGCGCGCAATATCTCGGCACGCAGTACGGACGCGATGTGGTCGGACTGACACTCGCTTCGAGCATTGCGCAAACTTATTTCGCCGCGCGTTCGCTGCAGGCGCAGACCGACGTGGCCGCAGAAAACTTGCGCGTATCGGAAGAGTCGCTCGACATTGCGCGCAAGCGCGCACAGGCCGGCCTGATCTCCGACCTCGACGTGAATCAGGCCGAGAGCGCGCGTGCCTCGGCGGCGGCGCAGTTGAAGGAGATACAGCGCCAACGCGACGTCACTGTGCATCAACTCGGTCAACTGAGCGGCGCGCTCGATCTGCAACTCGAGCCGGGCGATGTGCGGACCTTGCCTTTGCCGCCCGTTCCTCCGGCCGGCCTGCCCTCGGCACTGCTGGAACGTCGACCCGACGTGCGCCAGGCCGAGGCGCAACTCGCCGCCGCCAATGCGGAAATCGGCGTCGCACGCGCGGCGCAATTCCCGACTTTCAGTCTGACCGGTTCGTTCGGCCAGCAAAGCCCGGAACTGGGCAACCTCTTCGATGCCGGCGGACGCATCTGGTCGGTCGGGCTCGGTGTGGTCGGACCGATATTCGACGCCGGTCGTTATGCGGCGCGCACCGATCAGGCGATCGCACGTCAGCGTCAGGCGGCGGCAATTTATGAGGGTGCGGCGGAAGCCGCGTTCCGCGAAGTAGCCGACGGCCTCACCAATGTCGCCTGGACTGCGGATACCGAACAGGATCTGCGCGCGCAAGTCGATGCGGCGCGCAACTCCTTGCGACTCGCACGCCTGCGTTATCAATCGGGCTATTCGGGTTTTCTGGAAGTGCTCGACGCGCAGCGCACGCTGAACGAAGCCGAACTCGCGCTCGTACGCAACCGCGAAGCTTATCTGTCGTACACGGTCGATCTGATGGAAGCGCTGGGCGGCGGCTGGAGCGATGCGGAATATCCGCCCACGGCGAAAACCGAAGTCGATAAAGATTGAAACGTAATGCTGGCTTCCGGGTCACGCCGCGGCCCGGGAATCCGGTTTGTTGAACTGACTTTACTCTTGGCGCGCGATCCGCAGATCTCCGCTGCTTTGCGAGCGCACCTGATCGACACCGCGATTGGCCAACGCGTCCGCGCGCTCGTTTCCTTCGTGCCCGGTATGGCCGCGCACCCAGTGCCAAGTGACGGCATGGCGCTGCGCCGCCGCATCGAGCTCGCGCCACAGTTCGGCGTTCTTGACCGGTTTTCTATCGGCGGTTTTCCAGCCGCGCCGCTTCCAGTTCGCCATCCATTGCGTAATACCGTTCTTGACATACTCGGAGTCCAGCCAGACCTCGACCACGCATGATCGCGTCAGTGCGTTCAGCCCCTGAATAACCGCCATCAGTTCCATGCGATTGTTGGTCGTGTTCGCTTCGCCGCCGTACAACTCCTTCTCCCGCCCGCCGCAACGCAATAGCGCGCCCCAGCCGCCTACTCCCGGATTGCCCTTGCATGCGCCGTCGGTGTAAAGGCGCACCACTTCACCCGCGCCGTTATTGCTCATGGCCGTTCCGCCGCGTGCCATGATGCGCACCATTGTGGCGATGGGCGATCGGAGAAAGCGCCTTGGCGCGCGCCTTGCCGTTTTTCCAGGCCGGCATCACGACCCGCATGCCGTGCACACGTTTGACCGCGCGTACCACATAGACGCCACCGGCAATGGGCCACCAGCGATCGCCGGCCGACTCCATGAAGGCGCTGCGCTGCAGCCATTTAGTGCTGCTGAACGGCGGCGCGTAGCAGCCGAATCGCCCGCCGTTGAGTTCGAAGCCGAGCAGCTTCAGCCAGTCGCGCAAGCGCAGCAGTCCGATGAAATCGCCACGCCACGGATATTCGCCGCGCCGATGCGCGATCATGCCCTTTATTCCCCACAGGCTGAGTGGGTTGAAACCTGAAATCACGATATGTCCTTCCGGTCGCAGCACGCGCTCGGCTTCGCGCAGAATCTGATGCGGCGTGTCGCTGAATTCGAGTACATGCGGCAGCACGATGAGATCGACGCTTTGCGACGCGAACGGCAATGCGAATGGCTCGCCGCGCACATGGCAGCCGCGCTCACGGCTGATGCATGTACGGACCGGAATACGATTGGCACGCAGGAAATCGAGCTGCGGCGAGCCGATCTGGACGGCAATAAAACCGAACACGTCTTCGACCGCGCTGTCGAATTGTGCGAACTCCCATTCCAGCACGTAGGCGCCCTTTGGCGTCCCGAACCAGTCCACAAGCGTTGACATTTGCGCCGAGTCCAACACAATCACACGCTCACACGTCTGCACGTCGCACAGGCAACGTGCGGGAATCGTTCGCCGGCACGCGCGCCCGGGCGCGCTGCCGCATTCTTTCGTACTTTCGTATAGCTATCGATCATGCCCATACCGACTGTCGTTCCTTTACCCGCATTCCATGACAACTATATCTGGGCCCTGCGCGATGCGCGTCGAGTCGTGATCGTTGACCCGGGTGATGCGCAGCCGGTGCACGATTATCTGCGCCGCGAAGGGCTGGAACTGATCATGATTCTGCTCACGCATCATCATAACGATCATATCGGCGGCGTTGCGGCATTGAAGCGCTCGCACAACGTGCCGATCTACGGACCACACGACGAACGCATTGCGGAACTGACACAGCGTGTAAGCGAGGGCGAGGTCGTAAAGATTCCCGAATTCGGCCTTCAATTCGAGGTCATCGAGATACCCGGACACACCCGCTCACACATTGCCTATTATGGCGCAGGCATGTTGTTCTGTGGCGACACGCTGTTCGCTTCCGGCTGCGGACGATTGTTCGAAGGCACACCCGAGCAGATGCATCGTTCGCTCGCCAAACTGACCGCGCTGCCGGACGACACGCTGGTCTACTGCGCCCACGAGTACACACTGTCGAACATCGCTTTCGCGCGTGTCGTAGAACCGGACAACATCGAACTGGCCGAGCGCGAAATACGCGAACGCGCCACTCGCAAAGCCGGCAAGCCCACGCTGCCGTCCACGATCGGACTGGAAGAGGCGACCAACCCGTTCCTGCGCGTCGATGCGCCCGCGGTTGCCGCGTCGGCCGCGCGTTATCTCGGTCGCACGCCGGATTCGCCGATCGAAGTATTCGCCGCCATCCGGCAATGGAAGAACGAGTTTTGATGTGTTTTATGCGACGCGCCGGCGTCGCATGCAGGACATGTCGCACGCGGCCCGCGATTTGCATGCTGCAGAAGGTGGCAAAGTCGCCGCTAACCGCCTGATTTCAATTTGACGCTCGCCGTGCGGCCGCCTATGATCGGCCGCTCTTCGGGGAGGCATCGTGCGCCGAACATTCCTGCAGCTTTTCATGCTGATGGCCGCCCTCGGTCTGGCCTGCGGGCCCGCACGCGCGGTCGACCCGATCCTGCACAATCTTCCTCCCGAATACTTCAACATCCAGTTGCCTTTCGAGCGTGCGCAGGATGCGCAGCCGACCTTGGGCGACCGTTCCGAAAGCGCCGACGATATCGATGTGCGCGATGTGCGCGATCTGGGTGCGCGCCGCAGTGTCGATTCTGTTGACAATGCGCCGGACGATCTATGGGAACGCATACGCCGCGGCTTCGCCATGCCCGATCTCGACGGGTCGTTGGTCGTTCGGCGTCAGGCCTGGTACGCCGAACGTCCCGAACAAATGGGCATCATGGTCGAGCGCAGCCGCCGTTACCTTTTCCACATCGTGGAGGAACTGGAGAAACGCGGTATGCCGACCGAACTGGCGTTGCTGCCCATGGTGGAAAGCGCATTCAATCCGATGGCGAATTCATCCGCGCGCGCTTCCGGTCTGTGGCAGTTCATCCCCTCCACGGGCAAGTACTACAACCTGGAACAGAACTGGTGGTACGACGGCCGACGCGACATCGTCGCCTCCACCAGCGCCGCGCTCGACTATCTGCAGTTCCTCTATGAATTGCACGGCGACTGGCATCTTGCGCTTGCGTCGTACAACATGGGCGAGAACGGCGTGCTGCGCGCGATGGCGCGCAATCGCGCCAAGGGCAAGCCCACCGATTACGAGCATCTGAAGGTCTCGAAAGAGACGCGCGACTACGTGCCGAAGTTGCAGGCTCTGGAAAACATCATCGCGCAGCCCGAAACGTTCGGCATCGAACTGGCGCCTATCCCCAACGCGCCCTATTTCGTCACGGTCGATCTCACTCGCGACATCGATCTCAACATCGCGGCGAAGCTCGCTGAAATGCCCGTCGCCGAGTTGATCGCATTGAATCCGGGCAACAATCGGCCGGTGGTGTCGACCGCCGTTTCACCGCAACTGGTGCTGCCCACGGACCGCGCGGACGTATTCATACGCAATCTCGAAACACACAAAAAGCCGCTGTCGTCGTGGGAATCGTACGTGTACAAGCGCGGCGATACGCTGAGCAAGGTCGCCAAGGCGCACGGCATCAGCGTCGCCCAGTTGCGTGAGTTCAACCACTTGAGTTCGCGTTCGCGACTGCGCGTCGGGCAGCGCTTGCTGGTTCCGCGCAAGGAAAGAGTCGCCACGGCGGTGCTGCCGCCGGGCCTGCCGAAAATCGCCTCACCGGAAGCGCGCCGATATCACATCGTACGACGTGGCGATACGCTCTCCGAAATCGCGCGCCGCTACAATCTCGCCGTCTCCGATCTGAAACGCTGGAACGGCGGCAAGAGCGCCATCCGTATCGGCCAGCGTGTGACGCTTGTGGCGCCTGCGGTTAGAACCGTGAAATCCAGATCCAAGCGCTCGTCGTCAGACAAGGTGGTCAGCAAGAGCAAGTCGCAAGTCGCGCGCGGCCTCTGACGTTCACTCCTCTTCCATCGCGCGCTTGAGCTCCGCCGCCTGTCGCGCAAACTCCCGCGCGCCCGGCAATTCGTAAAGCCAGCACTTCACCCCGCTCGTTTCCGACAATCCGAAATCGGGCGGATATTCCCCGCTGCATTTTTCCCATGCATGCATACAGCGCGGATGGAAATGACAACCCGAAGGCGGCGACACGGGAGACGGCAGGTCGCCCGCCGCGCGCAGCACTTCGCGCGGCCCCTCGATGGTGGGCACCGCCGCCAGCAGTGCGCGCGTGTAAGGATGCTTAGGCGCACCCAGCACTTCCGCGACCGTTCCTCGTTCGACGATTCGGCCGAGATACATCACCGCCACCTCGTCGGCCAGATATTCGACGACTGCCAGATTGTGCGTGATGAACAGATAGGCGATGCCTTGATCGCGTTGCAGTGCGCGCAGCAGATTGAGAATCTGCGCCTGCACCGACACGTCGAGCGCGCTGGTCGGTTCATCGCAAACGATCAGCTTGGGCTGCACCGCGAGCGCGCGCGCGATGGCGATGCGTTGCCGCTGCCCGCCAGAAAACTCGTGCGGATAGCGATAGCGCGACTCGGCAGGCAAGCCGACCTGCTCGAGCAGCTCCGCAATACGAATCTCGCGTTCCTTCTTCGGACTTGCGCCGGCCAAAGCGCTCAATCCCTCGCCGAGAATGTCGCCGACCCGCATGCGCGGGTTGAGCGAGGCATAGGGATCCTGAAAAACGATCTGGAATTCGCTGCGGCGCCGACGCAGCGCTTCGCCTTTCAATTGCGTCAGATCGACGTCGTTGAAGCGCACCGCCCCTGCGGTGGGGCGGATCAACTGCAGTAACGATTTGCCTACGGTGGTCTTGCCGCAACCGGATTCGCCCACCAATGCGAGCGTGCGGCCCGGCGCGATGTCGAGGGAGACGCCATCCACCGCTTTCACGTGGCCGACCGTGCGCTTGAACAGCCCCTTTCGAATGGGGAAATGCACTTGCAGATTTTCCACTTCGAGCAGGCGCGCATCCGATCTTTCGCGGTCCGCGCGGCGCGACCCCACGCGTTCCGCAGGCCGCGCCGGCGCAGCTCCCTTCTCTTCACGCAAATGACAGCGCACGCAATGCGCGGTCGTCGTCACGGTTGTCCAATCCGGCGCTTCGATGCGGCAACGGTCCCACGCATGCGGGCAGCGCTCGGCGAAGCGGCAACCGACGAAATCAATGGATAGCGGTGGAACCTGCCCCGGGATGACATCAAGCATTTCGCCACGCTTGGTGGTGGTCGGCAAGGAGGCGAACAGCTTTTGCGAATAGGGATGCTGCGGCGCGCGAAAGAAATCGTCGCGCGTGG
Source organism: Nitrosomonadales bacterium (assembly GCA_036676355.1). GTDB lineage: Bacteria > Pseudomonadota > Gammaproteobacteria > Burkholderiales > SG8-39 > ZC4RG42. The sequence continues at coordinate 15,219 of JAKFDA010000063.1, read as the reverse complement.
CGGTCTCGACAATCTGGCCCGCATACATCACCGCGACGCGATCGGCCACACCGGACACCACGCCCAGATCATGAGTGATCAACAGAATCGCCATGCCGCGCTCGCGCTGCAGCGACTTGAGGAGTTCCAGCACCTGCGCCTGGATCGTGACATCGAGCGCCGTGGTCGGCTCGTCGGCAATCAGCAGATCCGGATCGGCAGCGAGCGCAACGGCGATCATGACGCGCTGCTTCATCCCGCCGGAAAGCTGGAACGGATATTCGTCGATGCGACGCGCGCTGTCCGCGATGCCCACCGCATCGAGCAATTCGAGCACGCGTTTGCGAACCGCGTCGCCGCGCAGCGTCGTGTGCCGCTCGATCACCTCGGCGATCTGGTGGCCGACGGTGAGAACCGGATTCAGACTGGTCGCCGGCTCCTGAAAGATCATCGCGATACGCCGCCCGCGCACGTCGCGCATGCGCGCTTCGCTGAGGCCGAGCAGATCGACCCCGTCCAGTTGCACGCGACCGCCCTCGATGCGCCCGTTTTCCGGCAACAGGCGCGTAATGCTCAACGCGGTCATGCTCTTGCCGCAGCCCGATTCACCGACCAGCGCGAAAGTTTCGCCGCGGCGCAGATCGAGATCGATACCGTCGATTGCGCGCACCACGCCGGTGTCGGTATAGAGCGCCGTGCGCAAATCCCTTACGCGTAGCAGCAGGGCGTTCGAGCCCGCCGGATTCGGTGTTGTGTCCAGTTCGTCCGCCATCGCAAGATTTTCGTTCATCGTCCCGCCCCGGCCAACGTTGCTGGACGCGGTCCGATCGACACACGCGGATCGAAGGCATCGCGCACCGCATCGGCAAACAGGTTGGCCGCCAACACCAATGCGAACATGAACACGAAGGCGGCCGTCAGCGTCCACCACACCATCGGCTCGCGCGCCATTTCCAGACGCGCGGCGTTGATCATGGTGCCGAAACTGATCATCGACGGATCGACGCCCACGCCGATATAGGACAGCACTGCTTCGGCAAGCACCAGGCCGCTGAAATCCATGACCAGCGAAATCAGCACAATGTGCATGACGTTCGGCAGCACGTGACGCGTGATGATTCGTCCGCCGCGTACGCCGAAGGCACGCGCCGCCTGGATGTATTCCAGTTCACGCAACTTGAGCGCCTCGCCGCGCAGCAACCGTGCAAGTCCGGTCCAGCTCGTCACGCCCAGAATGATGCACAGGAACAGCAGGCGCAAATCGGCCCGCTGTGCGGTGGTCGGAAACCATTCCGGATGTTTGTCGATATACACCTGCATCATCAGCACCGCGGCCGCGATCAGCAGCACGCCCGGAATCGAGTTGAGCGTCGTGTAGATGTACTGCACCACGTCATCGACCCACCCCTTGAAATAACCCGCCATGATGCCGAGCAGGATGGCGAGCGGCAGCATGACGAGCGTTGTCAGCCCGCCGATCACCACGCCCGTGCGGATGCTTTTGAGCGCCTGATACAGCACATCTTGTCCGACCTTGTCGGTGCCGAGCACGTGATAGCTCTCCGCCAGCGCGATCATCAGGCCGCTCAGTCCGCACAACACAAGCAGACTCGCCAGGGTCGCACGCCAGGGAAAGACCGGGTCCCCGCGCCATAACAATCGAAACGCCTGCCCGATTGCGACATGCTCCTTGCGCGCGATACACCACAGCGCGTACATCGTTGCCGCCAGCCATGCCAACACGCCCCATGCGGCGCCCGCGAGCGCGCGTCGCGTCACGTCGCTCGCACGCAATGCTTCGTCCTGCAGATGCGCGCCGCCGTGCCGCAGACGCGGAAATTCGCGTGTCACCGTACCGTTCGGTTGCTCTATCGTTTCCTTCGCGTAGGCCCGCGTCGCCAGCGGCGCGGAGTACGTCCGCTCCGTGTGCGTGCGCAAACCGGTCAGTAACAGATCGAGCGTACTGAGCACTTCCACCGAATAGACCGTCCGGGTCTCGCCGGGTGCGTTGTCCAGGCGCGGACGCAGATGAATGGAATCAAGCAGTGCAATGGCAATGAACACGGCCAGAAACACCAGTGAACTCATGCCCGCCGCGCTGCGTGCCACGCGGTGCCACGGCGCGAGCAGATGCGGTTGCCCACGCACATAAATCGCGTAGGCGATGCCCAGTGCAACCAGCAGCCACAGCAATGCATCGGTCCACAGCAGCACCCACATCAGCGTCGTTCTTTCATCATGAACCGGCTCATTCCAGCCGCACGCGCGGATCGACCAGCGTGTAGGAAATATCGGTCAACAACAGTCCGACGATATACAGCACGGAACCGAGAAACACCATGGCGCGCACGACCGCGAAATCCTGCGCCTGGATCGCGTCGATGGTGTAGCTGCCCAGGCCCGGTATGCCGAAAAACGATTCGGCGATCAGACTGCCCATGAACAGCAGCGGAATCACCACCACCGCGCCGGTGAGAATCGGGATCATGCCGTTTTTCAACACATGACGGTACATCACGCGCGTTTCCGACAGCCCCTTGGCGCGCGCAGTGCGCACGTAGTCCTTGCCGATCTCTTCCAGGAAAAGCGTGCGATACCAGCGTCCGCCGCTGCCGATGCCGCTGATCACGCCGACGACAACGGGCAGCATGACGAAGCGCGCGGCATCGAAACCTTCGCCGTAGCCGGATATCGGCACCAGATGCCACAGCTTGCTGATCACGTACTGGCCGCCGATGATGTAAAAGAGCGAGGAGATCGACATCATCGCGACACACAGCACTACACCGGAAAAATCCAGATAGGTGCCGCGGAAGAACGCCATCAGCAAGGCGAAGGTGATGTTGACCGCCAGGCCGATGATGAACACCGGAATCGCGATGGCGAGACTCGGCCACATACGCGTGCGAATCTCATGGCCGATGTCGCGTCCGTCATCCGCCTCGCCGAAATCGAATACGAACAAGCGTACCGATTTCTCGTAGAAGATGGTGTCGGTCAGCTTGTCGAGTCCGGCCGCCGCACCGTTATAAAGCAGCGGTTTGTCGTAGCCTCGGTCCGCCTTCCACTTTTCGATGGCATCGGCCGTCACGCGTTTCGCGCCGAGCTGCATGCGCGCCATATCGTCCGGCGTATTGACGACGAAAAACAGCGCGAAGGTGATCAGGTTGACGCCGATCAGGATCGGGATCGCATACAGGATGCGGCGCACGATGTAGCCGATCATGCAGGCCTCGCCACGGCGCGTTCGCGACGCCGGTAGCCGATCACCGCAGGCAGCGCGAGTACGATCAGCAATACGCCGACACCGACGAGCGGCCAGGGGAACGGCTGATTCCACTCATGTCGCTTTCGCTCGCGCAATTGCGCGTTCACGCTGCGATACTTCAGCTCGTTACGCGCCATCTGGTTCGGTTTAACGTTGCCCAGCCAGGCGTGATAGAGGCTGTAGTTCTTGGGATGGAAACCGAAGGACCAGGGTGCGTCGCGTCGCAGGATTTCCACCATGCGATCGATGATCGCCTGTCGCTCCGGCCCGTTCTCCATGCTCTTCATGGATTGAAACAGGGCGTCGTATTCGGCGTTGCTGTAGTTCGCCGCGTTTTCCCCCTGCGTTTTGGCGCGACTCTGCGGCCCGTAAAACAGGAACAGGAAGTTTTCCGGGTCCGGATAATCGGCATTCCAGCCCAGGAAAAAAAGCTGCGTATTGCCCGAACGCACTTTTTCCTGAAAGCGGTTCCAGTCAGTCGCGCGGATTTCGAGCTGGATGTTCAGTTTGGCGAATTGCTTGCGATACCAGTCGAGTCGCGACTTGTCGCCCGGACCGCGATCGGTGGTGTCCAGATACAGCACCAGCGGTTGCCCGGTCTTTGCGTCGCGCCCGTTCGGATAGCCGGCTTCGGTGAGCAGTTGGCGCGCCGCTTCGATCGTTTTGCGCACCGGCTCGCCGTTGCGCCAGTCATACACGACATCATTGATGCCTGCATCGCCTTCGCGAAAGCCGAAGATACCCGGCGGAATGGGGCCCTGTCCGGGAATGCCGCGGCCGTTGGCGAAAATGGAAATGAACTCTTCCCAGTCGAGCGCGATGGATATCGCCTGCCTCAATTTACGCGCACGCTCGCTGTCGCCGCCCACGACGCTATCGAGCCAGTTGAAGGCGAGATAAAAGCTGCTCGGCGCCACCGACGTGCTGAGCTGGATGCCCTTCTCTTCCATTTCGGGCGTCAGACTGGCCTGACCTTCGATGCCGATCTGCACCGCCTGATCGAAACTGTCCGAGGAAATACCAGACGCATCGTAGTAGCCCTGGAGAAACTTGTTCCAGTAAGGAATGCTTTCCTTCTCGCGCGTAAAGACGATTTCATCGAGGAACGGCATGCGCTTGCCCGCGTCGTCGAGCAGTCCCGCTTCGCCATCGCCGGGTGCGCCTTCATGGGGATAAGGTTCGCCGCGATAATTGGGATTGCGCCGCAATACCATGCGCGCGTTCGGATTGTTTTCGGCCAACATGAACGGACCGGTGCCGACCGGGTACCAGTCGAGCGAAAGATTCTTGCCGTCGCGCATGCCCGGCTGCGCATAAAAACGATCGACCTCCCACGGTACAGGCGCGAAGAAATTCATCGCCAGCCAATACGAGAACTGCGGATAACGCCCCTTCAGCTTGATGCGATAAGTGTAGCGATCGACGACTTCGGCGCCTTCCAGCGGGTGCCGATTCAGATCGAGCCAGGTTGCCTCGCCCTCGCCGCGCAAACCCGCATCGGCTTTCCTGAGCGTATCAGACAGTTCAGTGAGCCCTACGATGTACTGGCTCATCAAGCCGAAGACCGGCGAATGCAGATGGGGATGTGCGAGCCGCTTGATCTGGTAAACGTAATCCTCGGCAATGAGCTCGCGCGTGCCGGTGGCGGGAAAATCGCTAAGCGCCCACAGGCGCCCGATCTCATCGCGCGACAGATCGTGATAGCGAAAGCGTCCGGTTTTGTCCTGCGCGAAGGCCGGGTGTGGCTGATAAAGAATGCCGGGCCGAATGCGTATTTCATAGACACTGAATGCCGCGTCGGGCGCGTCATCGGCAACCGGTCGCCCCGCCGTATCGAGATAGCTCGGCCTGGGCACTTCCGTCGCGGTCAGCGGCACCAGCGCGTAGGGCCGCTTCAGGTAGTGATATTGCAGCGGCGGCTCGTAGATCTGCCCGATGACGGCCGCCTCGTCTTCGGTATAAGACTGCACCGGATCGAGATGCTTCGGTCGCTCGACAAAGGCGCTATAAAGCACGTTCGCGCCGCCGCGATCGTCAGGATAAGGGTCATTCCACAACTCTCCGCAGCCGGCCAGCATCGACACCGGCAATATCAGGCTCAGGCAAATGCGCATGAATCCGGCCGCGGCTGAGGCGCGAGGCCTTCGCGCGGACGAGCGAGGTGCGGATCCGAAGGTTGTTTGCGACACGAGACGCCGTAGTGGGGGACTTGTACGTGCGGACCCGACCGAGTGTAGCCCAGGCTTCAACGGCCCGTCATCCGAACCGCGGATGCACGCCAAAGCGTGCGCCGCATACGCTCTGCCCCGTATAATCGCGCGATTCCAAACGCCGGAGTCGCCATGGACTTTAGCTCCGAGACGTCACATGCCCTCCGGGCGTATGAGTCTGCACTGAAACCCATGGCCGATTAAGAAGAAAGCCTTTCAGGCAGTCGTATAATCCGGCTCCACATCATCGTCCTTGGTACCGCCATGGGTTTTCTCGCCGAAAAACAAGTACTGATCACCGGACTGCTGAGCAATCGTTCGATTGCCTACGGCATCGCGAAAGCCTGTCATCGCGAAGGCGCGCGACTCGCTTTCACCTATCAGACAGATCGATTCAAGGATCGCGTTGCCGAAATGGCGGCGGACTTCGGGTCGGACATCGTGCTGCCCTGCGATGTTTCCAGCGACGATGAAATCAACGCGCTATTTGCGTCCATCGGCCAGCGCTGGGACCGCCTGGACGGTCTGGTTCACGCCGTTGCCTACGCGCCGCGCGAAGCGATCGCCGGCAATTTCCTTGACGGCATGTCACGCGAGGGCTTCCGTATCGCGCACGATATTTCGAGCTACAGCTTCGCAGCGCTGGCGAAAGCCGCGCAACCGCTGATGACCGGCGGCAACGGCGCGCTGCTTACCTTGAGCTATCTCGGCGCCGAGCGCGTCATTCCGCACTACAACACCATGGGGCTGGCCAAGGCGAGCCTGGAAGCGTGCGTACGGTATCTGGCGGACAGTCTGGGGCCCCGAGGTATACGCGCGAACGCCATTTCTGCCGGGCCGATCAAGACCCTTGCCGCCGCCGGCATTGCGGACTTCGGCAAGATTTTCAAGTTCGTCGAGCGCAACGCACCTTTGCGACGCAATGTAACGATCGATGACGTCGGCAATGTGGCCGCGTTTCTGCTTTCCGATCTTGCCGCCGGCATAACCGGTGAAGTCACGCATGTGGATGGCGGCTTCAGTCTCGTCGCCGGGATGGCGGATCTGGCCTGAGCACTGCGGTGCGGCCAAAGGCCGCGCCGCATCATCGCCGCACCGCGTTATTGCCCGCGGCTGCCGACCTTCAGCAGTTTCTCTTCATTGATTTCGACGTCAGCGCGCTCGCGCAGACCATTGACGAATCCTTGCAAGTCCTGTCGCGCGTTCAATTGCGCCAGCGCTTGCGCGGCTGCGCGCTGACGCTGCTGTTCGATCTGCTCCGGCGTATTCACCCTGGTTACGCGATAAATCGCATAGCCGGTCGGCGTCGCTACGCCCGTGTATGCGGGCAGCTTTGAGCCGTCCACTTTGAACACTGCGGTCAATGCCTGCGTATCGAAGTCCGCAGGGTTTTCGCGACTCACATTCTTCGGCGCGTTCCAGCTCAGACCCGCATTTTCGCCATTGCGAAGGGTCTTCAGTTTTTCCTCGCCTGCCTGCCGCGCCAGTTCCACTGCCTTGCGTTCCGTCAGCGTCTTGCGGATTTCATCACGCACGTCCTCCAGTGGGCGCTTCGAAGCGGCCTTGTGTTCGATTACCCGCGCCGACAGCAGTTGGCCCGGCGCCACTTCAACCGCCTCGGTGTTTTGCTTGCCTTGAATCGCTTCGGAGCTGAACAGCGCATCCAGCACGCGCTGATTATCGAGCGGCGGCCGGCCGGCGCTGCGGCTCAACCAACCGTTGCTTTCCTCGATCTTGAGGTTGAAACGATCGGCCAGCGGTTGGAGGCTGTCCGGTTGTTCGTAGGCGAGGTTGCTGAACGCCTCCGCCGCTTCGGGGAATTTGCTCGATACGCGCTGACGCTTCAATTCTTCGGCGATTTGCGCGCGCGATGTGGCGCTGTCCTTGCCCGCATTCGGCGCATTGAAAAGAATATGCCGGGCACGACGCTCCTCCCGCTTGCCCGGTTTGACTTCGGTAAGCTGAATGATATGGAAGCCGAAGTCGGATTCGACCAGCGGCGAAATCTCGCCCGGCTTCAACTTGAATACCGCCTCTTCGAACGGCTTCACCATCGTGCCGCGCGTGAAGAAACCCAGATCGCCGCCCTGTTCGGCCGAGCCCGGATCCTGCGAGTGCTGCTTGGCCAGTTCGGCGAACTTGCCCGGCTCCTTGCGCACTTCATCGAGCACCGCCTGCGCCTTCGCGCGCGCTTCCTCGCGCGCCTTCGCCTGCGGTGCGACGCGCGCCTCGTACTGCTGCTGCACTTCCTCGTCGCTCACCGTTTCCTTTGCCGCGATCGCGTCGCGACTCAGTACCACGTACGCTGCGCGCACCTGCTCCGGCGTCTCGAATTCCTTGGGATTGCTGTCGTAATAGGCCTGGATTTCTTCAGGCGTGATTTTCACCTTGCCGGCATGCTCTCCGGCGGTGATCAGCGCGCGTGCAGCCTCGCGCGTCTCGCTGCGTGCGATGGCGAAACGCCGCGCCATGGTGTCGGAAACGAATGCGCTCTGTGCCACACCGGCAGACAGTTGCTCGAGCGCGATATCGGCGCGCAGTTGCGACTCGAAACCGGCCGGGCTCATGTTCTGCGCCCGCAACAGCGCCTGGTAGCGTTCACGCGAAAACTGACCGTCCTCTTGAAACGCCGGATAGCTGGCGACGAATTCGCGTATCTGCTCGTCGCTGGCGAACAGCTTGTGGCGATAAGCGTAGTCGAGCAGAAGGCGGCGGCGCACCAGCGACTCGAGCAGTTCCTTGCGCGCGTCCGGCGTGTCGAACACCGACGCATCGATCTTGCCGCCGAAGGCATTGCGCAGGCGATCGCGCTGATCGGCGAGCGCGCGCTCGAACTCCTGCTCGGATATCGGCTGGCCGGCAACTTCGGCGACCTCACTGCCCCCACCGATAAAACCCTGATAGGACTCGATCCCGAACAGGGCGAATACCGGCACGATGATGAGTGCCAGAAAAAACTGCAACAGGCGTTTGTTCTTGCCAACGAAATCGAACATTGGGCTGCTTCCCCGATGTGTATGCGCCAGCGAAGCGCTGATTGAATTCTCTCGGTGCAGAGTCGCAGGTTCTACAAGGCTACGGCGCTGTTTCGCCCGCCTCGCCCGCGGTCATGGCACCTGATCAGGTTTCCCAGGCAATAAAAAAGGCGAACCCGACGGTTCGCCTTGCTCTTACGACTATGAAGCGAACAATGGGGCCGCTTCTACGGATCTGGCGGAGTGGACGGGACTCGAACCCGCGACCCCCGGCGTGACAGGCCGGTATTCTAACCAACTGAACTACCACTCCCCTTCTCTACAACTGGTGGGTGCTGACGGGATCGAACCGCCGACATTCGCCTTGTAAGGGCGACGCTCTACCAGCTGAGCTAAGCACCCCTCGCGTTATCCGGTGCAGCAATCCGGTCTTACGAAGGAGCGCTAGTTTAATGCATCCTTTAGGGCTTTTCCAGCACGAAATTTCGGTACTTTTGCGGCCTTGATTTCGATCGTGTTGCCGGTGCGCGGATCGCGCCCGCTGCGTGCCGCCCGATCGCCGACATAGAACGTGCCGAAGCCTACAAGCGTGACCATACCGCCCTTGGCGAGCGAATTCTGAATACTCGCGACGGTCGCATCGAGCGCTCGTTGCGCAGCAGCCTTGGAAATATCCGCCGACTCCGCGATGTAATCGATCATTTCGGTTTTATTCACTACTGTCTCCTGTACTGTTGTATGAACCGGAAGAATCCGACGCGCCAGGCGTCGCTGCCTTCCCCCCCGCAATGACATCGAACAGGCGCTCGCCTGCGCGCTTCTCCGACGAAGATATTACTCGTCCCTCGGCAAGACAATGCCGGTCGATCTCACGATCGCCGGCATTGAAACCGATCAAAGCTTAATGCGTGATGACCGTGGACGTCGATTTATTGTCTTCCGCCACGGGCGGTACGGTACCGGATTCCGGTACCGCAAGCGGCGCAGGCGCACGTTCCAGTGCGATTTCCAGCACCTTGTCGATCCACTTCACCGGGATGATTTCCAGCTTGTTCTTGACGTTGTCCGGTATGTCGACCAGATCCTTCACGTTCTCTTCGGGAATCAGCACGGTCTTGATGCCGCCGCGATGTGCGGCCAGCAGCTTCTCCTTCAACCCGCCGATGATCAGCACTTCACCGCGTAACGTGATCTCACCCGTCATCGCGACATTCGCGCGCACCGGGATGCCGGTCAGAGCCGAAACCATGGCGGTACACAGACTGATACCCGCGCTGGGCCCGTCCTTCGGCGTCGCGCCTTCGGGCAAGTGCACGTGCAGATCGTTTTTCTGGAACGTCTCTTCGGCGATGCCCAGACGCGGCGCGCGGCTGCGCACCACGGAAAGCGCGGCCTGCACGGATTCCTGCATCACTTCGCCGAGTTTGCCGGTCGTGGTGATCTTCGCCTTGCCCGGCATGACCGCCACTTCGACGGTCAGCAATTCGCCGCCTACTTCGGTCCAGGCCAGACCGGTAACCTGACCGACCTGGTTTTCCTTTTCTGCGATGCCGTAGGTGTAGCGACGCACACCGAGGAACTTGTCGAGATTGCGCGCCGACACGGTCATTTTCTTCTCGCTCGGCTTGACGAGCAGGCTCTTGACCACCTTGCGGCAGATTTTGGAGATCTCGCGATCGAGACTGCGCACACCGGCCTCACGCGTGTAGTAGCGTACGATGTCGCGGATGGCGCTTTCTGCGACGTTCAACTCCTCCTCGCGCACACCGTTGTTCTTCATCTGCTTGGGTAGCAGATAGCGCATGGCGATGTTGACCTTCTCGTCCTCGGTGTAACCGGACAGCCGGATCACTTCCATGCGGTCCAGCAGCGGACCCGGAATGTTGAGCGTGTTTGCCGTCGCGACGAACATCACTTCCGACAGATCGTACTCGACCTCGATGTAGTGATCGACGAACGTACTGTTCTGCTCGGGATCGAGCACTTCGAGCAGCGCCGATGACGGATCGCCGCGGAAGTCCTGCCCCATCTTGTCGACTTCGTCGAGCAGGAAGAGCGGGTTCTTCACCCCAACCTTGCCCATGTTCTGCAGGATCTTGCCGGGCATGGAACCGATGTACGTGCGACGATGACCGCGGATTTCCGCTTCATCGCGCACACCGCCGAGCGACATGCGCACGAACTTGCGATTGGTCGCGCGCGCGATCGACTGACCGAGCGAAGTCTTGCCCACGCCGGGCGGGCCCACCAGGCACAGAATCGGTGCCTTCACGTTTTCGACGCGCGCCTGCACGGCCAGGTATTCGAGGATGCGTTCCTTGACCTTCTCCAGGCCGTAATGGTCCTTGTTGAGCACCTTCTCGGCAGCAGGAATATCCTTGGATACCTTGCTGCGTTTTTTCCACGGCAGGCCGACCAGCGTATCGATGTAGTTGCGCACCACGGTCGCTTCCGCGGACATCGGCGACATCAGCTTGAGCTTCTTCACCTCCGCTTCGGCTTTCAGGCGCGCTTCCTTGGGCATGCGCGCAAGCTTGATGCGCTTCTCCATCTCTTCGAGATCGGCGCCCTCTTCGCCTTCGCCAAGTTCTTTCTGAATCGCCTTGACCTGCTCGTTCAGGTAGTACTCGCGCTGACTCTTCTCCATCTGCCGCTTGACGCGACCGCGGATGCGTTTCTCGACCTGCAGGATATCGATCTCGGCTTCGAGCTGGCTCAGCAGATGATCGAGCCGCTCTTTCACATCGAACATTTCCAGCACGTTCTGCTTCTGCTCGAGTTTGAGCGGCAGATGCGCGGCAATGGTGTCGGCGAGACGTCCGGCTTCTTCGATGCCCGATAGCGACGTGAGAATCTCGGGTGGGATCTTCTTGTTGAGTTTGACGTATTGATCGAACTGCGCGACGAGCGCACGGCGCATCGCCTCGACTTCGGTGTTGTCGACCTGATCATGCGGTACCGGCGTGGCACTGGCCGCGTAATGAGTACGCTCGTCCGTGATTGCGCTGATGCGCGCGCGCTGACTGCCTTCCACCAGCACTTTCACAGTGCCGTCGGGCAGCTTGAGCATTTGCAGAATGTTCGAGACGCAACCGATCTCGTACATGTCTTCCGGTGCGGGCTCGTCCTTGGCGGCCGACTTCTGCGCCACCAGGAGAATGCTTTTCCCCGCTTCCATCGCGATTTCCATCGCCTTGATGGATTTCGGGCGTCCCACGAACAACGGAATCACCATATGCGGGAACACAACGACGTCGCGCAGCGGCAATAGCGGGAATTGTGCGGGGATGGCGGAAAGTTCGTTAGAGCTGGACATGCTGATACCCCCGAGACGGAACAAATTCGAACATGGAGGCGAACCCCTCGATGTTCAAGCGACGCCTCGCGGGCGTCGCTTGCTGATCATGCCGCATCGCACATTCGCGCGCGGCCGGTGCGGATTCAGGCCGATCCCGCCACTTTCGGCTGATCGGAATAGACAAGTAACGGCTTACCTTCGCCCAGAATCGTCGCCTCGTCCACAACCACCTTGCTGACGTTTTCCAGCGCCGGCAACTCGAACATGGTGTCAAGGAGGGCCTGTTCGAGAATCGAGCGCAATCCACGCGCGCCGGTCTTGCGTGCCAGTGCGCGCTGCGCGATCGCATTCAGGCCATCGGGGCGGATTTCGAGTTCCACGCCTTCCATCGCGAACAGCTTGTGATACTGCTTGATAAGCGCGTTCTTCGGTTCGGTAAGGATTCGAATCAGGGCTGCTTCGTCCAGTTCTTCAAGCGTAGCGACGACGGGCAGACGTCCGACGAATTCGGGAATGAGACCGAACTTGATCAGATCTTCCGGTTCGGTGCCCTTGAGCACCTCGCTGATATCCTTGCCATTGTTCAGGCTGCGCACTTCCGCGCCGAAACCGATGCCGGCTTTTTCGGAACGCTGGCGGATGATTTTTTCCAGTCCGTCGAACGCACCGCCGCAGATGAACAGGATATTGGTCGTATCGACCTGCACGAAATCCTGATTCGGATGCTTACGCCCGCCCTGCGGCGGCACCGAAGCGACCGTGCCTTCGATCAGTTTCAACAACGCCTGCTGCACCCCCTCGCCCGACACATCGCGTGTGATGGAGGGATTGTCGGATTTACGGGAAATCTTGTCGATTTCATCGATATAGACAATGCCGCGCTTGGCCTTGTCCACATCGTAATCGCAGTTCTGCAGCAGCTTCTGGATGATGTTCTCGACATCCTCGCCGACATAGCCCGCTTCAGTGAGCGTGGTTGCGTCCGCGATGACGAACGGAACGTTGAGCAGACGCGCCAATGTTTGCGCGAGCAAGGTCTTGCCCGAGCCGGTTGGACCGACAAGCAGAATGTTCGATTTGGAAAGCTCGACCTCGTCGCCGTTCTTGTTGAGATGCTTCAACCGCTTGTAGTGGTTGTACACCGCAACCGAGAGAATCTTTTTCGCCCGCTCCTGGCCGATTACATACTCGTCCAGGATGCCGCGAATTTCCTGCGGCGTAGGCAGATCGGTGCGTGTCGCCTTACCCGATTTGTCACCGGCGCTTTCTTCGCGAATGATGTCGTTGCACAACTCGATGCATTCGTCGCAGATAAACACCGACGGGCCGGCGATAAGCTTCCGCACCTCGTGCTGGCTCTTGCCACAGAAGGAACAGTAAAGAAGTTTCTCGCCGCCGTTTTTTTCCGACATTGTGCTGTTCGCTCCTTAGACGCCCGCTGCCTCGATACGCGAGGAGAGGATGCGGTCGACCAAACCATACTTCATGGCTTCGGTCGCTGATAGGAAATTATCCCGGTCGGTATCCTTGGCGATCTGGTCGATGTTCTGACCGGAATGCTTGGCCATGATTTCGTTCAGCTTGCCTTTGAGAAACAGAATTTCCTTGGCGTGAATCTCGATGTCGGAAGCCTGCCCCTGGAAACCGCCCATAGGCTGGTGGATCATCACGCGCGAGTTCGGCAGGCAGTAACGCTTGCCCTTGGCGCCTGCGCAAAGCAGCAGCGCGCCCATGCTGGCCGCCTGCCCCGTACACAACGTGGAAACGTCCGGCTTGATGAACTGCATCGTGTCGTATATCGCGAGGCCTGCGGATACCGATCCGCCGGGCGAGTTGATATAGAACGAAATATCCTTGTCCGGGTTCTCGGATTCGAGAAATAAAAGTTGCGCGACGATCAGGTTCGCCGAAACCTCGTTGACCGGGCCGACCAGAAAGACGACGCGCTCCTTGAGCAGGCGCGAATAGATGTCGTAGGCACGTTCGCCACGACCGCTCTGCTCGATGACCATCGGCACGAGGCCAAGGCCCTGAGGCTCCTGATATCCGGCTTGCGGATCGACGTAACCTGCGGTGGGTGACCAGACTTTACGCGTCATGATGCTGCATTCCCCATCAGTTTTTCGAAGTCGGCGGGCTGGTCGACCACCTTGGCTTGCGTGAGCACCCAGTCGATGACATTGTCTTCGACGGCCAGGCCTTCGAATTCAGCGAGCCGCTCCGGTTGCGAGTAAAACCATGTTACCACCTCGGCCGGGTGCTCATAGCTTTGCGATTGATCTTCGATCAAGGCACGGACCTGCTCGGGCTTGGGGGACAGATTGTTACGTCTGACCAGCTCGCCGATGATCAGGCCGAGACTGACCCGCCGCTGAGCTTGGTCCTCGAACAGCTTCGGATCGATGGGCATGCCATCCATCTTGAGACCGCGTGATTCGAGATCGCGGCGCGCGTTCTGCACCAGCCGCTCCTGCTCCATATCGATCAGCGATTTGGGCAGTTCGATGGTGTTCGTATCGAGCAAGGCCTGCATGACCTTTTGTTTCAATTCGGCGCCCAGCCGCTTCTTCACTTCACGTTCGACATTGGCGCGGATTTCGCGCCGCATCGTGTCCAGATCGCCGTCCTCGATGCCCAATGCGCGGGCGAAATTCGAATCAACCGTGGGCATATGCGGCGCTTCCACCAGCTTCAGCGTAATGGCGAAGCTTGCTTCTTTGCCTGCGACGTCCTTGCCGGCGTAATCGTCGGGAAACTTGACCGCGACGTTCTTGCTCTCGCCTGCGCTCATGCCGCGCACGCCATTCTCGAAATCGGTCAGCATGCGGCCTTCGCCCAGCACGAAGGGATAGTTCTCGGCTTTGCCGCCCTCGAACTCCACGCCGTCGATCGTACCGACAAAATCGATGGTCGCGCGGTCGCCGTCCTGCGCGGCGCGATCGGCATCGTGGTAATGAACGCGCTGCTTGCGCAACACGTCGATGGTTTTGTCCACTTCGGCGTCCGTCACGGTCAGGGTCGGGCGCTCGATGGTCACGCCGCTCAGATCACCGGGAGTCAGTTCCGGATAGACCTCGAAAGTGGCATCGAATTGCAACTGGTCGGCGGGCGCGTCGGCCTTCGGCTCGAAACGCGGATAGCCGGCCACGCGCAGATTCTGCCCGCGCACGGCTTCGGTGAACGCCTTTTGGATTTCGTCGCCGATCACTTCGGAACGCACCTGCGGCCCGTATTGTTGCGCGACAAGTTTCAACGGCACCTTGCCCGGACGAAAGCCGGACATCTTCACGGTGCGCGCGAGACGCTTCAGGCGCTCATCCACTTGCTTGTCGATTTCCGCCAGCGGCACGGCCATGGTCAGGCGGCGCTCGAGTTGGCCCAGGTTCTCTACGGTACTTTCCATGCGTGAGGACATCCAGATAGTGTTATGTGTGAATGGTGCGAAGGAAGGGACTCGAACCCCCACGCCGTGAGGCGCTGGAACCTAAA
>JAKFDA010000062.1:0-18143 GCA_036676355.1 Nitrosomonadales bacterium | reverse complement strand
CAACTAGGTGAAATCCGCGTCGAGCACGATGCGATAGTGCGGCTTGCCTTCACGCAGTCGTTGCAGCGCTTCGTTCACCCGGCTCATGGGAAAGTGTTCGACGCGCGGCGCGATGTTATGACGCGCGGCAAACTCGAGCATGGTATCGATGGCATGGCGCGGGCCGGTCGGCGAACCGCTGATGCTCTGCTCGAACGAAATGAGTTGCATCGCCTTGACGGGAATCGGATCGAGCACCGCGCCGACGATATGCAGGCGCCCCTTGGGCGCCAGCGTAGCGAGGTATGCGTCCCAGTCGAGCGACACATTGACCGTATACAGAAGCAGATCGAGCGAGCCCTGCAGTTTTTGCATCGCATTCGCATCGGTGCTGGAAACGACCCGATGCGCGCCGAGTGCGAGCGCTTCATCCCGCTTGGATGCGCTCGATGTGAAGGCCACCACTTCGCAACCCCAGGCGTTGAGGAATTGCAGCGCCATATGTCCCAGTCCGCCGATACCGACGACGCCGACGCGCGCAGTCGGCTTGAGATCGTTCAGCAGCAGCGGATAGAACACGGTCACGCCGCCGCACAGCAGCGGACCGGCGCTGCTGGCTTCGACCGCATCCGGCAGCGGCACGGCCCACAACCAGTTCACCCGCAGCCGATCCGCGAACGCGCCATGGCGACCGACGATGGTGCCTTGCACGTCCGCGCACAAATGCTGATTGCCACTGAGACAGGTGCGGCACTGCGCGCAACTGCTGGCGTTCCAGCCCACACCCACGCGCTGACCGACCTTCATGCCTTTGACGTCCTCACCGATCGCGACCACGCGACCGATCGCTTCGTGCCCCGGCACGAAGGGATAGTTCGTCATGTCCCATTCGTTATCGAGCATCGAAACGTCCGAATGACAGATGCCGCAGTACTCCACGGCGATCTCCACATCCTCGGTGCCCAGCGGCCCGGGATCGAAATCGAAACGTTGCAGCGGTTCGCCTGGTGCACGCGCGGCCCAGGCTCGGATACGCGTCATGAGGTGGGACTCCTTGTCGGATGCAGACTGTTCTTCACGATTGCAACGCGCATGCAAGAAACAGACGAACGCCGGCTTAGCGCTTGCGCCATACGCTCGCCAGCCAAGGCTGTTGCTCGCGCGGCAATCCGGTTGGGCGGTAATAGTGAGTCAGTTCCGCGAAACCGGCATCGTTCATGTAGCGACGCCACGACGTCAGATCGTGCAGGGTCTTGTAACGCCCGCGCATCCAGCCTTCCTCGTTCTGCCCGCGCGGATTGGAACTGAACAGCACGCCGCGCGGCTTCAACGCCGCGCGCAGTTCGCTCAGCACGCGTGGCAAGTCGGCGCGCGGCACATGAAACAGCGAGGCGTTGGCGTAAATGCCGTCGAAACGCTCGGCCGGCAGGTCGAGGGCGAGAAAATCCTGCTGCCACACTTCACAGCCGCTGTGGGCGCGCGCCATTTCGCAGAAGCGCGCCACACCGTCCAGACCGATCGCGACATGCCCGCGTTCGGTGAAAGTCTTCAGATCCCGTCCCGGCCCGCAGCCGAGATCGAGAACGGTGAACGGCGGCTCGCCTTCGATGGCGTTCAGCAACGCCTCGATATTCTGACGAACATCGTGATCGCGCGTGCCCTCCCAGAAGGCTTCGGCTTGTTCGTTGTAATGCTGCAGTGTGCGTGCCGAGGTGTTCGGCGTTTCATGCGGGTCCATCGGGGCATCCTAACCGTTCCCGGCGCGAACAGGAACGGCCTTGTACAGGCAGCCTGAAAGATCAGGGGCGATCGCCCGTGTGGCTGCGCTTGAGTTCGGCGATCCGCACGATCACATAGGCGATCAGCGCGAAGACGAAGAACACCAGCAGCATCCATGCGATGCCCTGCAACATTTCGATCACCGTCCGGTAGATCTCCAGCACCCAGCGTTCGGCGGTGAGCTGGATGACCTTCGCTTCCTTGTCCCAGCGCTGCGGGGTGATGTACTTCTCCAGTTCATAGATCCGCACGCCGGCGGAGATGCCGACCACCAGAATGGCGAACTTGAGGTATTTCAGCCAGGCGCCGCTGATTTCATCCGCGATGATGCGCTTGAGAATGCTGTCCAGCGACTTGGCGAATGCGCGCGCCACGAGCAGGGAAACGGCCGAAGCGACGAGCAAGGTGACGAGCAGTAGCGCAAGAAACATTTTTTCTTTCCCTTGTGACGTCGCGTCCGGATGCTACAGCATCGCCACATGCCACAAGGCGCTCAGTATCGCTACGATTTCAATGCCAGCTTGCCGCCTGACGCGCGGGTCGCGCGCGTCAGGCGGGCACAGCGATAGACAATCAGCTTTGCATAAACACCACGCCGCCTTCGACTTTCACGGTGTAACGCTCGGCGCGACCTTCGTCGGGCGCGCTGGCGTTTCCGTCGTCCAGGCAGATTTTCCAGCTATGCAGCGGACAGGTGACATGCCTGCCGTACACGATGCCCTGAGACAGCGGCCCGCCCTTGTGCGGACAGCGATCTTCCAGGGCGAAAACTTCGTCTGCGGCGTTGCGAAACACCGCCACATCGCCCTGGGCGCGACGTACCACGCGCGATCCCAGCCGCGGAATGTCCTCGACTTCACACACTTTTTGCCATTCGCTCATCATTTGCCTTCCGGTGAGTGGTGACGCTCAGGCGTCAAGCGCTTCGAGTACGATCGGCTCGAACTCGCGCCGTTTATCGCTTTGCGCGACGCGCTCCTGCCACGGGTCCTTGATGCCCGCCAGCGCATAAAGCAGGCGCTCGTACAGGGCCCTGCGATTCACCGCATCATCCACCACATGCTGTCTCACATAGTCCATGCCGACGCGTTGCACCCAGTGCACCGTGCGGTCGAGATAGCGCGCCTCTTCCCGATAGAGCTGCAGAAACGCGCCTGAATATTCGAGCACCTCGTCGTGCGTCGCCACCTTGCAGAGGAACTGCGCGACCTCGGTCTTGATGCCGCCGTTGCCCGCGACATAAATCTCCCAGCCGGAATCCACGCCGATCACGCCGACATCCTTGATGCCCGATTCGGCGCAGTTTCGCGGACAACCCGACACGGCCAGCTTGACCTTGTGCGGCGACCACATGTTGAACAACATCTTTTCCAGATCGATCCCCATCTGCGTCGAGTTCTGCGTGCCGAAGCGGCAGAACTCGCTGCCCACGCAGGTCTTCACCGTGCGGATGCTCTTGCCGTAGGCGTGACCGCTCGGCATATCGAGGTCCCGCCAGACGTTAGGCAGGTCTTCCTTTTTGATGCCGAGCAGGTCGATGCGCTGACCGCCGGTGACCTTGACCATCGGCACCGCGTATTTCTCGGCCACGTCGGCGATGCGACGCAATTCGGCCGGCGTGGTAATGCCGCCCCACATGCGCGGCACGACCGAAAACGTGCCGTCCTTCTGGATGTTGGCGTGTGCGCGCTCGTTGATGAAGCGCGATTGCGGGTCGTCTTCGGCCTCGTGCGGCCACGTCGAGATGAGGTAATAGTTCAGCGCCGGCCGGCAGGTCGCGCAGCCGTTCGGCGTATGCCATTCGAGGAAATGCATGACGGCCGGAATGCTGAGCAGCTTCTGCGTGCGAATCGCCTTGCGCACTTCTTCATGCGTGTAATCGGTGCAGCCGCACACCGGCTTGGTCTTCGAATCGCTCGCCTGATACGCACCGCCCACGGTCGAGGCAAGAATCTGCTCGACCAGTCCGGTGCACGAGCCGCACGAGGACGACGCCTTGGTGTGTTTGCGCACCTCGTCCAGGCTGAACAAGCCTTTCTCGGTGATCGCCTTGACGATCGTGCCCTTGCACACGCCGTTGCAACCGCATACTTCCATCGTCTCGGCCATCGCCGCGGCCTTGTTCTGGCCCTGATGACCGCTGTTGCCCAGATTCGTCTCGCCGAACAGGATGTGATCACGAATCTCGCCGATGCTTTGCTGGTCGCGCAGCATCTGGAAATACCAGGCGCCATCGGTAGTATCGCCATACAACACGCCGCCGACGATCTTGTCGTCTTTCACCACCAGCTTCTTGTACACGCCACCCATGGCGTCGTGCAGCACAATCTCTTCCGTGTCTGGACCGCCGCTGAAGTCTCCGGCGGAAAACAGGTCGATCCCCGTGACCTTGAGTTTGGTCGATGTGACCGAGCCGGTGTAACGGCCGATGCCGAACAGCGCCAGGTGATTGGCGCACACCTTCGCCATGTCGAACAGCGGTGCGACCAATCCGTATGACATACCGCGATGCGCAACGCATTCGCCTACCGCATATATTTTCGGGTCGTAGGTCTGCATCGTGTCGTTCACCACGATGCCTTTACGGCAATAAAGCCCAGCCGACTCGGCCAGCGCGGTATTGGGGCGGATGCCAATCGCCATCACCACGAGGTCGGCGATGATCTCGCTGCCGTCCTTGAAACGCACGCTCTTCACGCGCCCCGCATTTTCGTCACCCGGTCCGCCGCCGACGATTTCGCTTGTCTGCTTGCCGAGTAGGAACTGCAGCCCCTTCTGTTCCAGCGAGCGCTGAAGCATTTTCGCCGCCGTGCGATCGAGCTGACGCTCCATCAGCCAATCCATCAGGTGCACGACGGTGACGTTCATGCCGCGCAACTTCAAACCGTTTGCCGCTTCCAGCCCGAGCAGGCCACCTCCGATCACGACAGCATGCTTGCCGCGCTTCGACGCTTCGATCATCGCGTCGGTGTCGTGAATGTCGCGATAGCTCAGCACGCCATTCAGATCCCCGCCCGGCACCGGCAGCATCAAAGGATTGGAGCCGGTGGCGAGCAGCAGGCGATCGTATTCTTCCTCGGTGCCGTCCTCGGCAATCACCTTGCGCCCACGACGATCGATTTTCACAACCTTCCGGTTCAGATGCAGCTTGAGGTTGTGATCGCGATACCAATCGAGATCGTTGAGCATGATGTCCTTCACGCTCATCTCGCCCGCCAGCACCGGCGACAGCAGAATGCGGTTGTAGTTGGGATGCGGCTCCGCTCCGAACACGGTGATGTCGTACAGATCGGGCGCCAGCTTGAGCAACTCTTCGAGCGTGCGCACGCCGGCCATGCCGTTGCCCACCATCACCAGTTTCATTCTTTTCATCGCACAACTCCGATTGCATCGCACACGACATTGCCGCGATGCATGCATGGTGTTTCAGCAAGGCCCATGCCACGGAGGCGATGAGCGCGGAAATCAATCGGATAGCGCGACGCACAGAAAAGAGACAGGCGAGTTGACGGTGCACGCGCCCATGCACATGCCCCGGGATGGGGCGCATGCAGAATCGCGCGCGTCACGCTACGAAGTTGCGCGTTTGTACCGCCACGATGGCTTTCGCCTGATTGAGATCGTCGGCATAGCCGCAGCCGTAGAGACAACACGCTATCTGATTGACCACCGGCAGCGTCATGGGATGTTGGCCGTCGAGAATGCTGCGTATGTAGGCCGCGGTGGCGGCGGGCTCCAGATCCCGCGGCGCGAAGCTCGGGACTTCGTCCGTCATGCGTTCCTGCTCGAACAGCACTTCACATTCACCGTTGCGAAACAGTTCGATCTGCGGGCGACGGCGCGGGCTCGCATACGGTTCGCCTTCGGTGCCTTTCATCAGCAGCGCCGCGCCGCGCATCTGCGCCAGCACTTCGGCGATTTTCCGCAGGTAATCGGGATGCGTCAGTGGCACGACGCGGAGACAGTGACCGTCGAACGGGTCCATCAGTTTGGCCACGGTGTGTGCGCTGTTGCGCACGCCCAGACGCGCGCGCATGCCGAGCAATTGCGCGATGCCGGGTGCAAGCACGGCGGCCGGCACGAACGTGACCTGCCCTTCGTTGAGCGAGCGTTGCGCTCGCACCAGCGTGGCGGACGGCATGATGCCCAACTCGCGAAAGATGTAGGCGCTCGCCACCCGGCCATTGCCTTCGAGCACACCGTGCACCAGCACCGGAACGCCGATGCGCTGCAAGGCGAATGCGATCAGCGGCACGAGATTCGGCTGACGTCGCGCGCCGTTGTAGCTCGGCAGCACGACCGGTCGTACAGCGCCTGCGGGCGGCAATAGGCGATGCACACGCTCGCCCATCGCCTGTACAAAACCGAACAGTTCGCCGACCGATTCTGTTTTCATGCGCAGCGCCAGCAGGATGCCGCCCAGTTCCAGTTCCGGCACGCCGCCGTCGAGCACGGCGCCGAATAGCTGCCGCGCGGTATCGACGTCAAGATCGTGCGCGCCGTGCGCGCCTCTTCCAATCTCGCGAATGATCTGTGCGTAATTCATTTCAATTCAGCCGAGAGTCGAGCGCCAAAGAGCTCACGTCATTCCCGGCAAGCCGCGCAGCGGAGCGATCGGGAATCCAGAAATACGCTTGTACCGCCAAACGCTTCAACATTTACTCCATGCGCTCTGCCGCGACAGATGCGCGCTCGGCTTTTCGCTCGCGACTCTCGCCTCGAAATGACATCGCCTCGCTCATACGCCGCAATTCTGGCAGACACGAGCCGCACTGCGTGCCGCATTTCAATGTCGCCTGCAGGTCCGCGAACGTGGCGCCCTGCCGCAATCGGATGCGAATTTCGTTCTCCGACACATCGACGCAGGCACACACCGTACGGCCGCGACTGAGAGAGCCGCGCGGCGGCGCCGAAATCGGCGCGAGTATCCACGGGCGAACCGCTTCGACCGAGGCGCCTTCGATCATCATGTTGCGCACCCACTCCTGCGCGGCAGTCTCGCCGCACAGGCGCGCGGCGATGACGGTATCGTCTTCGACACGCGCAGCCTTGAACACGCCACGACGCACGTCCATATAGTTCATGGTGCAAGCCGGATCATCGAGACCGAGCAGCGCATCCAGTTCGCGCAGCAGATTCGAATCGATCGCCTCATGCGCATGGGCGCGAAACACCAGCACTTCGTCATCGCGACCTGCCATGCCGAGCGTGGCGTAATCGAAGCGCTCCAGGTAGGGCTGCATGACGCGCATCAATGTCGGCGCCGACACCTCGCTGCCACGCTGAAAACGACACATTGCCACCAGCGTCTGCGGCAGATCGAGTTTCGCAACCTGCACGGCAGCGTGCTTGAGCTCAGGCTGCTTCGAGAGCGGATCGAAATTCGGCGGCATCAGCATATTGACGCCGGCGCCACGCATGAATTGTGCGCCCCAGTGCATGGGCATGAACGCCTGCCCGGCGCGCATTTCATCCGAGCCGACCACGCGCACTGCCTGCGTGCCGCGGCGACTGCCGATTCGTACGACATCGCCGTCGTGCAAACCACGTCGACGCATGTCATCCGCGTTCATGGACAGCAGCGGTTCGGCGACATGGTTGTAGAGCCGTGCCACGGTGCCGGTGCGGCTCATGCCATGCCATTGATCGCGCAAACGGCCGCTGTTCAGATGGATCGGATAGCGCGCATCGGTGTCCTCTACCGTCGGTTGGTGCTTCGTGTTGATGAAATGCGCGCGACCGTTCGGCGTCGGGTAGATGCCGTCGCCATAGAGGCGCGCCTTACCCGCCTGCTCACCTTCGGGCAACGGCCATTGCTGCGGCCCGACGCGTTCGAGCATGTCGTACGACATGCCGGTGATATCCAGGTCGCGACCGCGCGTGCTTTCGCGATGCTCGTCGAAAATTTGCTCGGCATCGCGATAAGGAAACAGCGCCGATGCGGGCTCGTCACCCAATGCGCGACCGAGCCGATGCGCGAAATCGACCACGATCTGCCAGTCGTGATGCGCTTCGCCGGGCGGCGAAACGGCCGGCCACACGCGCGTGATGCGTCGCTCGGAGTTCGTCACCGTGCCCGTCTTCTCGCCCCAGCTCGTCGCCGGCAGCAATACGTCGGCGTAGCGCACGGTGTCAGTGTTGCCATAGGCATCCTGGACGACGACAAACTCTGCCGTTTCCAATGCCGCGCGCACCGAACTCAGATGCGGCATCGATTGCGCCGGGTTGGTACAGGCGATCCAGATCGCCTTGATTTCGCCCTTGCGCAATGCATCGAACATCTCGACCGCCGATTTGCCCGGCGTCGCCGGAACGTCGTCGATACCCCAAAGCCGTGCAACTTCGGCGCGATGTTCGGCATTCGCCATGTCGCGATGCGCGGACAGCAGATTCGACATACCGCCGACTTCGCGCCCGCCCATCGCATTCGGCTGCCCGGTGAGCGAAAACGGCCCCGCGCCCGGCTTGCCGATATGCGCGGTGGCAAGATGCAGATTGATCAGCGCGGCGTTGTTGTCGGTGCCGTGCGTCGATTGATTGAGCCCCTGGCAATACATCGATAGCGTCGCGGCCGATTCGCCGAACCACTTCGCCGCCTGTACGATATCTGCTGCCGGCACGCCGCAAAGGCGGGCCACGATGTCGGGCGTGTATTCGCGCAGCGTTTGCTTGAGCGCATCAAAACCCTCTGTATGTGCACGGACGTAAGCCATGTCGCACAGCCCTTCCCACAGCAGCACGTGCAGCATGCCGTTGTACAGCGCGATATCCGTGCCGGGCAGAATCGGCAGGTGCAGATCGGCGAACGCGGCGGTATCGGTGCGGCGCGGATCGACCACGATCAATTTGAGATCGGGCCGTCGCGCCTTCTCATCCTCGATGCGACGAAACAGGATCGGATGCGCGATCGCCGTGTTCGAACCGGCAATAAAAATGCACCGTGCATGCGCCACGTCGTCGTAGCACGCCGGGGGCGCATCGGCGCCGAGGGTCGCCTTGTAGCCCGCCACGGCGGATGACATGCACAGGCGCGAATTGGTATCGACGTTGTTGGTGCCGATCAGCCCTTTTGCCAGTTTGTTGAAGACGTAATAGTCCTCGGTCAGCAACTGGCCGGAAATGTAGAACGCCACGCTGTCCGGCCCATGTTGCCGGATCGTTGCGGCAAAACGTCGCGCGGCATATTCGAGCGTCTCGTCCCAGCTTGCGCGCTCGCGCGCTTCGTTTCGCCGCCTACGCAACTCGGGATGCAAAGCGCGGTTATCGAGCCGTGCGCTCAAGTGCAGCGCCGAGCCTTTGGTACATAAGCGGCCGAAATTGGCCGGATGATCTGCGTCCCCGCGCACGCCGACAATGCGATCGTCTTCGCTCTGGATCACGACCCCGCAGCCGACGCCGCAGTAACAACAGGTGGATTTCGTTTCGCGCATCGTGCTTATCGCTGCCCCGGCGATGCACCTGTGCACCACCCGTAATTTCCGATCTCTTCGTACGCAAAGGTTTAGCAACGCCTATGCCACAGACCTTTCATCTCGTATCTGCCGGTAGACGCGCATCTGCATCGGCTTCTACGCAGCGTTGTGGTGCGCGTTTCGATCACGCGCTTTGTCGTGGTGCGCGATCCGACTCACGCCGCCTGATGCATCTGCTTGCGATAAAGAAACTGCAGCATTTGAGTACGACAGCGCAAATAGGCGGGGTGCGTGGCGAGCGTGAGCCGGTCGCGCGGGCGCGGCAGATCGACCGCAATCACATCGCCGATGGTCGCGGCCGGGCCATTGGTCAGCATGACAATGCGGTCGGACAGCAGCACGGCCTCGTCGACATCGTGCGTCACCATGACGACCGTGCTTTTCGTCCTGACCACGATTTGCATCAGTTCGTCCTGCAAATGCGCCCGCGTCAACGCATCGAGCGCGCCGAAAGGCTCGTCCAGCAAAAGCACCTTCGGCTCCATCGATAGCGCTCTGGCAATGCCCACGCGCTGCTTCATTCCGCCGGATATTTCGTGCGGATACTTCGTCTCCGCATGGGTCAGGTCCACCAGTTCGAGCGCACGATGCACGCGCGCCTTGAGTTGCGCCCTCGATTCTCTTTCGCCGAATACGCGTTCGACAGCGAGATGGACGTTCTCAAACGTATTGAGCCAGGGCAACAGGGAGTGATTCTGGAAAACCACGCCGCGATCGGGGCCGGGGCCGGCGATTTCCCTGTTTGCAAGCAGCATCGCGCCGCGAGTGGGCCGAAGCAGGCCCGCAATCAAATTGAGCAGGGTCGATTTGCCGCAGCCGGAGTGCCCGATCAGCGACACGAACTCGCCCTCGGCGATATGCAGGTTGATGTCACGCAGCGCGACAAAGGAGCCCTTCTTCGTCTCGAAGCGCATGCCGAGATTGTCGATTTGCAGATATTTGCGCATGGGGCTGGTCTCGTTGATGTTCAGGATTTGCTGTCATAGCTGAATCGGTTGGCGAGCAGAATCAACGCCTGTTCAAGCGCCAGTCCGACGATGCCGACCACGAAGATGGCGATGATGATGTGCTGCACATTGAGGTTGTTCCACTCGTCCCACACCCAGAAACCGATGCCCACACCGCCGGTCAGCATCTCCGCCGCGACGATCACCAGCCAGGCGACGCCGATCGACAGGCGTACGCCGGTAATCACATGCGGCAACACTGCGGGAAACAGAACTCTGGTGAACACCTTCCACTCCGACAGTTTCAGCACGCGCGCGACGTTGAGATAGTCGTGCGGCACCTGCCGTACGCCGACCGCAGTATTGATCATCAGCGGCCACACGCTGCAGATGAAGATGACGTAGATCGCCGCGGGATCGGCGGACTTGAAAACGAGCAGGCCGATGGGCAACCACGCCAGCGGACTGACCGGCTTGAGCAAACCGATGATCGGTGCCGCCATATCGGAAAGAAAGCGGAAGCGGCCGATCATGAAGCCGAGCGGAATGCCGACCAGTGCCGCGGCGCCGAAACCGATGGCGACACGGCCAAGCGAATTGAGTACGTTCCAGCCAATGCCCTGATCGTTCGGCCCGTTGTTATAGAAAGGGTCGGCAAACAGTTTCAGTGCCGCATCCCAGGTCACCGAAGGTTTCGGCAATTCGCCTCCCACCCGCGCAATCACGGCCCATAGAGCGATGAATGAGGCGATCCCAAGCGTCATCGCAAGCGCACGCACCAGCCACTCCGGCGCACGCGTGCGCACGTAGTCCGGTTTGTCGATCTCGGAGGATGCTTGCAGGTCTGCCGCACTCGCGCGCTGCAGCGCGACTGTTTTTGCGGGGGCGCTCATCGACGCTTCCGCAGGCGGCCCGCGCAGCGGTTCCGCTTTCAGATTGACCACGTTCATGTTTCGTCTCCTTCCGGCGCTACGCGACGCGCAGCTTGAAAGACGCCGCATATTTCCTCGGGTCCTTGCCATCCCACGACACGCCGTCGATCAATTTGACCGCACGCATCGGCTCCCGCGGCACGCTCACCTTCGCCGCGTCGGCCGCCTGCCCGTAGACGTCGATGCGATTGACCGCCTTCGCCACGCCGAGGTAGTCGGGGTCGCTCTTCAGCAAGCCCCAGCGGCGATGCTGAGTGAGGAACCACATGCCGTCCGACAGATAGGGGAAATTCACCGCGCCGTCGTTGTGAAACTTCATGTAGTCCGGCTCGTCCCAGACCCTGCCGATACCGTTGTCGTAACGGCCGAGCATGCGCGCGAGAATGACTTCCATATCGGTGTTGACATAGGCTTTGCCCGCGATGGTCTCGGCCGTCCGGCGACGATTGGCGAGCGATGCATCGATCCAGCGGCCCGCCTCAAGCAACGCCGCCGTCATCGCACGCGCGGTGTTGGGATACCGCTGCACGAACTCTGTGGTGCAACCCAGTACTTTCTCCGGGTGATCCTTCCAGATGTCCTGTGTCGTCACGGCAGTGAAACCGATCTTGTCCATGATCGCGCGGTTGTTCCACGGCTCGCCGACGCAAAAGCCGTCCATGTTGCCGACGCGCATGTTCGCCACCATCTGCGGCGGCGGCACGGTGATGGTCTTCACGTCGGCGAAAGGATCGATGCCGTTCGCGGCGAGCCAGTAGTACAGCCACATCGCGTGCGTACCGGTGGGAAAGGTCTGCGCGAAGGTATATTCGCCGCGCTCCCGCTCGATCAGCGCTTTCAAGCCGGCTCCATCCCTGACACCCTTGTCGTGCAGCTTGCGCGACAGCGTGATCGCCTGACCGTTGTTGTTCAACGCCATCAGGATCGACATGTCTTTCTTCGGCCCGCCGACGCCGAGCTGTACGCCGTAGATCAGACCGTACAGCACATGCGCCGCATCCAGACCGCCGTGCACCATCTTGTCGCGCACGGCGGCCCACGACGCCTCCTTGCTCGGCGTGATCTTGATGCCGTACTTCTGATCGAAGCCCATCACCGACGCCATCACCAGTGACGCGCAGTCGGTGAGCGGGATGAAGCCGATCTTTAATTCCTTCTTTTCCGGCGCATCGGAACCGGCCGCCCATGCGCCCACGCGCACCGCATCCGGTATCAGACTCATGATCGATACCGCGCCCGCCTGTTTCAGAAACTCGCGACGCCCGTCCGGCAGGTCGCGCTTCACTTCGTTCCGGTCATTGCGCATATGCATTTCATTCCTCAAGCCACCCGCACCAATAAAAAAGGCGTTCGCAGAGTCATCGTTGACTCTGGAACGCCTTTGTTCCATCGAGGCCGCCGTTGACCTCGTTCAATCCTGTCTCAGCAAAGCCTATGCCATGCAATACATCGGGGCCGGCAGATGGAATCAGCCGACTGCGCGCACTGCGTTAGTGCGTCGATGCGTCGCTTCGCACCACCTCAAGTCAGAAGCTGCGCAGCGTCGATCACGCTGCGCGCGATTTCGCCCAGTCGCTGACCACGACGCATGGCAAGTTTGCGTAACTGCGCGTACGCCTCGTCTTCCGAAACGCCGCGCGTTTTCATCAGCAAACCTTTGGCGCGATCCACGAGCTTGCGTTCGGTAAGTCTGAGATTGGCTTCGGCCAGTTCGCCGCGCAGTTGCTCAAAGCTGTCGAAGCGCGCCAGCGCCACGTCGATGATCGGCTTGACGCGCTCGACGTCCAGGCCGTCCACGATGTACGCGGTGACTCCCGCGCGTACGGCTTCGCGTATGGTTTCGCTGTGCGCATCATTGGCGAACATGACGATGGGACGCGGCCGATCGCGACCGAGAAGCACCAGGTGCTCGATCACATCTCGCGAGGGTGAATCGGTATCGACGATGATGATGTCGGGCGCGAAACGCTCGACCGCCTGCAACAGATTTAGTGCGGACGACAGCACGGCCACCACTTCATGATTGGCGCGCTCAAGTCCCAGGCGCAGGATTTCCGCGCGCTCGCTTGATTCGTCGACGATCAGAACCCGCATGCTTGTCTCCGCATATGCGGGGCAAGGATTTGCAACATGTATGCCAAGCGCGCAGGGCGCGTGCACCGGCGGAAAATGCCAGACACGAGAACGCGCCGACGAAAAGGAAAGAAAGTGAAGCTGGCCGATAAGCGGGATTCTGTCGTGAACGGCCATTCATCTGGGCCCTGAGTTGCCCCAGGGCTCAAGCCACCTACCCGCAGGCTCCGCGGGACGCATCAACGCCTGCCTATTTGGTGTTGCTCCGGGTGGAGGTTACCGCGTTTCACCCTTTCTCGACTGCGTCGAGAAGGCCACCGCTTACGCGATGACCCTCTGCGGAAACCACCGCTTACGCGATGGCCCCTTCGCATCTCGCCGTACCGAGATAAGAGGGCGTACACCCTTCTACCCCATTACGAAGAGACTTTGTCGCCGCGCCAAAGCGCGGCGACAAGTCGAGAAAGACTCGTCTCTGTGGCCCTATTCCTCGCCTCACGGCGTCTGGGCGTTACCCAGCACCCTTCCCTATGGAGTCCCGACTTTCCTCTGGCGGGTCGAGCCCGCCAGCGGCCGTTTGGCCAGCTTCGTGCGCATGATACAGCGTCGATGACCTAAAGTTCCCGCAACGGTGCGTTTGCGCGATCCGATCGGCACTTTTATTGCCTGCCCGACACTTGATTTTGGCGTACGCGCCACCTAGAAATAAAGTGCAACGATTCCGCTGGAGAGCACCATGAGACGACGCCTCTACTTTCTGCTCCCCGACGTGGCGAGCACCGAGCGCACCGTAGACGATTTGCTTCTCGCGCGCATCGAAGACCGCCATTTGCACGTGCTCGCGAAACGCGGCACCGATCTAGGTAGCCTGCATGAAGCCAATGCCCTGCAGAAAACCGACCTCATCCATGGTGCCGAGATCGGCATGATGGTCGGAGGCGTCGGCGGCCTGTTGGTGGGATTGTTTATCGTCATGACTCCACCGGAGGGTATACGGCTGGAGCTTGTGACGGTATTGATCACCTGCGCGGTCGGCGCGATCTTCGGCAGTTGGGCGTCAAGCCTCATCGGCGTGTCGGTACCCAATTCGCGTCTGACGCAGTTCGAACGCGACATCGAAGCGGGGCGGATATTGCTGATGGTGGATGCGCCGGCTTCGCGCGTGGATGAGATCCGCGAACTGATACTCCGGCGCCACCCCGAAGCGATGGGCGGAACGGTGGAGCCGACGCTGCCGGCCTTTCCATAGCCGGGAATTCGCGCTCGATTGCGTCGGTGTGCGGTAGGTCGATATACCCGCCGAATGAATGAGTGCCCGATGTCCGGCTGGTCGCCTTCATCGGCGTTTCCATAAAGAAACGGAGCAGCCGCTCCGGTTCAGGCGCCGTTTTTTACGGCGTAAACGGCGCTCGCCGGCCCGGGCGAGCCCAAGGCCCTGCCCCCATGGCGGGGCCTTTCATTTTGACTTCGACGGCGCTCGCATCCGGCCAGGACGAAAATGCCGCACGTCGTCGTAATAAGACGGCTGTTCATTCTCTGCCGTCCATCCCGGAATGCCGAGTATCGGCAGCGGCTGCAGCATGGCGGTGCTTGACAACGTTCGCGCCTCGGACAGTGCTGCGGTCGCCGCAACGTCGAGCAGATCGAGTTGGTCGGTCACCGGCAAGGTAGTGAAGTCCGATTCGACCGCAATGCAGATCGCCTTCGCAGTGATGCCGATATAGGGCGCAAGCGCCTTTTCATGAATGGCATGCCCGAACACGAAGAACCGCATGTGCTCGGCGACGTCATCCCGCCGGTCCCATAGCAGGCGCTTCCACTGAAACTGATGCAGCAGTTCGGTCAATGCGGGATCGCTGCACGCCACGATCATGCCGCCCTCGTCGAACAGCGTCAGGACATCGCGTGCAATGTTGCGTGTGCAGCCATGCTGCCGTGCCAGTTCCGTCATATGCAGCCGATTGATCAATGCCTTGGCACGCGGAAAGCTCAGCCATGCCAGCGCATTGAACAGGTCGTGCCAATTGTCCGGCCGCGTCAGCACTTCGCCCGTACGATAGGCGCGGCCCTCGTAATCGCAGGCCGCGACCTTCGCTTCGCCCTGCGGCGGGACGAAGCGGACTGGCTTGCCGTTCGCGTTAATCAGCGCACCGCGCCGCGCCAGCAGGTTGAGCGCTTCGCAATCGGGGAAGCGTTCCGCGGGCAGCGCTTCGATCAGCGGGCGGACGGTGTGAAGCAGCGGCGAAGCAAGCAACGCGGCGCGATCCCAGCGCGCTCCGCAACCATCGTCACGCATTGGTCACCGCATGCGCCAGGCCAGCGATTCGCCGGCACGCAGCGGTACGAGTCGGGTCGTTCCGTAAGCAAGTTGCGACGGCACCTGCCACGCGTCTCGCACCAGCGTGATGCGTTCGCTGTTGCGCGGTAAACGATAAAAGTCTGCGCCGTTGAAGCTGGCGAAGGTTTCCAGCCGATCCAGCGCGCCGGCTGCTTCGAAGGCTTCGGCATACAGTTCGAGAGCGGCGTGCGCGGTGTAGCAACCGGCGCAACCGCAAGCCGTTTCCTTGTCGCCCTGCGGATGCGGCGCGCTGTCCGTGCCGAGAAAGAATTTGTTACTGCTGCCGGTCGCTGCGGCGACCAGCGCCTCGCGATGCCGTTCGCGCTTAAGCACCGGCAGGCAGTAGTAATGCGGACGGATGCCGCCCTGGAAAATCGCGTTGCGGTTGTACAGCAGATGATGCGCGGTAATGGTCGCACCGATGTTCGGTCCGCTGTCGCGCACGAAGTCTGCCGCATCCTTGGTCGTGATGTGTTCGAACACGATGCGCAGGTCGGGGAAGCGCTGCACGATCCGCGTCATCACCGTATCGATGAAGACTTTTTCGCGATCGAATATATCGACACCGGGCGTTGTCACTTCGCCATGCATGAGCAGCGGTACGTCGTGCGCCTCCATTGCCGCAAGCGCTTCATAGGCGCGTTCGAGCGAGGTAACGCCGGAGTCTGAATTGGTCGTCGCACCGGCCGGGTAGTATTTGACCGCGTGGACAAAGCCGCTCGCCTTCGCCTTGGCGATTTCGCTCGCTGTGGTGTTGTCGGTCAGATAGAGCGTCATCAGCGGTTCGAAGCGCATGCCTTGGGGCAGTTCCCTCATAATGCGATCGCGATAAGCCTGTGCGAGTTCGACCGTGGTCACCGGCGGCCTCAGATTCGGCATGATGATGGCGCGCGCGAACTGCCGCGCGCTGTGCGGCAACACGCTCGCCAGCGGGCCGCCGTCGCGCAAATGCAGATGCCAGTCGTCCGGCCGGGTAATCGTCAAACTTTGCATGCGCTTCCTTATCGGGTCTTGAACGCAAGACCGCGTTCGTACAGTTCGTTCTTGCGCGCACCGGTGATGGTCGCGGCCATTCTGGCGGCGCTATTGAGCGGCAATTCGTCGAGCAGCAATTTCAGCACGCGCTCGCCTTCGGCGAGCACCGCGTCCTGCTCCACCGGCGCGCCGGAGACGATGAGCACGAACTCGCCGCGCAGGCGATTGGCGTCCGCGGCGAACCAGGTCGGCGCTTCATCCAGCCGGCAGGTATGAATCGTTTCGAACAGTTTGGTCAGTTCGCGCGCAATGGTCAGCGTGCGCGCCGCACCGAACACCGCGAGCAGATCGTCCACACATTCGAGCACGCGATGCGGCGCTTCGTAAAACACCAGGGTATGCGTCAGATCGCGCCACGCCTCCAGCGCCTTTCGACGCGCGCCCGCCTTCGGCGGCAAAAAGCCGATGAATAAAAACGGCCCTTCGACACCCGATGCGGAAAGCGCCGCAATCGCGGCATTCGGTCCCGGAATGGGCACGACGCGATAGCCGGCCTGCCGCACTTCGGCCACCACGCGCGCGCCCGGATCGGAGATCGCCGGCGTGCCGGCGTCGCTGATCAGCGCTACCGACAAACCTGTCTGCAGCGCATGCAGCACATCCTGCGCGGCGCGTGCCTCGTTGTGTTCGTGCAGCGGGTTGAGCGTTGCCTGAATGCCGTGGTGCGCGAGCAACGTGCCGCTGTTGCGCGTGTCTTCCGCGTACACAAGGTCGACGGCACGCAGCGTATCGAGCGCACGCAGCGTGATGTCTCCCAGATTACCGATCGGGGTGGCCACCACATATAATGCAACGCGCTCCTTATCCACGAGTTCCTCCGCGTGCCCGCTCATCGACTGATCCGCTCTCTTTGCGCTGCGCTGATTGCAGCAAGCTTGGCATTGTCCTGTGCCCCCATGCCGCCTGCAACACCGACGCGTGCACCGGCGCCCGTGACAACGCCTGCGCCGCAAATGCCCGCGCCCGGCGTCGAACAACCAGAGGAACCTGAAGTGGGCATCGTGACGCCGCCCTTGCCGATGCCCGGCGTCACGCGGCGCGCGCCGTTCATGGCCTTGCTGTTGCCGTTGCAGTCGCCCGATTTTCGCGCGGTCGCGGACGCCTTCGTGCGCGGCGCCGAGGCGGCCTCGCAACAGCGCCCCGGTCGCCTGCCTGTCGAAGTGCATGCGACGGATGCGAGTCCCGAAGGAATCTATCAGATCTACGCCGAACTGCTGCCGCAAGGCGCCGCCGTGGTCGTGGGTCCGATGACGCGCAGCGGCGTATCGGCCATCGCGTCGAGCGGCCTGGTCATGGTCCCGACGCTGACATTGAATCAGCCCGCGGCGAATGTGCCCCTGCCGTCCGGCCTGTATGCCTTCGGACTATCCGTCGAAGATGAAGCGCGCATGCTGGCGCAGCGCGCGTTCAGGGATGGCTTGCGTCGCATCGGCATCGTCGGCATACCGACGCCGCTATCGCGCCGCACCCGTGAAGCGTTCGTCGCGGAATGGCGGCAGCTGGGCGGCGACGCCTCGGTCACCCTCGAAGCGCAGCCGAACAGCGATCTCACGCAAATGCGCAGCATGCTCACTGAACGCACCCTCGA
>JAKFDA010000061.1:0-21026 GCA_036676355.1 Nitrosomonadales bacterium | reverse complement strand
CCGGATGAATGAATCTTGGCATCCGTCTCTTTCGGCGTGAAAGCGAGTCGCTTGATGTACTTCACGTTGTTCACGCCGTAATAGCCCGGAATGATCAGCCGCAGCGGCCCGCCGTGTGCCAGAGAAATCGGCTCGCCATCCATTTCCCATGCCAGCAGGGCGTTCTTCATTTCGGCCAGCGGGACCGAGCGCTCGACGATCACGTCCTTGGCTTTCAATCCCTCGGGAACGGTCTCTCCACCGGTCCCGGTCATGAACTGCACCCCATCCACCGGGCCGCCGAGCGCTTCTGCGACGACGGCGACCGGCACGCCGCTCCAGATGACGCAACCCGCCGCGCCCATCTTCCACTGCGTGCCGCTGGCCTTGTGGGGGAAGAAACCGCGGCCGTTACCGGAACACTGCAGCGCCATGGCCACCGTGCCGACGCCCATGGTTTTCAACTCGCCGACCTTCAGGCTCCGCGGAGACTTTACGCCCTCCACCGAGACGGTCCATGCGTCGGGATTCGCTACGATATCGGCGCCCGGCGGCGCGAGGTTGTTTCGCACGAACACCTTTTCACGCGGCGTGATGACGCTGGTGCCGAGTTCGCCTCGCTTCGTCTCGATGGTATTGGCGCTATGCACGATCACGCTTTCCGCATCTTTCCAGTCGGCATAGCCTGGCAGCGGTTTTGCCTCAGCGGGAGCAGCGATGCTCGGAGAACTGAAGCGGCTCAGGCCCGCAGCCGTGACGACGCTTACGCCTCCGATCAGAACTTGGCGACGGCGGTTATCGATGTGGTGAGTCATGACCTGCCTCCATGCCTACAACCATTTAGAGAAGATGCTCGATAAATGCCGGATGCAATTTTCGTACCTTTCGGCTCAGTAGTTGCTGGATGGATGACATGCACTTCTCGCGAGCGAGATCGTCACGAATGAGTGAAGCAAGCGCGCGTGATGCGGCATCGCTCCCGGCATTCCGTGCCGGTGAATTTCGACACGCTGCCCTCGCCTCCGCCGCCTTCTTTCTGCTGCTCTGCAGTTACTACATCCTCCGGCCAGTGCGCGATGAGATGGGCGTGCAAACCGGTGTCGGCCAGTTGCAATGGCTGTTCACCGGCACATTCATCTGCACCGTGCTGCTCGTTCCCGTGTTCGGTTGGGTGGTGAAGCGTGTGCCGCGCCGTTTTTTGCTGCCGGCGGTGTACGGCTTCGTCGTTGCCAATCTGCTCGGCTTTTACGCTGCGTTCACGATCGGAATCACGGTCGCCATCGCGGCGACGTTTTTCATCTGGCTCAGCGTCTTCAACCTGCTGGTGATTTCGCTGTTCTGGAGCCAGGTCAGCGATGTGTTTTCCCGCGAGCAATCGCATCGGCTATACGGCTACATCGCGGCGGGCGGCACGATAGGCGCATTGGCCGGGCCGGCGATAACGGCCGTACTGGCGCGATATATCAGCCTGGCGAATCTGCTCGCGCTGTCCGCAACCTTGCTCGCAGCGGCGGCAGTCTGCATGGTCTTGTTGCGTCGACGCGCCATCGTCATTGCGCCCGCAGCGGAAAAACCGATCGGCGGCTCGATCCTGGCCGGTATCTGGCTGACGCTGAAACGTCCGGGGCTGCGCGGTATTGCGTTGCTCATCATCTGCTACAGCGCCGTTTCGACCGTGCTCTACATCGAACAACTGGATATCGTCGGCAAGACGTTCGCCGACTCCGGCGAACGAACGTCGTTCTTTGCGACGATCGACCTTGCCGTGAATGGGCTGGCCTTGGCGGTGCAGTTGTTTCTGACGCGCCGTGTCGTGCAGCACGCCGGCTTGCGAACGGCGTTGTCGCTGGTGCCGGTGCTGGTCATCGCCGGGTTGGGCGCGCTGCTGGCATGGCGCAGCGCGGTGTCGCTGGCGCTGGTGCAGGTCGTTCACCGCGCCGGGGACTATTCGCTGATGCGGCCCAGCCGCGAGATGATCTACACCACGGTCGATGCGGAGAGCCGCTACAAGGCGAAGAACTTCATCGACACCGCGGTCTATCGCGCCAACGACGCGCTGAGTGCATGGCTGATCGCGGGAATTCGCGCCGTGGGGCTCGATGCGATTCTTGTTGCCGGGATTCCGATCGCGCTATTGTGGCTGCTCACGGGCTTCCGCACGGGACGACGACATGACAGGAATGAGCCGACGTGACGCGCTGCGCCTGATCGGTGGCGCAACCCTGAGCGTCGCGGCAGGCGCCTCGGGCGCCGAACTCGAAACGGGGACGCTCATTGTGGAAGCGATGCGGACCCGCAAAATTCCGTCGACCGGCGAGGCGCTGCCCGTCATCGGTCTGGGTACATGGCAGACCTTCGATGTCGGGCCGTCCGCAGCGGCACGCGCGCCGTTGAAAGAAGTGCTGCGCACCTTCGCTTCGATGGGCGGCAAGGTGATTGACTCCTCGCCCATGTACGGCAACTCGGAAGAAGTGGCCGGCGACCTGATCGCCGAACTCGGATTGCAATCGAAGCTCTTTGTCGCGACCAAGGTGTGGACCTCCGGCAAGGACGCCGGCATCGAGCAGATGAACGATTCGATGCGCAAACTGCGCACGCCGCGCCTCGATCTGATGCAAGTGCACAACCTCGTCGATGTCGACACGCAGCTCGATACGCTCCAACAGTGGAAGCGTGACGGCCGCATTCGTTACGTCGGCGTCACGCACTACACGGCGAGCGCATACGAAGCCGTGGCGCGCGTGATGAAATCTCACCCGATCGATTTCCTGCAGATCAATTACTCGGCAGGCGAACGCGAAGCGGAAAAACGGGTGCTTCCTCTGGCGCAGGAGCGCGGCGTGGCGGTCATCGCGAATCGGCCGTTCGGCGGCGGCGGTCTGTTCAGCCGGCTGCGCGGTAAACCGCTGCCGGCCTGGGCCATCGACATCGACTGCAATAGCTGGGCGCAACTGCTGTTGAAATTCGTCGTCTCGCATCCGGCCGTCAGTTGCGCGATTCCGGCGACGTCGAAGGTCGAACATCTACGCGACAACATGGGGGCGGGATACGGGCGCCTGCCGGACGAGGCGCTGCGCGCCCGCATCGCGGCAGCAGTCGACCAGTAGACAAACGCCGTATAGTTCTTCCCTTCAGCTTCACGCCATATGTCATGAAGAAAATTATGCTCATTACCGGCGGTGGACGCGGCATCGGCGCGGCCACCGCGCTGCTCGCGGCGCAGCGCGGCTACGCGGTGTGCGTCAACTATCGGCGCGATGCGATTGCGGCCGGTGAGGTGGCCAACATGATCACCGATCAGGGCGGCCAGGCGATTGCGGTCGAAGCGGATATCGCGGTCGAATCCGACGTCGTTCGTCTGTTCCAAACCGTGGATGAAAGACTCGGTCCGCTCACGGCGCTGGTCAACAACGCGGGCGTGCTGGAGAAACAGATGCGCGTGGAGGCAATGGACATCGAGCGTTTGCGCCGCGTTTTCGCCACGAATGTCATCGGCGCGATGCTGTGTGCGCGCGAAGCGGTGCGTCGTATGTCGACCAGACATGGCGGTTCGGGCGGCGCGATCGTCAACGTCTCTTCCATCGCGGCACGCTCGGGCTCGCCGCGCGAATACGTCGATTACGCTGCGTCAAAGGGCGCCATCGATACGTTCACCATCGGCCTTGCGCACGAGGTCGCCGACGAAGGCATCCGCGTCAACGCCGTCCGGCCTGGGTTCATTTACACCGACATGCACGCCAGTGGCGGCGAACCCGGGCGCGTCGACCGGGTCAAGGCGTTCGTGCCCTTGCAGCGCGGCGGCACGGCCGGCGAAGTGGCGAATGCGATCCTCTGGCTGCTGTCCGAAGAATCGTCATACACCACCGGCGGGTTTATCGATGTCGCAGGTGGACGCTAGGTTCTTCGGCCCCGAGCGAAGCTGAGTCCTGCGAGCCCAATCCCGAGCAGCGCGAGCGACATCGGTTCCGGAACGCCATTCGTCACCTGCTGAAACGTCGCGAATGTGGTCGAGAAGTCCTGTATGCGGGTGTTATTGAACGGGCCGAGGATCTGATCGCCGAAGGCCGGATCGTCCGACCAAGCCGTAAAGTGCGAGAACGAGTCCGCGTCGAACGCAAACGCCAGGACGAAGCCGTTGAGCGTGAAGGCGGGCGTCACGTCGAAGTCGATCGCATCCACCGCCTCGCGCACTGCCGTGATGGCAGCCAGCGCATCCGTCTCGTTCGTAAACGTAAGCGTGGGACTGCCGGTGCCGAAGACGTCGTTGAACGACGTGGAAATCGAGTCGTCCTGAGTGAAGGTGACGTTGTAGGTTTCCGCGTCGATTACAACATCGTTCAGGGTTGTGGACACGAGCGCGGCATGTGCGAATGGAGCCGCGAGCATCAGAACCAACGCGGCGAATCGTTGTTTGGCTGTACGCATCGATGTGATCTCCCAGGCGAAGTGCCTTACCCGCTTCCCGGCGGGAAGGGTCGGCGGCGCCTGCACAGCAACAGGTGCGCCTGTAAGGCAATTCAATGGGTTGCGATGGCCGGCAGCCGGCGATGTAACCGTTCCCGACAGGCGGTCGCGCTACTGCGCCTTCCCCGTACACGCCTTCGTTATACAGGCCACGATATATTCGTCGTACAAGGTGGCGGCAGCCGCTCCGCCTTTCGGCGACAGATACTCCGGAACACTGAACGCCACGGCGATAAGGGCGTAACCGCGCGCGATTTCCAATTGACGAATGATGCGTTCCAGCGGCGCGGGCACCGCCTGAAAGACTTCCGTATCGAGCGGCGGGCCGGACACCTGATGAAAGAGTTCGACGATCGCGACGACATGCCGCGAATTCGACTCCGCCGCGCTCCGAATGGCGGCCGTGTAAAGCGGCAGTTCGTAGAGGTCGAGCTTGCGCGCGCCGATGCCATCCTGAAACAACACGGTATCGATGGCGCCGGCCTGTTTCAGCAAACCCTCCCAGAACGCCTGAAAGGCCATCGGATCCATCGCCGCGTTGGAGAATCCGGACACCGCGACGGGCGCGTTCGGCGTCAATCGCTGCAATGCCGCGCTGAGATCGGCCACAAAACTGTAGAGCAAAGGTCGTCGTTCGCGATCGCGCCAGCTTGCATCGTCGATTTCCTGCGGGATATACCAGCCTGCGAACGCAGCGTGATCGGCAGCCAGTGGCGCAAGCTCGGTTGCGATGGCGGTGGAGCGTTGTGCAAGTCCCTGCAGATACGCGCTGACCGCCTCGGGCTTGCCCGCAATCTCGGTCCAGTACTTTTCCTCGACGGCAAGCCCGAGCCAGACCTGCATCCCGGCCTGATCGGCAAGCTCGAGAATCGTCTCAATCGGCGCAGGTCTTCCGGTGTTCTCTCCGGCCTTGGAGTAGAAGTGCGTGTCCTCATAAGCCGACCATTGCACGATGATGCGCGACAGTCCTAAAGCGCGAAAATGGCCGAACAGTTCCCGCCAGTCGCTCTCCGTCCACTCCAGATGCGCGGATGTCAGCTGCAAAAAGGTGCCGCCCAGGCGCAACGCTCCGCCGTCGCGGGCCTGCGCGCGAGGCGCCGCGAGCAGCAACACCGTGGCGAGCGACACGCATAACAGCACGCCGCACATCGAACGCAGATTCATTCGGTCGCTTTTCAGAGTCGCGCCACGAAGGTCAGCAGCCAGCCGCTTGCCACATGCGCCATGCCGACCTTGTAGTGCAACAACATTTCGATATTGGAACGATAGGAGGCGTACTTGGTGGCGTTGAACAGGTATTTGATCGACACGCCCGCGCCCGCCTGCCAGTAAGAGCCGGGCGAAAAATTCGGCTGCTCGTAGCGACCGTTGACGATCAGATGCGGCGACGCGATCCACCGATCGGACAGCTTGAAGGTGCGCCCCTGTCGAAACTCGCCGTAAAACGCGCGGGTATGTTCATCGTTGGTGAAATAACCGGCGTCGAGATAGAGGCTGGTGTAGTTCCAGTTCGTCTCGCCGAGCTTCGAATCTGCCATATCGGTCCAGCCGTAGCTTGCGCGTAACAGCCAGGTGTCCTGCGCCTCCCTGCCGATCTTGAACAGGCGCTCGCCGCTCACGTAGAACTGCGCTGCGCGAAAAGGTTTGTAGCGCAGTCCTATACCGCCCTGCAGCGAATCGCTTTCGATATCGAGCGAGCGCGGTTGATTGGACCACAGCGCGCGCGCGTAGATATCGAAAACGCGTTCGTCCCTGAAGCCCACCACGGGCGGTCGATAGGAAATTTCCAGGCCGCCCTGCGACGGCACTACCGAGCCGCCGGTGGAAGCCACGCCCGCATCGGTGCGATCGTGCGCCGGGCTGTACGCCTGATAAAGCGTGAAGTTCCAGTTCTTTTCCAGCCGCCTCACTTCATCGCGCATGCGCTCGAGTTCGGGATCGGCGTGCTGTGGCAATGCGACGGCCGGCGCCGCCTGCGCGAGCGTTGTCGTTTCGCTGCCGAAAGACGGCCCGATGCCGACGGCGCGATGTTCCGGCGCGATTGAAGTCCGTACGAACCAGTTTCGCTCCGCATGGGGATCGACGACCTCATCCCGCAACAATGCTTCGGGCGGCGGCGCGCCGGCATCGGCCGGGGGAGACGGCTCGTTGCGTGCGTCGCTGTCGGGCGCAGGCGGCTTCGCGTCGTCTGCGATCTGGGGCTGTGCTTTCTCCTTTTGCGCCAGGCGTGCGTCGATGCCGCGCTTGAACCACTCGATCGCCTTGTCGTTATTGAAGCTGTGCAGGTATGCGTACGCCACGTCCTGATAGAGCGCGAGGTTGGCCGGGTCGAGCAGACTCGCCTGCTCCAGCACTTGCGCCGCTTCGGCATACCGCCCCGCATTGACGTACGCGTAGCCGAGCGCCAAGGCGTAGCCCGCTTTCGCTTCCCGCTTGAACGCCGTTTCGAAGGCGCTGATCGCTTCGTTCTTCCGACCGGTTTCCTGTAGCGCCAGGCCGATTCGATACTGGTTGTACGCGCCGGGCGATAACGCGTCCGCACGCGCATACAGCTCGATGGCGCCCTGGAGATCGCCTTCCGCGCTGCGCATCATCGCAAGCGTATTCAACCGCTCGACTTCCTCCTCCAGCGGCAGGCTGCCGTCGGCAATCGATTCCAACGCTTTACGCGCCTCGGCGATATTGCCGGCCCGATTCTGTGCAACGGCGTAGTGATAGGCCGCCATGGCGCTCGGGTTGTTCGCCATCACCTGCGCCCACATCTGTGCCGCGGCGGCGTATTCGGATTCACTGGCGTATAGAAATGCGAGTTCGGCACGGATCTGGGCGCGCTCGGATTCGGGCAACTGATCGATATCCTCCAACGCGAGACGACCGTAGTGCACGGCAAGGCCGGTCTTCTTCATGGCGCTATAGCAACGAGAGAGATAAAGCGCCGCCATCGGGCTCGCGCGGCGCTCGTACAGCTCGCGAAAATGCACTAAAGCGTCGGGCCAGCGTTGCCGACCGAACAGCGCGAGTCCCAGCCGCTCGCGCACGAAGGCGTTGTCGATGCCGCGCGCGAGGGCATCTTCGAGCGTTGTCATTGCGCCATCCTGATCGCCCAGTTCGATCTGCGCCCG
The DNA here is from genome assembly GCA_036676355.1 of Nitrosomonadales bacterium. Taxonomy (GTDB): domain Bacteria; phylum Pseudomonadota; class Gammaproteobacteria; order Burkholderiales; family SG8-39; genus ZC4RG42. The sequence goes on along the minus strand of JAKFDA010000061.1, from coordinate 13,461 downwards.
GGCGAGTTTTTCGTAGGCGTCAGCGCGATCGGATGCCGGCAGTTCGGACATCGCCAGCAGTGCGCGATTCGCCTCGATGGCGCCTTGCCAGTCGCCGATCAAAGCCAGCGCATAGGCAAGCGACTGACGAGCCTCGATGCCGGGCTCGGCCGCGACGCTGCGCCGCAGATATTCCACCGCCGTTACGGCGTCGCCCTCTTCGATTTCGATATGCGCCAAGGCACGCAGCGCGCCGGCGTCCTTCGGGGTCAATGCGACAAGCTTCTCCAGCGCGGCGCGAGCGGCCGCCCGATTGCCGTGCATGTAATACGTCGGCCACAGCGTGCGATATGCGGTCGCGCGGACACGGACCGGAGCGTTTCCGGCGGCGGCCTGCTCGAAATGCCGCACCGCCTGCGCTTCATCGCCCCGCTCCATATACAGATGAGCGATGCGCATGTGCACCTGCGGCGTCGGCGGGGCCTGAAGCAAGCTTTCAAGCGACTCGGACTCGGGCTCGGACGGGCGCGGCTGCGCGGCGCTGCGTGAGGTCTCGAGCGCTTTGCGGAACTGCGGATCGTCGCGCAACTTGGAGGCTGCCTCGAATGCGCGCGTCGCTTCGGCAAAACGATCCATCTCGAAATACGCATAGCCGATCGCGGCAAAGATGCGCGCCCGATCATCCGCGCTCTTCACTTCGGGCAGCAGGTCCTCGTACTCGCGTACCGCCCCCGGATAGTCGGCGGTGGCATAGCGCAGATGGGCCAGCACCTCCTTGTCGGCGGGCGTGGGTGCGATCCTCATCACTTCCCCCGCCCAGCGCAGTGCCTGACGCGCATGACCGGCGCGATACGCTGCTTCCACCAATGCGCGCATCAGATCCGGATTGCGCGGATCGAGCGCGAGCGCCGCATCGAAATGATCGCGCGCACTCACCCAGGCCTTGCGCTTCAGCGCGTTGTGACCGAGATATTCCAGCGCCTGAACGCGTTCGGCGGAATCCGCGGCAACGCTCAAGGCGGCGTCGAAATTTTTTTCCGCCTCGATGTGCTGGGCCTGCGCATCGTGAATGATGCCGCGCCTGAGTTGCACGCGGAAATCGTTTTCGTCGGGCAATAACTCCAGTGCGCGCAGCGCTTCTTTATAACGGCCCTGCTTCAATTCCAGGTCGGCCAGCGTATCGGCCGCATACAGCCGCTGTTTAAGCGAAGCCTGCGTGGCGGCGACGACAAGCTTCAGTTCCGCACTCGCCTCGTCGAAACGGTTGAGCGCCCGATAGGCGCGAGCACGTGCCAACAGCGCGTACGTTCGCCGGTCGGGCACTTTCAACAACGGCTCGGTATGAACGAGCACGTCCTCCGGCGCCTTGAGTTGTTCAAGCAACATCAGGTAATCGATGCGCGCCTGATGATTGGACGGATCGACGGCGAGCGCCTTCGCCATCTCCGCACGCGCTTCCTTCAGCTTTCCCGCCTGTTCAAGCCGGTAACCTCGGTCGAGATGCGGATGACTGCGGAAGCGACGAATCTGCTGGACCAGCCAGTTCGCATCGCCATCCGCTTCTTGCGCCACTGCGTCACGCGGCTTGTCATCGGCGTGAACAGCTGACAAACCGAGCACGGCCGCTGTGCCAAGCAGCACAGCAGTTTGTCGTGCCCGGTTGCGTACTGCGGTCATACGCTCCCTGTTATCGGTTGTTAGCTTACTGCGAAGCCCACGCCGGCGGCGTCAACGTGCTCGCGTCGACCCAGGTATACCCCAGTGCGGTAATGGCATTCATCAACCTTTTGAAATCCGCGAAGCCAGGCGTGCCGATTTCCGGATCCAGCCAGAACGGATGAAAGAAGAACGAAGCAAAGCCATCTCGCACCACCAATCCCATCCGTGCGTTCAGTTGAAGATCCTGCCAGGTGTAGTTGAAGTTCGACGTCGGATCGATGTCGCTGATGTCGTACTCGATATTGCCGAGGTTCTCCGGTAACACGCGCTGGCCATAGTAATCGCGCTCGATGATGTACGGGAAGAACTGCCCCACCGCGAAGTCGCGTGCGCCATCGGACGGATCGAAGTTCGGCGTGTCGGCCGTGTAATACACCACGCGCTGATACGTCGTCGGGAAACGCTGCGCGGCGGCGCGGATGCTCTTCGGCGAGGATTGATAATGCGGCGCCTCCCAGGCAAAGGGCGGGTAGCCGTTCTGCATCAGCTCCTGCAGCCCGGCGTCGAGCCGTGCACCCGCCCAGGCTTCCGAGTCCTCCAATACTGGCGTGTTGTCCGCCGCATCCCAGAACTCGAAATCATCGCCGCTGACCGCCGTGTGCAGGTTGCGCTTCGACGCGTACTGATGCGTGTAACCGTGCATCACGATCTTGCCCCCGCGCGCGACGGCGTAGTTCAGCGCGTTTTTCAGACGTGTCGCATTGGCCAGGTGCACCTCCATCGGCGCTCCGTCGTTATACACACCGAGCGGATCGCGATAGAAGGGGATGACGGCGATGGAAAACGGAATGCCGGCATTGAACAGCCAATCGGACAACCGCCGCATCGTCGACGGCAATACGAGCGCACCCACATCCTCCAATCGAACCATCGCGCGCTGCTGTGTCGAGGCCGGCACATTCAGAATGTCGTGCAACAAGTCGCAGAACACCAGGTAGCGATCACGCGGACCGATATAGGAGAACGGCATGTCGGCGAAGTACCAGAAATTCCCGGAGCGGACGACGTACGGCGCCTGCTCGGCCGTTTTCGGATTGCGTACTGTAACGACCTGAGTTGCCTTCGCCGGATCGACGATGCTCGTAATGCCGATATCCGGGTCGGCGTTGATTACACCGTTCTGGTACGCGTAATACTTCACCAGCGCCTTGTTTTTGTAGTCGATGGTGTCGAAGAAACCCGGATTGGGATTCTCCGTGGTCGGAGCGCCGTTCATCCCGCGTAGACCGGAAAAACCGAAACCGTAGCGCCCGGCGAAATCGAAGTTCGGATTCCACGCGTATTGCCAGAGGTTGTACTTGAACCAGACGACGGTTTTCTGGGTGTTATGCACATCACCCAGAAAATTCACCGGAATCTGATTGTCGTAAATACCGCCGAGGTAGAAGGTCGCATCGTACTGCTCGACCTGACCGCTGGCGTATTGTTCGACCGGCACAAGGTCCACGTCGGTATTCCAATGCCCGAGCAGATTGCGCAGCATGATGGCATAAGCGAAGGCCAATTTCTGATAAGACCCCGCGGTCGGTGCGTCGTAAAGAATCAGCGTTTTGATGGGCGCCGTCTGGGCATGTCCGAACGGCGCCCACAGGACAACGAAGATCGCAATGGCGACCGCATATAGACGTAGTTTCATGATGTCTCCTTCCCATGCGCGGCCACGGTTGCCGCGCGCGTGGTGAGCGAGTGAATGAGGTCTTCCCTAGTTCTTGCCTTTGACGGGTTTCTTACCTCCGGTGGGATCGACCCAATCCTTTTCGCGGTCCGGCCTGAATTTGGGTGAGTTGCCGCGATGGCGATGGATTTGCCACGTTCCCGGCGCGATAACGGTCTTCACCGCCGGCTTGGGCGGCGCCTTAACCTTTATGGGTTTGTCGGGCTTCGGCTTTATCTGCGCCGGCGCTTCCGCCTTCGCCGCTTCACCGGCCTGCTGCGCCGTCACCGTCAGCGGCGAAAGCGCCAGCGAAGTCGCGAATGCGGCGAACAGCAGCGGTACACGAGTTCTTCCTTTCATCACACACCTCCGATTTCGTTCCGTCATGGCCATTTCAACGGCTGCCGAGCGCACTGGAGAGCTCGGCATCCTGAATCAGTCCCATGTCTTTCAAGATCTCCCCTAATGCGGTCCGCTGCTGTTTCTGCCGCGATAACGCATCGTTGAGTTGTTCGGCCGTGATCAATCGTCGTTGCAGCAGCACCTCGCCCAGTCGCTGACGCGCGACACCGCCGAGCTGCTCTTCGGACGGATAAACATGCTGGGTCTTGTCCCACGCGATCAGTTTCCCGGTGCGCAGATAGCGCGCGTATTGACGGATCGCACGCGCTGTCGCGAGAAAGTTGATGAAGTTTCCCCACACCATGCGTGGCACCGAAAGCAAGCCCTGTTGCAGGCCGTAGATGCGATGCACGCAATACGCGCGCATGAAGACGCGGTTACCGAGCAAGAGGCCATTGGCGAGAATGACGTACCAAAGCCACGTGCCGTGCTCCAGTAGCGCCGGGTATCGATACGAATCCGGTCGAACACTGTTCAACAGCCACAGGCCGCCCACTGCGAGAACGACCAGGTAGGCCAGCACATTGACCAGATTGGTCAGCAATCCCTTGCGATCGCGCAGCAGCATGTAACGCGTCGCGAAGCCGTTGAGCCAGCCGAGGTTCTCCCAGCCTTGCAGCGTGATGCCGAGCACCCAGCGCGATTTCTGACGCACCGCGGCGCGAAACGTCGCCGGAAAAAATTCCCGCACGCACACCAGATTGGGCGATGGGAACGATGCCGGCTCGCGCTGCCCTTGCACCCATATCTGCGCGAAGATCTGCTTGAGGCCGTACTGCTTCAGGCGAAATCCGAAGTCGTAGTCTTCGGTCAGCGAATCGATGCTGAACACCTGGTTGTTGTTGCGCGCCGCGACCGTCTCGAATGCGCGCCGACTGAACGCACAGCCGACGCCCGCTGCCGGCAGACTGCCGTTCAGCAGTTCGCGCACAACGAGGTCCTTGTAGTGAAGCTGCGAGAACTCGTCGATGTAGTGCCCCGCGGTCAGTTGATGCCATTTCGGCACGAGCGACAACACCGGCACCTGCACCATGTCCTTGCGCGGGATGAGCAGATTGAATACCCGGTAGCAGAGCGGGTGGATGACATCTTCACAGTCCTGCATCACGAAGATCTGAAACGCGATGCCCTGCTCGCGCTCGACACGCTTGATGCCCTGCAGAATCCAGTTGAGGCAATCGGCCTTATTGGTCGGTCCGTCGTGCGGCGTGACGACACGATGCACGCGCGGCTCCACGGCGCAGACGGCATCCACTTCGCGATGCGTGTCCGTATCGTTCGGATATGTGCCGACGAAGATGTGGTACTCGGTGTAATTCAACGAACGCAGCGCATTGAGCAGCATCGGCCGGATGACGGCCGATTCATCCCACGCGGGGATCATCACCGCGATCGGTTGCTGCGGTCGCGCGAGCAGCGCCTCTTCGGTAACGGCGACGCGAAACCGATCGACGAACAGCCGTCTATACGCCGCTCTGACGAAGTAACACGCGTCGATGAACAGGTCGTCCAGTCCGCTCAGCAGGAAGACGGTGCTGACGAAGATCAGCAGCACCATAGCGAACACCAGCCCGACGGCGAATACGTCGCTCCCATCCATGGCGCGCCCTAACCCGCATGAAGCCCGAATTGCGGCGTGGCAAAGTTGCGGTCCGGGCGAAACACCGACAGACGCTCGCTCTCGGGCGATTCGACATGCGCCGGCGGCGCGAGTGACTGCTCGAGAATGCGCGCGATGTAGTCGGCCGCGTGCCCATCGCCGAACGGATTTGTCGCCTGCCGCATTCGTTCGTAGGCCACCTCATCGTCGAGCAGCCAGGCGAGGCGTTCGCAGATGGCATCCGATCTCGCGCCGACCAGAATGCCACCCCCGGCGTCCAGCAATTCCGGGCGCTCGGTGGTTTCGCGCAGCACGAACACGGGCACTTTGACGGCGATAGCTTCTTCCTGAATGCCGCCCGAGTCGGTCATGGTCAGCCATGAGCGCTGCAGCAGCCACAGCAGCGCCGAATAGTTGAGCGGCTCGCACAGCACCAGGCGCGAGGCGGGCTCCGATGCCAGCCCTTCGAACGCTGCATACACGGTTCTGCGCACAGTCTGATTGGCGTGAACCGGCCATACCACGCAGAGACTTGGCATCGTTTCCAGTAAATGCCGTATCGCCGTTGCGATTTCGGAGATGCCCGCACCCCAGTTCTCGCGGCGATGCGCGGTGACGAGCACCAGCTTCCGTCCGGGCAGAAGATCCGGGACATGATGCAGACCGCAGTCGATCATCTCCGTGGCGCTTTCCGGCCGCCGGTCTAGATGTTCGCTGCCCCATATCGCGGCATCGACGATGGTGTTGCCGACCACGTACACGCGCTCGGACGGTACGCCTTCGCGGCGCAGATTTTCGCCGGCCTGGACAGTCGGCGCGAAATGCCATTGCGCAACGCGGGCGACCAGCGAACGATTCATCTCTTCCGGGAAAGGGTCGTAAATGGAGCCGCTGCGCAACCCCGCTTCGACGTGGCCGATCGGAATCTGTTCATAGAACGCGGCCAGCGCGGCATTGAGTGTGCTGGAGGTATCCCCGTGCACCAGCACCGCCTTCGGGCGTAATTGCTGCACCACATCGGCGATTTCTTCGAGCAATCGCGCGCTGAGATGCGACAACGCCGCGGAAGAGCGGGCGAGATTGACAATGTGGTCCGGCCGCATGCCGAAAAACTCATACAGCGGCCAAGCCATTTCCTCGTGCTGTCCGGTATGCAGAATCGAGACACCGACTCTCGACGCGCGCAACGCCCGATACACGGGCGCCATTTTGATGATCTCCGGACGTGTCCCCATGCAGATCAATACGCCGCCGTGGCCCGTACTGGTCGCTGTGTTCCACATGATCCCGCTCCTCACTTCCCCGTTCTACTTGCCGATGTTGCTGTGCGTGCCCCGCTGTGTACGACACACTTGATCTGCATATGCACTTCGGATTACTCATCCGTTGTTCGCGCTGCTCTCTATGAGCAGCCTCTGTGCCACGCGCATTCCCGAAGAAGTAAGAGAGTTGTTTTGCAACGACATGTCGCCAAAGCGCAGACAGTTTTCGGTGATATCGGAAGGCATTGATGTAAGGTGGTGCGACGACAGCGCTACGTGGGGGGTTGCGATGCGCGTCTGCGACAATGCTTTGCGCGCCTAGTTTTTATTAGCGCTCTACGCAGCGGACAACGAGAACGCTTCGATGATGAGGAGTGAGCCCTTTGTGGCGTCTGATTTCACTGTGTCGTCCACATGGAGCGGGCGCGCGGATACCGCGACGCAAGCGACGCAACGAAGTCTACAGACGACGTTCAGCCGATCACAGCCTTGATAATGGTTTCGGATTGGTGTTCGGGTTCGCGCAGTTCCGATTTCATTGTGGTGTTCTGCGCATAGGCGATCGCGCAGATGTCGTCGCCATTGAGGAACATGAAGTCGCCTGTCGACCGGTGGCCCGGAACGAGTTGGATGACCGCGATGCGTCCGTCGCTGTCGGTATGAATGGCGTGCACGGTTCCGGTGAAAGAGGTACCGGCGCGCAAATGAAAACGCATCTTTTGTCCGATTGGATTCAGCTGCAAGAACAACTGATGCATGCTTTCGTTCACCAACGTACTCCGGCTGCCTGGACCTTTAGTTTTGTATAACTGAATATGGCACCGATGCACATTGCCCAAAGGGAGTAGATACGCAGCGAAAGTAGCGGAACGCTATTGCGCGTTGTTCAAGTCAAGAAAGGCCGTGCGCGTGTTATCGCCATCACGTTCGGCCGACGCGTGATCGATGGTGCCGCTCAACTGCGCGGGCACGTTCTGCACCCTGCCCTTCTTCGTTCGACTGTCTGCAAGAAGCGACGGGCCGTGCGCCACACGCGCTTGGGGCGAAAGCCACAGCGTTGCGACTTCGTCGTTCAAGGCCCGCGTCTGCGATCCGGCCGCATCCTTCGCCGCCTCGACGAAGCGATAGGAGAGACCCGATCGCCGCACGGTCGAAAGCAGTTGCCTGGCCAGCGGCGTGGCCTCGTTGCGCGACATCGTGCCATCGGCAAGGACGAGCGACACATCCGCTTGCGCCATCGGTGCAGCGGTGTCATGCGCATAGCCGCGACTGATGACGACCATGAAGGCCTGCTCGCCCTGTTCGCGCTTCAGCACCCGATTCGCGAACGCCAACATATCGTCGCCGCCGGTACTCATACCTGGACCGTCATTCGCCGGCGGCATCTGTGGCTCTTCCTCGTTAACAAGCAGCGCGCGCGCCTTGAGCGAGTGGAAAAGCGTCACGCCGTACTCCAGCGCTTTCGGCGCACGCGCGGCATCGGGAATGTTGACGGCATAGTCGTCGCCACCGCCCGCGCGCAACACGAATCGCTCGCGACCGCGTGATGAGTGTGTTCCGTGCAATACCAGGTATTCGTCGCGCACCCTGCTGTCACGCAGGCGCGTCACGGCGTAACCCATCCCCTGGGCGACGTAGTGAATCGCACGCAACTGCGCACGCGTGCCTGATGTCCACTTGCCATGACGATAGCCGGTCTGTGCGGCACGCAGCAGCGGGCTTAGAATTTCCCGATCGAAAAACTCGGATTGCGATGCGTGCTGCGCGACATGATTGTCTGAATCGGACCGCGCACTTTCGCCGGCCCGGAGCCAGTCATCAAGCCGCGTTTTCAGGGCCTCGGGTTGCCAGTTCGCCCGCATGACCGCACGGCTCTCCAGGCGTGCGACCAGTTCGCCGGCATCGTCACCGTTCAAATAAAGTTCGGCATAGCTACCCGGTGTGGTGCGCCGCTGCAGATTTTCGATGGGCGACGCTTTCCAGATCACCACCAGCGCGCCGACCAGACCTTTCAGTTGCTCGACTTCCGACCACTCTCCGTTCACCCACAGGCGGCTCGCCCCGCCCGGTGTCCAGCCTCGGCTGTTCGTCGGCGCGATCGTCGCGCTGCGAACCGCGAGTACCGACCCGCGCGCGTAAATACGGTGAAACGCTTGAAAGAATGTTCCACTCGAGGTCAGCACGTCGGCCCCTGGGTTGCGCGCGTTCAACGGCCCCGCGACGGCGAGCGCCTGTGCGCCGGTTTCGTAGAACACCGCCGTGCCCGCTTCCATGACATGCCTCTCGTCGAGCGGCCGCGGTACTTCCACCAGCAGGCGATCGCGCGGTGCGCGATTGACGACATAACTGCCCCATGCGCGCGCCGCCAACCGGTCGCGGATATACCAGTAGCCGTCGGTACCGAGGACGAGTTGATATTTGACGCTTCGCAGCAGGCCGCGCGCCTGATCGAGGAGGCGCGGATCAGCCTGTTCGCTATAGGCCTGCAGAATCCGCAGCGCCTCGGCGAAACGGCGATGCTGCACGGCGGTCGGCAGCGCGAACGATGCCGGCTCCCGCACAGCTTCATAGAAGCGCATTTTGTCGCTGCGCAACAGCGTGGCGACGTGCGCCTCGCTGAGTGCAACATCCGCCACCCCGTTCAAAACCGACCAGTCGCACCGGACGAACAACACGCCGATGACCAGACCGATCAGGATCAGCCACAGCCGCTGCGACCGGAGCACCCGCACGAAATGCGGCTTCGATACTGCGAGCGCGACGACCCGGCGCGCGCGCGGCTCGGATAGCCGTCCGACCGTGGGAAGCGAATCACAGGGCTCTTTGTGCATACGAGGCCGCATCCTGCGCGTGCCGGCATGGATGTGTTGTTATTGGGCCGGCCGCGCTGAGTACTGAGGTAAATCGGCAATCCGGCCGCAACTGCGACAACCGGATTGGACGGCTCAAGCCTAGCCGCTCCCGTCGCCCGTGGCGCTGACTACCGCGCTAAAAATGACAACGGCATCACATCGCTCTTAGGAATGTCTAATTAAATTGCCGAGGATGGTCGCGAGTGCGGGACCGCGAAGGGCGGAGCAGGTCCCATCGGTTTCATCGATGGATGCGACCCCGCAGCGGGCTGTGATGGGCCGGTTCATTTCGCGTTCCTTCATGTGCCTGTGCGGTCGCATCCCCTGAAGGGGCCCTGCTCCACGCGCCGGCACATGGCTGTACGAGCGAGGACAAAGCAATCAATCGCTTATGCGAAACGAACTGGCGATTGCCTCGATCAAATAACCTTAATCAGAGCTTCCCTTACATCTGTGGGTGTTGCCCGCCGGGAATGACTTCAACCTGCGCCGAGGTTGCATGTCGGACACGTCCGACAAGATTTTCGGCGCCCGTCGCAGAGCGCACGGCCTGCGCATTGCAGGAGACATGCGGATATCCACAAAGCGGACAGCGACCATGCAACGACTTCTACTGGTAGACGATGACTCCGCCACCCGCGGCCTGCTCCACTCGGCGCTCGCAATGGAAGGTTATGAGGTGCACGACGCCGATTGTGGCGACGAAGCGCTGCGCATGCTCGACCGCGAGCGCCCCGATGTCGTGCTCACCGATCTGATCATGCCGGGCGTCGACGGGGTGGATCTCTGCAAGGCGATCCGTGCCAACGCCGAACTCGAGGACGCGGTGATCATTGCGCTGACGGGCGGCGACTACCCGGAAGCGTTGAGCGGACTCTGCGATGTATTTCTGCGTAAACCGGTGAACATCGAGCGGCTGATCGACACGCTCGAACAGCTGGAAGCGAGCAAATTCCTGAACGAGACGCCTGTTTCGCACGACCTGCGCTGGTAAAGCCGGTAAAACACGGCGCTGCTCTGCGCCCCGCTTGACCGAGATCAAGCATGGGGTTTCGTGCGCGTCCATCATGGCTTCATTGTGACTCTGGTTGCCATGAAGCATGCGCACTCTCAGCGCCAGGCTCGTCGCCGTTGAGCTGATTTTTCTGATCGTCGCGCTGCTGTCCATCGGTCTGACGCTGTACATCTCCTGGACCCTTGAAGGCAGCGGTGCGGCAATCAATGACGCCGGCAGCCTGCGCATGCGCGCCTACCATGTCGCCGCGCTGATGCGCGACAACGATCCGGACAGCGCTGCCTGGGAAGCGGTGCAAGTCGACATGGTGCTCGAACGCCTGGGCGCGGGCGACCCGTCACGCCCGCTGGCGTTGCCGGCCGCGACGCCGGTCAGGAAACAATTACAACAGATCGAATCGGACTGGGCCGATCTCAGGCCGCGTCTGATCGATCAAGCGCAGCCCGTTCAACTCGCGGAGGTGGACGGATTCGTTCTGACCGTGGACGAACTGGTCAGGCGCGTGGAACACGCCAATGCCGCCTCCACCAATCTGCTGCGCGCGGCCCAGCTCGGCTTGCTCGCGTTGGCCATTGCCGGCACCGTTGCGCTGATTTACCTGTCGTTCATGTTCGTCATCCGGCCGACGACGCGCCTCACCGAGGGCATCGCGCGCATGCGCAACGGCGATCTCTCCATCCGCCTGCCGGTCGAATCGCGCGACGAATTCGGCGCCATGACGCAGGGCTTCAATGAAATGGCGGCGGCGCTGGAGGAGTCGTATCGCACGCTGGAAGCACGTGTCGACGCCAAGACACGCGACCTCGCGCGCCAGAACGAACAGCTCGCCATGCTCTATGACATGACCGCCTTTCTCAGCACGGCGCAGACCGTCGACGAGCTGAGCCGCGGTTTCGTCGCGCGCGTGGTGCGCGCCTTCGACGCCACCGGTGGCGCGGTGCGGCTGCGCAACGTCCATGACGGCGCCATTCATATCACCGCGTCGGACGGCGTATCGGCCGACTTCATCGACGCCGAACATTGCATCCCCGACGACCAGTGCGGTTGCGGTCAGGCAATCCAGCAGACCCGCTCGGTGATTCATCTGGTGCGGGATTCCAATACCGTGCTCACCCTGCCCCATTGTCGTAACGAGCGCTTCCAGACCGTCGTCGCGGTGCCGGTCGAATTCCGCCATGCGGCTATCGGCGTATTCAATCTGTTCTTCGTCACCGCGCGCGAACTGGCGGCGGAGGAGAAACACCTGCTCGAAACGCTTGGACAGCACCTGGGCGTCGCCATCGAGAACCTGCGCCTTATCGCGCGCGATCGGGAAGTCGCGGTATTCGAAGAGCGCAACCATCTGGCCCAGCAACTGCACGATTCGATCGCGCAATCGCTCGCCTTTCTCAATCTGCAGACGCAAATGCTCAGCGACGCGCTCGGGCACGACGATCAGACTCGCGCCGGCAGGCACCTCGACGAAATCAAGACCGGCGTACAGGAATGCTATGCCGATGTGCGCGAACTGCTCACCCACTTCCGCACCCGCGTCGGCAATGACAGCCTGGACGATGCGCTGCGCAGCGTGTTCGCGCGTTTCGAACGGCAGACCGGCATTCCGGTCGCGTTTTCGATCACCGGCAGCGCGCCGGCGCTATCGCCCGATCGCGAATTGCAACTGATTCACATCGCGCAGGAAGCACTGTCCAACATCCGCAAACATGCGGTCTGTACGCAAGTCGATATCAGCCTTGAACGCGGACCGATTTACCATCTGCGCGTACACGACAATGGCAAGGGTTTCGATCCGCTTGCTGCGCGCCACGACGAACACGTGGGCTTGCGCATCATGCGAGAACGCAGTCAGCGCGCGGGCGGCGTGCTGCACGTCCGTTCCGCGCCCGGCGTCGGCACCACAATCGAACTCAGCGTGCCGCTTGCGGCGCAACAGGTGGCCTGACACCCGATGAAAAACATTCTTTACGTACCGCCCTTCATGGTTCGACTGCTCGCAAGCTCGCGCTCACCACGAACGGCTTCGGCGAGGAATACTGATGTCACCGCGCTCCTCCGCTCGTCCTGAGCCCTGAGCTTGTCGAAGGGCCGAAGGATGAACGGAAGTCCGTCGCGATAATTTGCCAAGGGGCTAGCAATGAAAAGCAGTCAGCCAATCCGCGTCCTCATCATCGACGACCACACCCTCATGCGTCGCGGTCTGGTCGCGTTGCTGAGCATGGAATCCGGATTCGAAGTCGCCGGCGACGCCGCCGATGCGCACGAGGGCATCAAACAGGCCGCGCAACTGCAGCCGGACATCGTACTGCTCGATCTGCATATGCCCGGCATCAGCGGCGTACAGGCGCTACCGGCGCTGCGCGAAGCATCGCCGGGCAGCCGCATTCTCATGCTCACCGTATCCGAAGACGCCAACGATCTGGTCAGCGCATTGCGCGGCGGGGCGGATGGCTATCTGCTGAAGAACATCGAGAGTGAGGCGCTGGTCGGCGCGATACACCGCACGCTTGCCGGCGAAGCGGCGATTTCCGACCGCATGACGCACAAACTCGTCAGCGAACTGCGCGATGGCGTGGCTGCGAATCCGGGCGCGAAAACGCAGGCGGCGCCCGGCGCATTGTCGCCGCGCGAACAGGAAATCGTCGGCCTCATCGCCGGCGGCGCGAGCAACAAGGAAATCGCGCGCCGGCTCGGTGTCGCAGAAAGCACTGTGAAGATTCATGTGCAGCATATTCTGCGCAAACTGAATCTCAGCAGCCGCGTTCAGGTCGCGGTATATGCGAGCGAAAAGGGTTTTGCAACGCGTACAGCGGCAAGCTGAACGCCTATCGGCCGACTAATAGTTCTGCTCGTCGTAACCCGGGAACCAGTCCTGCTTGATCGCCACGCCCCGCTCCTTGAAAGCGTTGCCGACTTTCGTCACCATCGGTTCGGGACCCGACAGATAGACCGTACCCTTTTGCGCTTGCGGTGCGAGCTCG
>JAKFDA010000060.1:0-14953 GCA_036676355.1 Nitrosomonadales bacterium | reverse complement strand
CCGGAGTTCTGGCTGTCCGCGGGCTGGGAAGCGGTTAACGCTGCAGGCTGGCAGGCGCCACTGTATTGGGAGCGGCGCGACGGCGAGTGGCTGGTTCACACCCTGAACGGTTTGCAGCCGCTCGCCCTCGACGAGCCGGTTTGCCACGTGAGTTATTTCGAAGCGGACGCCTATGCGCGTTATGTCGGTTCGCGTTTGCCGACCGAGTACGAATGGGAGTTCGCGGCGGCGCGGGCGCAGGTCGCGGGGAATTTCGTCGAATCGGGCGCGTTGCAGCCGGTGCCGGTCGCGAGTGCTTCACCCGGGCCGCAGCAGTTATATGGCGATGTCTGGGAATGGACGGCGAGTGCCTATGCGCCTTATCCAGGGTTCACACCGGCGAGCGGCGCCCTGGGCGAATACAACGGCAAATTCATGTGCGGTCAGCAGGTATTGCGCGGCGGCTCGTGCGCGACGCCCCGATCGCATATCCGATCGACTTACCGCAACTTTTTTCCGCCCGCCGCGCGCTGGCAATTCAGCGGCATCCGTCTCGCTCGCGACGCCTGAGCGGCGATCGGCGGCATCTATCGCACGATCGACTTCGCGTGTTTGCGCCACCGCCGCATTCCGGCGAAAATGTCCGCCTTTCAGATGTTTGCATTAGCGCCGAGGCGCGCTCATACATGAAGTCGGCCGATATCCGCAGTAAATTCCTCCAATTCTTCGCCGCCAAGGGGCACCAGATCGTCGCATCGAGTTCGCTCGTTCCGCATGACGATCCGACCTTGCTGTTCACCAATGCCGGCATGAACCAGTTCAAGGATGTTTTCCTTGGCTTCGACAAGCGCCCATACAACCGCGCGACCACCTCGCAAAAATGCGTACGCGCCGGCGGCAAGCACAACGATCTGGAAAACGTCGGCTACACCTCGCGTCATCACACCTTCTTCGAGATGCTGGGCAATTTCAGCTTCGGCGATTATTTCAAGCGCGATGCCATCAGCTATGCGTGGGAACTGCTGACACGAGTGTTCGAACTGCCCGCCGAGAAACTGTGGGTGACGGTCTACCAGGAAGACGACGAAGCCTACGAAATCTGGCACAGGCACATCGGCATCCCGGCCGAGCGCATCGTGCGCATCGGTGATAACAAGGGCGCGCGCTACGCCTCCGACAACTTCTGGATGATGGGTGACACAGGGCCCTGCGGCCCCTGCACCGAAATTTTTTACGACCACGGCCCCGCGGTCGCGGGCGGCCCGCCCGGATCGCCGGACGAAGACGGCGACCGCTATATCGAAATCTGGAACAACGTGTTCATGCAGTACAACCGCGACGAAGCGGGTGTGATGCACAAGCTGCCCAAACCGAGCGTCGATACGGGCATGGGTCTGGAGCGTATCGCCGCAGTGCTGCAGGGCAAGCATTCGAATTACGACATCGACCTGTTCCAGAATCTGATCAAAGCCGCGGCGCGCGAAACGAAGTGCGCCGATCTTGATAGTCCGTCGCTGAAAGTGCTGGCCGATCACATTCGCGCATGCGCCTTCCTCATCGCCGACGGCGTGATACCCGGTAACGAAGGGCGCGGCTATGTGCTGCGACGGATCATTCGCCGTGCGATCCGGCACGGTTACAAGCTGGGCGTGCGCGCCGCGTTTTTCCATCGCCTCGTGCCCGATCTCGCCGGGGAAATGGGCGAGGCTTATTCCGAGTTGATCGCGCATCAGGCGCGTGTGATGGACGTCCTCAAACAGGAAGAAGACCGCTTCTTCGACACCATCGAACACGGCATGGCGATCCTCGACGCCGAACTTGCACAGGCCGCCGGCACAGCGACGCAGAAGACGTTGAACGGCGAAACGGCGTTCAAGCTGCACGATACCTACGGTTTCCCGCTCGATCTGACCGCCGATATCTGTCGCGAGCGCAATGTCGCCGTCGATGTCGCGGGTTTCGACGCGGCCATGGCGCGGCAGAAGGAGCAGGCGCGCGCGGCGGGAAAATTCAAGATGGCGGCGAATCTGGAATTTTCCGGTGCGCCGACCACGTTCCATGGCTACGAGAAGCTGGAAGAGCAGGGCAGGGTGCTGGCGCTCTACAAGGACGGTATCGCGATCGATGAACTGCAGGAAGGCGATATCGGCGTGGTCGTGCTCGATCACACGCCCTTTTACGCCGAGTCGGGCGGTCAGGTCGGCGATCAGGGCGAACTGCGCGCCGGCGGCGGAATTTTTGCGGTGGAAGACACACAGAAAATCCAGGCGCACGTCTTCGGCCACCATGGTGTCGTTAAAACCGGTCGCTTGCGCGTGGACGATGCAGTCGCCGCCAGGGTGAATGTGGAAGCGCGTGCGCGCACCATGCGCCACCATTCCGCCACGCACTTGATGCACAAGGCGCTGCGTGAGGTGCTCGGTGCGCACGTGCAGCAGAAGGGGTCGTTGGTCGATGCCGACAAGACGCGTTTCGACTTCGTGCACAACGCGCCGATGACCGCAGACGAAATTCGCCGCGTGGAACAGATCGTCAACACGGAGATTCTCGCCAACGTCGCGACATCGATACGGGTCATGCCGATCGAGGAGGCGCAAAAGTCCGGCGCCATGATGTTGTTCGGCGAGAAATACGGCGACGAAGTGCGCGTACTCGATATCGGTTCGTCGCGCGAACTATGCGGTGGCACGCATGTGGCGCGCACCGGCGACATCGGCCTGTTCAAGATTGTGTCGGAGGGCGGTGTTGCGGCCGGCGTGCGTCGTGTCGAAGCCGTCACCGGCGATGTGGCGCTCGCATACATGCAGCGCGAGCATGCCCTATTGACGCAGGCCGCAAACGAACTCAAGGCGCCGTTGTCGGAGCTGCCGGCCAAGATCACGCAGGTGCTGGATAACGTCCGCGCGCTGGAGCGTGAGCTCGCACGCCTGAAATCGAAAGTGGCCTCGTCGCAGGGCGACGAACTCCTGCAGCAGGCCCAGGAGATCAAGGGCGTCAAAGTGCTGGCCGCCGCACTGGACGGCGCGGACGTGAAAACGTTGCGCGAGACGATGGACAAGCTGCGCGACAAACTGAAATCCGCAGCGATCGTGCTCGCGGCGAGCGATGGATCGAAAGTCAGCCTGATCGCCGGCGTTACGCCCGATCTCGTCGCCAAAATCAAAGCCGGCGAACTGGTGAATTTCGTTGCGCAACAAGTCGGGGGTAGGGGAGGCGGGCGTCCGGACATGGCGCAGGCCGGCGGCACCGAACCCGCCAAGGTGCCGGCTGCGCTGAGCTCGGTTTCCAAGTGGGTCGAAGAACGTTTGTGATGTTTGCTGTCCGGACGACCGGCCCTGCCCGCACCTGCCTGCGGCCACCGTGTCCGGGCCGGGTCCCTCCACGGCACAGGCCAGCGGCACCGAACCCACTAATTCAAAAGCCGATTCGCTGTCTGCGAGCTGCCCGGTTGTCCGTCACGTCGTCCACTTCGATTTCATCGTGTCCGGCCAGCTTGGCGTTGCCGAAGCCGTTCATGATCGCGCGACGCATTTCCCGCGGCGACAGCTCGGCCAGGCGGTCGAGTACGTCGTCAGCCAAACCCGGAGGGAAATGCTTGCCCCAATCATGGGAGCCGCGGATCTCTCTATAGATCGACTGCGCGATGCGTATCGCGCCGTCGTGATCGGGGCGTTCGATCTGGTACACGTTTACACGGTTCAGAATGGGCTCCGGGATGCGACATGCGTCGTTGGCCGTGGCGATCCAGAACACGCTCGACGCATCGATGGGCACTTCGACGAATTCGTCGATGAAGCGTGCTGCCGTATCCTGCTCGAGCAGGGTGTAGAGCGCGCCCAATGCATCATACTGGCTGTCGCCGGCGGCCTTGTCGATCTCGTCGATGACCATCAGCGGATTGGCGTATTGACCGTTAAGGAAGGTATCGAAAACTTTGCCGGGTTTGGCGTTTTTCCACTGCGAGGACGAGCCGGACAATATCCAGCCGGCCGTCATCGAACTCATCGACACGAAGCCGAAGCCCGTGGACAGCAGTTCCGCGATGCGCCGCCCGAAGTGGGTCTTGCCGATACCCGGGTCGCCCAGCAGCAGCATGGGTGTAAGCTCCAGCGCATCTTCGCTGCTTGCGCACAGGGCGATCTGCTTTTTGATGTCGTCCAGCACTTCGGTGAAGTTGGGCAATTCATCGTACAGGTGGGCCATGGCCGGGATGCCGGCCGGTTTGACGGTGAAGCGCTGACCGCCGACCTTGAGCATTTTTTCGTACGTGGTTTTGAGGGCATCGCTGGCGCTGGCGGGCAACTCCTGCAGCGCGCGGTCCACGGTTTCTACGTCGTAGATTTCCTTGAACCCGGCGATCGGAATATCGACCGGTGCCTTGCGGCGTGCTGGAAGGTTCACAGTCGCGGACATCGTTATCTCCTGAAAAGCCCTCTAGCAAAAAAGCTACCATGCGCCTTCGGCATCGACAACGCGAATAGCGCGACAAATAGCGCGCCTTTCCGCGTTTTGTGCTGGCAGCCGGTGGCGACGATGGCTAAGTAAGCTCCGATTAAGGCTTTTCGGCCATGTTTTCGACTGCGCACGTCAAGCGGTCGATAGCTTTGTCTCGCTCGGCGGTCGCCTGTGTAGGTGCTGTCGTCCCGGTGCGATGGTGTCATTTCCGTTGCGCGACGCATGCCGGGTGATGTTTGATCGTCACTGCGTGCGCCAAGTCGTATGGAGCGATGCTGCGTTGCGATATAATTCGACATCCTTGAGAATCAACGCTGTATCGTCATGCTTCCCACTAAACTCCGCTCAGTCAGGACAACCCTAGATCGTATGAACTTTCAAGTCGACGACGTCCGTATTCGCGAAATCAAAGAACTTTCGCCGCCCATACATGTGCTCCGCGAGTTCGCGATCAGCAAGGAAGCGGAGGAAGTCGTGTTCCAGACCCGCCAGGCGATTCATCGCGTGCTGCATGGTGTCGACGATCGCCTCGTTGTGGTGGTCGGGCCTTGCTCGGTGCACAACGTCAACGCGGCGATGGATTACGCGGGCAAGCTGCTGGAACTCAAGCGCCGACTGGCCGGCGAACTGGTCATCGTGATGCGTGTTTATTTCGAGAAGCCGCGCACGACTGTGGGCTGGAAGGGATTGATCAACGATCCTGATCTTGACGGCAGTTTCCAGATCAACAAGGGTCTGCGTATCGCCCGTCAGTTGCTGTTGAATCTGAACGAAATCGGCATGCCCGCGGGAACCGAGTTTCTCGACATGATCACGCCGCAGTACTACGCCGACCTGGTGAGCTGGGGCGCGATCGGCGCCCGCACTACCGAGTCGCAGGTACATCGCGAATTATCGTCCGGCCTTTCATGCCCGGTCGGGTTCAAGAACGGCACCGACGGCAACGTGAAGATCGCCGTCGATGCGATCAAAGCCGCTTCTGCGCCGCATCATTTCCTGTCGGTCACCAAAGCCGGTCATTCGGCCATCGTATCGACCAACGGCAACGAGGACTGCCATATCATCCTGCGCGGCGGCAAACAGCCGAACTACGATGCAGCCAGTGTCGATGCGGCATGCAAGACGCTCGCGGCGGGTGGGTTGACGCAGCGCCTCATGATCGATGTATCGCACGCCAACAGTTCCAAGCAGTATCAGCGTCAGATCGAGGTTGCGAATGTTGTCGCCGAACAAGTTGCCAAAGGCGACGAGCGTATCTGCGGCCTGATGGTGGAATCGCACCTGCATGAGGGCCGTCAGGATTTGACGATCGGTAAGGAACTCACATACGGTCAGAGCATTACCGACGCGTGTATCGGCTGGGACGATACCGCGGCGTTGTTGCATCATCTGGCCGACGCGGTCCGCGCGCGTCGGCAGGTAAAAAACGCCGCATAAAAAAGCGGGCGATGCGAGGCGACCGGAAAAGAGGGCCGGTCGCATGGAGGGCGCAGTGCGTCTACGAGAGGAGGAGTTGACGTGAAAATCAAAGCGCCCAAGGATTTCTGGGCCGGCCTGATGTTCATCGGCTTTGGACTGGGCTTCGTGCTGGTGGCACGCAATTACGATATGGGCACCGCCGTGCGCATGGGGCCGGCCTATTTCCCCACTGTGCTTGGCGCGCTGCTCGCGCTGCTGGGACTGATCGTGTTCGGTCAGTCCTTCACGGTGAGCGGCTCGCCGCTCCCGCGCTTCGCTTTCCGCCCCCTCATCGTCATTCTTATCGCCATTGCGCTGTTCGGCGTGATGATCCGCAGCGTCGGACTGATCCCGGCCACGGTGGTACTCGTGGTCGTCAGTTCGCTCGGCAATTACGAATTCCGCACCAAGGAGGTGCTGGCGATGGCCATCGGACTGGCGCTATTTGCCGTCGGTGTTTTTTCTTACGGACTGGGGCTGCCATTCAAGCTCTGGCCGGGACATTGAGCGGAAGCCGCGCGCATGGAACTGTTCGATAACCTCGCCCTCGGCTTCGACGTCGCACTCAGTTTTCAGAACCTGCTGTATTGTTTCATCGGCGTGTTGCTCGGCACGCTGATCGGCGTTTTACCCGGCCTCGGTCCCACCGCGACGATCGCCATGCTGCTGCCGGTCACCTTCACGCTGCCGCCCGTGGCGGCGCTGATCATGCTGGCGGGCATCTACTACGGGTCGCAGTACGGCGGCTCCACCACCGCGATTCTGGTTAATCTGCCGGGCGAAGCGGCTTCGGTCGTGACCGCCATCGACGGCTACAAAATGGCACGCCAGGGTCGCGCCGGTCCGGCGCTCGGCGTCGCCGCCATCGGTTCGTTCTTCGCCGGCTGCGTAGCGACGGTGGTCATCGGCTTGTTCGCGCCGCCGCTGGCCGAGATTGCGCTCGAATTCGGGCCGGCCGAGTACTTTTCACTGATGGCGGTCGGCCTGGTCGCGGCCGTGGTATTGGCGCACGGCGCTTTTATCAAAGCGCTGGCGATGGTCGTACTCGGTCTGCTGCTCGGCATGGTGGGCACGGACGTCAACTCCGGCGTGCCGCGCTTCAACTTCGATATCCCCGACATCGCCGAGCGTATCGATTTCGTCGTTATTGCCATGGGTCTGTTCGGTACCTGCGAAATCATCGCAAATCTGGAGGTGCGCGAGCATCGCGACATCGCAGTATCGAAGATCAAGGGCTTCATGCCGACCATGGAGGATTTCAAGCTGTGCTGGCCGACCGTGTTGCGTAGCACTGCCCTCGGCTCGGTGCTCGGCATCCTTCCAGGTGGCGGTTCCTTGCTGGCGTCGTTCGCGGCGTACACGATGGAAAAGAAGCTGGCGAAGCCGCCAGTAAAGTTCGGCGAAGGCGATATCCGCGGTGTCGCGGCACCCGAGTCGGCCAACAACGCCGGAGCGCAGACTTCTTTCATTCCGCTGCTGACGCTCGGCATTCCCTCGAACTCGGTCATGGCGCTGATGATCGGCGCGATGATTCTGAAAGGCATCGTGCCGGGGCCGATGGTCATGACCGAGCGTCCGGATCTGTTCTGGGGAATGATCGTCAGCATGTGGGTGGGCAACCTGATACTGGTGATCCTCAATCTGCCGCTGATCGGGCTCTGGATCAAGCTGCTTTCCGTGCCTTATCGCATACTTTATCCGGCCATTCTGGTGTTCTGCTGCATCGGCGTCTACACGCTCAACAACACCGAATTCAACGTGTATCTGCTGGTGGTCTTCTCGATACTGGGCTACGTGTGCGTGAAGCTCGAATGCGAACCGGCGCCGCTGATTCTCGGTTTCATTCTCGGGCCGATGATGGAAGAGTACCTGCGTCGCGCAATGCTGCTGTCACGCGGCGATCCGATGACGTTCGTGACCAAACCGATCAGCGCGGCGCTGCTCGGCGTGGCGGTACTCCTGCTGATTGCGGTTGCACTACCGGCTGTGCGCAAGAAACGCGAAGAAGCGTTTGTCGAGGGCGCAGACTGAAACCGATCGCAGAGGTACGACTGGATTCCCGATCGGGCGGCTACACACCGCTCATCGGGAATGATGGGCGTTAGCTTTCTACTCTGCGCGCTCGACTGTTTTCCTACCAATCCGGATTGAAGCTGCGAATGATCGTTCCGCCGGATTTTTCGTCGTCTTCCAGTTCCAGCAGCTTCTGCGCGCGCGCTTCGTCGAGCAGCTTGGAGAATGAGCGGAAACCGTAGTACGACTCGTTGAATCCGGGATTGCGGCGCTTGAGCGCCTGTTTGACCATCGAGCCCCAGATTTTTTCTTCCGCGCCGCGCTCGGCGAACAGCGCTTCGACGGTTTCCATAACCAGTTCGAGTGCTTCGTGCTGGCGGTCTTCCTCCTTGGTCGGTGCGCTTGCTTCGGGCGCTTCGTCCGATTCGGCGGATGTGGCGTCTTTCGCTGCCGCTTTCTGCTTCGCCGGTTTCTTGCGCGTCTTGGGTTTCGGCTTTTCGCGTACCAGATCGTCGTAGAAAATGAACTCGTCGCAATTGGCGATGAGCAGATCGGAGGTCGATTTCTTTACGCCGACGCCGATCACGATCTTGTTGTTCTCGCGCAGCTTCGATACCAGCGGCGAAAAATCGGAATCACCGGTGATCAATACAAACGTACGCACATGCGACTTGGTGTAGCACAGGTCGAGCGCGTCGACGACCATGCGGATGTCAGCCGAGTTCTTACCGGACTGGCGCAGATGCGGGATTTCGATCAGTTCGAACGATGCTTCGTGCATCGACGCCTTGAACGCCTTGTAACGCTCCCAGTCGCAATAGGCTTTTTTCACCACGATGCTGCCCTTGAGCAGGAGTCGTTCGAGGACCTTGCTGATGTCGAACTTTTCGTACTTGGCATCGCGCACGCCGAGCGCGACGTTTTCGAAATCGCAGAACAGAGCCATGTTCTGTGCGTCGGGCGGTGTGGTCATAAGAACTCCGGAAAAGCGCAGCTGCGCCGAGGCCCCGATGCTACCAGTCGTGGCACAGTCAGTCCCGCGGCAATGCGAATATCCGCGTTCAGTGGTAGCCGATATCGCTGCGCACCTTGCCGCGAAACACCCAGTAGGACCAGCCGACGTACATGAAAATGATCGGCAGGAGGAATAGCGTGCCGATGAGCAGAAATGCCTGCGCCTGCGGTGCGCCGGCGGCATCGCTCAGCGTGATCGAGTGCGGCACGACGTACGGAAACAGGCTGATGCCGAGGCCGAGATAGCACATCGCGAACAACCCCATCGCGCCGATGAAGGGGGTGAAATCCTGTGGGGTCGCAAGTGAGCGCCATACCCACCAGGCGAGTGCGGCGGTGATCAACGGGACGGGTGCGAGCACCAGCATGTTCGGCCACGAGAACCAGCGATTCGCAATGCTGGGTTCGAACTGCGGCGTCCAGATGCTCACCATGGCGATGAATGCGAGTACGCCGTACAGCGCAATGCGCGCTTTCGCGCGCGCCCAGTCCTGCAGTGCGCCTTCGGTTTTCATGATCAGCCAGGTGGCGCCCAGGAGTGTGTAGCCGAACACCAGTCCGACGCCGACCGCGAGTACGAAAGGATTGATCCAGTCCAGCGTGCTGCCGATGTACTGACCGTCGCGTACGGCAAAGCCCTGCACATACTTGCCCAGCACGCAACCTTGTGCAAAGGTCGCAGCAAGAGACCCGGTGAAAAACGAGCGATTCCAGTAATGCTTGTGCGAGCCGGCATGCGGCCTGAATTCGAACGCCACACCGCGAAACAACAGGCCGAGCAGCATGACCAGAATCGGGAAGTAAACGGCCGGCATGATGATCGCGAACGCGATCGGAAAGGCCGCGAACAGGCCGATGCCGCCGAGCACCAGCCAGGTTTCGTTGCCGTCCCAGATCGGCGCCACCGAATTCATCATCAGATCGCGCGATGCTTCATCCGGTGCGAAGGGAAACAGAATGCCGACGCCCAGATCGAAACCGTCGAGCATCACATACATGAACACCGCGATGGCCAGTATCAGCGTCCAGATGGGTACGAGATCGAGTGCCATGATGATTACTCCGATTCGGTGGCGGCGGACATCGGGCGCGCAGGCCGATCACCCATGCGCGGGCCACGCTCTTCGGCGGTTTCGCGCGGGCCGCGCCGCACCAGACGGAAGAGATAAAAGGTTCCCGCGCCGAATATCAACGCATACACGATGATGTACAACGCGAGCGATACGACCACGTCGCCACCGCTCAATGAAGGGCTGACGCTGTCGGCGGTGCGCAGCAAGCCTTGCACGGTCCACGGCTGACGTCCGACCTCGGTCGTGACCCAGCCCGCCGAGACCGCGATGTAGCCGACCGGAATCGACCATGTGCACGCTCGCAGAAAACGCGGCGAATCGAATAACCGTCCTTTCAACTTGAGATACCACGCCGATACGGTGAGCAGGAACATGATCGCCCACATCGCGACCATGAGACGAAAGCCGAAGAACACCGGCGCCACGGGCGGCCGATCGGCCGGCTTGAAATGCTTCAGCCCGGTGATGACGCCTGCTGTATCGTGCGTCAGATACCAACTGGCGAGACCCGGAATCGCGATTTCTGCACGATTGGTCTCGCTCTGTTCGTCCGGAATTGCGAACAGCACGGCGGGTTGTTCGGGGCCTGTCTCCCAGATTCCCTCCATGGCGGCCAGTTTGGCCGGCTGATGTTCGAGCGTATTGAGTCCGTGCAAATCGCCGAGTACGAGCTGCAGCGGCACAAGCACGCTTGCGAGGCCGATGCCCATCACCAGCATCACGCGCGATTCTTCGATGTGGCGTCCGTCGCGCAGGTAGTACGCTGCGACACCTATGACCGTAAATGCGGTCGTCAGATAGACGGCGGTCACGGTGTGCAACAGGCGGAACGGAAAGGAGGGATTGAAAATCACTGCGAACCAGTCGGTCGGAATGAAGATGCCGTTCACCAGTTCGTATCCGGCCGGCGTGTGCATCCAGCTGTTGGCGGCCAGTATCCAGAACGAGGACAGCAGGGTGCCGAATGCCACGAGGCAGGCGGAAAGAAAATGGGCCCATGGCGGCACGAGCTTGCGGCCGAACAGCAGAACACCGAGAAACGCCGCTTCGAGAAAGAAGGCGGTCAGCCCCTCATACCCCATCAACGGCGCAATGATGTTGGAAGTGATCTCCGAGTAGCGACTCCAGTTCGTGCCGAATTGGAAAGGCATGACGATGCCGGATACCACGCCGAGCCCGAAGGACACGGCGAAAATCCGGATCCAGAAATTGGAGATGCGCAGAAAGATCGGGTTGCGCGTCCATAGATGGATGCCTTCGAGTACCGCGATGTAGGCGGCCAGGCCGATGGTGAACGCCGGCAGCAGAAAGTGAAACACAACCAGAAAAGCGAACTGGAGACGCGATAAAAACAGCGGATCGGCTTCCATCGGGGCTCCTTGGCAATGGCGTGGAACGCGTTTGCTTCGTGCTCGCGGTGGCGCCGACAAGCGTTCCGCTCTATTTCATCGATGATGCGAGCGCGTATAGCTCAGCTTACGGTGTGGACTTGCTTGCGGGGCATGCGGCGAACACGCCGGCGGCTGCAAAAATCGGGCCCCGTTCAGGGCAACGCTTGACTGTCAGCGATCGAGGTCGATGTCTTCGTACGAGCTGGGATCGCCGACCGGCTCGAGATGTGTCTCGGTATAGGAACCGGGCACCGCGACGCGAATGCGCGCTTCGATTTCTTCGACGATGTGGTGCGCGTGGGTCACCGTCCACTCGCCGGGCACGAGCACGTGGACCGACACGAAAGATCGTCCCGCGGCGCGCCGTGTGCGCAAGGCGTGATAGCGCACGCCGGCATCGTAGTAGCTGTCGAGCACCGCGGTTACCGCTTCGCGTTGCGTGCCGGGGATTGCTTCGTCCATCAGTCCGCGGAAGGATTGCAGCAGAAGGCTTCCTCCCGTCCAGACGATGTTGGCGGCGACCGCGAGCGCGATGATGGGATCCAGCCGCCACCAGCCAGTGACGGCTACCGCGCCCACGGCGAAGACGACGCCGACCGAGGTCCACACGTCGGTCATCAAATGGCGCGCATCGGCATCCAGCGCGACCGAGCGATGTTCGCGCGCCTGCCGCATTAGCACGCGCGCGACGGCGAAGTTGATGACCGAGGCGAGCAGCGACACTGTCACGCCGGCCATGGCCTGCTGGATCGGGAGCGGATTGATGAAACGCAGAATCGCGGCGTAAGCAATGCCGGCGGCAGCGAACAGGATCAGCAGACCTTCGAATGCGCTGGCCAGATATTCGGCCTTGCTGAAACCGTAAGCATGTTGCTCGGTGGGCGGTCGCGTGGCGAGGATCAGCATGCCGAGCGTAACCAGCGCGGCGGCGAGATTGACGAACGACTCAAGCGCATCGGACAGCAGGCCGACGGAGTCTGTCAGCCACCAGGCGAGCAGCTTGAGTACGATTGTCGCCACCGCGGCGCCCACCGATAGCCAGGCGAACCGCGCAAGCGACGGTCGCGTGGTCTTGGCGCTTAATTCACCATGCACGATAAACAACCCAACCGGTGAGCACGACGGCAGTGATCCAGAGCATGATGATGATCACCGCCGCGGTATAGCTGCGCGGCAGTTCGCCGGACATTTCCCTGCCTGCGCGCAAACGCGCGGCATCCATGATCGGCGTCGGAATCAGCCGGATCGCGAAGGCGAGCGCAAACGGCAGCAGAACGATTTCGTCGATGAAACCCAGCACCGGGATGAAGTCCGGAATCGGGTCGATCGGCGACAAGGCATAAGCCACGATGAAAGCGACGAAAGCCTTGGCGTACCACGGCGTTGCGGGATCGCGCGCGGCGAAGTAGAGCGCCATGGTTTCGCGTTTCAGACGATGCGCCCGGTCGCGCAGTTTTTGCAGGGTAGAAGTCGTCAAGGCGTAGCGCGTACGAAGGGAGATCGGAGCGCCATTTTACCCGGTGCACGGACGCTGCTCGGTGCGGACGCATGGTCTCGAGGCGTTCGGAAATCTTGCGCGACCCGCGCCCCGTGCGCCACGCCTACCAGAAATTGAAACATTCGCCTTTCGCGATCATCGGCCCGCTCGGCAGACCGGTCGGCGAGCCGCCTGCCGGTTCCATTGTGATGGCGAGTTCGGCCACGTCCTTCAATGCGGTATCGGCAATGGCCACCATCTGCATCGTGCCTTTTTGTTCGGGCGGAATAACGCCCAGCGAGCGCGGCGCTTCGCCCGGCTTGCCGGGCATCGCCCACAGTTCGTAACTCTGCGTTGCGGTTGTCTGTGGCAGGAAGACGCGTTTCACCCACAATTCATTCGCGTTGCGTCC
This sequence comes from Nitrosomonadales bacterium, assembly GCA_036676355.1. GTDB lineage: Bacteria > Pseudomonadota > Gammaproteobacteria > Burkholderiales > SG8-39 > ZC4RG42. The sequence goes on along the minus strand of JAKFDA010000060.1, from coordinate 1,681 downwards.
GGCATAGGCCATGAACATCAACTGTTCCTCGTCGTCCATGGCGTGCAGGACGGCGACATAGGACGGTTGCATTCGATTGTCCGCAGTCGGTGGGCTTTGCGGGATGACTTGCTCAGGGCTCTTAAGCATCACGGTGAACAGCACAGCCGCCGCGAAACCGGTCGCGATCAAGCCCCAGTTGCGCCAGAACGCAAGGCTGTTCCACCAGCCGCCGGATCGGGACTGCGGGTCGTGCGTGCGCAGCGTGTCGATGCGCGCTTCGAGCGCATGCCACACGCGCTGCGGTGGCTCAACCGAGTCGACCGCCGCCGTCAGCGGCGCCAGTTGCTCCTCCCACTCCGCGACGAGATTGCGCAATGCCGCATCTTCCCGCAGCCAGGCCTGGAAACGCGCGCGCGCCGGTCCGCGCAGCGTACCGAGCACGTATTCGGCCGCGAGCTTCTGCTGCAGCGCCGGCTTGTCGCGATATTTCATTGCGCCCGCCCGTCCGCCTGTGCCAGGCAGCCTTTCAATCGTTCGAGGCCGCGCCGGACCCAGGTTTTCACCGTGCCGAGCGGCTGATCCAGTTGCCGCGCCAGTTCCGTATGCGTCAATCCCTCGTAAAACGCCAGCAGGATCGCCTGCCGCTGTCGGGGATCGAGCCGCTCGAGACAAGTGCGCAGCGCATTCGCCTCGGAAAGCCGCGCGAGTTCATCGAGCGGGCCGGGCCCATCGCTGGCGATACCATCAAGCGGATCGACATCGTCGGCCTCGGTCGCCTGCAGGACCATTTCCAGCTTCGGCCGGCGCAGCGCGTCCAGACAGCGATTGCGCACAATGCTGGTCATCCACGTCATCGGCGCGGCGCGGCCTGCGGTGTAAGTGGCCGCATGCGTCCAAATGCTGAGATAACACTCCTGCAGAATTTCTTCGGCCCAGTCCGCACGTTTCAATATACGTAAGGCGACGCCGTATAGTTTCGGTGAGGTGATGCGATAGAGGCGGGCGAAGCCTTGGCGATCCTGGTGCGCGCAGGCCAGAAGGATTTGCTGCAGCGTTTCGGACGTTTCGGATTGCGAGGGCGTCATCGTCGCGCGGCGCTCAGGCGGGCGGAGACGGCTTTTTCCAGAATACGTCGCCGCAGCCTGCGCGTGCGTTCAGCACACGGCCGAGGATGAAGAGCAAATCCGACAGACGATTCAGATAGATGCGCGCTTCGCTCGACACCGTTTGACCGCGGGCCAGCCCGACGATGCTGCGTTCGGCGCGACGGCACACTGTGCGTGCAAGATGCGTGACCGCGGCCGCGCGGGAGCCGCCCGGCAGAATGAATTCCTTCAGCGGCGGCAGATCGGCGTTGAAATGTGCGACCAGCGCTTCAATGCGGCTGACGTGGTCGGCGGTGACCAGACGGTAGCCGGGAATCGACAATTCGCCACCGAGATCGAAAAGCTGGTTCTGGATGAGCACGACGGCTTCGCCGATATCTTGCGGTAGCGCTTCGGCGCTCAGCAGGCCGAGCACCGAGTTGAGCTCGTCCACATCGCCCAGCGCAGCGATACGCGGGTCGTCCTTGGCCACGCGCGCGCCATCGCCGAGCCCGGTCTGACCGGTGTCACCGGTGCGCGTGGTGATTTTGGAAAGGCGATGTCCCATGCGAGCGTCCTGATTGAGCGCCGGCGACTATAGCACGCACATTCCG
>JAKFDA010000059.1:0-40618 GCA_036676355.1 Nitrosomonadales bacterium | reverse complement strand
GTCGCCGCCGTGGCCGGCAATGCGCGCCGCGTTAATTGCCTGAACCTCCCCTGACGGCCATCCTCTAGAGCGCCGCCCAATGGCAACACCCTTTGTAAAAAGACCTTCCCTTATGGCGTTGTAAATGCTTGCGTGGGAACGGTGCCCGGTTTCAGCCTTGACGGCTGGCATTCTGAGAATCGACATTGTTTACCCCTATCCGGCCTTGTCCGCCGTTGTTGCGATGGGGTAAATGTGAAGGGCATAGAGCCCGCTGAATAGGCCAAGTCCACCAGGATAACCGGGGTCCGATAACCCTGAAAACCTCGCTAGGCCGCGCGCCTAGGGGTCCTATAGGGTCCGACAACTATTTGCGTGGCCCGGTGGGCAACCCGTCTGGCCGCAGGATTGATGCTATCGAGTCGGCCATTGTGCGTGATACTTTTCGCTCCGTTTGGAGCCATTCCGACACAGTGGCATTTATCGGTGCAGTGGTCGCATCTGCTGGAATGTAGTTTTCTCCCCAATAGCGGCGCGCTGCTGCTTCAAGGTGTCCCAATAGTTCGGTGTGATGCTCCCCCCACGGCCACCGGCCATGGCGGGAGACTGCGCCGATACCGTCATGATCGCTTTCAACTGCATCACAGGCGTCGGGGTTTGCCGTTTTTATGCTGCTCAGCGAGTAGGGGACTTGTACTCCTTGTGTTTTTAACCAAGCTGATACGTCGTCAAGTCGCACTAGACAGTCGTCTCGGTCTGCCGAAAGTCGGTTCGGTTCAATGCGAAGAAAAACATGAGGATCGTAAGCAGGCAGGATGCCGTTTTCAATTAAGGCATCTATCCTTTTCTTCAGAGTTTCGAGAGTTTTTGCTGTAGCAGGCGCTTTTAGTTCGCTTGCAGCATCCCCATGTGTTTTTATATCTCGAATAGCGAACACCAGCAAAGTCGGTAAGTCACGTACCTCGATCAGCGCCGGCATTGATGCAGCGTCCGCCTCAGAATCACCAAAATATATGACACGTGAAACCGCAAGCGCTGCGTAACCAATTAGCGAAAGACGCCTAATGTGCGGCTCTGTCATTGCATCCCTGTCTCGCTCCGAATGGATAAAACCAACACCGCCGTGGAACTCGAGGCTCAACCTCTTAGAGATTTTTCGACGGCGTCTGCAATCGTAACCAAGATTACGGCCCAAGCTAATGCGGAAAACACCCCCCCGCCGAATCCCTCGCCGGTAAAGCAGTCCATCTCAAAGAAGGATGCAAACTGAGGGAAGGCTGCGAGTAGTTCTGCAAACCCTTTCGCCGGAATCAGAAAGCAATTCTTTACCAACAGCCACAGATCGCTAATGGTGGTGGCTCCGTCTCTATTGAAGTCAATAGCGAAGTAAAACCGACCGCACGATTCGTTTTTGTAGTCCCATTAAGCCGCTTTCAGGTTAATCACGTCAGCACCCCGCGCCAGCTTGTCCAGGTAGTCGGCCCATTGCTGCATCATCTGTCTCCGTTCCGGCAGATACTCAGCATGGTTGTAACTCTTCCTGCTCTTGTTCCTCTCCTGGTGAGCTAGCTGACGTTCGATTACGTCAGCCCGAAATCCCATTTCGTTCAAGAGTGTTGACGCCGTTGCACGGAAGCCATGTGGAGAAAACTGGCCGGCGTAACCCATCGCCACCACGGCCTTCCAAAGAACTCCCTTGGAAGCCGGCTTACGCGGATTCGAACGACTCGGGAAAAGGTATTCTCCGTGACCCGTCACTACGTACAGTTTCTTGAGCAGATGAACCGCCTGTCGGGGCAGTGGGACTATATGCGGGTCTCCCATCTTCATCCGCTCCCCCGGAATACGCCATTCAGCGGATTTCACATCAAACTCTTCCCAGCGCGCCCCCACCAGTTCACCTGTTCTTGTGAACAAAAGAAGCATTAGTTCTAGGGCGATTCGGTTACTAAAAGAGCCGTTGTAGTTCTGCAGTGCTGCCAGGAACGCTGGGAGCTGGATCTTCGTGAGCGCCTTCCGATGCTGCGTGGGCTTTGTCTTTATCGCACCATCTAGCGGCGCGGCTGGGTCTATCTCGGCGCGAAGTGTGACGATAGCGCGCCTGAATACGGCGCTAATCCACTGGCGGACAAATACGGCCATTACTGGGCCTGAGTTCTTCTCTATCCGCTTCAGGACATCGAGGACATGGGCGGACGTGACTTGGGCAAGGGGCAACGCTCCAATATAGGAGTAGACGTGGCGCTTAAAGGCGTTACGTCGCTGGATTACCGTCCGACGGGCCCAGTCTTCGGCATGTTCAGTAAGCCACTCCTCCGCCATTGCCTCGAAGGTGTTGGCGTACTGGTATGCCTGCCTAATCCTCTCCGCCTTCCTGTTGTGGGATGGATGAACGCCTTGCCTAACCAACGCCCTTGCTCTACTCAAATCCTCGCGGGCGTTCGCTAATTTCACCTCCGGGTAGCTGCCGATAGCGAAGACGTTCTCCTTCCCTGCGATCCGATAGCGGTATCGCCAGAGCTTCGAACCGTTAGCTCGGACTTCCAAATAGAGCCCGCCGCCGTCCGTTAGCTTGTATGGCTTCTCTTTGGGTTTGGCAGCTCTGATCCTAGTGTCTGTAAGTCGCATGCGGGTACGAAGTTCGTTGCGTGCCTCTGATACCCGCCACGATACCCGCTCCCATACTAGCTTTCAATAGACTGGCACAGACGCAAATAGACTTCTATCCTTTTATTTCTTAACTAATTTTTCCATGCAAAAAGACGGCTTTGGACGACACCGGAGCTGAAGTGCGATATTGGCGCACAATCACCCATCCGGCGTAGCCGAACCCAGTCAATCGGATCAACTGCTGACCGAGACGCTCAAGCGCGCTCTGGCAATGATCGACGTACGGGTGCTCGACCATTTCATCGTCGGGCGCGGCGCGGCTTACTCCTTTGCAGAACGTGGCCTGCTCTGAAGGGAAGTTCGAGCTTGCCCGCACCCTTCGTTTACCTCTATAATCCTCGGCTTTTGCGATTTCCGGAGACGCCATCATGGCGCGAGTTTGCCAAATTACCGGCAAGAAGCCGATGGTCGGACACAATGTGTCCCACGCTAACAACAAGACCAAGCGCCGCTTCCTGCCCAACCTGCAGTACCGTCGCTTCTGGGTCGAAAGCGAGAACCGCTGGGTGCGCCTGCGCATCTCCAATGCCGGTCTTCGTCTGATCGACAAGAACGGCATCGATGCTGTGCTGGCCGATCTGCGCGCCCGCGGCGAAATCTAAGGCGGAGCACTGAATCATGCGTGAAAAGATCAAGCTGGAATCGACCGCCGGCACCGGCCATTTCTACACCACGACCAAAAACAAGCGCACCACGCCCGACAAGATCGAAATCAAAAAATACGATCCGAAGGCGCGCAAGCACGTGACTTACAAAGAGACTAAGCTGAAGTAATTCCGCTCCGTCGCCAATAAAAAACCCGCCGCCGGCGGGTTTTTTATTGCCTGGACAACGCGCGCCCGCGCTGCCGCCCGGCCGATAGGGATGCTGCCGTCCCGCAGGATCGCTAGACGTCGACGGCTACCGATCGGAATGCGCAACGGCTACTTTTTTCTGGGGAAATTGGGGTCGTCCGGAATTTTGCTCGGGTCGTGGAGCGCTGGATCCTCGCCTTTGCTGTGCGCCTTGCCCTCGCGTTCAGCTTCCCGCATTTCCTGCGCCTCCTGCAGGGAACGTGGGGTTGCATCCTGAGCAGCCTGCTCGGTCTTGCCCGATTCAACGAACTGGCGCGTGCGCTCGTTGTAACGCCTGGTGGCGGTATAGCTGCCTTCACCTTCGACCTTGCTGTTCTGATGCTTGCCCTGAGTATCCTTATCCTTGTCCTGAGGTTCCATGACGATCTCCTTGACTAGACCCCTGAATGGAACGCAACCCTCGTGCCGACCCGCTTCGACAAACCAGCTACACCTGCCGCAATTTATCGCGCCACAGAATGATGGGCGTGAAATAAAAAAGCCCGGCGAACCGGGCTTTTGCGCGAGTGTGAGCGCGATCAGGCGTAGCAGCGCAGACGCAACGAAAATTCGCGCAGCGGCGCAATACCGCTCGCCTCGGCACGCGCGCACCAGTCCTGCAACTGCTTGAGCAACTGCTCGCTCGATGCGGTGGAACGGTCCCACAGCGCAGCCAGTTCGCGTCGCATGGAATAAGCCGTCTCGAGCGCCTGGCTTTTCGCCAGCACTGCCGCAAGCTTCGCACGCTGCTGCGCACCGAGCCTCTTCTCGTCGCGCACCAGCCAGCGCTTGACGCGCCACAGCTGCGGATGCTCGTCGGCCAACTTGCTGCACTCTTGCGCGTATGTGGTCTTGAGTGATTTGGCGTATTTGGCCCAGACATCGTAACGATGCGTCAGCACCGCCTGCAACGTCTCCAGATCGACGGCCGGTTTCGCCGGCGCGAATTTCGGCGTCGGGGCGATTTTCTTCACTTTCGCCAGGCCGACCATCTCCATCATGCGGATGTACATCCAGCCGATGTCGAACTCATACCATTTGGACGACAGTTTGGCCGATGAGGCAAAGGCGTGATGGTTGTTGTGCAGTTCTTCGCCACCGATCAGGATGCCCCACGGAAAAATATTGGTGCTCGCGTCTTCCGCTTCCCAGTTGCGATAGCCCCAGAAGTGACCGAGACCGTTGATGACACCGGCGGCCCAGAAGGGAATCCAGGCGATTTGCGTGATGAACACCAGCAGGCCCGGAACGATGCCCAGCATGGCGATGTCGATCAGCGCCATGAGCGTCAGCCCGGTCTTGAACAGGTGCGAGTAGACGTTGCGCTCCATCCAGTCATCCGGCGTGCCATGACCATAACGCTGCATGGTTTCCTTGTTGTAGGACTCCTTCACGTACAGCAGGACGCCGGTCCACAACACTTTGTTGATGCCGACTTGCTGGGGGCTATGCGGATCTTCCGGCGTTTCGCATTTCGCATGGTGCTTGCGGTGAATGGCGGCCCACTCCTTGGTCACCATACCGGTGGTGAGCCAGAGCCAGAAACGGAAGAAATGCGATGCGATAGGATGAAGATCGAGGGCGCGATGCGCCTGACAGCGATGCAGAAAGATCGTGACCGAGGCGATCGTGATGTGGGTCAGTACGAGAGCGACGATGACAACCCCCCACCAAGGGAGATCGAATACACCGGAATAGAGCATGGACAATGAAGTTCCTTATTGGGCACACGGGCCGAGCAGTAAAACCAGTCGGATTCTACGGCAATTAGCTAAATCGAGCGGCCGAGCGACCGCAACTAAATAAGACCCTTGTCACATTAGCGAGTTTCAGGCGCGCGCTTCATTCGGCGTAACTCAGCACCGAAAGCCGCCTGTTCGACATCACAACAGATCGTTTCCTTTTGTTCCGGCACGACTATTTACGGCCTACTCCGTTTTCGTCAATTCCATTGCCGCGGCGAAAAAACTGTCCGTTCCATGGAGGGCCGGCATCAGGCGCAAAAATTCGTCCTGGTCGGGTACCGGGGGCAAATCGATGGTTTGTGCCGCGAGTAGCGCGTGGGCCGGCAGCAGTTTAAAGCGCGGATGCGCCGCCAGAAAGGCGCGCACCACGCCTTCGTTCTCCTCCGGAAGGAAGCTGCAGGTGGCATATACGAGACGGCCGCCGGTTTTCACCAGTTTCGCCGCCGCATCGAGAATAGAGGCCTGCTTGAGCGTCAGTTCGCCCAATGCCTGCTCGCTGTGCCGCCATTTAAGATCGGGGTTGCGGCGAACCGTGCCCAGGCCGCTGCAGGGCGCATCGACCAGCACGCGATCGAGCTTGCCGGCCAATCGACCCAGCTTGGGATCGCGTTCCGAGGCGATCTGTCGCGCATCGATATTGGAAGCCCCCGAGCGCGCCAGCCGCGGCTTCAGCTTCGCGAGCCGCTTCTCCGCCACATCGAAGGCATAAACGCGGCCGGTGGAACGCATCAGCGCCGACAGCGCCAGGGTCTTGCCGCCCGCACCGGCACAAAAATCGGCGACCATTTCGCCGCGCCGCGGCCCCAACAGATAGGCCAACAACTGACTGCCTTCATCCTGTACTTCGATCGCGCCGCTGAGGAATAGCGGACTGCGCTGCAACGTCGGCTTGTCGAGTAGACGCAAGCCGGTGGGCGCGTACGGCGTCGGCGTGGCCGCGATGCCCTCTTCCTGCAGGCCGCGCTGCACGGCACCGCGCTCGGCTTTGAGCAGGTTGACGCGCAAGTCGAGCGGCGCGCCGTGCTGGAGGCCTTCTGCCAGAGCAAGAATCCGGTCGTCCGGCATACTTTCACGCAAACGCGCAATGACCCAGTCGGGCAGATCGCAGCGCACTTCAAAAGGCAGTTCCTCGCGTGCCGCCGCCTTGACCCGATTCAGCCATTCCAATTCTTCAGCTCTCGCGCTGCCGCTGAGTTCGCGCACATTCACGCCGCGCAAACGCACCAATGTGGCCAGCGCAAAGGCGCGCGCCGCAAGGATGGTGGTCTGTCGTGCGGCCGGGCGCAGCGGACCAACCTCACTGAGAATGTGATCGATCAGTCGCTTGCGGCGCAGGCCGGCGTAAACCGTTTCGGCCAGAAAACCGCGCTCGTTATGACCCAGTTTCGGGTTGGCGCGAAAGTAATCGGACAACACCTTGTCGGCGGCGCGATCGAAGCGCAGGACGCGCTGGACGAGGTCGGCGAGCGTCTCCAGCAACGCGGGGGTGATACGAGTGGACATGAGGATTGCGCCTATTCGTCGCTATATAAAAACTGTGGCGCATCATCCGCGACGCGCACCACGCCGTTTTCGAGGCGCAGCTTGGCGTCGAGAAACCAGCGTATGGCGCGCGGATAAATGACATGCTCCTGACGCAGCACGCGCGCCGCGAGAACGGCTTCCGTATCGCCCGGCAGCACCGGCACCGCTGCCTGAATGATAATCGGCCCGACGTCGAGCGTCGGTGTCACCCAGTGCACGGTGCAGCCGTGGACTTTGACGCCGGTCGCCAGCGCCCGCGCATGCGTGTCGAGGCCGGTGAACGCCGGAAGCAGTGCCGGATGAATGTTGATCATGCGTCCCGAGTACCGCTCCACGAAAGCGTCGGTGAGGATGCGCATGAATCCCGCCAGCACAATCAGCGTCGGATCGTGGCGATCGATCGCTTCGATCAGCTTCGCGTCGAAAGCTTCGCGTGTAGCGTAGTGCTTGTGCTCCACCACCGTGGTCACAATGCCGTGCGCCTGCGCGTAGGCGAGGCCGGGCGCATCGGCGCGATTGCTGATGACGGCGACAACCGGCAGGCCCGCCTCGACGACGGCCTGCATGTTGCTGCCGCGACCGGAAATCAGAACGACGATCTTTTGCACTGCGCGCTCGCGAAGAATGCATGACGATGCCCGACCGTCAGCACAATGTAAGGCGCCGCAGAATCATCCGCGGCGCGAAGCGCGCATTGTACCTGCGTACTTGCCTCAGGCACCCGGCTTCGTCGGCGCACCGCCTGCATCGTTCCCGCCTTCTGGAAATCTGCGCATGTCGGCGCAATACTAGGCGCCGCTGCGGCCGTCATCGCGCGCGTGGAAACGCTGCCGGCTCATCGACGGCACATGCGCGCATACGACAACCATTTCGACGAAAGAGACCTCTTGCCACCGACTATCCAGCCGCGCTATCGCGGACGATTTGCGCCATCGCCCACGGGTCCGTTGCATTTCGGTTCGCTGGTGGCCGCGGTCGGCAGCTATGTCGACGCTCGCGCGCACGGCGGAACATGGCTGGTGCGCATGGAAGACCTCGACCCGCCGCGCGTCGTTGCAGGCGCCGCGGACGATATCCTGCGCGTCCTCGAGACCTTCGGACTGCACTGGGATGAAAGCATCGTCTGGCAAAGCACACGTCACGAGGCTTATGCCGCGGCCCTGGCGCAATTGAGCGAAGCCGGACACGGCTTTTACTGCACCTGCACACGCAAGGAAATTGCGGATTCCAGTCTTGGCCGCGACGGCACCCCTATTTATCCGGGCACCTGTCGTGACGGCCTTCCGGCGGGCCGCGCCGCGCGCGCAATCCGCGTGCGTGTGCGGGACGAAACAATTGCCTTCTGCGATCGACTGCAAGGGGAAGTCGCACAAAATCTTGCGCGCGACGTCGGCGATTTCGTCATCCGCCGCGCCGACGGCTGCTTCGCCTATCAGCTAGCGGTCGTCGTCGACGATGCGTGGCAAGAGATCAGCGATGTCGTGCGCGGCGCGGATCTTTGGGGCTCGACCGGGCGACAAATCCATCTTCAACGTCTGCTCGGCCTGTCCACGCCGCATTATCTGCATCTTCCGGTCGCCACCAACGCGCAAGGCGAAAAACTTTCCAAGCAGACCCTTGCCGCGCCCGTCGACGCAAGGCACCCGGGCGCGGGACTGGTGCTCGCGCTGCGTTTTCTGGGGCAAACTGTGCCCGACGCATTGCGTACAGCGCACCCCGGTACGGTGCTGGAATGGGCGATCTTGAACTGGAATCCCACCCATCTCCCAAAATGCCTGCATCGTCCAGCCGATATGGACGCGTAACGCGGGTCGCGATCAAGATCGCGTCGCGGCGATGCAGACAGACTGCGGACTTCATGACGGCCGCGCCGGCGAGAACCAAACCGGCGTCGACAACCTCTGAACTGCGCCAACCGCACCGCGCACGGCGCTGCTTTTTTTATTCCCGCGCCGGCGCGTCTTCATCGTACGTGGCGCCGAGCGCAACCACGCCTTCGCGCAATTCGACGATCGCCGCTTTCACCTGCGCCGGGTCGCCGCGCACACCCAGTTCGATATGGCGCCGCATGCCCTCGCCGCCGACATGCGGCAGGCTGAACACCTTGAGACGATCGAAGCGCCTTTCAATGTCGATCATCAGCGGCGTGGCGGCGCTTTCCGGAATGCCGTACACGAAGATCGACGCTTCCAATTCGGCCTGCCGATGATGCAACGCGGCATAGCGCTCATCGAGCAGCCATTCGAGCATAGGGTGCGCCATGACCGGAAAGCCCGGCATGAAATGATGTCCACGTAGCGAGAAACCCGGAATGCCGTTGTATGCGTTGGGGATGAGTTCGGCGCCCTCAGGAAATTCGCCCATCTGTAAATGCTGGGCGCTCGGTTCCTGGCCGGAACGGCGTTGGATCGCCGCACGGATAAGCGCTGCCGCTTCAGAGTGCAGAACCAATCCCACACCAAGTGCCGCAGCGACGCTCTGACGGGTTTGATCGTCCGGCGTCGAGCCGATGCCGCCGAAGCAGAACACCGCGTCGCCGGTCGTGAACGTGCGCCGGAAAGCGGCGGTCAACTGCGCGCGGTTATCGCCCAGATATTCCACCGACGATAAATGCAACCCGCGCGCGCCGAGCAATTCGACCAGCTTGGGAAAATGCCGATCCTGCCGCTTGCCGCGCAGAATTTCGTCACCGATGATCAACGCGCCGAACTTCATGCGCGCCTCAGTCTCTCGAGATGCGCCAGCCCGAAGTGGATGAACGCCAGACCGGCAATCACCGGGGTGAAAAAACCGATCAGCGGAATCTGCGCGACCAGCGCAAGTATGATGGCAAGGCCGTACATCGGGGCGTTCTGCCGCTTGAATACCGTGCGCATCTCGTCCTTGTTGGCATGCTCGGCGAGCGCGTCGTAACGAAACATGCGCTGGTTGAAATAAGCCAGCAGCAGCACCGGCAGCACCGGCCACAGCAACGGGATGAACCAGAGCGGCAGCGAAATGACGCTCAACAGCAGAAAAATCCCCAGCGCGGCGAAGGCGTTGCCCACCATGCCGGCAATGCTGCCGCCATGCTGACGCACCAGCGCCGGGTAGTAGTTGCGCGCGACATGATCGACCATGGTCGTCATGCCGAACACGCCGATGATGAACGAAGCCGTCACCAGTACCAGCGGCACATACAGGATGAACAGCGCGACCCAGCCGAGCACCGCGGCGACGGGCTCGAACGGAAACCACTGCGATACCCATTGCGCCACGGTGGAGGTGGCGAGATGCCCCTGCATCCAGTGAACGGTCTGGGCGCCGAATGCGATCGCAGCCACCGTCCAGATCGCCAGCGCAACCGCGAGCGGCCAGATCATCAGCAGGATCATGCGCGGATGCAGCAGACTGGCGAACGCGCGGGCGATGGCCTTGGCAATCTCGGTCATCGCTTATCCCTTCGTCATTCCCGCACAGGCGGGAATCCAGCTCGGACGTCCGCTACCCCACAGCGTTACGAGCGGAGATGACGTCGAGAACGTCCGGCGCTTTGATAAATCAACGTTCATATTCTGGATGCCGGCTCCCGGATCGAAGTCCGGGACAAGTTTCGCGGGCATGACGGTTGTGGTGAGGATTTCAGTGTGCCACAGCGCATTCACGTCCACTAACGCCGCATCGACTCCCAGAACTTGTGTAAACGCTTGACCGATACCGGGGCCGGCGTACGCAGTTCCTGGGCGTACAGCTGCACGCGCAACTCCTCCAGCATCCAGCGGAACTGTTCGAGTTGCGGATCGACTTCGCCTTGTTTGCGACGCGCCAGGTCCTCGCGCAGCCATCGCGTTTGCAGCGGCGCGTATTCGGCCATGGCACGCGCGTCCCGCGCCGGGTCGACGCGCAACTTGTCCAACCGCAGGCTGATCGCTTTCAGGTAACGCGGATAGTGCTGCAGCCGTTCGTACGGGGTTGCTTCGATGAACGATTTGGCCAGCAGGCGCGCAAGCTGCTCCCGGATATCGTGCACGGCTTCGGTAAAGCTCTTGAAGCCCTGCAGCTTCCTGCCGAGCGCCTGATATTCCGCCAGCACGATGCCGATCAGGCGCGCCAGTTCCTGCCCGATCAGCGACAACCGCGCGCGCGCTTCATCGCACCGCTGTTCGAATTGCGCGCGCGTCGTCGGCCACGGCTCGGCCATGCACGCACGATCGAACGCCGCGCTCAACAACTGGCGCTTGAGATCGGCCGCTTCGCCAAGGTTGGCATATTGCAACGCCATGGTCTGCAGGCCGGGCAGATTTTTTTCCAGATATTTCGCCTGCTCTTTCAACCGTAGCATGTACAGGCGTCGCAGGCCGGCGCGATGCAGCGTGCGCGCTTTCTCCGGCGCATCCAGCACCTGCAGGCTGACCGAATCGGTTTCGTCCACCAGTGCCGGATAACCGATCAGCGTCTGCCCACCGCTGCGGATTTCCATCACTTCTTCCAGATCGCCGAACGTCCAGTCGGTCAGTCCGTCGAGCGAAGCTTTGGGTTGCACCACGGCGCTGAACTGTTCCCCCGCCTGGTGCCCGAGTTCGGTGCGCAACTGCGCGAGATTGCGGCCCATCGCCAATTGACGCCCATGCTCATCGACGACAAGAAAGTTCATCGACAGGTGCGCCGGCAGCGTTTCGGGGCGGAAGCCGTCGAGCGGCACCACCACCTGACGCTCGCTGCGTGCATAACGCGCGATCGCTTCCGCCAAGGGCGTATCGGACGGCGCGACATCGGCAACGAACTCCGCCGCGAAATCGGCCAGCGGGCCGAGCCGATGGCGCACTTTCTGCGGCAGCGATTTCGCCAGCAGCGCGGCCTTGTCCTGCAGCAATCCGGGCACCAGCCAGTCGCAGCGTCCGGCGCTGACCTGATTGAGCGCGATGAGCGGCACGGTCATGGTGACGCCGTCGCGCTCACCACCGGGATCGTGCAGATATTCGAGCGCAAAACGGCGCCCCGCCATTTCCAACACATGCGGGAACTGCGCCGTGGTGATGCCGGCTGCTTCATGACGCATGAGATCTTCGCGCTTGAGGAACAGCCGCTTCGGGTCCTGCGCTTCCGCTTCCTTGCGCCATGCGTCGAAGGCCGCGCCGTTATGGATGCCGGCCGGAACCATGCTGTCGTAAAAAGCGTAGATCAGTTCGTCGTCGACCAGCACGTCGGGTCGACGCGATTTATGTTCCAGCGCTTCGATCTGTCCGATCAGTCGCTGATTGTGCTGAAAGAACGGCGCGCGACTGTCGTACTCGCCTTCCACCAGCGCCTGGCGAATGAAGATTTCGCGCGCGGTTTCCGGATCAAGCGGCCCGTAGTGAATGCGTCGATGGGTATAGAGCGGCAGCCCGTACAGGGTGGCGCGCTCGAACGCCGCCACATGTGCCGGCTTTTTCTCCCAATGCGGTTCGTATTGATGCCGCTTGATGAGATGCGCGCCTGCGCTTTCAAGCCATTCGACATCGATACCCGCCACGCCGCGCGCGTACAGCCGCGTCGTTTCGGTGATCTCCGCCGCCACGACCCAGCGCGGCGTCCTGCGTGCGAGCGCCGAGCCGGGGTGAACAAGGAACCTGATGCCGCGCGCACCCAGATACTGACCGTCTTCCTGTTTCAAGCCTACGTTGCCGAGTAATCCGGTCAACAGCGCGCGATGAATCTGCGCGTAGGTACCCGGCTGCTCGTTCAGCCGCCAGCCCATTTCGGCTACCATTTCCTTCAACTGCGTGTACACATCGCGCCATTCGCGCATCCGGATGTACGACAGGAAGTGATCGCGGCAGGCGCGATGCAGTTTTCTGTTGGACTGCTGATGCAGCGTTTCCTCGTAGAATTTCCACAGCTTGAGAAAGCCGATGAAATCCGATTTATCGTCGGCGAGTTTCTTGTGCGCTTCGTCGGCGGCCTGCGCGCGCTCGGCCGGCCGTTCGCGCGGATCCTGTACCGACAAGGCAGAAGCAATGATCAACAGCTCGCCGAGGCACGCCTCGTGTTTCGCCGCCAGCACCATGCGTCCGATGCGCGGATCGAGCGGAAGTCGGGCCAGTTGCCGGCCGATTTCGATGAGATCGTTTGTTTCATCGACCGCGCCGAGTTCCTGCAGCAACGCATAGCCGTCCTGGATCGCCTTGGGCGCCGGCGCATCGATAAAGGGGAAATCTTCGACCGCGCCGAGACCGAACGCCTTCATGCGCAGAATCACCGCCGCGAGCGAGGAGCGCAGCACTTCCGGATCGGTGTAAGCAGGGCGTTTGTTGAAATCCTCTTCGTCGTAGAGCCGGATGCAGACGCCCGCCGCGACGCGACCGCAGCGCCCGGCGCGCTGGCGGGCAGCGGATTGCGCGACCGGTTCGATACGCAGCTGTTCGACCTTGTTGCGGTAGCTGTAGCGCTTGACGCGCGCGAACCCTGCATCGACCACATAGCGAATGCCCGGCACGGTCAACGAGGTTTCCGCCACGTTGGTCGCCAGCACGATGCGCCGCCCGATATGCGGCTTGAATACGCGCTCCTGCTCCGCCGCCGACAACCGCGCATAGAGGGGCAGAATCTCCGTGTGAGGCGGATGATGCTTGCGCAGCGCTTCGGCGGCATCGCGAATTTCGCGCTCGCCCGGCAGGAACACCAGTACGTCGCCCTGCCCCAGGCGCGCCAGTTCATCCACCGCATCGGCAATGGATTCGTTTAGATCAAGTTCGCCGTCGTCGTTCTCCTGCGGCGGGCGATAACGTATTTCGACCGGATACAGACGGCCCGAAACTTCGATCACCGGCGCGGGCTTGCTGTCACGATCAGCGAAGTGCCGCGCGAAACGATCGGCATCGAGCGTGGCGGAAGTGACGATGACTTTGAGGTCGGGTCGCCGCGGCAACAACTGGCGCAGATAGCCGAGCAGAAAATCGATGTTGAGACTGCGTTCGTGCGCTTCATCGATGATCAGCGTGTCGTACTGACGCAACTCCCGATCGGTCTGCGTCTCGGCCAGCAGAATGCCATCGGTCATGAGCTTGATGTAGCTCGACGGACTGGTGCGATCGTTGAAACGTATCTTGTAGCCGACAGTCCGGCCCAACTCGCTCTTCAGTTCTTGCGCGATACGCGACGCGGTTGCGCGCGCCGCCAGGCGACGCGGCTGCGTGTGACCGATCAAGCCATGCACGCCGCGGCCGATCGACAGACAGATTTTCGGCAACTGGGTGGTCTTGCCCGAGCCGGTTTCGCCGGACACGATGATCACCTGATGCGCCAGCAAGGCCTGCGCGATTTCATTGCGCCGCGCGCTGACCGGCAGTTCTTCCGGAAACTCCGGCCGCGGCAGATTGGCACGACGCGCCGCCACGATTTCCTGCGGCAGGTCGCGATAGCGCTCTACTGAGCGACGGCGAGTAGCAGGAATCGGAGCTGACACGGATGGGGAAGGCCTGATCGAATACCGGAGTCGGAGCACCGGCAACGCCGAGCGGAGTAATGGCCGCGCGACTTCCGGAACAGCGGGCAAGATTACTGTTTTCGACCGCAGAAGTCATGGCCCGGGCGCAGCGCCTGCATCTCGACGTGACAGCGACGGAACCAATGACGTGAATATTCTGATCTGCGGTGCCACGGGTTTCATCGGGCGACACCTCGCCGCGGCACTCGCTGCGCGCGGACACCATGTGCTGTACGGCGTACGCAATGCCGACGGTGTGCCGCACGGCGTCGCCATCGACTACGCGCGCGATCACAGTCCTGAAATATGGCGCGCGCGCCTGGCCGGCGTCGATGTGACAATCAATGCAGTCGGCATATTGCGCGAGCGGCCGGGATCGAGCTTCGGCGCACTGCATGTGCGCGCACCCATCGCGCTGTTCGATGCGTGCGCCCAGGCGGGCGTGCGAAGGATCGTGCAGATTTCCGCGCTCGGCGCCGATGATCAAGCGCAAAGCCGCTATCACCGCTCGAAAAAACAGGCGGACGATCATCTCGCCACCTTGCCGCTCGACTGGGTCGTGGTGCAGCCGTCGCTGGTCTACGGCCCCGGCGGCACGAGCGCAAAGCTTTTCACTACCCTTGCCGCGCTGCCGGTCATCCTCGTGCCCGGTCAAGGCGAGCAGCGCGTGCAGCCTGTGCATCTCGACGATCTGATTGAAGCCGTAGTGCGGCTGGTCGAATACGAGGAACGCCTATGCGGTCGTCTCGCTGTCGTCGGCACGACACCGTTGCGTTTTCGGGACTGGCTCATCGTGCTGCGCGAACAGATGCGCCTACCGCGCACCTTGGTCATTCCGGTGCCGATGCCGTTGGTGCGCGCCGCTGCGGCAATGGGCGATCGGCTGCCCGGTTTGCTCGACCGCGAATCGCTCGCGATGCTGGAGCGCGGCAACAGCGCGTCCAGCGATGCAATGACTCATCTGCTCGGCCGTCCGCCACGTGACGCATCGCAATTCATCGAGCCGACCGACGCGCGCGAAACCGCGATGACGGCGCGCCTCAACTGGATATTGGCGATGTTGCGCGCCAGCATCGCGTTCGTCTGGATCATCACCGGGCTGATTTCGCTCGGTCTCTATCCGGCCGATGCAAGCTATGCATTGCTTGCCCAAGTGGGCATCACCGGCACCCTGGCGCCGATTGCGCTTTACGGCTCGGCCCTGCTCGATCTGGCATTCGGTGTCGGTATATACGTTGTCAAGGCAAGACAACGACGCTGGTTGTGGCGCGCGCAGGCCACTCTCATCGTCGGCTACAGCGTCATCATCGCTTGGTTTCTGCCTGAGTACTGGCTCCACCCGTTCGGGCCGCTGTTGAAAAACATTCCCATGCTCGCCGTTATTCTCGTGCTGCACGAATTCGAGGACGGCCGTTGAACGAGTATCTCATCGTCAAATGGCTGCACATCCTTTCCTCGACCCTGCTGTTCGGTACCGGGCTCGGCTCCGCGTTCTACATGTTCTTCACCAATCGCACGCGCAATGTGGCGGCGATCGCGGTCATCACGCGGAAGGTCGTCATCGCCGATTTTCTGTTCACCACACCGACCGCGATCATTCAGCCGCTAACCGGATTCTGGCTCGCGCATCTGGCCGGCTTGTCGATCTCGACACTCTGGATCATGTGGTCGGTGGCGCTGTATGTCGTCGCGGGCGCGTGCTGGGTGCCCGTGGTGTGGCTGCAAATCCGCATGGCGCAGATGGCCGAACTCGCGGCGGCGACCGGCACCGCGATACCGCCTCTGTACTGGCGCTATCACGCTTTCTGGGTCGCGCTCGGAATCCCCGCCTTCGTGGCCTTTATCGGCATTTTTTATCTGATGGTGGTAAAGCCGGCGACGCCTTAGTGCGCATACGCGCGGTCAGTGTCAGCCCCGCGCCAAGCGCCGCATAGACGTAAAACAGCGCACGGTTCGACAGGCGCGCCTCGAAGCCCGGCACGAAGCGGTCGGGCACGAGGTGATAGTCCACCACATACGCCGTTGCCGCGGTAGTCGCACCGCCCAACAGCGCATTGCGCAGGCTGCGTTCCGCAGATCGACCGAAGAATGTCTCGAAGCCGGCTGCCCAGAACACCGAAGCGCCGTGATGCAGCAACCAGCCCACGATCGTATTGGGGCCGTCTTTGCGCGCCTGCGACTCCGCGCTGCCGCCCCGGGCGATATGGCTGACCGCGTTGATCGGGCCTGCGGCATGACCGCGCTGCCGATGCCCGCACCAGGCGGCAACGCCCGCGGACAGCAATGCCGCGACGGTCCCCGCCATCAACGCGTCTGAAAATGTGCGCGAAATTCCTTCATGCGCCATGCGGCCCGGTAACGATTTCATCCTGCTCCGCCAAGGTTTGCTTCAACCGCTGCAGGTCTTCCGCCAGTTCCCGATGCAGGTCACCGAGTGCGCGTTTGGCAATTTCGCCGCGCGCACCGGGTGGCAGGAAATAAGTCATCTCCACCGTAATTTCGGTGCCCCACGCTCCAGGCACATCAGCGAAACGCACCACGCCTTCGTGTGGTACCGGAGAATCGACGCTGCGCCAGCGAATCGCCTTGCCGGGATCGTCGTCGGTGATTTCGCTCTCCCATTCGACCGTTCGGCCGCCCGCGGTCTTGACACGCCAGCGCGAGCGATGCGTATCCAGTTCTTCGATCGATTCGACCCGCTGCATTATCGGCGGCAGATTTTGCAAATGCCGCCAGTAGCGATAAGTACCGTCGCGGCCGGTATCGACACGGATGCTGTCCGTGACAAGCATCGGCTCCGAGCGTTCGCCCGTTGCGCCCAGCGCGCGCAGCGCATCCACCGGGCTGCGCCCGGTCCATGCGTGATAAAGCAAGCCTGCGCCGGTCAGTGAAGACATGCCGCGCATCAGCCCACCCCGGTGCGATATGAGACCCCATGCAAGCAACGCAGCGCCACCGAGCGCGCAGGCTGTGCGGTTTTGCGCCATATCGGCGGCTTGATCCGAAATCGACGTATTGGCGATTGCCATGGCTCACCTCCGAAAGGAACGCCGTCAACGCTGCAACGCTTATGCCGGGCACAAGGCATGCAAGTCCGAAGACACATTGTCCGGGAGCAGTACCGATGAAAGATGCCACTCGCAGCACGCCGCTGGATCAGAATCCGAAGCACAAAAAGCCGGCCGCGCCCGATGACCAGACCGGCAAGCACGAGGGCGATGCGCGCGGACGCGAGGCCAAGAAATTGCCGCAGAATCGCGACAAGCTCGGCGTAGACGAAGAACATCGGACGCCCGAGATGAAGCGCGACAAACGCGGCACTTTCCCCTGAGGCCATGTCCGCCCGGCGTCCGCTGCAGCGCATTTTGCTGGTCGTCGCCTGGCTGGTGCTGTTGTGCATCGCGCCGGCCGCGGCAGCCGAAACGGAAGCTCAGGCGCTGCGTGCGGCGCTTGCCACACTGACGTCGGAGCAACAAGCGCTGTACCAGCAATTCCAGATGGTGCAGGCCCTGCGCCTCAATGAGCAGCGTCTTATGTTCGACGCCTACGGTCCGTCGACTGGGCCGCCGCGCAACTACGACGACATCGTGCGCGAGCAGCAGGCCGCCGCCGATCGTGCCAACGCGTATCAGGCCGACATGGATGATCTGTACGAACGCTATCGCGAACTCGAACTGCAAAAGCAACCGCTGTTGCAGCGGCTGCGCGAACTGAGCCTTGGCCCGCCTGCGCCCTGAATCGCCCCGCGTTCAGTCGCGCAACGCGAGGATGCGCTCGACGTAACGCGCCACCTGGTCGACTTCCAGATTGACGCGGCTACCGACCCGCAAGTGTTGCAGAGTCGTGACGGCAAGCGTGTGCGGAATCAGATTGATTTCGAAACTGCGGCCTTCGACGCGATTGACGGTAAGGCTGACGCCCTGCACGGTGATCGAACCCTTGCGCGCAATGTAACGCGCGAGTTCATCCGGCGCGCGCACGCGCAGGCAGTAGCTGTCGCCCGCCGCGGCGAAGGCTTCCACCTCGCCGACGCCGTCCACATGGCCGGAGACCAGGTGACCGCCCAGCCGGTCAACGAGGCGCAGCGCCTTTTCGAGGTTGACTTCGCCGGGTTCGGACAGTCCGACGGTACAGGACAGGCTTTCGTCCGACACGTCGACGCAGAACGTCTGCGGCGTATGTTCAACCACCGTCAGGCAAACGCCGTTGACGCAAATCGAATCGCCGACGGCAACATCCTCCATCGGCAATCCACGCGCTTCGATGCGCAAACGCAGCCCTTTGGGGCGCGGCTCGACGGCTGCAATGCGACCTACGGCCGCGACGATTCCAGTGAACATAAAACGCGATGAAACAGAAGAGGCGTGAAGCCTACTATGCGGCGGGCGCAGGCGCAAAAGTCGCGGCCGCCATGCAACGGCCGCGCGGGACGGCCCTCTAAGCTGAAGAAGCTAAAGGAGCAGCGCATGAACAAGCGGGTGGTACTGCTGGGCTACGCAAGCGGCATCGGTGCAAAAGATCCCGGATGCGGCGATGGGCCCCTGCGCTTGCGCAGTAGCGGCCTCGATGAAATTTTGCGTTCGTGCGGGATCGATGCCGCGTGGGGCGAACTGTACTTCCCGGAAGCACGCCGCGACGAAAGCGTGCGCGACACCATTCGACGCCTGAACAAGCGTCTCACCCTGCGCGTGGCGGAAGTGGTGAAAGCCGGCGACTGTCCGCTCGTGCTCGGCGGCGATCACAGCTCCGCCGTCGGCACCTGGCGCGGCGCGCTGAGCGGTCTGGGCGGCGATAAGCGGCTCGGCCTGCTGTGGATTGACGCGCATCTGGATGCGCACACGCCCCAGACCACGCACAGCGGCATGATGCACGGCATGCCGCTCGCCATGCTGCTCGGCCGTGCCGGGCGCGGCGGTCCCAGGCAGGCGGTATTGCGACCCGAACATATCTGTCTGATCGGCGCGCGCAGTTACGAATCCGAGGAAGCGGCCCTGCTGCGCGCGCTCGGTGTGCGCGTGTACGGCATGGAAGAAATCGAACAGCGCGGATTGCGCGACGTGATCCACGAAGCGTATGAACGCGTTTCGCACGATACCGACGCCTATGGCATTACCGTGGACGTGGATGCACTGGACCCGAACGATGCACCCGGGGTCGGCACACCCGAGAGCGGTGGTCTGCGTGCGCGGCCGCTGATCGACGCGCTGACCGAAATCACCGCGAACGCGGCGCCTGTCGCACTGGAGATCGCCGAATTCAATCCGCTGCGCGATCGCGACGATATCACCCTGAATATCATCCACGAACTGGCTGCGGCATTGAGCGGCGGTACGACGCAACACTCGCCCATCGATCTGGAACAACGTTACGGCGCTCACAACTACGCTCCGTTACCGGTCGTCCTCGTGCGCGGCGAAGGCGTGTGGCTGTGGGATCGCGACGGTCGACGCTATCTGGATATGATGGCCGCCTATTCCGCAGTGAGTCATGGCCACGCGCATCCGCGCATCGTGCGCGCGCTGACGCGCCAGGCAAATCAACTCGCCATGACCTCGCGCGCTTATTACAACGATCGCCTGCCCGCGTACCTGGCGCAGTTGTGCCGGTTGCTTGACATGGACCGTGCGCTGCCGGTCAACACCGGCCTGGAAGCGGTCGAGGCCGCGCTCAAGGCGGCGCGCAAGTGGGCATACAGCGTAAAGGGTGTGGCCGCCGAGCAGGCGGAAATCATCGCCTGCGAAGGCAACTTTCATGGCCGCTCCATCACGCTCGTCGGGATGTCTTCCGAGCCGCAATATCGTGCCGGTTTCGGTCCCTATGCGGCCGGCTTCAAGCTCGTTCCCTACGGCGATGCGCAAGCGCTGGCGCAAGCCATCACGCCCAACACCGCCGCCTTCATCGTCGAACCGATTCAGGGTGAACGCGGCATTATCGTTCCTCCGCCCGGCTATCTCGCCGAATGCGCGCGCATCTGCAGGCGCGAAAACGTGCTGTTCCTCGCCGATGAAATTCAGACCGGACTCGGTCGCACCGGCGCCCTCCTCGCCTGCGATCACGAACACGTCAGGCCCGACGGCATCATGCTGGGCAAATCGCTCGGCGGCGGCGTCCTCCCGGTGTCGGCATTTCTGGCGCGCGAAGACCTCATGAGCGTTTTCACGCCCGGCGACCACGGCAGCACCTTCGGCGGCAATCCGCTCGCGGCCGCGGTTGCGATGGAAGCGTTGAACGTGATGACGGATGAACATTTCGCGCAACGCGCGGCGACACTCGGCGAGCGCCTGCTGACAGGATTGCGGGGCATACACAGTCCGCTGATCCGCGATGTGCGCGGGCGCGGGTTGATGGTCGGCGTCGAACTCGACACGCGCAAAACCAGTGCCCTCACGGTGCTCGACCGTCTGATCGCGCGCGGCATTCTGACCAAGGATGCGCATGAAGGCGTACTGCGTTTTTCGCCGCCGCTGGTGATCGAAGCGGCACAGATCGACTGGGCGATCGAGCAGGTCGCCCAGGCACTACACGAAGCAAACGCGGATCGACGGCCGGCCGAGGGCGACGCCGTCGCGGCGCGTCAGTTCAATACGCGAGCCAGCAGGCGCACATCCGGACCGATGCGCGCGACGTCCTGAAATTCGAGCCGGCGTTGCTGTGCAAGATCGTCCAGCGCCGGCAGGTTGAACATGTCGTTGGGTGACGCGCCGATCACGCTCGGCGCCAGATATACCAGTAACTCATCGACGAGGCCTGCGCGCAACAGCGAGCCGTTGAGCTTGAAACCCGCCTCGACGTGTACCTCATTCAGTTGGCGACGACCGAGCTCGTGCATCAGATCGCCGAGTTCGACCTTGCCGCTCGCGTTCGGCAAAACCACGACTTCGATCCCGCGCCGCGAGAATGCGGCAATACGCTCGGCATCGTCGATCGCCGCGGCCACCAGCACCTGGCCCGACTGAAACAACCGCGCATCGAGCGGCGCTTCCAGCCGGCTGTCGATCAGGATCTTCAGCGGCTGGCGCGGCGTCTCGATGTCGCGCACATTGAGTTGCGGATCATCGTCCCGCAACGTGCCGATGCCGGTCAGCACGGCACAGGCGCGCGCACGAAATGCATGACCGTCACGCCGCGCCTCCGGGCCGGTGATCCACTGACTGCGGCCGTTCGCCAACGCGGTCTTGCCGTCCAGCGAAGCGGCGATCTTCATGCGCACCCAGGGACGGCCGCGTGTCATGCGCGCCACAAAACCAATATTGAGGGCGCGCGCTTCGCCTTCCAGCAGACCGCTTTCCGCGGCAATGCCGGCCGCGCGCAATCGGTCGAAGCCGCTGCCGGCGACCAATGGATTCGGATCTTTCATCGCGGACACCACCCGCGCGACGCGCGCGTCGATCAACGCCTGCACGCACGGCGGCGTGCGCCCCTGATGTGCGCAGGGCTCGAGTGTCACGTATACCGTCGCGCCGCGCGCGCGTTCGCCCGCCGCGCGCAGCGCATGCACTTCGGCGTGCGGCTCGCCGGCGCGTTCGTGAAAGCCCGCGCCGACAAGCACGCCATCACGCACGATGACGCAACCTACCCGGGGATTGGGAGTGGTGGTGTAGAGACCCCGCGCGGCAAGCTCCAGCGCGCGTTGCATGTAGTGAAGATCGGTTTCGCCAAGCGCGGCCATACGGCAAATCAGGGAGCGGTTTTCTTGCGCGCCGGGCGTTTCGTTGCGCCGCGCGGCCGCTTGAGTTCGAGAATCTTTTCGCGGAATTCGTCGATGCGCTGAAAATCCTCGTACACCGAAGCGAAGCGGATGTAGGCGACATCATCCATTTTCTTCAGTTCGCGCATCACCATTTCACCGATGGTGCGGGAACTGATTTCGCGCTCGCCAAGAGAGAGGATTTTCTGCTCGATGCGATCGATCGCCGCATCGACGTA
This sequence comes from Nitrosomonadales bacterium, assembly GCA_036676355.1. Taxonomy (GTDB): domain Bacteria; phylum Pseudomonadota; class Gammaproteobacteria; order Burkholderiales; family SG8-39; genus ZC4RG42. Next base: position 18,494 of record JAKFDA010000059.1, on the reverse strand, counting down.
TTGCGTCGGCACCGGCCGCTTGTGCAGCGCGCGCATGAAGCCGATGCGTATCTTTTCGCGATCGAAGGCGGTGCGATAGCCGCTGGTCTTGACGACCGTCGGCATCTGCAATTCGACGCGCTCATAGGTGGTGAAGCGTTTGCTGCAGTCTTCGCATTCGCGACGACGGCGTACGGTGTCGCCGTCGTCGGATAGACGCGTGTCGATGACCGCCGTATCGTCCGATTTGCAGAACGGACACTTCACGGGCGGCTCTGCTGCTAAACGATCGAACGCTGCGCCGGACGGGTCGCGCCCATGCCTTCCGCGTACACCGGAAATTTGCGGCAGAGCGCCTTCACCTGTTCGGCAACGCGCAGTATCGTCGCCTCGTCGTCGGCATTCTCGAGTACGTCGGCGATGAGATTGGCGACCGTCTCGGCTTCCAGTTCCTTGAAACCGCGCGTGGTCATGGCAGGCGTGCCGAGGCGAACGCCGCTGGTGACGGTCGGCTTTTCCGGATCGTTCGGGATGGCGTTCTTGTTGACCGTCATGTGCGCGCGGCCGAGCGCCGCTTCCGCTTCCTTGCCGGTGATCTGCTTCGAGCGCAGATCGACCAGGAACAGATGGCAGTCGGTACGGCCGGAAACGATGCGCAGACCGCGTTCGCTCAGCACCTTCGCCATCACGCGCGCGTTGTTCAGCACGTCTTCCTGATAACGCTTGAAGTCGCGCGTAGCCGCTTCCTTGAAGGCGACGGCCTTGGCCGCAATAACATGCTCGAGCGGGCCGCCCTGCAGATAGGGAAACACGATCGAATTGATCGCTTTCTCGTGTTCCTTGCCGGCCAGAATCAGTCCGCCGCGCGGACCGCGCAGCGTCTTGTGCGTCGTCGTGGTGACGAAATCGGCAATGCCCACCGGGCTGGGATAGATGCCTGCCGCGATCAGACCGGCATAGTGCGCAATATCCGTCATCAGATACGCGCCGACGCTGTCCGCGATTTTGCGAAAGCGCTTCCAGTCATAGGTCAGCGAATAGGCCGAAGCGCCCGCCACGATCATTTTCGGTTTGTGGCCTTTGGCCAGATACGCGACCTGGTCGTAGTCGATTTCTTCCTCGGCGTTAAGGCCGTATTCGAAGGACTGGTAAAGCTTGCCCGAGGAACTGACCTTCGCGCCGTGCGTCAGGTGGCCGCCGTGGGCGAGCGACAAACCGAGGATGGGATCGCCCGGCTTCAGCACCGCGGCATAAACGGCCTGGTTGGCTTGCGAACCGGAATGCGGCTGGACGTTCGCATACTCGGCGTCGAACAGCGCCTTGGCGCGATCGATGGCGAGTTGCTCGACCACATCCACGTGCTCGCAACCGCCGTAATAGCGCTTGCCCGGATACCCTTCGGCATATTTGTTGGTCAGGATCGAGCCCTGCGCTTCGAGCACCGCGGGGCTGGCGTAGTTTTCCGACGCGATCAACTCGATGTGGTCTTCCTGCCGACGATATTCGGCAGCGATGGCATTCCACAGTTCGGGATCGGCCTGGGCAAGAGTTTGATTGTTGTACATGTTCGTACGGAGAAAAAAGGCTGCAGGAGTGTAGCACGCGGGCCCCTTTCACATCGTACCGGTCGGTGGCCGGTCCCATAGCCGGGCGGCGCCGCGCACGCCGCTCGAATCGCCATGGCGATGGCGAACCAGACGCGTCCGCACGACGTCCGAAAAAACATGCTGCCGCCAGAGCGCCGGGACATTGTTGTACAGGCGCTCGATATTCGAGACGCCGCCGCCCAGGACGATGACGTCCGGATCGATAATGTTGATCACTGTGGCCAGCGCACGCGCCAGACGCGCCTCGTAACGCGTCAGGGTCGCGCAGCAGGCGGCATCGCCCGCTGCGGCTCCCCTGGCGATAGCCGGCACATCGTGCTCGAACCCGCCGCGGCGACGGTGGTCGGCCACCAGCCCCGGCCCGGACAGATAGGTTTCGATACAACCCCGTCGTCCGCAATAGCAGGCAGGCGCGGTACGGTCGGCTTCCTCGCCGAGCGGATTGTGACCCCATTCGCCGGCAATGCCGTTGGCGCCGTTCAATGCCGCACCGGCAACGACCAGCCCGCCGCCGACGCCGGTGCCGAGGATGACCCCAAACACGCAGTTTGCCCCGGCTGCCGCGCCGTTTTCCGCTTCCGACAATGCAAAACAGTTGGCGTCATTCGCCATACGGATTTCGCGCGCCAGCAGGCGTTCGAGGTCGCGCTGCAACCGACGATCGTTGAGACATACGCTGTTGGCATTGCGCATCAAGCCGGTCGCCGGCGACAACGAGCCCGGCGTACCGATGCCGACGCTTGCGCGCGTGCCGAGTTCGCGTTCGGCCTCCTGCACCAGCGTGCAGATCCTGTGCAACGTCGCTTCATAATCGCCGACCGGCGTCGCGACGCGACGACGCAGGCGCGCCGCACCGCGCTCATCCAGAGCGATGATTTCAATTTTGCTGCCGCCCAGATCGATGCCGATCCGCATTGCCGCATCCGAACATTCAATGCGCGCAGCTTAGCCGAAGCGATCGGCAGGACGCGAGCGCAACGCGCCGTGCGACCATGGAGCCATACCGCATTCAATCGGACAGCGTGAAATAAGATGTGCGCGCCGCATGAGCACAGGTGCGGCGTCGACGCGGTTGGGTTAGCGTGACGATCTCGCCAGTTTTTTCACAACAACATGTCCATCAGTGTCGACGCGACCACCGCGCAGCATATCGGCGATCGCAAAGAGCAACAGGATCGCGTCGTCATACTCTCCAACCCGCGCGTACCCGGCGCCGCACTCGCCGTGCTGGCCGACGGCGCCGGCGGGCACAAGGGTGGCGCCGCGGCAGCCGAGCAGGTGGTTCGCACCGCGGCGCAGTTGTTTCGCGACTGGTCGCCCAAAAATGAAACACCGAAAGCGCTGCTGCGCAGCGTCATCAGCGAAGCGCATACAGTCATCCGACTCAACCGCGCGCTCACCGAAGAGGAGCCGCACAGCACCGTTGTGGCAATGCTGGTGCAGCCGCAGCAGGTCGACTGGGCCTATGTCGGCGACAGCCGGCTCTATCATTTCACCGGCCCAACCCTGCGCAGTCGCACTCGCGACCATTCTCTGGTCGAGTTGTACATCAGTCAGGGACAGTGGAGCGAAGCGGAACGCCACAATCATCCGCAACGCAATCTGCTGCTGCAGGCGCTCGGTCATTCCGAAATCCCGGAGCCGGCATTCGGTTCGGCCGGTTCTGTGCGCGGTGGCGACACCTTTCTTTTGTGCTCGGATGGACTGTGGGATTACTTCACCGATGCCGAACTCGGTAAGGTGCTGGACGCGCTTCCACCGCGTCAGGCTGCCGAAGCGTTGCTCGATGCGGTACGCAAGCGCGCCAACGGGCGCGGCGACAACGTCTCGCTGGCGATCGTGAAGTTCAGCGAAGCCTGAACGTCGAAGCGCAAACCATACAGCGCGCGTTCCTCTGGTGCGCTGCACGGTACACTTCAGGTTTCGTCAGGCACCCGCCACATCGTTGACCCAGGCGCGCTGCGCCGCCAGTCGCTTCGAGGCGAAATGCAACACGCACGTATTGCTCGGCGGCGCCTGCAACATCACCTTGAACTCATGCAGTTCGTCGCGCCGGAATGCATGCACATGCACACTGTCGCCCGGCTTGTATCGGCCGAGCTGAATCTCGCAGTTCTTCGCCGTCACGCGCAGTCCATTCACCGCGACAATGACATCGCCCGCCGACAAGCCGGCCGCCTGCGCCCCGCCGCCTTCGTAAACATGCGCGAGTTTCACGTCGGGGCCGGCGCTGGTTATCTTGGCGCCCAACACGCCGCGCGCGGCGAGCGCTTTCGCAGGCTTTGTGCTCGCCTTGCCGCCGCGATCGCTGCTCGACTCGGCCGGACGCAATTCCATTGTCACGCCCAGGGCCGCGAACCGTTCTTTCAAAGGCAACTCGGATGTGGAACGCAATGCGCGCTCGAAGAAGCTCCGCAATCGCCCCCCCGCGACCTCTTCGGCGACGCGCTCGATGCCGTCTTCGGGCACTCCCACACCTGTTTCGCCAAAGCGCCGCCACAACACGCGCATCACATCGTCAAGCGATTTACGCCCGCGCGTGCGTTCGCGGATCAGCGCATCGAGACATAACGCGACCAGGGCGCCCTTGCCGTAATAGCTGACCACCGCATTGGGCGTGTTCTCGTCCTGACGGTAATACTTGATCCACGCGTCCCAGCTCGATTCGCTGATCGTCTGCTTGAGGCGACCGCCGTTGCGCAGCAATTGCGTCACGCCGCGCCCCAGCGTTTCCAGATATTCGGCCGGCGTGATCAGGCCGCAGCGCACCAGCGCAAGATCGTCATAGTAGGACGTGAAGCCCTCGAAGGCCCACAGCAGAGTCGTATGGTTTTCGCGGTCGAGGTCGTAAGGCGCGAACGCCGCAGGCTTGAGCCGCTTGACGTTCCAGGTGTGGAAATACTCGTGGCTGCAAAGTCCGAGGAAGGTGCGATACGACTCGTCGGTTTCGCGCATATCGGCGCGCGGCAGATCGTTGCGGCTACACAGCAATGCAGTGGAAGCGCGATGCTCCAGACCGCCGTATCCCTCGCCCACCGCGGTAACGAGAAAAACATAACGATCCATCGGCGCCGTGCCCCAGAAATCGATGTGCCATTCGCACAGTCGCTTCAGATCGCGACAGAGGCGATCCGTATCCGCCTCATGATGACCAGTGATCACGATATCGTGCGGCACCCCGTGCGCCTTGAAAGTCGCGAGCGTGAAGGCGCCCATTTCCACCGGATGGTCTATCAGTTCGTCGTAGTCCTCGGCCTGATACAGGCCGAAGTCATAAGCGCGTGCCTGCTTGCGTCGCATAGCGGTCGCGACACGCCATGCGGCGTAACGGCGCCCTGTCGGCCGCGCCAGTTCGACTTCACAGCGTCGCGACTCCTGTCCCAGCACACGCAGGAACACCGAGGTGCCATTGAAAAACGCATGCGTCGTATCCAGATGCGCGCCGCGCACCGACAGATCCCATGCGTAAACCTCGATCGTCACCGTCAACGGCCCGTCGCAGGGGGCAGCCTGCCAGGTGTGCTTGTCGGTTTTGACAATCGGCACATCGCGCCGTCCGCAACGCGCCCGAATCGCGACCACATGACGGGCAAAATCGCGAATCATGTAGCTGCCGGGAACCCAGGCCGGCAACGCGAAGCGCTGACCGGCCGAATCCGGCTGCGCTACGGTGCAGGAGACTTCGTAGACATGGGCTTCGGGGCGCGTCGGAACAATGCGATAACGGATGGCGGCGCTGCCGCGAGTGGGTGTGCTCATCAATGAATTTGTGCTTTTCAGAAAGAATAGATCAAGTGCCGGTAGCGTCGCGGCTGCGCGCGGCCGCACGAGCGAAGCTGAAGCAATCGTCGCTTTGGCGCTTCTGCTCGCGACACCATTGAACAAGAACGTCAAACAAATCCGGAGAATTCGGATCAGCGCACAATCGATACGCCAACACGGAATTGCGAATCATGTTTCTCGTTGTAGTCGAGCAGGCTTTCACCGTAACCATTGAAGTACTGGAAGTGGATATAGCCGCCGGCGTTGGCGAAAAACGGTCGCCGGATTGGATAGGATGCATCCACCTGCACTGAGCCCATATGCCGCGTGCCCTTGCGCAGGTTTGTCGAAAACAGCCAGCCGTCCACACGACCCAGGCGCAGGTTCAAGTCGCCATAGCCGCGATACTCATCGATATCGGGGTTGTCTTCCTTGTCGATATACGCCCAGATTTTCGGCGCAACCGCCACGTACCACTTGCTGTCGCTCAGGAATTTGCGCCACGACGGCTCTACATAGGCGATGTTGACGGAACGAGATTCCTCCGCGCCGCGGCCGTTGGATTCATGTTCCAGCCCGGCACTGAAGCCGATCGTGTGACTGCCGTCGGTACTGCTCCATAGATTCGGCTCGACATAGAACAGGCTGGGCCGATAGCTCGTATCGCGGAACGGCGACGAATCGTCACCGATATCCCAGAGCGAAGTCTGCGTATAACCGAAATAAAGTTTGTCTACCGGCGCGAAATCGGCAAGCCAGCTGCGCTCATCGAACAACCGGTATTTGAACGACAGCTGATATCGCGCGCTAGTCAGGCCATTGCGCCGTCCCAGCACGAAATACATCGGCTCATTGGTCTGCAGCGCGGGGGGCGGCGTTGTATCGGTCGCGCGCAATACCGCATCCTGCTCCTCCCGACGCTCGCCCGACGCCATGCCCTGTGTTTCGGATGCGGTCGCGACGGTCGCAGGCGTGGGCGCAAGGAGAACCAATTGAGCGCGCGACTGCGTCAGTTCGACCGCGACGACACCCTGTACACCTTCGGGCAGCACAAGACGCAGACGATGTTTGCGAAACTGACCCGGGCTGAGCGGCTGCGTATCCGCTTTCCCGGCGTCGACGACCACCAATTCGACGGCCGTGGCGCCGCTCTGGGTCGTCAGCGTGGCCGGCAGCCGGGGCGGAATGGTGCCGTCCATGGGCGCGTTGGTCTCATTGATGACGACCAGATCGAGGTCGACCGGCTGCCCCGGCACAATTCCTTCGCTCGCGCGGCGCAGCAGCCACTCGGCGGAGGCATTCAGCGGCGCCAGCAGCATCAACGCTGCACATATCATGGAAATTCGATACATCGTACTTTCTTCGTATTGCGGCAGAAGCCCGATTTCAACACATCGAGCCCGCCAGCACATGCAAACACATGGGGGTCCGCTGCGTCGTGCCGCACGTTTGTTGATTGGGTGTTGCGAGCAGGCCGCGGTCGTGAGAACAGAGGACGCGTGAAGGCACGCGTGTTGCAACGCCTGTTGACATGGAAATCAGCGGCGTACAACACATCCGCCTGCCGCAGCAAACGGTGTGGGAGGCGCTTAACGAGCCGACAATCATCAGGGCATCGGTGCCCGGCTGTCAAAAATTCGAGCAGACCGGCGACAGTCGCTACGCGGTGATCATCGTGTCGGCCATCGGTCCGGTATCAACGCGGTTCGATGGCACGATCACGCTGTTCAACCTGCGCCCGCCATCAACCTATACGATTTCATTCGAGGGCTCGGGTCAGAGCGCGGGCTCGGTGCTCGGTCAAGCGGACGTGACGCTCGTGCCGGAGCATCTGGGCACGACCTTGAGTTATCGGGCCGGCATGCAAGTCACCGGAACGCTCGAGCAGGCCGGGCCGCGTCTGCTCGAAGAAGCGGCCACGCGCATGGTGGAAGGTTTTTTTGCGCGCTTCAAGGCGACAGTCGAGCCAGGCGCGCCCGGCATCGCGGCCGGGGAACAGCGCGTGACCGAAATTCCGGAAGGACTGTGGCTCGCCCCGCTGTGGAGTTTTCTGGGCGGCTTCGGCGTCGCGCTGATTGCGATCATCATCAGCGCGTTTTTGCTGTCGCCGAACTAGTAGGCGTTGCGACTCTGGTTCGGTGCGCCTCGCCAGGTGCTACAGCGCTGTCCGGCGGGCACGGCGCACGATTTGCGATCGATGATGTAAACGATCTCGCAAGCGCCGTCGCCCGTATTGCCGCGCGACCCGAATCAATTCGAAACCGGTCCTTCGCTGCACCTGGGCCGACGCTGCAGGTATCGGCCTCAGCCGGTCACTTCATTCGATAGTGCCGGACCGCATCGGCGTCCCAGGACAGCCCCGTTCCGGGCCGATCGGGAATGATCGCGTTGCCGTCTTTGATCTGCATCGGCTCGGCCAGGATTGCATTGGCCCAATCGACGTATTCGAGCCAATGTCGCGTCGGCGTCGCGGCGAGCAGATGCACGCTGACTTCAGGGAAAAGATGTGACGACATCTCGATCCCATGCGCGGCGGCAAGCGATGCGGCACGCATCCATCCGGTGACGCCGCCAATGCGCTCGAGATCGGGCATGACGAGGTCCGATGCGCCGGCAAGCAAGGCGTCTTGCATCGAATACGGCTGGGAGAAATTCTCGCCGATCTGCACCGGCGTCGAGAGTTCGCGCGCCAGCTTGGCGCACCCGCGATAGTCGTCATGCCGGATGGGCTCCTCGATCCAGTAGATGCCCTCGCCATCGAGTGCGCGGCCGCGATGCAATGCCTCGGAAACGGAAAGCGCCTGGTTGTAGTCGGTCATGACCGCGATGTCGTCCGGCACGCGTTTGCGCACGGCGCGCACCGCATCGAGATCGCCCTGCAATGTCGGATAGCCCAGGCGCAGCTTCATGGCGCGGAAACCGCCTTCGAGCAGTTTCTCCGCCTCATCGGCAACGGCCTCGGGCGCCATCAGGCCCAGCCCGTTGCTGTTGTAGGCGGGCACTGGCCCAGGCTGTGCGCCAAGCATCGTCGCGAGCGGCTTGCCCGCCGCTTTGGCGAGCACATCCCAGCAGGCGACATCCAGCCCCGACATGGCCATGCGCACAATGCCCTGCGCGCCGATCAACGTGAAACGACGCGAAAGCTTCGCCCACAGATCGACCGGCGCCACCGGATCACCCTTGACGCTGCGCAGCACTTCTTCGAGAAGCGTGGTGATCGCGGCGGCCGCGGCGCGGACATAACAGAAGAGATAGGCATGCCCAGTGACGCCTTCCTCGGTTTCCAAGTCAATCAGCAGCAGCGGCGCCGTGCGTAAGGTTGCTGCGCTGGTGCCGAGCGGAAAACTCATCGGCACCTCGACAGCGACGGCGGAGAGAGACCGGATCGTCAGCGTTGCGACGGTCATGATGCAACCCGTTCTGACCTGGCCTGCTTTTTCGTGCCCGCGGCATAAATGGCGAGAATGTCGCACACCGCGCTGTTGGCCGGCGTGGGCGCCCCCTTCTCGCGCCCCAGCTTGACCACACCGCCGCTCAGCCAGTCGACCTCGAGCGGGTTGCCGTTCTTCAGATCGTGATGCATCGAGGCGTCCATATCGCCCGGCAACGTGTCGGCAAAGGCGAGACGGTCTTCCGCAAAATCAGCCGGCAACGCCACGCCGTGTGCGCGGCCCACCGCGACGACCTCGCGCATGACCTGCAGCATGAAGTCGCGGCTTTGCGGATTCGCGAGGATCGGTCCGAGCGTCGAGCGCATCGCCGAAGTCGTGGCCGACAAACCCACGAGGAAAACGTACTTCTCCCAGATGGAACGGCGGATGTCGTCACTGAGTTCGGACTTCACGCCGGCGCGCTTGAAGGCTTCGTAGATGTACTCCGCTCGCGCGGAACGGCGCCGGTCGTATTCGCCCACCACGATCCGCTGCATCGTGCCGATCTGATGGATGACGCCGGGCCGGCCGATATGCGACCCGACGTACGCGACACCGCCCATCACCGCCGCATCGCCGAACTTGCTGCGCAGAATGTCATCCTTGATCACGCCATTCTGCAGCGACAGCACGCCCGTATCCGGCCCGACGATCGGCCGGATCTGCACGGCGACCGCTTCGGTGTCCCACAGCTTCACCGACAGGATCACCAGATCGGCCTTGCCGACCGTCGCCGGGTCGTCGGTAACCTGCACCTTCGGAAGATGCGTGTCACCCAGCGCCTCGCTTTCGATCAGCAGACCGTGCTCGCGCATCGCCGCCAGATGGGCGCCGCGCGCAACAAACGTGACGTCGCACCCCGCCTGCACCAGCTTGGCGCCGAAAAACCCGCCTACCCCGCCTGAACCCATCATTACGATTTTCACGATCTGACCTCCAATGACTTATTAATTTTCTTTCCAGCCAGAACGCCCAACGGGCGGTCAGTACGCCACCCATCATTCCATCTGTCGGCAACTCGTAAATCTCGCCGCTTGCGCCTGGGCCTACCGTGCACAGCCCATTTTAACGTTGAGACAGTCGCGAGCGGGACGTTGATATTGCGACGTTACGCATTTGCATAAGCGCAAGACGATATTGGCTTGTGGAAACAATCGATTCCGCTCGCGGCATGCCCGGCAAACGAATCTCAAGCTCGACTTCGACAGGGCATGCGACAGTGGTCGCGTCCGGTAAGGACACTTTTGCGCGCGCGACGGCGCATGGCACGCGCCGCTGGTTTTCTCGGTGACTTTGGTGTCGCGCAGATTGCGATCATCATCAGCGCATTGTTGCAGAACCAGGCGTCGCAACTCTAATTCGCTGCTGTCTTGCCGAGTGCGACAGTGCTGTCCGGCAGACGCGGCGCGATTTCCAGATCGGTGATGTAAACGATCTCGCATGCACCGTCGCCGGTATCGTCGCGCACGATCGAGGTTTTCCAACGGTAGCCGTCGGTCGGTCGATAGGCGTTCACCAGCAGGCCGACAAGACGCACCACGTCGTGCACGCGCACCATGCGCAGTCGTTGCTCGATTTCCGGCGTGGCCGGAATGGCATGCACGTTGGTCGTATAGCGCTCGATGGTGGCGCGCGGGACCGGCGCGCGTTCCGTGCGCCAGTAAAAGAAACGTTCGCCCTGACTGACCTCGAAATGCGACAAGACACGGCTGTCGGACATTGCGCCCCAGCCGAGTGCGATATCGACCGGGGATAATTCCGCAACGGTATCGGCGTCGTATGCCAGTTGCCCCAGCACACGTCCCTTCACTTCGAAGCGCGCGACCGGCGTCAATTCGAAACCGGCGCGCTGCAGCGACGGCAGGGCACTGTCCAGCATTTCCTGATGCGGAAGGTCAGTGATCAATTCACCGTCTGAATCGAGCACGACATCGCGCGCTGCCAGTGTGCCCGTTCCGACCAACAGCAGGCAAACCATCAAAACACGAACCAGCATCTACCTCTCCACCCGACTGAATGAAACGGCCTCCAAGCCACAATGTGCTTGAGTACGTTCGCTATGTCGACCTGGAGAGCGCCGCACGATGTGCAGTAGTTCGCACGAGAGGCGGATGCGTGTTGCGTGACTTACGCCGTCGCCTCGATGTCCACGACGCGGGGGGCGCGCAATTGCGCGACACATGGCTTCGTCCGGGACAGCTTTCGCTACTTCCTGTGGCGACGCGACTGCGCGTAAACGAAGCTATCCGCAGTTTGTTCGGCAACGCGAAACCACAGATAGGCTTCATCCCGATACTTGCGCCAGGATTCGTAGATTTTCTTGAACAGCGGATCGCGACGTGCAAGATCGTCGTACAGTTCGAACGCCGCCTTGTAAGCTGCCTCCATCACCGGTCGCGGAAAGGCGCGCAGTTGCGCACCGGCCCCGACCAGTTTGCGCAATGCAGTCGGATTGCGGGTGTCGTACTGCGCGTTCATCAGAACATTGGTTTCGGCGGCGGACACTTCGACCGCGGCGCGATATTCCGGCGGCAGTTCGTTCCACTTCTGCGCGTTCACAAGCACCGACAATTGTGCGGAGCCTTCCCAGAACCCGGGATAGTAGTAATACGGCGCGACCTTGACGAAGCCGAGCTTCTCGTCGTCGTAAGGTCCGACCCATTCGGCTGCGTCGATGGTGCCACGTTCGAGCGCCTGATAGATGTCGCTGCCGGAAATCTGCTGCGGCACCACGCCGAGTTTTGCCAGTACCTGCCCGGCGATACCGGCGATGCGGAATTTCAATCCCTGCAGCTGGGCCAGGCTTTTCACTTCCTTCCTGAACCAGCCGCCCATCTGCGCACCGGTGTTGCCGGCGGGGAACTGCAGACAGCCGTACTGCGCGAACAGTTCGCGCAGCAGTGGTATGCCGCCGCCCTCGTACATCCAGGCATTCTGCTGCCGTGCGTTGAGGCCGAAGGGCAAGGTGGTATCGAAGGCAAATGCGGGATGTTTACCAACGTAGTAGTAACTCGCCGTGTGGCCGCATTCGACCGTGCCGTTCTGCACCGCATCCAGCACCTGCAACGGCGGAACGAGTTCTCCCGCAGCAAAGACACGAATCTGAAACCTGTCGCCAGTGAGTTGTGCGACGCGCTTGGCGAAGTGATCGCCGGCGCCGTACAGCGCATCCAGGCTTTTGGGAAAACTCGACGCCAGACGCCAATGTATGGTCGGCGGGGCTTGCAATTGCGCCTGCGCGACAGCCGGCGCGGCGAGCGCCAAGCCGACTCCCGCGCGCTGCAGAAATGAACGACGCTGCACGCCTCCTCCTGTTTTTTGTTTGTGCGGTCTAGTTGCCGGCGATCGTCATGCCGTCGATCAGTATCGATCCGCACTGGCGCGATCCGCGCACCAGCATGTCATTGCCGATCGCCGCGATATTGCGATACATGTCGCGCAAATTTCCGGCAATGGTGATTTCTTCGACCGGGTGCCGGATTTCGCCGTTCTCGACCCAGTAACCGACTGCGCCGCGCGAATAATCACCGGTGACGAAATTGATGCCCTGTCCCATCAACTCGGTCACCAGCAGACCGGTGCCAAGCGCTTTCAGCATGCCAGCGAAATCGTGGTTGCCAGGCGCAAGGATGAGATTGTGATTGCCGCCGGCATTGCCGGTGGTTCGCATGCCCAGTTTGCGTGCCGAATAAGTGCTGAGGAAATAACCTTGCAACACGCCATCCTTGACCACGTCGCGCGCCTGCGTGGCAACACCATCGTCGTCGAACCATGAACTGGACTGTCCGCGCATCAGATGCGGCTCTTCACGAATCTGCACCATCGGCGAGAAAATTTGCTGACCGAGGCTGTCGAGCAAAAACGAGGATTTGCGATAGAGGCTGCCGCCGCTCGCCGCGCCGACGAAATGCGACAGCAGACCGTTCGCCACCGGCGCTTCGAACAGCACCCGAGCTTCACGCGTGCTGATCTTGCGGCTGCGCAAGCGCGCCAGCGCGCGCCGGCCGGCGTAATCACCGACGGCTTCCGGCGCGGCGAGATCGTCGGCGCGGCGCTCGGAGGAGTACCAGTCGTCGCGCTGCATGGCGTCGCCCTCGGCGACAATCACGGCGCAGGAAATGTAATGACGCGAACTGCGAAAGCCATCCAGAAAGCCAGCGCTGTTGCCGGCTATGAACTGCGATTGCTGACAACTGACGCTGGCGCCCTCGGAGTTCACCACCCGTGGATCGAGGCGGAAGGCGGCCGCTTCGCTCGCCCGAGCGATATCGATCGCGCGCTCGACCGGCAAATCCCAAGGATGGAACAGATCGAGATCGTGCGTCTCGCGCACGAGCAGTTCCGGCTCGGCCAGACCCGCTGCATCGTCGGCTGCGGTAAACCGCGCGATCGACAACGCGGCGTCGATGGTGTCGGTAATGGCTTTGGGCGAAAGATCAGAAGTACTGGCGTAGCCTTTCTTCTGTCCGATATAGACGGTGACGCCGAGGCCTTTGTCGTGGTTGTACTCGATGTTTTCCACGTCGCCGCGGCGCACCGTGACGCTTTGTCCATAGCCTTCAGACAGATCCGCCTCGCAGGCGCTCGCGCCTTTCTCGGCTGCGCGACGCAGCACGTCTTCGATGATGGTGCGAAAGCTGTCAAGCGTATAAGCGAAGCGTTCGTTTTGCATGCTGTGCGGGAGAGTTCGAGAATATGGCGGAATTGGCCGGTATTATACGGGCTCCCTTTCCCGCGACCGATTATGTTGGACGACCAGAAACCGAGTAAAACGAGCCGCAAGAAGGATATGCACGCCCTCCAGTCGATCGGCGAGGCGCTGGTTGAACTGAGTAACGAACAGCTGGCCACCGTGGATATGCCGGAGAGCCTGCGCGACGCCGTCGTGGAAGCCAAACGCATGCACAACAAGCACGAAGCGCTGCGGCGGCAGATGCAGTACATCGGGCGCCTGATGCGCGATGTCGATTCCGCGCCCATCCGCGCCAGGCTGGACGAACTGGCGGGACGGTCGGCCACCGCCACCGCCGCGCTGCATCGCGTGGAACGCTGGCGCGATCGCCTGATCGAGGACGACAGTGCGTTCAACGATTTTGCGCAGGCCTATCCGCACGCTGATCTGCAGCCGATCCGCGCGGCTGTGCGCGAGGTGCGCAAGGAACGCGAAGCCTTGCGCCCGCCGCGCCACTTCCGCGAACTGTTCCGCTTGCTCAAGGCCGTGGACGACGCGAACGGCCGCGAAGAGCCGATCTGACGTGCGCCGCGCGCTCATTGCATTGCTGGCGCTCGGTCCGTTCAGCAGCGCTGTTTACGCCGAGACGCCTGCCTTGCAGCCGGGGTTATACGAAGTGCGGCTGCAAACCAGCTTCGCCGATGCGCAGTCGGCGGTGCCGATCAACACCGTGCAGCGCTGCGTCAGCGCTTCCGAGATTGCTGCGCCGCAGCGACTGGCGCCGCAGTTTTCGGGTGGGGCTGATTGCAGCGCGTCGGAATTCGCGACCGACGGCAGTCAGGCTTCCTGGACCTTGACGTGTCGCGGCGAACCGGCGATGCGCGGGAACGCACGCCTAAGCTGGGACACTTCTCACTACGCCGGCGAAACGCACATGACGCTGCAGCGCGGCAGCGAGCAAATGCAGATGAAGCAGTCGTACACCGCCCGCCGACTCGGCGGCTGTTGATGGAAGGAATACGCTTATGAACATGCTGGACCGCCCGCTCAAAATCGGCTTGGTGTCGATCAGCGATCGCGCCTCGACAGGCGTCTACAAGGACGAGGGCCTGCCCTCCCTGGAGGAATGGTTCAAGAAAGCGCTCGTCACGCCGTGGACCACGGCGACCCGCCTGATTCCGGACGACCAGGCGTTGATCGAGCGCACGCTGATTGAGTTGGTCGATGCAGAAACGTGCGACCTCGTGCTCACCACCGGCGGCACTGGCCCGGCTGCGCGCGACGTAACGCCCGAAGCGACACTCGCGGTCGCCGACAAGGTGATGCCCGGTTTCGGCGAGCAGATGCGTCAGGTCAGTCTGAAATTCGTGCCTACGGCCATTCTGTCGCGCCAGGTCGGTGCGATTCGCAAGAAAGCGCTGATCATCAATCTGCCGGGTCAGCCCAAGGCCATCCGCGAAACGCTGGAAGGTGCACGGGATGCCAACGGCGCGGTCGTGGTCAACGGCATCTTTGCTGCCGTGCCCTATTGCATCGATCTGATCGGCGGTCCCTATGTCGTGACAAACGACGACGTTGTGAAGGCATTCCGTCCGAAATCGGCGCAGCGGCCCCGTTGAAGATGTCCCATGGAAGCTCCGATCAAGGTTGTTCGGTCAAGGTGTTCGCTGGTTCGTTTCGCATAAGCGATTGATTGCTCTGTCCTCGCTCGTACAGCTTCGCGCACTCGCGACCATCCTCGGCACTTTAATCAGATATTCCCAATTCATTTTTTATCAGAAGAACAACCATGTCCGAACTCCTCCAGGCAGTCGAAATCGAAACCGCGCCGAATCCCGAAACCAGCGTGATCTGGATGCATGGACTCGGCGCCGACGGCAATGACTTCGTGCCGATCATCAATGAACTGAAACTGCCCGACACGCCGATCCGTTTCGTTTTTCCACACGCGCCGATCATGCCGGTGACCATCAACGGCGGTCATGTCATGCGCGCCTGGTACGACGTGCTCGGCAGCGATTTCGCCACGCGAACCGACGAACGCGGCGTACGCACATCGCAAAAGTTGATCGAGGCCCTGATCGCACGCGAAAAGGAACGCGGCAGCGCTGCGAATCGCATCGTACTGGCCGGCTTTTCACAAGGCGGCGCGATGTCGCTGCAGACCGGACTGCGTTATCCCGAACGCCTGGCCGGCATCATGGCGTTATCCACTTACCTGCCCATTCCGGATGCGCTCGCCGCTGAAGCAAGCGCAAGCAATCGCGATGTGCCGATATTCATGGCGCACGGCAATCAGGATCAGGTCATTGCGCCGGATTACGCGCAGCAATCGCGCGATCTGCTCACTGCGCACGGTTACGCGGTGGAATGGCACGAGTACGGCATGCCGCATTCGGTATGCATGGAAGAAGTCGATCACATCGGTGCCTGGCTGCAACGCGTTCTCGCTTGATGCGCAAGATCCTTGTCGCGACGGCGCTGGTGGTGACCGGGCTGGCCGGCATCGTGAGCTACGTCTATCTGCAGCGTGACAGTCTGCTCGAACGCGCGATCGAAGATTACGGCTCCGATATTCTCGGTGCAAAAGTACTTGTCGACAGCGTGAAGCTTTCGCCTGTCGACGGCGAAGGAGCCGTGCGCGGATTGAATATCGGCAACCCCAAGGATTTTCGCCGCGACGTTCTGCACGTCGGCGCGATCGAACTGGCGCTCGATCCGAAAACCATCGCGGACGATGTCGTTCGGGTACGGCACATCGCCGTGCTGACACCGCGCATTACATATGAACAACGTGCCGCCGGAACAAACCTGCAGGCGCTGCAGCGCAATGTCGCACACTACGTCGGAGAAACCTCAGCGAAAGAGCGCCAGGCCAGCACGAAATTCGTCGTCGATCGCCTGGTCATCCGCAGCGGGCAGGTCACATATATTCCATTGAGCGGTGTCAGCGATGCCGGCGTTGCGCTGCGTCTGCCCGACATCACACTCAGCAACATCGGCAAGAAGCGCGGCGGTGTGACCGCCGGAGAGCTCGCCGACCTCGTGGTGGATGCGCTCGCCGCGCGCACAACCGCGGCATTGCGCGAACGCGTGCTGGACCACACTATCGAACGCCTGTTCGGCCGCTAAGGCGGCGTCACGTTTGCCTGGACTCGCGGACCGCCAGAAGTTCGTAGTCGTTGCCGCGCTCAACCGTGCGTGCGGGTACCAGCAAGCGATCGCCGCCCGCCCTTTCGATCTTGAATGTCTGGCCCGCATCGTAAACGCCCGGCCGCAGCAGCAGGCGGAGTTCCTCATCGGTACGCAATGCCGGCAACAGCACGCCGACTTCGCTATCGAGGCTAAGTCCATAATCCGTCTTGATGCGCAATTCGACCGGCACGGCGGCACGCGAAAGCACTTCAAGGCCGACATTCGCCTGCTGCCCGCCCGAGCGGACCAGGCGACGCACGATGCCCACCGACCAATGCGAGCCGCCTTCGTAGTGAAGACCGAGCAAACAGCCGATGTGCAGCCAGTCCTGCTTGATGGCCGGGACCAGCGCGCCGAAACCGCCCGCGCTGATGTCCTCCATGATCCAGCTTTCAATTTCCTCACCTTCCGGCACCTGGCCGGCCGGGAGTTGCAACACATCGAGTACGCCGTCGAAACCACGCGTCACGGTCAGCCGCAGTTTGGCCGATTGCCGAATGTATTTCCGCTCCGGCAATTTCGGCGACCAATGCTGTTCAAGATGATCGAGCACCGGCAGCACGTGCTCGGTTTCGTAAGTGCCGCCAAGACTGAGCTGACTCGGCACCGCACCGGCCGCACGTATTTCCGCAGCGAGCGTCAGCAAGCCGGAGTAGGCACTCGCCGCACCAAAGTAACCGATCGGCCCAACCGCTTCCGCCGGAACGGCGCCGCGCCGAGGCGCTGCCGCCGCACCCAAGTCCACCCAGTATGGCGTCGCTGCGCTGGGCTCTCCGGCAGCCGCAAATCTTGGTGCGAAGTGCGCAATCAAGCGCTCGGCCAATTCCATTTCGACCGGCACCAGCGTATCGGGCGAACAGGCCGCAAACATAAACAAGCGTAACAACTCCCGCTGCATGGTCGTTTCGCCCGGCAGGCTGGGATAGGCCACCACCGGCAGCTGCGAAATACGGGTCTGCTCCGCCACCGCGTACACGCGCGAAACCATAGACCATAGCGAAGTGTCGACAGGCCCATAACGAAGATGCATCCACTTCAGCTGCGTGGCGAGCATACGCAGGTCGCGCACCGCAAGCAGCGCAAGCGTCGATTTCGTTGCATCGGTTGCGCGACTGTCGGCCGCGAGCTGTTCGAGCGCCACGGTAAACGAAATCGATGCTTCCTTCAGATAGGTATCCACCGCGTTCCATATGCGCATTTCCTGCTGCTTGAGCAGGCGCGTCGAACCGAGATAATCGCGAGCCAGGCGCCGCACGTGCATCTGCGCGGTCTCGTCAATCAACAACAACGCCTGCGCGCGATGGTTCGCCTTGAACGCCGCTTCGCCGCGGACCGATTGCAACCAATGGATCAGATCTTCAAGAGACGCCAGCGAATCGCCTGAAGCGATCGCGGCCAAAAGTTCTCGCGCCACCTTGAGATCGGCGAACGGATGATCGGACGTATTACGACTGAAAAACTTCAGCATGGTGATTTTTTAATTGTGAGTCCCGGGCAGATGAGCCTTTAGCAAGGGCCGGACCACGCCGGCAGCCTCGTATAACACCCGCTTACGATGCAAAGCCGCACCGAAGACGACGAAGTCGCGACGAGAACGTCGAAATGCCTGCAGAGAGCCGACCGCTGGCGCCGAAGGACGCGGAAGAAGAAGGGACGTGGCGCGTACGGGTCGGTGGAATTGAAAAGCGATTGCAGAAGTGCAAATCGCAAACCAAGGCTGAACCTTGGTGCTGGTGAGAGGAGTCGAACCTCCGACCTACTGATTACGAATCAGTTGCTCTACCAACTGAGCTACACCAGCCTGCGTGGACTCACCCGGACGGGCGAGCGGCGGATTATAGCAGGCAA
>JAKFDA010000058.1:0-16821 GCA_036676355.1 Nitrosomonadales bacterium | reverse complement strand
ACGTCCCGCCTATCGTTCGCTTCCTGACCACGATACAGGGTCCGCTGCTTCCTGAACCGGAGAACAAGTAGCGTCGGCGTCGATTTCGCGTCGCGCGGCAAGCGTCGCCACCGATTCAAGCAGGACGTCGGGCTCGGCCGGTTTCGCAAGGTGCGTATTGAATCCGGCGGCCAGCGCACGGGCGCGATCTTCCGCACTGGCAAGCGCGGACAAAGCCAGCGTCGGAACGGTGCGCAATTGCGCGGCAGGCGCGCGACGCACCATGCGAATCAATTCAAAGCCGTCCTTGTCCGGCATGCTGAGATCGGCGACGATCACATGCGGAACGGAACGCTGCAATTCCTGCCATGCGTCATCGACCGAATCCGCTGTAGTCACGTCGGCGCCGTACCCGGACAGGATCAGCATTGCGATCTCACGCGAATCCGCATCGTCTTCAACCAGCAGCACATGCACGCCGTTCAGCGATACCGGCATCTTCGGCCGCGTGTCGTGCGGTTGCGCAGTATGCCAGTGCGTCTCATCCAGCGGCAGCCAGACTACGGCGGTCGTACCTTTCCCGATGCCTTCGCTATCGACCCGCACGCGACCGCCGTGGGCCTCGACCAGGTGCTTGACGATTGTCAGCCCGAGTCCAAGCCCGCCAAGCGACTGGCGCGTCGTTTTTTCCGACTGACTGAAGCGCTCGAACAGGTGCGGCATGAAATCGGACGAAATACCGACGCCAGTATCGCTGACGCGTATTTCGACTTCGCGGTCCACCGCGCGCGAAGTTATGTTGACAACTCCCCCCTCCGGCGTGAACTTGATCGCGTTCGACAGCAGGTTCCACATCACCTGTTCAAGGCGCGCGGAGTCTGCCCGCACGCTCGCCGTCGCGAGCTCGCACATCAAAAACACCCCTTTCGCTTCAGCAGCCGGCATCACGGCGCTCACCGCCGCTTCGAGAATCGGCTGCAGCGATACGACCTCGGCATCCAGTCGCATGGTGCCGGCATCGATGCGGCTGATATCGAGCAGATCGGCGATGAGTTGCGCTTGCGCATGCGCACTGCGCTCGATTGATTCGACGCTGCGCGCAAACAATTGCGGCTCCTTGTCGCGCGTACGCAGCACATGCACCCAGCCGAGAATCGAGTTCAGCGGCGCGCGCAACTCATGCGAAACGACCGCCAGAAACTCCTCTTTCGCGCGACTGGCGCTCTCGGCCTGTGCGCGCGCCGCGCGCTCGCGCGCGAGCAAAGTCTGACGCTCCTCCTCGCCTTTCTTGCGCGCGGTGATGTCGAGCGTGATGCCCGCCATCTGCGTGGGCGCGCCGTACTCGTCGCGCACGGCATTGCCGAGCGTCCACAGCCAGCGAATGCCTTTGTCCGGATGCGCGACGCGGAACTCGACGGAGAACTCGGCGTGCCGCTCGATACTGTCCTGCACCACGCGAGCGGTACGTTCGCGATCGGGCGGGTAAATCAATTCGCGCCAATCCGTGGCATTCGGCGGTGCGCACACCGGATTTACGCCGTAGACGCGATAACACCCTTCCGACCAGCGGGAAACGCTGCTGCGAAAATCGATACTCCAGACGCCGGCATCCGCGGCGCGCTGCGCCAAGTCGAGCATGCGGGCGTTTTCGCGCAGCGAGAGTTCGACGCCCTTGCGTCGGGTGATGTCGCACATCGAGCCGACGGCGTAGGTCGGTCTGCCGCCACGGGCGAATATGTGCGCACTACATTCAACCCAGACACAACTGCCGTCCTTGCGTCGAACACGGTATTCGACACACAGTGGATCGTTCGAATTTTGCAGCCCTTTCATGGCCGCACGCACTTGGGAGGCATCATCGACATGAATCACCGAGAGAAAGCCCTCAAGCGTGAAAGGAATTTCGGCGGGTGCATAACCGAGCAAACGCGACCACTGCGCGGAACGCCACATGCGGCCGCTATGCAGATCGAGTTCCCATACGCCGGCAGCGGTCGCCCGCGCCGCCCGTTCGAGCCTTTCTTCGCTGCGCGACAGGCGACCGACCTTGATCGCCGCCACGACGGCAAACGCGAGCAACAACACAGAAAGCGCCAGCAAGGAATGCACGCGTTCGCTAGTGCGCATGCGCCACGGCGCCAGCACCCGGTCGATGTCCCGCCCGGCGTAAGCGGCTGCCGGATATCCCGCAAGGCGATGGTATGCATACAGACGGTGCGCCTCTTCAACGCCCGACTTCGCCTCGAGGCGCCCTCGCGGCTGAGCGGGCATCAACGCTGCGATACGTTGACCGCCCGGTTGAACGTTACCCATGACGCCGCGAGCGAAAGGAATGCGCACCAGTTGTTCGCCGTTGTTACGCACCAATCCGAGCGTGGTGCCGCTGTCGCGCATGTCCAGCGCATCGTACAAAACACGAATGTCGTCGAGGTTGAGGGTAGTGATCAGCACGGCGGCCAGCGACCCGTCCTCGCGTCGCACCGCTTGACTCAGCGGAAGCATCCATACGCCGCTCGCGCCTTCGACCGGCCCGGCTATATGCAAACCGGCGGGGGCGCCCGGTTCGCGATGGACACGCACCGACTCACGGTTTTGCAGATTCCGCAGACCGGTGTGTACGCCGGTGCTGCTCGCGACCGCCGTGCCGTCCGGCGCGACGACGATTATGGAGCGCAGCATGGTTGCACCTCGCGCATGCAGCGCCAGCATGTCGTGCAACGCGGCGGGGTCGATGCGATCCGGACCGCCATGCTGTTCAAGGTGCAGCGCGAGCTGCTGGAGTGTGGAATCGGCGAGCTGAAAGACCGCGCCGATGTGCGCGTTCAGAGCAAGCACGACCGCTTCGTTGTCGGCGTAAGCAGCCTCGATGATCCTTGCCTTGTCCGCATCGATGTTGCGATACGCCAGCGTCGCTTCGACGCCGATGAATAGCAGCGCCGCCGCGACAATGATTACTTGCGATGGCCAATGCCGCACCATCCGAAAGCCGACAGCCATGCCGTTCCCCCTCGCGACGATACCGCCACTACCGAGTCATCTGTCTGAACAGCCGTGTCGAGGCGCGCTGCAGGACCGGGCGCGTCGAGCGCGGCTATTGTTAGCAGCAGCGCCGGGCGGGCGCAAGCAGGTTTTTCACCGGACCGGCACGGCTTACCGGTGCATCCTTGCCTGCCCGGGCTCCGCGGAAGGGAAGCGTCGAGAGGGCCGAAAATGAAAAGGCCCTCCGCTGGAGGGCCTTTTTCGGGGGGTGATGCCAACGCTCAAACCGGCTCTTGTTCTAGCAACTCCGCCTTGAAACCAACCGCCTGCACTGCCACCGGGAACTGCGACGGGTCGGCTTTTTCGGCATCGTAGGAAACGGTGGCACGCCCGGATTCCAACGAAATTTCTACCGCTTCGACTCCGCGGATGAGAGACAACGCACTGCGAGCACTGGATACGCAGCGCTTGCCCTGCATGCCGCGTATCGCGATGACGGCTTTTTCCGTGTTTCGGCCCTTGGCCATCCAGGCCTCTAGCAACCGCATGGGATTTCTCCTTTTGTGACAATTCGCGTAGCCCCTGCACGGGTGCAACGTGTATGCCTGTCACCGGTCGCATTGCAGCTTATGGCTCGACGTGGACAACGTCGAAGGAGTTGGATCCTAGATTGCGATGAAATCGGCCAACGCCGGATCGCGGCGAAGCTCTTCCAGTTGTGCGGCGCTGGGCAGCTGTGGCCGATCGCGGTCGTTGTTGACCATACAGAGGAATCCGAGCGGGCCGTCCGCCGCGGCGCGAAACTGATGCCAGGTCAACGGCGCAATGCTGATCAGGTCGTGCAAGCCGATGTCATACAAGTCGGCGCCTACCAGGCAACGGCCACGACCGCGCACCACCATCACGGCGTGCGTGTGTTGATGACGCTCGAGCGTGGAATAACCGGCTGCGGCAATTTCGAAATAGCGCAGCTGACATTGCAGACTCGGATCGCCAAACAGAACCTGACGTGAAATGGCCTTGAACGGCGCGCTGCCCTCCTCCTTGTAGGCCAGCACATCGGTGCCTTCCCAAGTTCCTTCGCCGATGCGACGGCGTACGACGCTCATGCGTATGCTCCTTCGCCCGGCGCCTGCCTGGCGCAATGATCGACGCGCGCGACGAAGTCGCGCGTCCGCGCCGTCAATGCATCGCCCGCTTGCAACAATGAGCCGCCGATGAGCAGCATGACATCGGCGCCATAGAATTGAATCATCTCGTCGACCCGCCCGATGTCCATACCGCCGGCAGGCACCGGCATCGCGCGCGGCACGTCATCCCATGCCGAACGCGCGGCGGCGGCGATCACGCCGCATTCGTCGCGCGTGTACGCAAAGCGGCCGCCGTAGTTGGGATAGATCACCGCGTCGGCACCGAGCAGGCGAAACAGTTTGCCCAGCAGCAAGGCCGGCGCCACGCGTGTCGCGCCTGCAAAGGCGGGATGAGCAAGCACCGGCACCTGCAAATTCAGCGCGACGAGTTCATGAAAAACCGGCAGCCCGATCAGCGCCGGCGCGATCAATACCGCGCCCACACCTTCTTCGCGCACCAGGCGCGCCTGCGCCGTCAGTGCCTGCGGGCTGCCGACCATACTCGGAGCGTATATGACATTGCGGCCGGTTTCTCGATTGGCGCGCTGCACAGCGCGCTGACAGGCGGCGACCCGGGCGGCGAAGGGCGCATAGGGTTGATCGGCCAGTCCGTGATCGTCCTTGATGAGGTCCACACCGCCCAGTGCAAAGCTGTAGCACAGTTGCGCCAGCGCATCGACCGGCAATCCCTGCGGCTTGAGCGCAGCACAGGTCAATGGACGATCCGGCACTCCGGTGAGGCGCCGCAAGCCCGCGATGCCGAAACGCGGGCGCGCGAAATGATCGGCGAAACCTGCGGGGAACACCGCGTCGATCAGTTCCACATGCGCATGCAGCGAACTGTTGCCGAACAGCATGTTGAGCGTCTGCGCGGCATCGAAGCCGGTCGTCGCCGTTGCCAGAGCGAGCGTCACCTCGTGCACATCCGGCGCCGTGGCGCGTATAGCCTCCACCCGCGCAAGAATTTCGTCGCGCACGAAAGCGTCGCGCATCGCTACATCGCGCGGCGTTTCGACGCTTTGCTCGAGCGCAAGCGCTTCGGCGACGGCCTCGATATCGGCAGCGGCGGCACGGACGCGATACGTTGCATAGATGCGGGACATGGCGAATCTACGAATGTGAATCCGTTATTGTGGCGATCACCGCGCGACAGGACAACCCGCACATGGCGCGAGCGGCGCCGCCCGCGCCTATTTCACCAGGACTGCGCCAACCATCCCGGCCTGATAATGGCCGGCGACCAGGCAGGCATAGTTAAAACGCCCGGCACGATTGAATGTCCACACCACCTCGCCGGTTTTGCCCGGGTCGACATGCGCCATGTAATCGGCCTCGTGCGGCATATCCGGATGCTGCGCCATCATCCGCACATGCTCGTCGAGAATCGCTTTCGTGCCGAGCACGAACTCGTGCAGCACGGCGCCGTCGTTGCTAAGGAGGAAGCGCACCGTTTCACCGCGTTTCACTTCAATCATCTCCGGCACGAAACGCATCGTGTCTAACATCGATATGCGGATGGTGCGCTGCGTGTCCTCCCTTCTTCCCGCAGCGCCCACGGCATCTGCTTCGCCTGCGCATCGGTCGCACGCACCAACTGCGCTATGACACGTTCCTGCGCGTCAGCCGACCCACCGGCGAACGCCAGCATCAGCACACTGGAGAACATGGTCGATTTACCGCACATCGCTATGCCCCCGAAGCGCACGACTGGAATGATTCGGGCGCCATGCAGGCAGCGATCCCGCGCCGCCTGGTGCCCGGCGCATTCGCCCTGGCGTTTTTCCATCGCCACGCCGTTTCGACGTCTGTTTTGCCGTGAATCGGAGTACTGGACTACCATTGGCGCCGCCCGCGGGCGCGATCGCCGCGCCCCACCCGATAAACAGAAAACGATCGCTTGTTGACCACACCGACTCACTCCCCCGCAGTCCGCTGCGCGAGCATCGCCTTACGAGCGCGGCAACGTATCGCGCTTCGCCACACGTTCCATGTCCACTACCGATAACGCCAATCGGTGGCGCGGTCTGCTGCCGTTCTTGCGCTGGTGGCCGCTCGTCACTCGTCACACTGCGCGCGCCGACGCCCTTGCCGGACTGACCGGCGCCATCATTCTGGTACCGCAGGGCGTCGCCTTCGCAACCATCGCCGGCATGCCGCCGGAGTACGGCCTGTACGCGGCGATGGTCCCGGCGGTCATCGCCGCGCTGTTCGGTTCGAGCTGGCATCTGGTGACCGGACCGAGCACCACCGGCTCGCTCATCGTATTCGCCTCACTCAGCGCGCTCGCCATACCGGGGTCGCCCGACTACATACGTCTCGCTCTGACGCTTGCGTTTCTGACCGGGGTGTTTCAGTTGGCGCTGGGATTGGCGCGCATGGGCGTGCTGGTGAACTTCGTCTCGCAGACCGTCATCATCGCTTACGTCGCCGGCGCGGCTGTCTGGATCTTCTCCAGCCAGCTCGGCAACTTCTTCGCCATCGCCATGCCGCGCGGTTTGTCGCTGGTGGAAATTCTGCGCAATCTGTACATGCACCTCGGCGACATCAATCTCTATGCCACCACGGTTGGTTTTGTCACCCTCGGCGCGGGTTTGATCGTGCGGCGGCTTTGGCCGCGCGTGCCGTATATGATCGCGGCGATTGTTGCCGGCAGCATCTGCGCAATCGTCATCGACCGCATCGTCGGCGCCGAGGTCGCGAACATCCGCACCGTCGGCGCGATACCACACGCGCTGCCGCCGCTATCGTTGCCGAACTTCTCGGTGGAGGCGATCGAAGCCACTTTGCTCAGCGCGCTTGTCATCACCGTGCTGACACTGACCGAAGCGATATCGATTGCACGCAGCGTCGCATTGCGTACCGATCAGGTGATCGACAACAACCAGACTTTCATCGGCCAGGGGCTGGCAAACATTGTCGGCAGTTTCTTTTCGGCCTATCCGTCCAGCGGCTCGTTCAACCGCACCGGCCTGAATTACGAAGCCGGTGCGAAGACGCCGATGTCGGCCATCTTCGCCGCGATTTTTCTAGTCGCCATCCTGCTGGTTCTCGCGCCGCTGGCGCGCTACCTGCCGATTCCATCCATGGCGGCGATTCTGTTCATCGTGGCTTATGGATTGATCAACACCGATCAGATCAAAACGCTGTCACGCACCAGCCGACTGGAGGCGCTGGTATTCGGGGTGACGCTGGCGGCAACGCTGATCGATTTGCGCGTGAGCATCTTTATCGGTATGGCGCTGTCGCTCGGGGTGTTCGTCTATCATGCCTCGCGCCCGACCGTCACGACCGCATTGCCCCATCCCGACCCGCATAGTCCTCACTTCATCGACGGCGACGGCCTGGTGCCAGACTGCCCATCGCTCAAAATCATTCGTATCAACGGCGCGATGTATTTCGGCGCGGCCAACTTCATCCAGCAGGCGCTGCTGCGCATCGACCGGGATAATCCGCAGCACGTCAACGTCTTCATCGTTGCGCGCGGCATTCACTACATTGATGCGGCGGGCGCGCAAGTCCTGGCGCAGGAGGCACGCCGACGGCGCAAACTCGGCGGAGCACTGTATTTCTACCGGCTGAACGAATCGGTGCAGGACACGCTACGCAAAGGCGGCTTCCTCGACGACATCGGCACCGATCATTTTTACTCCACGCAGGCGCAGGTCATCGAACGCGTCAAGGCCGCCGTCCGCGCGCGCGCCGACGCCTGACGCGTCCAAGCCGGCCCGCAAGTCGGCCCGTTCCGCGCGTACCAGGAGACGGCGGGCCGTAACTCAGGCGCTACGATCGCCGCGCAGGATGGCGTCCACTTCTCGCTCGGCATGCAACCAGTCATCCAGTTCGGCGCCCGGCGTCCAGCCGCGCCACTGGGCACGGAAGTAAGCGATGCGCTGGATCATGTCGCGCCGTTCCGCAGACGAAATATCACGCCGAGCCTCACTGCCCGACGATGGTGACGGTTGGGTGGACCACTCGTCCTGCGAGTCCGCGTCAGGAACCGATGGTTGCGTGGCAGACATCGGTTTGTCGGCCATGCTTCGTGCCGAAGCTTTTTCGGCATTCGCGCGCGATACCGGTGCGACATCGGCCGCCTCGATCTTTGGCGCGCGTCGCGGCGTGGCACTGCCGGCGGCGCGTTTGCGGGCCGGCGCCTTGATGGTCGGCTCTTCCGCCGCCGTGGTTGCGTTCTTCGCGGTGCTGCTGCGTTTGGTGGTGCTGCGCGACGAGGTGCCGCGCTGCGAACCCGTCGATGCCGGGGTTTCGCGATTGTCAGTCATGGTTGCCTCTCGGACAGTGGGTCGCGATGACCATACGCGGACCCTGTTACGAAACGTTGACAAATCTCAATCGCGCGGGTTCTTCACAACACTGCGCTATCGCAGTTTGTCGCCGGACACCGCGCGACCCGGGAAGCATGCACGTTCCGCGCCCGAGTTCGCCTCATGTCTGGCGGAGGAGGCGCCGAATATGTGCTCGACAAATCGATTTGCGGGATTGCGCAACGTCATGCGTTTGGAGGTATGCGCGGCCGCGATCGTCATCGCGCTACGCGAACCTTATCCGCGGCTCATCACACCGCATTCCAGACGGATATCCTGTTGAAGGAGACGCCGCGTAGTTCGGCTCAAAACCCCGGGCGGTATGTGCCGATGCGCAAATGCCGTGTGGCGAGAAAGACTTCGCGCAGGAAGGACATCAGACCAAGCGTCAACAACGCCATCGCTCCGATGAACAGACTGCCCGCCAGGGTCGACAGGTCGGTGTTGAGAAAGACACCGACGAACAACGCCGCAACTTCCAGACAGACAAGCAGGGCGCAACCGGTGCAGCACGTGATTGCACGATTGGTCCAGCGTGCGCGGCGGGAGAGTATCTGCAACTGGAACTGCACCAGAACAAGCGCCTCGCCGGCCAACGACTCGACTTCCGCCTCCAGCCGTCGGGCGCGATCGACCGCGCGCGCCAGACGGCTGGTCAGCACACCCAGCAGGGATCCCACCGCGGTCAGCAGAAACACCGGCGCGACAGCCAATTGAATGACGTTGGCGATGCTCGATACGTGCGGTTCCATAGCCCTCCCCCGGCGTCGGCGCGCGTGTGGCAATGAGAAGCACTGAATGCGCGCGGTACAGATCATACAAGGAGGCGTCGTAGGCATGTATGCGACAGCCCGATCGTCACACCGGAAACGCGGGTTTTTCTCCTGATACGCCGGTTGAAAAGCGATGGCTCAAGTCAGCATACGTCAGCGCGGATCTAGGAATGCCTGATTAAGTGCCGAGGATGGTCGCCAGTGCGGGACCGCGAAGGGTGGAGCAGGTTCCATCGGCTTCATCGATGGATGCGACCCCGTAGCGGGCTGTGAATGTGCCGGTTCGTTCGCGTTCCTCCATGTGCCTTTGCGGTGGCATCCTCTGGAGGGGCCCCTGCTCCACGCGCCGGCACATGGCTGTACGAGCGAGGACAAAGCAATCAATCGCTTATGCGAAACGAACTGGTGATTGCTTTGATCAAACAAACCTTAATCAGAGCTTCTTTAAGCGTTTTTCATCGACGCCGAGTTGCTCTTTCAGCCCCGCCCAACCCTTTGTCGTGACAATCACGACGCGGGATGACTTCGAGCGACGCAGCCAATCCTTCGAACAGAGCACACTCATGAATTGCACCCCGAGTGGACCCGCAAGGTGATGCTGCCGCTCGGTCCAGTCGAGGCATTGCCGCGCAAGCCCACGCCGGGTTCGCTCGATCGCCCGAATAGGAAGTCCGATGCCGCGGAACCATTCGGTGCCGGCCGCAGTCACTTCGAACTGTCCGCCGGCCGCAGGGCAAATATAGCGCCGTGCTTGTAAAGCCTGAGCGACGGCGACGCCAACCTGGCCGGCGAGGTGCTCGTAGCAGCATCGACAAAAGCTGAGCTGTCGGGCCTGCGGACTGAGCGCCTTCTTTTTAATCGGCGTTTCGGAGCGAATAGCGGCTAGATGTTCGAGCGCATGGGCGACGCGGGAATCGACGAGGCGGTAATAGCGATGCCGCCCCGCCGTCTCGACCGAAACCAGGCCGTCGACAACGAGTTGGGCGAGGCGGGAACGTGCCGCCTGCGCACTGAGGCCTGACGCATAGGCCAATTCTCCCGGCGGCAAGGCCCGCCCATCCGACAGCGCCATCAACATCGCCATGCAAGCCGTATCTGTGACCGGAAGAGCGGTGGTGGAAAGGCTCGGCGGGAATGACATGCGGATTTCAACGGAGATGAATCCACCCGATCATAGCGCCGGGCATCCTCAGATGGATTACCGTGATCTCATCGAACCCGGGCGAGCAACACTATCCGAGGGCATGCAGACAATTCACGTCATGCGTCACGGTCGCCCGGACTCACGCCCGGCGCGACCGTCGCTTCTTATGGTCGCTTCAATGGGCAGCTGTTGATACCGAGCAGACTATACGCGGGACAGCGTCCCACGAGCCCGGTCAACAGCGGTACCAGGCCAATCAGCCCGAACCAGCGCGCGTTGCCTTCGAGAATAAACAGCAGACTCAGAACTGCAAGCCCCACGATGACGCGGATCAGTCGATCCGCCTGCCCCACATTCATGCTCATATTCGCTCTCCGTTGTGAATGAACCGCTGCACCGCGCCACTCTTCAATCAAATCCCCGTCCCTCGCCGGCTTCTTCGTGCGTCCTGCCGTCGCGGATATGATAGATGCGCTTGAAAGTCGGGATGATTTTTTCGTCGTGTGTGACGACGATGATGGCAGTGTCGAACTGTTGCGCCATCCGGTTGAGAATACGAATCACCGCCAACGCGCGTTCGCTGTCGAGCGGCGCGGTCGGTTCATCGGCGAGAATCACCGGCGGCTGATTGATCAGCGCGCGCGCGATCGCAACGCGCTGCTGTTCACCGCCCGATAATTGCGACGGCATGGCCTGCGCGCGATGGGCAATATCCAGCGCTTCGAGCAGTTGCACGGCGCGTTGACGCGAGTCGCCGTTGGATCGACCTGCCAGCATAAGCAGCAGCGCGACGTTGTCCGTAACGTCGAGAAAGGGAATGAGATACGGTGCCTGGAAAACGAAGCCGATCTTGTCCCGACGCAGCGCGCGCAGGTCGGAGATTTTCCAGCTGTCGTCATAGATCACATCCTCACCCAGCGTCATGCGCCCGGCGGTCGGCTCGATCACCGCGCCGAGACATTTCAACAACGTGCTTTTGCCGGAACCCGATGGACCGATCAGGCCGACGACTTCGCCGGGCGCGACGTGCATATTCACGTCCTTGAGCGCATCCACGGCAGTATCGCCCTCGCCGTAACGCTTGCGCACATGCTCGATGAGGATGCCCCGCACACCCTCAGCCACCGATCGCCTCCGCCGGGTCGACCGCCAGCGCCGCGCGAATCGCCAACACGCTCGCAAGCACGCAGATCACCATTACCGCGACGAATCCGCGCGCGGCGTCGCCCGCTTCGAGCAGTACGTACTTGGGAAAAATGGGCCCCCAGAAGGTCGCCGAGATTTTGCCGACCAGGAAACCGATCACGCCCAGGCCGATCGCCTGCTGCAGGATCATCCCGGCAATGGTGCGGTTCTTCGTGCCGATGAGCTTGAGCACGGCAATTTCGCGAATCTTGCCCATCGTGAGGGTGTAGATGATGAACGCGACGATGGCCGCGCTGACGATGGCGAGAATGACCAGAAACATGCCGATCTGCCGGGCCGACGTTGCGATCAGCTTGCCGACAAGAATGTCTTCCATCTGCGCGCGCGTGTAGACCTGCAGGCGTTTCCAGCGCCGGATCGGCTCGGCCACTTCTTCCGCACTCATGCCGGTCGCTATCTGCACCAGCACCGCGTTGACATAGGGGTTCGTGCTTTGCGACGCGATCACCGCGTCGAGCAGTCCCGGCACGCCGGGCCGGTCGAACGCGGGATTCATTTCCGTTCGATGGCGCTGCTGCACGATCGCATCGTTGTCCTTCAGGAACTGCGCTTCCTGTGCATCCCTGAGCGGAATGAACACCATCGGATCGCCATTGGACGACACCATGCGGCGCGTCAACCCGACAACCGTGTAGTCGTTACGCCGGATGCGGATCCGATCGCCGAGACGAAATGCGGTCGCGACATCGGCAACCGCTTCGTAATGGCCGCGCGTGATGTGCCGGCCGGCAACCAGATAACCCGGCTGGCCCGGTGCGCCGGAATCGCCCGGAACGACACCGACGACCATCGAGCGCACATCACGCTCGCCCTGTCGCACCTGCATGGTGAGATAGGTGACGTTCGCCGCGCGCACGACGCCCGGCATGGCGAGAATGCCGCGATAGATATCGTCGTAAATGCTCGACGACTCCGCGTAAGGGCCGAGCGTATCCCGTTGCACGACCCACAGATCGGCGCCGCTGTTGTCGAGCAGCACGCGCGCATCGTCGATCATCCCGCGATAGACGCCGGCCATGGTCAGCGTGACGCCGATCAGCAGGCCGAGCCCGATGCCGGTGAGCACGAATTTTCCCCATGCGTGCAGGATGTCGCGACCGGCAAGGCTGATCATGGCGACACGTCCGGCAGATGATCGACGACTTTGATGCGACTGCGCTGATCGAGCGAGCGCCGGCTGTAAACCACCACATGCTGACCGGACTGCAATCCTGCGGCGATCTGGACCTGACCGTCCAGATCGGCGGCGCCGATTTTAACGGGAGTGAAGCGAAGCGAACCATCGTCGATCACCCAGACACCCGGCCGCCCGCCGACGCGCTGGATGCTTGCGTTGGGGATCGTCGCAATGGCGGGTAAAGCAGGCAGTGCAATCGTTACTTCAGCAAGTTCGCCGATCGGCGGAAGCGGCTGCGGCAAATCATCGAAGATGATTTTGGCCAGCGTTTCCTCGGTGACCGCGTCAGCCAGCGGTTCGACGCGCAGAATTTTCCCCGCACTGCCCTGTCCCGCTTGCGAGCGCAGTACGATTTGCGCCGGCAACCCGGCGCGCAGGCCGCGCGCACGCAACTGATCGAAGCGGACGTTGATCCAGATGTTCGCCGTATCGATCACTTCGACCACCGACTGACCGGCAACCACCGTGGTGCCCGGATCGGCGTTGCGCGCGGTGACAAGTCCGTCGGCGGGTGCGGTAAGGCGCAGATTCACGCGCTGTTGAATCAGCCCCGCGTGATCTGCGCGCGCTCGCGCAAGCTCATGTCGCGCGGCGTCCAGATTGGCGCGCATAGCGGTCAGGCCGGCCTGCGCGATTCGCCGGTCCTGCCGTTTCATTTCCGCCGCTTCCGCGCTTACGGCACGAACCTCCAACAACTGCTCGTAGCGCGTTGCCTGTTTTTCGGCGAACGTCGTGCGTGCCGTGGCGTCTTGTATCTGCGCCTCGGCCGCAAGCACATTCGCCTCCGCGCGTCTGAGTGCGGCGCCCTGCGCGTCGATGCGCTCTTCGAGATCGACCGGGTCCATTTCGCCCAGCACCTGGCCGGCGCGAACGATGTCGCCGACATGAACATGCACGAATTTGATTCGACCGGCCACCGTCGGCCCGACGCGGTAGCTGTAGCGCGCCTCGACCGTGCCGATGCCGAACAGCGCCGGCGCAATGGATCGATCTTCCACGGTGGCGACCGTGACTGGCACCGGCGCCAGCGGGCCGGCGCGCAACACTACATAGACGAACAGCGCGAGCAACGGCACCAGCACGCCGATGAGGGCGAGCATGCGTCGGCTCATGTGCGGGTGCTTCATCGCACGCTCGCAATGCCGCGACGAAAGATCGCGAAGGCGCCCGGCGCATCGCCACGAAGCCGCGTCACATCCCCGGCCAGCAGCGACTGCATCACCAGCCCCTGGATCGTGCCGATGAACAAAGTGGCCGCAGCGGCGGTGTCGAGTTCCGTCGTCAATTCGCCCAGCACCTTGCCCTGCTCGATCAACGCGCGCAGGCGCTCGCCATAATGAACAATCAGCGTTCGCACCATGCGCTTGGCCGGTGTATCGCCGGCGCGCTGCAATTCGCCGAAGATCATGCGCGGCACGCCCGGATGCCGGGCGACAAACTCGACGTGGGCCATGAATACCGCTTCGAGCGCCTCGATGGGCGAGGCGGCGCCCTGCATCGCCGCGTCCACGCGCGCCAGCAGACGCTCGGCCACCCATTCCATCACCGCCTGCCAGATCGCCTCCTTGTTCGGGAAATGGCGAAACAGCGCGCCCTGAGTCAGGTTCATCCGCTCGGCGATCGCGGTCGTGGTGATTTCGCTCGGATTGCGTTCGGCGGCCAGTTCAACGACCGCCTCGACCGTTACGGTGCGGCGCTGGTCCGCGGGAAGGTGCTTGCGTTGCGGGTCCACGACAATCCTGAAAGTAAGTAATCTATTACTATCTTACTTTCGGATTGCAGGGTGTCAAGCAGCAACGCGCTTTGCGGGCGGGGAGAACCGGCGCAGCCGGGCTTTCGAGGCGTGGGCCGGCCGCGGATCGACCTGCGTTAAACGCCGTCGATTCGATTC
This sequence comes from Nitrosomonadales bacterium, assembly GCA_036676355.1. Classification (GTDB taxonomy): domain Bacteria; phylum Pseudomonadota; class Gammaproteobacteria; order Burkholderiales; family SG8-39; genus ZC4RG42. The sequence continues at coordinate 2,223 of JAKFDA010000058.1, read as the reverse complement.
AACGACGCGGTTTGGCCTCTCCGGCGAGCGCCTCGCGTTCCATCAGCAGATAGGTGTTGTAGGCATTGCGCCTGTTGGCCGCCTCGAACGCCGGCAATGAGGCAAAGCGACTCCAATCCATTGCCGCATAGGCCTCCTCGAACAAAGTGCCCTCATCCACTGCATCGCCCATCGCCTTGCGTAGATACAGCAGGTAGTCGCGTGTCAGGGCCAGATCCTCGCTGGCCTGCCGCGACGGCGGACCATGTCCGCCGACCATGATGCGCGGATTGAACTTCGACAGCCGCTCGATTGCAGTCAACCACGCGCGGCTGTCGGCGTCGCCGACGAAGGGAATGCGTCCGGCAAAAATCAGGTCGCCGATGAATAGCACGCCCTCCTGTTCGACCAGCATGGCGAGGTCTTCGGAAGTGTGTGCGGGACCGACACGAAAGAGCCGAAAGGTGAATCCGCCGAGCGTGAAACTGGCTTCCTCATCGACGAGCCGATCCGGGGCAACGACATGCGTGCGTGCGTTGACCCAGGGCGCCAGTGAGTTTCGACGTTCCGCCAGGCGTTCTTTGGGCGCCTCCGAAGCGAGATAGGGCACGGTGTTCCGCTGCGCCCAGATTTCCACGCCAAACTTTTTGAAGGCTTGCAAGCCATACATGTGATCCGCGTGATAGTGGCTGATCACCACCTTGCGAATCGGCGCATCGGTAATGCGCCGAATAACACGTATCAACTCCTGCCCGAGCGAAGGCGAACCCAATGCATCGAAAACAACGACGCCTTCGGACGTGATGACAAAGCCGGCGTTGGAATTGAAGCCCTCGTTTGCGCGCGACACGGCGCCGCTATCGCCCTGCACGTAGTACACGTGCGGGGTAAGTTGAATCGCCTTGACGGAAACACCGAGCGGAAAAAACTCCGCTGCGTCCTGCGCGGCCGGCGCAGCCGAAGCGATCATGAGACTGACGATTGCAGCCAGGATGCGAATCATGCGAGCCCGCGGTTTCCTTTGACGCCGACAATCTTCGGCAGATTGAGCGCCACCGGAACAATCGTCTTCTTTGCCTTCAGATACGCCTCGACGACGTCCCATATCGGCTCGCCTTGCGCGCCTTCGGCCACGGGCGCCCAGCCGGCGATCTTGTAGTTCTTGTCGGCTTCGACCGGCTTGCCGTTCAGCCGCATATCCTGGATACGCTTGCCCATCTCCGCGGTCGGGTCGCAGGTGTATTGCAATCCGCCGACGCGTACCATGTCGCCGCCCTGCTGATAGTACGGATCAGGGTTGAACAGGTTGTCGCATACGTCTTCCAGCACCGACTTGATCATGGCGCCGTTCATCTGCGTCACGGTCGTATACGGGTAGGTGATGGCGGTCTGATCCATCAGATGTTCGCGTGTGATGGCCTGCCCCGGCAGGATGGTGGTGCCCCAGCGAAATCCCGGCGAGAAGGCGATCTCGGCATCTTTCACCTGCATCAGCGCGTCGAGAATGACTTGATCGTAGGTGCCGTTGAAATTCCCGCGGCGATAAAGCAGATCCTGACTGACCGCGATGACCTCTTCGAGCCTGCCCTTGTACGGCGCGCGGACCGCATCGATGTGCGCCTGCATGGCGACGTCCGGGGCGAGAAGGTTGGAAAACACCGGCAGCAACCGATACCGATAGTCGGCAACGCGCCCGTTCTTCACATCGAAATCGAGCACGCCGAGAAACTTGCCGTTCGAGCCGGCATTGGTGACGAGCGTTTTCCCGCCGGCATTCTTGACGATGATCGGTGCCGGCACACCATCATGCGTATGGCCGCCCAGAATCGCGTCGACTCCGCGCACCCGACCGGCCATCTTAATATCGACGTCCATGCCGTTATGCGAGAGCACCACCACGACTTGCGCGCCCTTGCCGCGCGCTTCATCGACAAACTCCTGCAGCATTTCGTCCTGCACGCCGAAACTCCAGTCGGGCACGAAATAACGCGGGTTCGCAATCGGGGTATATGGAAAGGCCTGCCCGATCACCGCAACGGGAATACCGTTCATTTCGCGAATGACATAGGGCTTGAACACCGGATCGCCGAAATCGACCGTGCGCACGTTCTGCGCAACGAACTCGACCTTGCCGGCGAAGTCCTTTTCGATGACCTCCTTGACGCGTTCGGCGCCGAGCGTGAATTCCCAGTGACCGGTCATGACGTCGACGCCGAGCAGCTTCGCCGCGTCGATCATGTCCTG
>JAKFDA010000057.1:0-11323 GCA_036676355.1 Nitrosomonadales bacterium | reverse complement strand
GGCTGATCTGGTTGCCGCGGATGACGTTGCTCGCGGCGGTGCCGGTCATGTACAGGCTGTTCTGCACCGACACATCGACATTGCCGTTTGCGGTCGTGATGCGGTTGACGTTGAGATCGCCGGTGGTGTCCTTCAGCACGACATCTCCGGCGGCGCTGGTTGCGGTCAGGATGCCGTTCACATCCATGTTGATGCCCGCCAGCGTACCGGCCTTCGTTTGCGTGCCGATGCCCTTGCCCGCCGTGAGATTGAGATCCTTGCTGATGATCAGTGCATCGCCGGTCAGACGCTCGATATTCGTGCCGGCGCTGATGGTCGTGGTGCCATTCGGGTTATGCACCAGGCCGCCCAGCAGCACGCCGGCATTCGAGTTGACGTTGATCAGCCCGTTGTCGTTGCCGATGAAGCTGATCGCGATGCCGTGATCGGCATCGACGCTATGCGTGTAGAAGGTCTTGCTGCCCTTCCAGCGCGTTAGCTCGGCGTAGTAGGTGCGTTCGACGCACCAGATGATTTTCTCGGTGCACCTGTCCCACTTCACCGGCTCGCCGTAACTCCAGCCCGTCGTATTGACCGATGACGTGTTGTATTCATAGCCATCGTATTGGCCGCCCACGCTCTTCAGGTACTGGCCTTCGGAAAGCGACTTGCCTTCGTTGGACCATCTGGATTTCGGATTGGAGTACGAATAGCTCGACGGGAACAAGGCATCGAGTGGGAACAGATCGAAGAATGTCGCGCTCGATTTTTGTTCCTTGAAAGTTTCATAGTCGGTGAAGGTCTCGCCCGTCACCCAGTAATAGCGCTGACCGGCGGTCGGCTGATAGCCCTGTGCGGCAGTTAGACTGCGCGTATTGCCCCAGGTTTTTGCCAGATGCGTGGGGTTGCCGTAGGCGTCTGTGGTCGTGTTGTCCCACACCGTCACATCCGAACCGATGCGCTTGTAGATGGTCGTCAGCGGTTTGTTGCCACTGATGCGCTTGCCCAGATCGGTGATCTTGATGGTGCCTTCGACGCCACGGCCCACATCCAGATCGCGCAGTGCGATGTCGCGTCCGGAGGTGTTGTTGATCTTGATCGTGCCGTAGCCGTCCAGAACCTTCAGTTGGCCGCCGCCGGTGTTGATGATCTGCCCGAACAGTTCCATGTAGCCGCCCTCGACCTTGATACCGTCGAGTTCGATGCGATTCTCCTTGGCGTTCCACCAGGCCGTAACCTTGCGCGTCTGGTTGGGATCGTTGCCCTGGCTCCAATTGAGCAGTTCGACATAGGGATCGGCATTCCCGCGCGCTAGGCGTGCTGCGTAAGCGGATTCGGCGGCTGCGATCTTGCTGTCCAGATTGCCGATGCTCAGATCCCAATCGGGCAGACCGCTCTGGATCGTCCCGTTGATGTTGAGGTAACGCCCGCTGATATAGACGTTGTTACCGGCGACCAGCGCGCCGCTGCTGCTGCGCGAGGCACGGTCGGCGACTTTCAGGAATGGAATCCTGTCACCGTTGAAGAGGATTGTGGAATAGATAGCGCCCTGATAAAGGACATACTCGCCCGTCTCCAGCTTGCGCGTGACATCCCCCCACACCCCCTCCGGCGATCCGCCGATGTGGCGGAAGCCTTCCGTATAGCCCAGCACGAAATCGCGGCCGGCCGAAAGATTGATGGTCTTGGCGTTGATCACGCCATCGGCGACGACGCTCCCCGCAACCGCCTGCACCGTGACCGTGCCCTGCAGGTTGCGAATGTCTCCGTTGATATAAATGTCGGGCGCGACCGTCCCGGCCGGCGCGCCGCTGCCGACGGCTTTGGGATCAAAGGTGTTCTTGACCAGAATGCTCGGTTCCGGCGAGCTGGCACCGGTGACCACCTGATTGAAATTCGCGCCGCTGCTGCCCGGGTTGAGTGCATTGATGGAGGCGTTGTCGGTGACGGTGGACCCGTTGAACTTGATCAATCCGCCCGGTTGATCCGGAATGATGAGATCAGCAATGCGAAGGAAGTACGGCGTCTTATTGATGACTTCGATTTTCGCGTCGCCGGGAGAAATCAGTTTGCCGCTGCCGCCGAGGCTGCCGCCTTCGATGCGGATATTGCCGGCCGCCGCAAGAATCGGTGCCACATCGATGAATTCGACCCTGACATCGCGCGAGGCGAAATCACTGCCGCCCGAACCGGTCAACGCACGTAGCTGACTTTCGATGCGCTGGATTTCGAGGTTGTACGCCGTTACCGCGTCGGTGTTGCCCGCATGCTCGTCCCGTAGCGCGTAAAGCTGGTCCAACCGCTGCTGGAAGCCTTGCGCCAGCGTTTCTTCAGTGACCTTGTAAGTGATGCCCTCGTCACTGACGAGTTCGATGAAATGCGTCTGGTTGACCTTGTCCCAGCCGATGGTCAGATACTGCTCGTTCTGGATGCCCGACTCGACCAGGCCGTTGACCACCACACTGCTCGCGCCATTGGTGGTCGATGTGCCGCCCTTCAGTTCCCACGACGACTCACCGCCGCCCACGAGCTTGCCCACCGCGTTGGCCGCTTCCTGCGCCGCCTTGCGATAGAGGTCCATGCCGGTGTAGCGGCCGGTGCCGCCGATCTCTCCCTTCTCGGCCAGCAGCGTGATGTCGGTGACGCCGCGCAGCTTGCTGTCCTTCGCGAGGTCGATCGTCGCCGTTTCGTTCACGCGGCCGGTTGCAGAAAGAATCGAAATCGGCGCGGCCGCCTTGTTCCAGGTATCGGTCAGCGCGGTGGCGTAGATATCGTTCGGCGTGCCGTCCGGTGCGCGCCCCGCGCCCAAGCGCATTTCGCCATCGGCACGCAGACTGGCGTTGCTACCGACGCCGATGGTCTGCGAGGCGGTGATGAGCGCCTTGCTGTCGCCCTGCGCCGCGCCGGCAAGGCCGTAGGTCTTGGCGTTGGCGTGCGCCTCGGCACGACCATGCGTTTTTGCGTAGAGATTGATGCCGCCGACGCTATCGAGCGTCGCGCCGTTACCGATGGTGACGTTGGCCTGGCTGTCCGTCACGTCGATCCTGTTGTTCGCCGCTGCCACAGCGATGACGCCGCCGGTGTCGAGCTTCACCTTATCGCGAATCTCGAAATCGTTGATCGCGGCGATATCGAACAGATGCGCATCCTTGCGGCTGCCGACCACCTTGAGTGCGGCGCCGGCGCCGACGCTCGCATCCGTCGATTGCGTAACCGTGATGTTGCCGCTGGCCGCCGCGCCGGATGCGATGCCGCCGCCCGCCGCGCGCACGTTGTAGTCGCTCAGCCAATCCTTGCGGATGTTGTCCGTTGCCGTGACGGTGACATTCAGCGTTTCAACCTTCGCGCCCGTGCCGATGGCTGCATCGGTGTCAGTGTTGACAGTGTGATTCGTGATCGCCGCGCTTGCGCCGGCAACCGCAGCGTTGACGCTGTCCACTTCGGCGTTGAAGCGCGCCATGTGCGCCGCATCGACCGTGACCGTGGCGGCCTTGATCGTGCTGTCGCTGCCCGCACGCTGCAGTTCTGCGGTGGTCGTCGAGGTGTTCGTCGTGCCCGCCGTCGCGGCATGGCCCGCGATGACGCCGCCGCTGCCGGCGATGGCCTTGGCGAAGTTGTCATCATCGCCGTTCGCGGTGACGCTGATCTGGGCGGCCATGCCGGTGAGGTGGCCGTCGAAATGCGCGTCTGTGCTTGAATTCGAACGCGCCGTCGCGACGTTCGCGCCCGCCGCGATGATTCCCGCAGCGATGCCGAGCGCCTCGGCATCCTGCTCGCTGTTGTTGGTCGCCGCGAGCTTCACGATGCCGGGCACTGTGACGTTCGCACCATCATGCACATAGGAGGCGACCGTGTTCGAGCTCGACGCATCCGCCACTGTCGCGTTGGCCCCGAACAGATAGCCGCCGCTGGCGCCGACTGCCTTGGCGTACGCGGTCTGCCCCGCGTCGGGTTCGAGGCTGCGCGCGATAACGTCGAGATTGTTCGTCGTGACGTTCGCGAGATTACCGACATAGGCCGCGACATCCGCGTCCGCTTCGGCTTTCGCTACCGATGCGCCGATGCTTAGACCACCCGATACGGCAACACCGTAGGCCTCCGCCTTGGTCTGCGGCTTGGCAGTGGCTTCGACGTCGATTGCGCCGTTGACCTTGATGTTGGCGTTATTGGCGAGATACGCGCGCACGACGGAGCGGTCGTAGGCATCCGCGCCCGCGCCGGTTCCCGCCGCGAACAGACCGCCCGCCGCTGCAATCGACTTGCTGCTGACACTGCCCGATGAAAGCGCCGCCACGTCAAGGCTGGCGGCGTTGCTCATCGTGCCGCCCGCAGCCGCAATGACGGCACTCGATTTCTCTGCCATCGCGACCGATATGCCGACCGCGCCTGCCCCTGCGGCCGCGCCGATCGAATCGGCTTTCGCAATGGTCGTATCCTGCGCATCGACCGACACCGCACCGGTCGTGTTGACGCTGCCGCCGAGACTCGCAAGTACATCGTTCTCGACATACGCGTCTGCCCACGCCGCACCGAGGCCGACCGGACCCGCGCCCCCCGCATAGGCGGTTGCGCTCGCCGCGTCGCCGCTGCCGTTGACCGCTTTCGCGGCCAGCGTCACGTTGCCGCTACTGAAATTCGTCGCCGTCAGCACAGCCTGCACGTCGTTGTACACGCGCGTGATCGCCACGCCGCCGCCCACACCCAAGGTTCCGAAACCGGCACCTGCAGCGCCCGCGACGTTGGACGTCCGGCTCTTGTCTTCCGCCGTCACGCTGACCGAGCCGACATTAATCGTCCCGCCGATGGTTGCTGCGCGCGTCACATCGGCATCGGCACTCGCACTGAAGTGTTTGGACGTGTCGTAGCTGCTGCGACCGTTGACGTCCTGCAGTTCACCGGTCGAACCGCCGGACAGCGACAGTTCGGTGTCGCCCAGGCGCGCGCCGCGCGCGGCGTCGCGATTGGCAAGCTCATCCTTGCTCGCCTGCACGTCGCTGTTGTTGAGTGCGTCCTTCTGGTTGTCGTCGAGACCGTCCGTTTCGGACACTTTGTCGCCCGAACTCAGATTGAAGATTTTCTTCAGTACGCCGTTGTCGTCCTTGTTCAACTCCGACATCGCCGAACCGCTGGTGCCGTTGCCCAGCAGGATGAGGCTCGCGGAACCGGACAATCCGGTGGCGACGCTCAAGCCTGCGGACGCGGTCACATGCTCCGCATCGACGCTGCTCAACGCTTTCACATCGAGCGCGTTGGTCGCATAAACATTGCTGTTCTTCACTTCGCCCGCGACACGGCTTTGCACCACGGTGACGTTCGCCGCCGCACCCGCGCCGACGCCCGGCGCGAAACTTGCGCCCAGCGCGCCGCCGTAAGAACGCACCTGCACGTCGTCTTCAGCCGAAACGGTCACTGCGTTCGCTTTCGCGCCGCTCGTGCCGATGTTCGCGCCATCGACATAGGCTTCGGTCGTGTTGCTCACGACGTTGACGGCCGCCATGCCCGCGACACCGATGCCGCCCGCCGCGCCGCTGACCGCGACGTTCCAGAAACGCGTGTCGGCGTCCGCCTTCACGCCGACGTCGCCGCTTACATTGGCCTCGCCACTCTTGATATATGCGCGAGTGCTCTGGTTGCTTACGCCCACAGCGAACGCGCCGCCTACCGCCCCGCCGCCCACGGCGAGCGCGCCGCCCATCAGATTGATGCCCGAGCGGCTCGCGGCGTTGACGTCCAGATCGATGCTCTTGACCGTCGTCGTGTCGAGGTACGCCTCGGTCGTGCCGCTGCTCACCCCGACGACAGCCGCCCCCGCACCGCCTGCGATTGCGCCGCCTGCGCTCGCACCGATGGCGCGCGCGCCCTGACTCGATTGTGCCGAAACGGCAATATCGTCGCTCGCTGTGAGGTCGGCGTTCTTCGCATAGGCGCGCGTTGCGCGACTGATTGTCGTCGTATCGATCGCACCGCCCATCGCCACATCGCCGCTAACGGAAGCGCCGGCGACGAAGCTTGTCGAATACGAATGACTGCCCGCGCGAATATCGACGTCCTGCGTCGCGGCTGCGCCGGTGTTCGTTTTGTAGATCTTCGCGCTATCGACATAGGCTTCGGTCGCGCCCGCCAGTACGTTCACACCCGCCGTCGCGCCGACCGCGCCAGAGCCTTTGGGATTGGGCAACGTCGCGCCGATGCTCGCCGCGATGGAACCGACTTGCTGCGTCGAGAAAGCGTTGACTGCGACGCCGCTCGCCTGCCTCGTCTTGCCTTGCAGGTCGTACCACGCGAAGCTCGCTGCGTCGGGCGTTTCACCGATGTTCGGCGCGCTGACGAGTTCGCCGGTATTGACCGTCAGCGTGTCGCCCGCGTCCTTGCCAAGCGCAGTCACCTCGGTCGTCGCGCCGCTGATGAATGCCTTCGTCTGGCTGTCGATCATGTTTACGACGGTCGAGAGCGCCACACCGGCGTTCATGCCGCCGATACCGGCCGCGCCGGCGGCGACTTCGATCTTGTCTTTATTTTCGGCCAGTACGCCGACGTTGTTGTCGGCCTGCACTTTCGCGCCATTGTCGATGCGCGAGGTGACGTCGGTATCGAGGATGTTCGTTGCGACGGAACCCGCGACACCCGCCTGACCGCCGCCCGCAACACCGACCGCGATGGTGCGGATCGTCGCATCGGAGGCGGCATCGAGCACGACGTTCTTCGCCTGATAGGCGTTGCCTGATTGATTGCCGCTCAGGTACGTCTCGACCGTATTGCCGATGCGGTTGATCGAGGCTGCCGCGCCGACGCCGGCCGTGCTGCCGATTCGGATCGCACCGGCGATGGAGTCGATACTGGAGCTGTCCGACGCGGCGATGCTTGTCTTATTGCCCGTGCCGATGTTGCTCGTGTTGCTGATGCCCGCGCGCGTCGTATTGGCGATGTTGTTCACGGTCGCCGACCCACCTACGGCGCCCTGCCCAATGCCGCCGTCGGTCGCGAGCGTTTCGATCTTCGCTTTTTCTTTCGCATCGACGGTCGTTGCCGTGCTCACGGTCAGCGTGCTACCGGAGATGCCCGCTTCGACCGTGTTCGCAATCGTGTTCACCGCCGTGGCGAGACCGACCGACACGGTGCCCGCGCCGTTGACGTTGCCCGCGAGCGATTGAATTAGCGAACCGGCGCTGCCGTCGCTCTTGATGTCCTGCGCCTTGACGCTGAGATTGGCTGCAGTAATCGCGGCGTTGTTCGCCTTTGCGCTCGCGTTGCTGGCAATGGTATTGACCGCGATCGCGCCGGTGACTGCTGCGGCTCCTGCGACACCGCCCGCCGCTGCGGCGGATTTGATCTCCGCGCCCGCCTGCGTGTCGGCGGTGACGCTGCCCGCGCCGACGTTGATGGTGGTGTTCTCGATCAGCACATCGAGGTTGTTGGCGACCGTGTTGATCGCGCTGGCCGCGCCGACGGTGGCCTTGCCCGCGCCGCTCACCGCACCGGCGATCGCCCAGATGCTGCTGCGATCGTCGGTCGCGTCGTTACGCTCGGATGCCGTAACGCTCAGATTTGCGGCCGTGACGGAACCGCCGCTGACTTTCGCGGCAGTCGTGTTGGCCAGCGTGTTGACCGCGACCGAACCGTTGGCGGCCACGGGACCGGAGACCGCGCCTGCCACGGCCATGGACCAGATATCCGAACCGGACGCGGCATCCACTTCGGTCATGCCGTTGATGGTCAGGGTGCTGCCGTCGATGGCCGCATCAATGTTGTTGGCGACGGTGTTGACGGATACCGCTCCGCCGATCGCTCCCTTGCCCGCACCGGAGATGTTGCCGGCAAGCGACCAGATGGAGGACTTGCTGCCCGTTGCATCATCGCGATCACGCGCTTTCACGCTCAGGCTGCCGGCGGTGACGTCGGCGTTGCTCAGCCTCGCCTGCACCGTATCGGTGATTTCGTTGATGTTCAGCGACCCGCCGATGGCAGCGGTGCCCGAGATCGCACCCGAGGCGGCCAGACCGCGGATAGTCGAATGGCTTGCCGCATCGAGCGCTACCTTACCCGCGCCCGATTTCAGCGTAGCGTCGTTGACGAGCGCCTTGGTGGTATTGCTGGTTTCGTTGTAAGCGACCGCAGCGCCCAGCGCAGTGCTCTTCGACAGCGCGATGTTGCCCGCGCCGGCATAAATTTCGGCGCTGTTCTTCGCCTTGACTTCGATGTTCGCGCCCGTGACCGATGTATCGGGCGCGGCAGTGTCTTCCGCACCGATGCGCGCCTGGACGTTGTTCACCGTGACGTTTGCTACAGCTGAACCCATGCCGGCAAACTTGTCGGTCGCGCCGCCGATGCCGACCGCGACGCCGATGATCTGCGCCGTGTCCTGCGCGGCGACTTTCACGTCCCCGCCGGCATTGACGGTGGCAGACTCGATAGTCGCGTCGTAGGTGTTGTGGATGGTCTGGCCGACGAAGGACAACCCGATGTTGTTCTTGCCGACGACGAGTTGCCCTGCTACGCCAATGATCGCTTCGCCGCCGCGATCCTCGCCGACGCGGCCATCACCAATGATCTGACCTGCCTCCGGTGCTTCCGCCGCCCCACGATCCAGACTGAAGCTCACGTCGTTGTTGCGATCGGCATGAAGCAGCGCATCGAGGTTGTCGTCGCGGCCGATGCCGGACGCAATGACGCTGACGTTGCCGTCGGTCGTCAGTTGCGCACCGTTGCGCACGGTCGCGCGTACGTCCTTGGTGACATCGGTGATGACGAACGCGCCGGTGAGCGAATTGGATTCGGCGCCGTAACCGCCCATTGCCGCCGCGTTGACGATGCGGCTCGCGCTCAGCGCGGACACACCGACGCTGTCGAGAGCGCTGAGATGCCCGCCGTCGATGATCGCTTCGGCGCTGTTATCGATCTGCGCGAAGCTGACTGCCGCACCGACGCCGACGCGACCGCCGTAAGTGAAGGTGCCGCCGCCGTTGGCAATGCGCGCGCGATCGTAGGCCGTGACTTCGACCCTGTCCGTGCCGCTGCCGTCGCCCTTGATGGTGCTGCCCGCGATCTCGGCTTTGGTGCTGTTGTCGGTCATCGTCAGCGAAACCGAACCCGCCGCGACGCCTGCCTTGCCTTGATCCTGCGAGGTGTTCAACGCGATGCCGAGCCCGACCGAAATCTGATCGCCGGCCGACAGCGCCTGCACCTTCACTTCGCCGGCATCGTTGATCGTGGTGTTCTTGATGCCCGCGTAGGTGTCGTTGTCGAGTTGATTGAAGGCCACTGCGCCGGCCACGCCCGCGCTGAACTTCGCGCTCGGATTCTTCGCTGCGGCGAGTGCCGCGCCACCCGCGCCGCTGATCAGATCGGTATTGGTCACCGCGCGCGTCAGCACGTCGGTCTGTCCGGCGCTGCGCGAGTTGATCGTCACGCCATCGATCGACGCGCTTGTGTCCATCGAGCTGATGTTCACGCTGGCGGCACCCGAAACACCGATGCCGAACGGCGGCTTGGTCGGCTGCTTAGGATCGGCCGGCGCTTTCTCCGCGGCGCGCACCTTGTCGGCCAGCTTGCTCAGCAGCGGCATGGTGGCCATCCTGTCGGCCGCCGAATTACGCAGACTGGTGACCTTGTTGGAAATGTTGCTCTTGGTGCGATCGATCAGACCAGGCTCGGCATTCGGATCGTCCGATTTCGCCACAGCGCCGGCGACGGCGAAGGTACCGACCATGCCGTCGGTGATCGCATTGACCGAAAGCGAGTCGGTGGTGATGGTGCCTTTTGCGCCATCAGTGCCCGTGCCGGAGGGGCTGTCCTCGTCGTTGTCGCCGATGTATGCCTTGGTGTCGGTTGTGACATCGTTCACCGCAACCGCAATGCCGACCGCCGCGCTCTCTTCGCGACTCAGCGAACCGGCCGCCGACCACACGGACAGACCCTGCGCCGCGTCGAGCACGATGGCATCGGCCGTGATATTCGCTTCGTTGCTGATCGATGCATGCGTGGTGTTATCGATCCGCGACAGCGCGACGATGCCGTTGCCGCCGAAGCCGCCGCCGCTGCCAGATGTGGGGCTGACGACGATCATGCGATCGTCTGCCGTGGCGTTCACGCCGAGGCCCGAAGTGGAGATGGTGACGCCATCGCCGATGCCGGCGATGGTGTGCGCGCCATGCTCGATCCAGTTGAATGCGGCGCCCACCGAAACACCGCCCGCGCCGCTACTGGTGCCGCTGACCGGATTGAGGAAGTTGAGGTTGCCGGCGATGTCGATGCTTTCGGTGAGCGAGTGCGCCTGCAGATCGACCGTTTCCTTCCAGGTCCACGACTTCGTATCGCCATCGCCGTCCACGTAGCTCGTGGCCCAGTCGTCGCGATTGCCTGTCGCGGTGAGCTTCGAACCCTTGCCCACCCAGGCACGGACGTTGTTGTCGCTTGCGAAGTAATTGGTCGAACCGAACAGCCCCACCCCGCCGCTGTCGCCGCTCGCGCTGGCGTAACTGGTCAGCACTTCGTTGAGCAGGCCGAGATTGGTGTTCAGTTTCGGCAGGATGCTGTCGAGGCCTTCCCACTTGTGCCAGGTGATGGTGATCGGGAGTTTCACGTCCGCACCGACGCCGATGTGCTTGGCGTTGACGCGTACGTTGTCGCCAATGGTCGCTTCGGCGGTATGGTTGAACTCGCCGACGGCAACGCCCGCACTCACCGCGACCTTGCCGTCGCCCTTGTCGACCTGCGCATTGATTTCGCTCTTGGCGTTGTTGCGCACGCCGGTGTCTTCCAGTTGCGCCAGCACGGCGACGTCGCCCGTCGCATCGATCTGCGTGTTGTCGGCTATGCCGGCTTTCGCGCCCAGGTTGACATCGGCAACCGTGACAGCCGCCGCGATTTTCAACGCGCTACCCGGATTCTGCGCATTGCCGTCAACCTTGTTGCCGACCTTGTCGGACACCGTGCCGACCTTGGTCTGAATAAAGTTGCCCGCCGCGCCCGCCGCACCACCCATCATGCGCATCACCGCACCCGAGCCGGTCGTGGCGGAAGCGCTGGTTTTGTTGCTCTCGGTGTAATTCTCGGCAAGAACGGTCAGATTGCCCGTACCGTTCGCGCCGCCAAGGTTCGCGCCCAGCGTCGCGCTGGTGTGCACATCGATGTCCGAAATTGCGGCAGCCGCGCCCGCGACACCATCACCGTTGGCCATTGCCGTGGCCGTAGTGGAGAAACTGTTTTCGTTGCGCGCCTGGATGCCGATGTTGCCGGCGTTGATCGCTGCGCCCGCCGCGACATCGGCCTTGGTCGTGACGTCGGCCTGCGCATAGGCCAGCGTGCCGGCGAAATACGATCCGCTCGTACTGGTGATCGTATAGGC
>JAKFDA010000056.1:0-12090 GCA_036676355.1 Nitrosomonadales bacterium | reverse complement strand
GGCTTGCCGTTTTTCAGGTACATGCCGGGGTTGAGTGTATGGAACGGCCGCTTGCCTGGCTGAAGGCAGTTCGCGTGGTCCGGGTCCATGCTGAAAGCCGCGCCACGGTTGTGCCACAGGATGCCCGTATCACCGACCATCACTCCACTGCCCCAATCGAAATAGACGGTTTGAAGCATCGATACCGCATTACCTGCGGCATCGGTGGCTGCGATAAACACGGTGTCGCCGGTCTTCAGGAGATGCGGCCAGGCCAGCGCTTTATTCAGCTGAATACGAGCGGCCAGCCGGTCGAGGTTGTGCTCGCATAACAACATACCGCTCGGCACATCATGGAAGTCCGGATCGGCGACGTAGCGATCACGATCGATGAATGCCTGCTTCACTGCCTCGATCAGCAAATGATAGTAATCGGCGCTCTCCGCTTCGACCTGCGTGAAATCGAAGCGATTCAGTACACCCATTATTTCCAGCGTTGTAATGCCCTGGGTGGGCGGCTGGTGCGCCAGCAGCACGCCATCTCTATAAGGCAATTGCAGCGGCGCTTCGAGCCGCGCACGCGTTGTCGCCAAATCGGATGCGGTCAGCGGCGACCCCGCCTCTTGTAGACCCTTGGCGATTCGCGCCGCCAGCGCGCCTTCGTAAAAATCCCGGTGCCCTTTGACGGCCAGCGTTTCCAGCGTATCGGCGAGTTGCCGTTGTCGGAACAACTGGCCTACCTTCGGCACCTGGCCGCGACTCATGAAATTGTCGGAGAGCGCCGGCATGGACGCGAGTTCACTCTGCCTGAAATCGGTCCAGAAGCGCTGAGAAGGCGTCACCGGAAAACCTTCGCGCGCAAAGCCTATTGCCGGCGCCAGTAGCTCCGACCAACTTTTCTTGCCTTCGAATTCTGCGCAGCTGAGTTCAAACGCCTTGCCGAGCGTATCGACGCTTGCCGCGGTGGTCAGCATCGACCCTGGTCCGCGCACCGGAATAGGGCCAACATGTTCCGGCAGCTGGCCCGGCGCCTGGCCGATACCCGACAAGGTGCGAACGTTGCCGGTGCGATCGCTGATGATCATGAACGCGTCGCCGCCGAAGCCGCTGAAATGCGGGTACGTCACGTTAAGGCTTGCGGCAATCGTAATCGCCGCTTCGATCGCGTTGCCTCCCGCTGCCAGGACATCCAGGCCCGCCTGAGTGGCGAGCTGATGCGGACTGGTGACCATTCCGCCTGCAGAGATCGAGAGCTTGCTCTCTCTCTGTGAATCTTCAGCAGCATCTGCTGCGGAAGTGCGCCCGACAGTTGTTAGATCGCTCATTCCGCAGTCACGTATGAGTTCAGCTGGCCTTTATCGGTTTGATCCTCGACGCCCGTCATAAAGCGAATCAGCATCTCGTGCGCCTGCCGCTTGTGCTCGTCTTGCCACGTTGCCTCGAGCAAATCCTGTTTGAAGATTCGCGACAACGTGTAAGCGTTCGATTTGGGGTAGCAGGCGAGACTTACCATCGCCACGTACAAGTGCAGCGGGTCGATGCCCGCCCGCACGGATCCGTCGCGCTCGCCTCGTCGCAGCAAGGACGAAATCAGCTTCAGCACCGGTGAAGCCATAACCGGGATGCGCTCGGAGTTCTTCATGAACCTGGCGCGATTGAGGTTTTCGGAGGAAAGCAGATTCATCAATTCGGGGTGGGAAGAAAAATGGCCGTCGATGAAATCGAACATCTGGATGAGCCCTTCCAGCGGTTCGACTTCACTGAAATCGAGCTTGAGTTCTTCCTTGCGCAGGTTGGCCAGCACATGCTCGAACACTTCGACGTACAACTTCTCCTTGCTGCCGAAATAGTGATAGATCATCCGAATGTTCGTCATCGCCCGTGCGGCGATCGCATCGATGCGCGCGCCGCTGAATCCCTTGGCGGCAAACTCGGCCACAGCTTTCCGAAGAATTCGGTTACGAGTCTCCTCAGGATGCCGACGAGCCGGCGTCTTCGCGCTCGTCGTTTTCTTCGCGGCCGTTCTGGTTGCCATGAGTTCCTCGATCAACTGACTCTCAAACGCGCTGGTTATGGCCGATCGGCAAGCTTGCGCACCGCGTCGATGGTCTGCACATGATCATAGATTGCACCGGGTGTCGTCCACCACGCCTGCCCGCGGGCGCGAATCCGGGTCAGCGCTTCACGAAGGCATTTGAGGCGATACGGCTGTCCGACCAGATAGGGATGCAGAGAAATGCCCATGACCAGCGGCTGCTGCATGCTCTGGCGCAACATCTCGTCGAACTGGTTTTCGATCATCTGTGCGAACGCCGCGATGTCGAGTTGCCGCACGGCGATCATCGGTATGTCGTTCAGCTCCTGAGGATAGGGAATCGACCATAACGGGCCGCTGCGCGTCCGCATCGGCAGCGGCTGATCGTCGTGACACCAATTGAGCGTGTATTTGTAGCCGGTTTCAACCAGCAGATCCGGTGTGGCAACGGTCTCGGCAATCCAGGGCGACAACCATCCACGCGGCGCCATGCCTTCCGCGACGGCAATGCGTTGTGCGCAATCGGCGAGTAAGGCCCTCTCCTGCTCCAGACTGAACGTGGACTGCGTTTCGGCGTTGGTGTGACCATGGCCGACAAACTCGTCGCCGCGCGCGCGCAGGGCATCCATGATCTGCGGATGATCGTCGTACAGACTGGTGTTGATCAATGCGGCGATCGGAATTTCAAGCGCGCCGAAAAGATCGAGACAACGCCATACGCCCACACGATTGCCGTATTCGCGCCACGCATAGTTGAGCACGTCTGGCTCGAACGACGGCGCAAGCTTCGCGCCCAGGCCGCGGCCGAATTCGAAATGCTCGATATTGAAACCGATATAAACCGCCAGCCGATTGCCGTCGGGCCAGTCGTAGTCCGGCCGCTGCGTGATCGGTCGGTAACTGAAACGTCCGTGATTGCTAAGCTGTCGCAAGGTCATCTGCGCTTTCCCCGAGATACGCCTGCTTGATGGTCAAATCGCTTTTCAGGCTTTCAGCAGTGCCTTCTGCGGCCACCCGACCATGCTGAAGTACATAGCCCCGATCTGCGATCGCCAAGGCCATCGCCGCAAACTGGTCGACCAGCAGCACCGTCATGCCGTCTGCGACCAACTCGTTGATGGTCTCGTACACCGCCTCCACCACTTTTGGAGCCAACCCGAGTGACGGCTCGTCGAGAATCAGAACCGTCGGCATGGCCATCAGGCCGCGCGCTATGGCCAGCATCTGCTGCTCGCCTCCCGACAACAGCGCGGCAGGCTGGGACAGCCTCTCTTCGAGGCGCGGAAAGCGCTTCAACATCAATGCCAGGTTTTTCGAGCGTACGTCAGCGGAGGTCGCATAACCGCCGAGCAGAAGGTTGTCGCGCACGGAGAGCAGAGGAAAGACCTGTCGCCCTTCAGGCACCATGACCAAGCCGGCACGCGCTCTTTTTTCGGCGCGCATTTCGGGCGCTTCACCCTTGAGGCGGACTGTGCCGCGCGATGGCAGCAAACCCGTCAGCGCGCGCATCAACGTGCTCTTGCCTGCCCCGTTGGCACCCACCACCGCCACCACTTCATGCCGATGTACGGACAGGTTCACCGCATCCAGCACACCGATAGGGCCATACCCTGCGCTGAGTCCCTGGGCTTCGAGCAGCACTTCGCCGGATGGCGGGCGGGCGCTTTTTGTGAGCGCACCCGACACACCCAGATAAGCGGAAAGCACGGCCGGGTCCGAACGCACGGCATCCACTTCGCCCGCGCGCAACAGACTGCCGTTCTCCATCGCCACCAATTGAGAGCAGGCCTGCATCACCAGCGGCATGTCATGCTCAACCAGCACGACCGCCAATCCGCAGCGCGCAATCTTCTCCAACGTGCTGCTCAACACCTGTTTGTCGGCCGCGCCGAGCCCTGCGGCCGGTTCATCCAGCAACAACGCGCAGGGCCGCGTACCGAGCGCACGTGCAATCTCGACCATTCGGCGATCGACAAACGGCAGGTCGCCGGCGCGCATGTTGACATCGCCTTTGAAACCGACGAAAGCGAGCAGACTGAGTGCGAGTTGTGTCGGACTGCCCTGCGGCAGCGCAAGCTCGATGTTCTGCAGGACGGTTAATGATTCGAACAGCAGCGTGGTCTGGAAGGTCCGTGCGACGCCTGCGCGTGCGCACGCTTCGCTCTGCCCTGCCGGCAACGCATCCTCGCCCAGACGCACCACCCCGCTGCCGGGCCGATAGAATCCGCCAAGCATATTGAGCACTGAGGTCTTGCCTGCACCGTTCGGCCCGATCAGACCGGTCACTACGCCGGACGGTGCGGAGAACGTCAGGTCGTCAACCGCCTTCAAGCCGCCGAAAGTAATGCCGATATTTTGCGCGTGAAGGCCGACCAGACCGGGGCGGGTAGCCAGCCAGGCCTCCGCCTGTTCACCACTGACAGCGCTTGCGGCTGCCGCCGCGTGGCGAACGCTCCGGCGACGCGCCAGGAAGAACTGGCCGATGCTTCCCGCCACACCGTTCGGCATCACGCCAAGAATCAAAAACAGGAGGCCGCCGAAAAACAGCAAGCGGTACTCCGCCAGCGCGGACAGCATCTCCGGCAGCGCGGCGATGACGATCGCGCCGATCAGCGGGCCGGAGCGCGTTTCGAGTCCGCCCAATATCACCAGCAACAGAAACTGGATGGACATCAGGAAATCGAAATTCTCCGGACTGATGAAGCTCGCCAGCGGTGCAAACAGGCCCCCTGCCAAACCGGCCAGGGCCGCTGAAACGACAAATGCCGCAGTCTTGATATGCCATGGATTGGTCCCGATACTCTTCGCGGCGATTTCGCTGTCACGCACTGCGCGAAGCAACTTGCCGAAGCGATTGCCTGCCATCCATGCATAGCCAAGCAGCGCGAGGGCGGCCACAACGACCATCAGCGCGACATGAAGCCGCAAAGAGATCGGCTCTCCCGCGACGACAGGCCGCGAAATATCGCTGATGCCATTGAAACCGCCGGTAAGCGGTTCGGCTTCGATGAGCACATGCTGCAGAACCAGGCCAAACGCGATGGTCACCATCGCGAGGTATGCCCCTTTCACGCGCATCGCAGGCGCAGCCAGTAATCCTCCTAACAGCGCCGCAATAATGATGCAGACCGGCAAGGTGGCCCAATACGACACGCCGTAGCGCGTGGTGAGGATCGCACTTGCATAGGCGCCGACAGCGAAGAATCCGGCATGCCCCAGCGACACCTGTCCGGACAAACCGATCAACAGATTCAAACCGGTGCCCACAATCGCGTAAGCCGCGGTGATGCCGAGCAGGTACAACCAGTAGCTGTTGGGCGAGAACGCCACAGCGCCAGCCGCAACGACCCCGGTGAGAACCCAGCCCACCGACGAAACGGATTTGCTTTGCATGGTCAGACCTTCTGCGCAGCGCGGTGGCCGAACAGGCCCTCCGGCTTCATCGCAAGGACAAGGATTACAAAACCGAATCCAATAATTTCCCGATAGGCCGACGGCAACAATGCGGCGATGGTGGCTTCACCGAGCCCGTACAAGAGCCCCGCGAGCATTACGCCTATCGCGCTGTCCATGCCGCCGATGATGGCTACGGCAAACGCCTTCAAGCCGAACATCATTCCCATGCCGGCGTAAACGTTGATCTTCGGCGCGATCAGCAGGCCGGCAATGCCGGCCAGCGCAGTCGAGACGATGTAGGCAACGCTCACCAGATGAGTGACGGCGATTCCCTGCAGCAATGCAGCATCCCGGTTCTGTGCCGCGGCCAGCAAAGCCTTGCCGAGGATCGTGCGCTTGAGGAACAGCGATAGCGCTATTGCACATGCCAGGCCGACAATCGGAATCATTATCTCGATCGGATAGATACCGGTGCCGAATACCCGTATCGGCGATTCGGGCAGCGGCGAAGGCATGCTGCGCGATTCCTTGCCGAAGGTGAGCATCACCGCATTCTCCAGGATGATGCCGAACGCTATGGTCGACATCAGCCAGGCAATGGAGCCATTTTTGGAAAATGGCGCCACCGCAATGCGGTGAATTACCCAGCCGAGAACTGCACATATCAGGACGGCAAGCACGGCCGCGATCGGCAACGGCAACCCGTAGGTGACATGAAGCGCGTACCCCATGACCGCGCCAAACATCAGAGATGCGCCTTGAGAAAAATTGAGGGTATTCGAAACAATGAATGTGACGTGATAGCCCAGCGCGAGCAAGCCATACATGCTGCCCGCGACAAAGCCCGCCACAACGATGTCGAAAGAGATCACCGGATTCTCCTCAAGGTGAAGGGTGCTTATTTACCGGCAACCGGGATGGCGTTCTTGCCCTCGAACTTCACCCAGAGGTAATCATTTTCGTTCAGCGCGTCGTTGTCGCCTTCCTTGAACGGCTGCTTGTAGGTCTTGATCAGACCCTCGTACTCGGGGATCTTGTAAAAGCTCTGGCGGATCTTGTCGCCGTCAGTGGATTTCGCGACATCCAGCGCAAGCGCGGTGAGCATCAAGCCGTCATAAGCGTTGGCGACACCGACGGGAGCCAATACATCCGCCGGTCCCTTGATTTCGGGATAGCGTTTTTTCAGCTCGGCCATCACCTTCGTGCCGACTTTATTCTGCTTGCCGAAGAAGCTGTACGTCTGCACGAAATGGACGTCCTTGTACCGCGGTCCGGCCAGCTCATTGAATCGTCCGCCCGAAATGCCCCAGTGCGATACCACCGGCACGTTCCAGCCCATGCGATCCAGCGACTTCATCACTTGAGCGGCGGGCGCTGCGTTACCGACCAGGATGAGGCTGTCGGCGCCCGCATTTTTCAGCCGCGTGAGTTGCGGCGAGACATCGACATCGTTATTGCCAAATTTTTCGATTCCGGCCAGGGGCAGCTTCAATTCAGCAGATGCCTTTTCGAGTCCCTTCTGATTTGATTCGCCCCATGGATTGTTCACCAGGATGCCGCCAGGTTTTTTTGCGCCGAACGTTTTTTGAGCGTACTGCAGCAACGCGGTGTCGACCCGTTCATCGACCACCGACACGCGGAACATATAGTTCGGCGTCTTGCCGTGATGCGTGATGTTGGTGCCGGCCGCCCACACACCCATATACGGCGTCTTCAATTCCTGCATGACGCTGACCAGCGCGACCGAAACCGGCGTATCGATACCGCCGAACACCACCGCTACCTGTTCCTGCTCGATCAATTCGCGTGCGGCAAGTTGACCTTTGGCCGGGTTGGATTCGTCATCGCGGCGCACGAGCACCAGCTTGCGGCCGCCCATGACGCCACCACGGGCGTTCACTTCGTCGATGGCGATCGTCAAACCGCGATTAATGGCTTCGCCCGACAGAGCGGAGTTGCCTGAAAGCGCCGCAACCAAGCCAATCTTGACAGGCTCTTGGGCTAGCGCAAAAGGTGAAACAGAGAAAAGAAAAAGCCCTAAGAAGGCGACTAACGCGGAGAAACGGATTTTGAAACGAATTGCATGCATTTTGAGGTCCTCACAATAAGTGAAACAACCAAATCGCCGTACAAATGCAAATGCTCGTTCAAACCACAGTGACGTAAGTAAGAATTTACTTACTTACCAAATAGTAGGTGCCACAAATTGCGTTTGTCAAGCGGTGATTTTTCGTTGTCGCACGAGGCCCAATTAGCCTCGAGCCCATGTAAACGCAGGCATCGCGGCTGCATCCATCGCACGACCACCATTAGCCAGGAAAGCGATCGTGATCGTCGAGCTCAGGCGCAAGAGCGCCTCCGTCGCATGGTGAGCCGTTGATCGATCTGGCGCTCCTGTTGCTGTTCGTCGCTTACGGTGTGGCGAGCGGTCTGCACGCGCGACGGGACGCTTCGCGCAGTGCCGAGGAATACTTTCTCGCCGGTCGCACGTTGCGCGGCTGGCAGGCCGGCTTCAGCATGGCCGCGACGCAGTTCGCCGCCGACACGCCGTTGCTCGTCACCGGGCTGATCGCGACCGGCGGCCTCTTCATGCTGTGGCGCCTGTGGATCTACGGGCTCGCCTTTCTCGCGATGGCGGTGATCTTCGCCGCCCTGTGGCACCGTTCCGGCGTGCTCACCGACGCGGCGCTCGCCGAGCAACGCTACAGTTCCGGCGGAGCGCTCGCCCTGCGCACGGTCAAAGCGCTGTACTTCGGCACCCTGGTGAATTGCGTGGTGCTTGCGATGGTGCTCGCCGCCGCGCTGCGGATCACCGAGCAGTTCATGCCCTGGCACCAGTGGCTGCCGCACGGCATGTTCGCCGCGTGGTTGGGCGTCGTCGATGCGCTCGGCGTACCGCTGACGAGCCCCGTGTCCTTACTCGATCCCGCAATCGCCACAGCAAACAACCTGCTGTCGATCCTTACGATTCTCGGATTCACGGCGCTCTACTCGCTCACCGGCGGCCTGCGCAGCGTGGTGCGGACCGACGTGGTGCAGTTGTCCGTCGCATTGGCCGGCACGCTCGCCTATGCAGTGGTGCTCGTCGGACAGATCGGCGGTATCGATGCAATGCTGACGCGTCTGCATGCGCTGTACGGCAGCTCACGCGCGGGCGACATCCTTACGATGTCGCCGCCCGCCGGCACCGAAGAGACCTGGCTCGCCTTCGGCGTGCTCATCGGGTTGCAGTGGCTCTATCAGATGAACAGCGACGGTACCGGTTATCTCGCGCAGCGTGCCATCGCGTGCCGCAGCGAACGCGACGCGCAGATCGCCTGCATCACCTTCGCCTGGCTGCAGATCGTGCTGCGCAGCGCGATCTGGATTGTGATCGGTGTCGGCCTGCTCATCGCATTTCCGGCTTTTTCCGGCGATGCAACCCAGAGCACATTCGCCGCTGCGCGCGAAACGACTTTTGTGGCGGGCATCGATGCGATGCTGCCGCCGGGCGTGCGGGGATTGATGCTGATCGCCATGCTTGCCGCCCTCACCTCGACGGTCGACACCCATCTCAACTGGGGCGCGGCCTACTGGACGCACGATCTCTATGGCCGACTGCTGTGCGAGCGCGTTCTCCACCGCACGCCCGGGCGGCATGAGGAAGTCATCGTTGGTCGCGTGTCCGGCCTTCTCATTCTCGCGCTCGCACTGTTGATCACTGCGCAACTCGACTCGATCGCGCAGGCGTGGTCGATCTCGTTGATCTTCGGCGCTGGCATCGGCCCTGCACTGGTGGCGCGCTGGCTGTGGGAGCGCACCAATGTCTGGTCGGAATTCGGCGCGATGCTCGTCAGCTTGGTGGCGGCGCCTTTCGTGCTGAGCGTTCTAGAAACAGACGCGCAAAGACTGGCCGTTGTCGCGCTGCTTTCGACCTTTGCCGTGGTCATCACAGCGATATACGCGCCGGCCACAAATCCGCAGACGCTTGACGCGTTCTACCAGCGAGTAAGGCCCTCCGGCTGGTGGGCCGCGACTGCAAAGCGTTGCGGCGATCCGGCGCAAGCGCCGCTGCGGCGCTTGCGCGAACAAATGGTAGTACTCGGCGTCTCGGCCGCGTCGCTGTTCCTGATGCTGTGGGGATTGGTGCGTCTGTTGCTGCCGCCCGTATCCGGACCGGCAGGGTGGTTGCCCGGCGTCCTTGCCGTCTTCGCCAGCCTTACGCTGGTGCCCTGGTGGTGGCGTCGTTTAGCCGCCTCGCCCTGAGTCACGCAAGTATGTTCGTGCGCTCGTCTCAAGCGGCGGATGCCGCCAGATCATTGGCGAATCCATGATTGACATCACGGTGACCCGCTTCATCGGCGCGGACAACGAGGATGACATCGCGCAGTCGTGCGTCCGGTGCGAGTTCCCAGTAATCGATTGCGATCTGGGGTGCCGGAATGTTTTCGTAGGTGCCGTCATCCACACCGGCCAGATATTCCGTGTAGCTGAATACCGCTTCCTCTTCGAGATAGCCCACAATGCGATGCGCGGTCTTTGACGATATCAAGTAAAGCAGGAAGAAGATGTTGTAGAAAATTCCCTGTGCAATGACCACCAGCACCCGCTCGAACCACGACGGCCTGGCGATGTTAATGAACGTCATCAAATGCATCCGCTCGTTCTCCGCCTCGTCGAGCAGCGTGCGGATCCACCCATGATCACTTTCCATGCGTCGCAGCGAATGCAGATGCTGAAGCGCACCGCCAACCATGCCCGGCACGGCCGCAACCGTTTCGAGAACGACTGCACGGTGGCCATAGCGACGAGCGAAGAACAAGTCGGCGAAGAAGCGCAGGAACTTGACGACGGCAAGCGCACTCCGGTCGGAGAAATTCTCAGGCGTGTGGTGCCGCACAAGCGGTGTCGTATCCGGCATTCGTATGCTCCATGAGATAGAACGGTTTCCAACCGATGCATCCTGCCGCGTGGATATTGGCGCGAGAATGACTGGGTGGCAACCGATAACGCCGCAATGAGCATCATCTGATCAGGGACCGGCATGCCTCTGCTTAAAAGAACACGTCACTTCACACGGCGCACCTTCTCCTTCCTTGCGTGGCTCGGTCGTCATCAATTCGGTGCGCTGCTATGGATGGCGGTACTTTTCGGCGGAGCGTGGTCCTTCGTCGAACTGGCCGATGAGGTGATGGAAGGCGAAACGCGCAGCGTCGACGAAGCGCTGCTGCTCGCGCTGCGCAATTCCGCCGACCGCACCGACCCGCTCGGCCCGAGCTGGATTGAAGAGATGGGTCGGGATTTCACCGCGCTCGGCGGCATGGGGGTTCTGACATTCATCACCATCGCCGCACTGGGGTACCTGCTGCTCTCGCGCAAGTTACGCATCGCGTTGTTCACCCTGACCGCGGTCGCCGGCGGCATGTTGCTCAGCACACTCCTGAAGATGGGCTTCGATCGCCCTCGCCCCGATCTCGTTCCGCACGAATCGATCGTTTACACGGCAAGCTTTCCGAGCGGCCATTCGATGATGTCGGCGGTGACTTATCTAACCCTTGCCGCGCTGCTTAACAGTGTGCAGCCCAGCCGGCGGCTGAAGGCGTATCTGTTGATTGTGGCGATAGTCGTGACACTGCTGATCGGCGTGAGCCGCGTCTATCTCGGCGTGCACTGGCCGACCGACGTGCTCGCCGGATGGGCGGCGGGAGCCGCATGGGCCGCGCTTTGCTGGCTCGTCGCGCATTACATGCAACGTCGCGGCGCAGTGGAAAAACCGGCCGAGGACGAGCACGACTAGCCCCTTGAAGTGACCGCGCGGGGATCGACTACTTCGCAGCGCCAGTCACCTCGGCAATGTATGAAGCGACTGCCTCGATCTGCTCGTCGGTCAGCTTGCCTTCATACGAAGGCATGACATCCACGCCGCTGCGCACGGCGGCTGCAACGCGCCCGGCGTCCGGCTTCAGATCGTCGAGCACGGGGCCGATCGCACCGGCCGACCCGGCGTCCTTGAGCGTATGGCAGGTTGCGCACGAAGGCTGCGCGATCTGCAAGAAGACCTTGCGACCGAGTTCCGCAGCTGAATCCGCGTGGGCGCCGCCGGCCGCTGCGACCAGCACGAGGCCAAGAAAAAAAACTCGTTTTGGCACGTGAATTCCGCGTCAAACCTTCATACGACGTTGATCTTGACGGCGTGATCGTGCCAACTGTTGTTCGCGTAGCCGCGCTCGTTCTCCAGACGATCGGCCGGCTGAGTATCGCCTTCGGCGTCGGTCGCACGGCTTGCAAGCACATGGGAGCCCCGCGCGAGCTTGGCCGGAAAAACAAAAGTGCGCCATGCGTAGGGCCCGAGGTCAGGGCCGATGAATTCAGCCGCATGCCAGGTCTTGCCGCCGTCGGTGGACACTTCGACCTGCTTGACCGCTCTTGTCCCCGCGAACGCGACGCCGGTGATCTGCACCGTACCCGCCGGCACATCGCCGGTACCGGCCGGCCGATCGATCCACGATTTCACGTCCATTTCCCACATCGAAGGCTGCGTCGGCGCACCCTTTTCTCCAACCGGGCGAACGCGGTATCCGGATGAATGAATCTTGGCATCCGTCTCTTTCGGCGTGAAAGCGAGTCGCTTGATGTACTTCACGTTGTTCACGCCGTAATAGCCCGGAATGATCAGCCGCAGCGGCCCGCCGTGTGCCAGA
>JAKFDA010000055.1:0-88528 GCA_036676355.1 Nitrosomonadales bacterium | reverse complement strand
ATCGTGCTTCCATCGACAAGCAGTCTGAACAACTCGGATTCAAGCACTGATATCAGGTTAAATTGATAAATTGATGGCTTCTTTTTTCTTTGATTCAGAGCACCAAGCTCATACGCTTGGGCCTTCAAAAGAGAAGTAACGGCGGCGAATATATTTTTGTCGTTATGTGGCACACCACTCGCGCGATTCATTTCTTGAAAAG
Source organism: Nitrosomonadales bacterium (assembly GCA_036676355.1). GTDB lineage: Bacteria > Pseudomonadota > Gammaproteobacteria > Burkholderiales > SG8-39 > ZC4RG42. The sequence continues at coordinate 88,326 of JAKFDA010000055.1, read as the reverse complement.
CAAAGACTTCATATTGAGGCACAGATAAAGCCTCCGTAACCCCAAGCCTTATTGAATCCTCGTGATATTTCCTCGCCATACCGGGTTTGGCTAGCTCATAACAAACCGCTTTATCGTTACTCCATGCATGAAGCGGCCACCAGTCTGAATTAGGGTCTTTAAGATTGATACTTCTCGCCAGAAGCGCCCAAACATCAACGTCGTTTTTTTTACAACTGATTAATAGCGTCGTATAAACATTTACCCCTTGGACTTCTGAAACCTTGTATGCCAGTAAATCTATTTCTCTAACGCTGCCTTCGAAATCGTCTTCGTAGTATTTGTTGCTAATAACTGTCCATCTAGCGCGGCGCAGCGCATCTGCAACCTTGCTCTCCAAAATAAAGCCGGTTTTTCGTATTCCTTTTGCATATTTGTCGTCACTCATGTGGTCTCCCTTCACACACAGATCGTTATCTGTTTAAGCGGCCAGAACTACCAAATAATGAATAGAGTGTGATCCCTTGCCCGCATATCAACCTCTCGCTGTTCTCCCGCATCGGTGCAGCCTCCACCGGGCGCTTTAAACGGCGTCTTCAAAATTCGCTTGCTTCGCCAGTTCTACTAACGCTTAAATCAACGGCGAAAGCGGTTTGCGCGACGCGTAGAGGGCCCCCCCGGATGCGCGATGTTCTTCTCTTAAGGCTCCGCAAAGCGCGCTGCTTTGTCACAGGGATAAGGCATCCGCCAGTTCGCGCAGGAGCTTTGCCCCATCGCCGCGCCAGGCGCTGCCGTGCATGCAGGCGAGCGTCGTGGGCGTGGTCGAGGCCAGGCGCTCCATCATTTCTCTCACGTTCTTCGTGTGCGAGAAATAGTCCATCTTGTGACGGAACGCTTCGCTCGGACCGAGGATGTCGGATTCGGTGAGTGCGGGATTGTTGGCGCCGGGTTGCGTGAAGAGGTCGCCGCACAAGAGCGTGCGCGTTTGCTCTTCCATCAGGAAGCCGCATTCCCAAGCGTGCGGCAGGTGCGGCGTGTCGAACCATCGCACCGAACGCTGGCCGAGCGACAGCAACTCGCCGTCGTTCAGCACGCGGGGCGGCCGGTCGGCGAGATCGCTGATAGATACCATTCCTGCGACGGCTCCGCACAGCGGCGCCGACTGCGGCGCTGCGGCAAGCCATTCGTTGAGTGACCCGCACTCATCGGCTTCAACATGCGAGAAGCCGACGTAACGCAGTTGCTCGGGAGGAAGCACGCTCGCGACCGCTTCGCGCACCAGAGCGAACATCTTTCGCGGCCCGGTATGGAAAAGGAGCGGCTCGTCGTCGACGATTAGGTATTGATTGAATGAGAAGCCGCCGCCGGGAATGGTGACCGGAGTGCTGATTCGGTAGATTCCTTCGGAGACTTCGTGAACGTTGGTGCCTGACTGCGTATTGGTAATGCCCATGCCAGTCTCCTTTGCTCTACGCACACCCGACCTTAGACGGCCTCTCCAAAACTCGCCCGCTTCGCTGCTTCAACCAGCGCCTGTATCAACGGCGAGAGCGGTTTGCGTGGCGCATAGAGTAATCCCACCGGATGCACGACGTCCGGTTTGCGCAGCGCAACGATGCGCAAGTCCGCGTTCTTGTCGAGTAACTCTACGACCGTACGAGGCAACACGCTGCACCAGACGCCGGAGCGCACATGGCTCAGCACACTCATCAGCGTGTTGGTTTCAGCGACCACTGAAGGCACTGCGCCGGCGGCTTCGAAGTGTTGATCGATCAGCAGGCGGTTGTGCATGTCACGGCTGAGCAGGCAGAGCGGCAGCTTGGCGGCGTCGGCCCATGCGATGGACTTCGCTTCGCCCACCAGCTTGGTTGAACCGACGACCACATAGCGTTCGAGATAAAGCGGAATGCCGCGCAGGTCTTCCATACGCTTGTCTTCGAGATAGGCGACGCCCGCTTCGAGCGAATGATCTTCGACGCCGCGTTCGATTTCCTGAGAGGTGTGCGAAAACACGGTGACGGTGACGTTGGGATGCTGATCATGCAGCGCGCGCGTGAGTGCGGCGATGATCGGCTCGGCAGTGGGGATGATGCCCAAGCGCAGGTGGCCGCTCAACTGCCCTTTCATTTCGCCGAGCGTCTGCTTGAGCGATTCCACATCCGCGAGGATTCGCTGCGCCCAGCTCAGCACTTCGCGGCCTTCGGCGGTGATGCCTTCGAAGCCCTGGCGTGTGCGCGTGACGAGCGGCACACCGAGTTCCTGTTCGAGTTGGTTTATTGCCGCCGACAGCGCCGGCTGCGAGACGTGCACCGATTCGGCCGCGCGGCCGAAGTGGCCTTCGCGCGCGAGTGCGATGAGATACGAAAGATGGCGCAGGTTCATTGTTCTTCGCCGGATTCACCAAAGCGAAGAATAACGCGGGCGGCGCGGTAGCGCGCCAAGCGGTCGATATGCTGTTGTCAGCCGATCTCTTTGCGCCGCCCGGTTACTGCATCAACGGTTCTTCATGAGTTCGACGAGCTGTTCGAATGCCTTGCCCCACCCTTCCTCGAAACCCATTTCATAGTGATGCTTGCGGTTGGCTTCGTCGGCGTGCATCGCAATGACTTTGTACTGCGTGCCTTTGCCAGTGGTCTTTAGGGTGATCACTGCGGCGAAGGGGCCCACGCCGCACCCTTGCGATGCGACATCGTTTGCCGGCCGGAAGCCGGGAAGCAGCGCGTTGGTCCAGACCAGCTTTTCGTTTTCGATTGCTTCGAGATAGCAGCCAATATTGTCGAACTCCTCGCCCTCCGGCCCGCGCATTTTGGTGCGGAAAACACCGCCGGGGCGCAGATCGATTTCGCAATCGATGGTCTGCCACGGTTTCGGGCAGAACCATTGTTTGAGCAGGTCAGGCTGGGTCCACGCTTGCCACACCAGTTCGCGCGGGACATCCACATAACGTTCGAAGACGAGGTCGAGCTTCGGATCGGGTTGGTGGTCGTGTGAGCGAATCATCGTTTCTGCTCCTTCTTCATCTGCAAGACAAAGGCATCGAGTTGATCGAGGCGGCGCTCCCACATGCCGCGCTGCTCGACCATCCAGTTTTCCGCAGCCTGTAGCGGCTTCGGAGCAAGCTCCACGGTTCGCACCCTGCCCTCTTTTTTCGAGCGAATGAGTCCGCAGTTCTCCAGCACCTTGAGGTGTTGCGAGAACGAAGGCAGCGCCATGTCGAACGGCTCCGCCAATTGCGTGACGGCCGCCGGACCCGCGCTCAAGCGAGCGAGGACCGCCCGCCGCGTGGGGTCGGCCAGGGCGTAGAAGACGCGATCGAGGTTGGGTGAATGCTTAGGCATACGCCTAACTATAGGAGCGCCTCATACTTAGGTCAATACCTAAGTATGAATTTTTACGAAGCGCGCCGGTTCATCCTTCGACAATCTCAAGACGAACTGCTTGATCGTTCAGTGGGAGTTCAAGCCCACATCGATGTTCGTGGGCAGATGGAGCTGTAGGCGACGCGTGACGAGGGTTCGTGCGCGCGGCCGGACGGAGCCTACGCCGGCACAGCGCCCCAGGTGCGCGGCCGCCCGGTATCGAGATGCACGAAATCCGACTTGGGGTAGTAGCCGACGCCACCCTGCCCCAAGGCAACCGCGGCATTGCGCAGCCGCCCGGTATCGCGGCCGGAGAGCCGCACGTCGATGGCGCGGCCTTCCATGTGCAGACTGCGCTTGGCCACGCCACCGCCGCCACGTTCACGCAGCATGTCGTTGGTGTGCGAGGAACGGTAGCCGGAAATGATTTCGAAGGTGCCGACGCCGCAGGCGCTGCATACGCGATGCAGCGTATCGAGCAGTCGCGGGTCCATCCTGGAGACTTCACCGGTACGGAAATCGCGCAGCAGATGATTGACCTGCGCCAGCGCTTCCGGCACGTACTGCCCGCCTTCGAAATACACGAGGCGAAGCCGCTCGTCGGTATGCGTGTGGTAAAAGTCCAGTGCGCGAGTTGCGGCGGCCCGTGCGTTTGCCGGCGTGCACAGCGACAGCGCCACGGGAGCGGAGGCCAGTCCCTTGAGCAGAAGACGTCGCAGGCGAATATCGGTCATACGGTTACGGAGTAGTTAGAACGGTGATCAAGTCCCGAATGGTAGTGCACCAAACGCGCCCGGGCCGCGAACCCACGCCTCTTTCGTGTAAAAGGTTGTGTTTCGCCGCCGCAACGGCGCTCTTTGCACTGTTGATGTCCTGGACGCTGTCTGTATTCGCCGCGCCCGACACGGTCACCGAGGCGCTGCGCACGCGCATCGAGCAATTGCGCACGGGCAACGATGTGGCGGCCGACGGCGCGCACATCGCGGCGCGTAATCTGATTCCCCAGCTTTACGAGAAGCGCGCATTCGAACCAGTCTGGGACGAACAAAGAGCCGCCACCCTGCGCGCGCTGGTGCTGGAAAGCTACACACACGGTCTCGACCCGAACGACTATCACGCCGCCGCGATGCAGTTCGCGACGCCCGCGCGCGACGCCCTGGCGATCGCCAATCGCGACCTGTTGTACACGGACGCACTGATCCGTCTCGTCTATCACTATCACTTCGGCAAAGTGAATCCGCGCGAACTGTATACGGACTGGAATTTCGCCCGCACGCTCGGCGCGGTCAAACCCATCGAAGTCGTCGAAGCGCTCGTATCCGCACCGGATCTGCGCATGGCGGTCGAGGGTTACGCACCGCGACTGCGCGTCTATCAGGCGCTGCGGCGCGCGCTGGCGGAGTATCGCGCCATCGCCCTGGACGGCGGATGGCCCGAGCTCCCTGCCGGCCCCGTACTGCGACCCGGCATGTCCGATCCGCGCGTCCCGCTGTTGCGGGCGCGCTTGAATGCCCCCGGCAATGACGACGCCGCAACCGCAACGAGCGAACATTACGACGATGAACTGGTTGCCCGGCTGCAGCTTTCAGGCGCATCACGGTCTCGATACAGACGGGGTGCTCGGTGCGGGCACCCGCAAGGCGTTAAACGTGCCGGTCGAAGCGCGCATCGAGCAACTGCGCGTCAATCTCGAGCGCGTGCGCTGGGTCGCGCAGGACATTCCCGATCGCTTCCTGCTCGTGGACATCGCCGGTTTCAATGCACAACTTTTCAAGGACGGCGTACCGGTCTGGTCCTCGCGCGTGGTCGTCGGCCGGCCCTATCGCAAAACGCCGGTGTTCCGTGCGTCCATACGCTATGTAGTGCTGAATCCGGATTGGACCGTCCCGCCCACCATTCTTCGCGAGGATGTGTTGCCCAAGATCATTAGCGATCCGGACTATCTCGCCCGCAACAACATGAATGTGGTCGACAGCGCGGGACGCGCCATCGAGCCGGCTTCGATCGAATGGAGCCGCTACCAGAGCGCGCGTTTTCCATATCAGATCGTGCAGGCGCCCGGGCCGAACAACGCGCTCGGCAGTATCAAATTCATGTTTCCCAATCCATACGCCGTCTATCTGCACGACACCCCGGCGCGCGCGCTCTTTCAGAAACCCGCGCGCACTTTCAGTTCCGGATGCATCCGCGTGGAGCACGCGCACGAGTTGGGGGTCGCGCTGCTGGACGACGAGGCGCAATGGGGAGCGGCGCAACTCGAAGCGGCGATCGCCGAAGGCAGCACGCGCACGGTCATGCTCAAGCAACCGCTGCCCGTTCTGCTGCTCTATTTCACCGCCGAGGCCAATGCGCAAGGCGAGGTCTTTTTCCGTCCCGACGTGTACGACCGCGATGCGAACGTGCGCAAGGGACTCGCCGCCGGCTTCCGTTTCAGCCCCTTGAGCGATACGGCAACCAGGCGTTGATGAATCGGCTCGCTAATCGCCGGACCATGCGCAGCGGGCAAGGCCCGCTGCAATAGCGCCTAGGTCGTCAGGTGTAAGCGCACATCGATGTTGTCGCGCGTGGCGTTGGAGTACGGGCAGACGACGTGCGCTTTGTCGACGAGCGTTTTGAGTTGCTGCTCGTCCATGCCGGGCGCATTGATGGACAGATCGACCTCGATGCCGAAGCCGGTTGGAATCTTGCCGATGCCGACCTCACCCGTTACCGCGACGTCACCGGGCAGCGATACTTTTTCTTGTCCGGCAACAAACTTCAGCGCACCGAGAAAGCAGGCGGAATAACCGGCGGCGAACAATTGTTCCGGATTGGTGCCCTCACCGCCCGGTCCACCCATTTCCTTCGGCACCGAAAGCGTGACGTCGACTTTGCCGTCCTCGGTGCGCGCGGAACCTTCACGACCGCCTGTTGCGGTGGCCTTGGTGCGATATAGAACCTTCTCGATGCTCATGGCGATTTCCTTTCGTTGCCGAATGGTCGTCTCTGTGTCGCCGACCACGTTCCAAAGAAAGAAAAGCAGGCAAGAAACGGGCGCGCTTGCCCGCATGGCAATCCGACGTGCGGCGCGTCAGTCTTCGGCCGACCGCTCCGGCATGAGATGGATGCTGGCGCTCAACAGCGATACGTCGACGGTGCGACCCACTTCGATCGCCCGCTTGCGCAAGGTATGCGCCATCGCAGTGGCGGACAGACATTCGCCGTTGGGCATGCGCAAACGCACGGTCGCCTGTCCGCCCAGCGGCACCATGGCATCCACCTGCGCGACATGCACGTTCTCGCGACCGCTGTAGCTGTCGAGTTTTTCATCGACCATCCTCACATCGAGCGCGGGGATGAGCCACGCGATGCGCGTGCCGACCGCAAGATCGGGGCGCAATGCGGCAAGCAGCCGCAGGCCGTTCCAGTCGATCTCGGTATGCCGCTCGGTATGTGCAATGACGGTCGCCCACGCCAGATTCTTGTGTGCAACCAGACGCGCGATCTCGGCGCTGCATGGGCGTGAAAAAATTTCCTCCGGTGTGCCGCTCTGCAGTGTGCGCCCGTGATGCAGCACGACCATGCGATCGGCAAGCATCTGCGCTTCGCTGAGCGAATGCGTGACGAACACGACCGGAATGGACAGGCGCCGGCGCAATTCCGCCAGTTCTTCGTACAGACGCTCGCGCGTGATCTGATCGACTGCGGAGAACGGCTCGTCGAGCAGCAACAGCTTCGGTTCGCGCACCAACGCACGCGCCAGCGCCGCGCGCTGCTGCTGACCACCCGAGAGGCGCGCGGGCCGCGCCTCTTCGAGGCCTTTCATGCGCACCGCATCGATCCATTTGCGTGCGCGCGCTTCACGTACGGCGGCGTCCGGTTCGTCGCACGCGGCCATGACGTTCTGCAATACGCTCATGTGCGGAAACAGCGCATAGCTCTGAAACACAAAACCCACATTGCGCCGGTGGGCCGGCAGCTCCACGCCTGTCTCCGTGTCGAGCCACACTTCGCCGTCCACCCGCACGCTGCCGCGCGGCCCGCGAATGAGGCCTGCAATGGTTTTGAGAATGGTCGATTTACCCGAGCCCGACGGTCCGACCAGCGCCAGCAATTCGCCGCGTTGGCAGCGGAACTCCGCTTCGAGCGGAATCGGCGACTGCTGCTTGAGAGTGAGTTCCAGCATCGGGATTCAGCGCAACGCCCGTTGTCCGAGGCGCATGGTGAAGCCGAGCGCCAGCAGCGACAGCGCGAGCAGCATGCCGGACATCATGCCGGCTGCCTGCATGTCGAACGCCTGTACGCGGTCGTAAATGGAAATGGCGATGGTCTTTGTTTCGCCGGGAATGCTGCCGCCCACCATCAGCACCACACCGAACTCGCCGACGGTATGCGCCGCCGTCATGATCATGCCGGAGACGACCCCGGGCCAGGCCAACGGCAGTTCGATTCTGAAGAACGCCTTCAGCGGCGAGATACCGCAAGTGCTTGCGGCCTGATGCACTTCCAGCGGAATCGATTCGAACGCGCGTTGCATCGGAATCAGCGCGAACGGGATATTGAAAATGATCGACGCGACAACCAGCCCCTCGAACGAGAACGCCAGCGTGTGACCGAACGCGCGCTCATAGAATGCGCCCAGCGGCGAGGCGGAACCCATCGCCACGAGCAGGTAATAGCCGAGCACGGTCGGCGGCAACACCAGCGGCAATGCGAGCGTTGCCTCGAGCAGCCACTTGCCGCGAAAGCTGCTCCACGCCAGCGCACGCGCCGCCGCCGCACCGAGCGGAAGCAGCAGCACGCTGGTCGCGAGCGCGAGCAGCAGCGAAAGTCGCAGCGCGTCCCATTCCAAATCTTATTCTCCCGGTAGGGCGAAACCGTATGTTTTCAGAATGCTTCGCGCCGCCGGCTGTTGCAGATACGCCTGGAAGCTGCGCCCACCTTCGCCCGCACGCTTGAGCAACACCATGCGCTGACGCAGGGGCGGATGCCACGCCTCGGGCAACACTGCGTAACTGCCGGCCTGCTTGAAATTCGGCGTGACGGCGAGAGACAGCGCGAACAACCCGGCTTGCGTTGCGCCGCTGGCCGCATATTGGGCCGCCTGCGATACGTTCTCGCCCAGCACGAGTTTGCCTTGCACCTTGTCCCACAAGCCCGCGCTCTGCAATACGGCGCGCGCGGCGCGTCCGTAGGGTGCGTGCTCGGGATTGGCGATGGAAAGTTTTTTCAGACGGCCGTCGTCGATGGCGCGTTTGAGATCTTCAAGTTTTGCATCAGCCTTGATGGGCGAGCCGTTCGGCACGAACAATACGACGTGACCGATCGCATACAACACGCCCTCATCGACGGTGAGGCCCTGTTTGTGTAAATCGAATATGTACTGCTCGTCGGCCGAAAGAAACAGATCGAAGGGCGCTCCCTGCGCAATCTGCCGCGTCAGATTGCCTGATGCGCCGAATGCGAGGCGCACTTTTTTACCGCTCGTTTGTTCGTAGGCCCTTGCCACCTCCTCCAGCGCGAATTTGAGATCGGAAGCGGCCGCAATGGTCGGCACGTCGCGGGCCGACACCGCAGGGGCAAAGGCAAGCAGGGAAAGGAGCAGCCAGCGCAGGATTCTTGTCATGGCGAAACATCGTCCGCACCGGCGGTGCGACGGAGCTTGCTTCGTTGCTTATGTGGACTCCACTATAGCGAAGCCCGTGGTGCACCGCCACGCGCCGGAGGAACTACGTCGATCGGACCGACGATCGTTCAGTGCATGCGCCCGCGTAGCCACCGCAAGCCCTGCCGCCCGAATTGGTCCCGTTCGCCCTGAGCCGGCGGCACAGCCGCCGAATCGAAAGGTAAACGAGCTACGTCGCCAGATCGACAGCCGCTCATGGTTCGACTGCGCGGCGCGCGCTCACCACGAACGGCTTGAGGCCGAACAGTTCTGATCGCGTCATGCCCGTGCAAGCGGTGATCCAGCAGCGCCGCGAAAAGCCCGGATGCCCCCTGCAGCTTGCCCTCGAATGCTTTAGTCGAGGCGAACATGACGATGGTGGGAAAATGGCGCTTCTAGTGCTTTGCGCTGTCGTACTCGATATCGCCGCGCAGCAGGTCATACGCCTTGTGGTATTCCATCACCCGGGCAACGTCGCTCAGAAAATCCTCGTCATAGCCGGCGCGGCGCAGCAGATGGAAGCCCATTTCCATCCCCGAACTGATGCCACCGGCGGTCACGATGCGCCCTGAATCCACCACGCGCGCCCGACTGATACGACAAGCCGGCGCGATTTCCGCGAGCCGATCGAGCGGCACTTTGCCTCCGCTGGATGCTTCGGCGCGATCCGGTTCCTTGCGATTGGTCGCCAGGCGACCGTCGAGCAGGCCCATGCGGCCGTAAATCCACGATCCGGTACACACCGAAACCAGCAGCGTCTTCTCGGGCAGGGCCCGAATGAACGCATGCAGCCGTCCGTTATTGAGTTCCGGCCGCGTGCCGGCCCCGCCCGGGATTAGGAAAGCATCCATATCGGGCTGGTCATTGAAAGTGTAGTTGGGCAACACGGTCAGGCCGGCCTGCAGTTGTACCGGCTTGGCCGACTCGGCGATCAGAAACACGTCGAGTTCGGGATCGAAGCGTCGCGCTACGGAAAACACGCCGTACGGCGCGGCGAAATCGACGACTTCCAGTTCCTTGCAAATATAAATTCCCAGACGAAAGCCGGGGATACGAACGGCACCCATGTATGTCTCCTTGGTGAGTGGTCGAATTGATCCGATCGCGGCGGATTTAGAGCGATACAGATCTGTCTCATCTTCCGTGAGACAGATCTGTCTGTCAATATGTGTACTTAAACTCAAACCGTGTGCTGCCCCATGCCTAACGCCGACGCCTCTCTCCCATCCGCCCGCGACCGTATATTCGATACGGCCTATCGCCTGTTCTATCGGGATGGCCTGCGCGCAACCGGCATCGATCGGATCATTGCCGAGTCGGGTGTCGCGAAAATGTCCTTCTATCGCAACTTCCCGTCCAAGGCGGACTTGATCGCCGCGTTCCTGAACAAGCGCCACGAGTCCTGGATGGAGTGGTTCGTCGCCGCGGCGGAGGCGAAACTCGCGCGACAAAGCGCCGGTATCGAAGTGATCGCCGATGTGCTCGAAAGCTGGTTCATGCAACCCGATTTTCGAGGCTGCACCTTCATCAACACGGTCGTCGAAAGCGGCGCGGAAAAGGACGGTGAAGCCTGGGCGCTGGCGCTTTCGCACAAGGAAGAGTTGCGCGCTTACATCGAGCAATTGGCGCGACGGCTTGCGTTGCCACGCCCCAAGGATGTCGCCGGCGAAGCAATGGTCGTCATCGAAGGCATGATCGTGCGTTTCCAGATGACTGCCGATGCGCGCGTCGCAAGCGCCGGCAAACGACTGCTCAAACGCATCCAGCAGGATTGAGCGCGCGTCGTCTCGCCCGATGCGCTACCGGAAAGGCTTGACCGCCTTTCCCGTCCTTCATGGATTTCGCTCACCCGCCTTGTATGCTACCGTTCAGCATATCGCTGGTGCCGCGTGCCGAACCGTTTTTTCCGCTATAACCTATTCAAGTAAGTGTGTTATTCGGATAGCGGGCTTTGATTACGGTCCTTGATAAGCCATCGAAAGCATATGTTCAAGATCGTCGTAAAACCGCAATGGCAGATCCAGGGCGAGCAATCCGAAATGCGGCAGGCGCTCCCACGCCTGCTCGAATTGCTGTCTCTGCTGCATGAGGACGGCAACCTCGCACACGCCTGTCGCGCGCTCGATATGTCCTATCGCTATGCGTGGGGAATGATTCGCGATGGCGGCGAACTGTTCGGCGCCCCGCTCGTCGAGACGGCAAAGGGACAGGGCACCAAACTCACGCTATTAGGTCAGCGGTTGCTGTGGGCGGACAAGCGCATCACCGCGCGACTCGCACCCGTGCTCGATAGCCTTGCCACCGAACTCGAGGTGGAAATCCAGCAGGCGCTGTCGAAAAACGAAACGGCGTTGCGCATTCACGCCAGCCACGGCTTCGCCGTGCAGTCGCTACGCGAATTTCTTTCGCACCGACGCATTCCGGTCGAACTGAAATATCGCGGCAGCGGCGAAGCGCTCGCCTCGCTCTGTCGCGGCACCTGCGACATCGCGGCGTTCCATGTGCCGATCGGCGATCTGCAGGAGAAAGCGCTCGGACAATTCATGCCATGGCTGAAGCCCCACAGCCAGCGGCTCATTCATCTGGCGACACGACGCCAGGGCATCATCGTCCAACATGGCAATCCGCTCGACATCATTTCCGTGTCCGATCTTTTCAAGCCGGACGTGCGCTTCGTCAACCGTCAAGCGGGTTCCGGCACGCGCGTGCTGCTCGATCTGCTGCTCGAACGCGAGCAACTCGACGGCGGCAAGATCGAAGGCTACGACGCCAGCGAATACACCCATGCGGCGATCGCCGCCTTCATCGCCAGCGGCATGGCGAATGCCGGCTTCGGTGTGGAAACCGCGGCGCGCAAGTTCAATCTCGGTTTCGTGCCGATCGTCAACGAGCGCTACTTCCTGATCTGCAGCACCGAATCGCTCGAACTCCCCGCCGTGAAGGAGTTGCTCGGCATTTTGCGCAGTCCCGAATTCCGCGCGCACGTGAACCAGATTCCCGGCTATGACGCCATGGATTGCGGTCACTTGATGACGCTCGAGGAAGCGTTTACGGAATTTGCCGCGGTGGAGAAAATCGAACGTCGCAGCACGCCGAAAAAGAAACGCCCGGCCGAAGCCAGGCGCGAGTAAACCGTTAGGGCGAACGGATGAGTACGCCGAGGCTCACATCATTTCTCACCAGCCGTTCGTGGTGAGCGCGAGCCTGCAAGCAGTCGAACCATGAACGGGCGCATGCGGGGCACTTCCGTCATCCTTCGCCTGCCTCAGGACGAACGGAAGAAGCAGGTCGAGGGGACTTGATCAGCGCTTCCTCTTAGTGCAAGCGTTCCGCACTCCCGCAGCATTGCTTGTATTTCTTCCCGCTGCCGCATGGGCACGGATCGTTGCGCCCCACCTTGGGCGCTTCGCGCCGCACCGGTTCGCGCGGCACCCCGCCGGTCAGACGATCGTCGGCGAAATAGCGGTTGATGATGGTCAAATTCCACGCCATGTCCTGAATCAGCTCTTCGCGCTTCTTGTCGGATAACGGCGGCGAGCGCAATTCGGCGTCGGGATGATCCTCATGCGCGAGCATGAACATCGGCGTCATCAGATCTTCCGCGTCCTCGTCTTCCAGCAAGCCCAGCCAGCTTTCGCCACGCATCTGCGTGCCCATCATGAAGCCGATGGCCCATTCATTGCCGCGCACCTGATCGTCTTCATAGACAGCCATGACAGGCACGTACACGTCGTCCTTCTCCAGCGTCTTGAACAGCTCGGCAGCCAGCGTGTTCCAGTGGCTTTGCAGCAAAACCAGCAAACGCTCTGTTTGCGCGGCATCGGGGAAAGCGGGGGTTTCATCGTCGGGCTCGTTGCCCAGCACCAACGGCAGGTATTCCTCCCGCGTCACCGTTTCGGGTCCGGCAATCAGCGCGGCGAAAAAGCCGTCGACCATTTCCAGGCTCATCGCCTCTTTCGAAGGCAGGCTGTCGAGCAGATCGCTCAGTTCATCGAGTTCATCTTCGGTGATGGGTGTGTGATTTTCAAAAGGCTGCATGCAGCAACTCCTTTCCATTGAACCTGTAACAGAGCAGAACATCTCTGGACTCCGGCTCGCGCCGCGTTGCGGCTTGACCGGAATGACGACCTATCCATCGTCACCCCGGGCTTGATCCGGCATCCAAAGTTTCAGCTCGCACCACGCTGTGGCTTGGCCGGAATGACGGGCTATCCATCGTCATGCCGGACTTGATCCGGCATCCAGGGTTTCAGACCTCTCCGCCGTTTTAATGCAACCGCTCCGGACTACCGCAGCACAGCTTGTACTTCTTGCCGCTGCCGCACGGGCACGGATCATTGCGCCCGACTTTGCCCGCGGCGTGTTGTACCGGCTCGCGCGGCGCATCGCCTTGCGCACGATACGGCGCGAAGTAGCGATAGATCAGCGTGAGATAAGCCGTCGCCTGTCGAATCAGCTTGGTGCGCTCCTCATCCGTAATCAATCCCGAGCGCAATTCCGCCGCCGGACTGTGCTCATGCGCCAGCGTGAAAATCGGCACCATCAGATGCACATCGCGCGGATCGTTCAGCAGCACCGACCAGTTCTCGCTGCGCAGGCGCAATCCGCGCAGGAAGCCGTTCGCCCATTCGTTGCCCAACACGCGTCCGCGCTCGTCCACATCGAAGTTCGCCAGATAGACCTTGTTCTCATGCAGCCCGGCTTTAAGCGCATCGGCAATGGTGTTCCACAGTCGCGTCAGCAGGTGGATCAAGGTCTGTGCCTGCTCGTATTCGCCCAGTTCAACGAGGCCTTCTTCGTCGCTCACGCCGCATACGATCGGCAGATACTCGCTCGGCAATACCAGCGCCGGCCCCGCAATCAGCGCGGCGAAAAAACCATCCAGCGTGGCGAGGCTCATTGCCTGCTCCGACGGCAACGCCGCCAGCAGGCGCGTCAGTTCCTGCAGTTCTTCCTTGGAAATCGGTGTGTGATCCGAAGGCTGCATCGCAGCGGCTCCTACCCGTATAAGTGCTTGTGGCAATGCGCGAGTTTTGCACAGTGTTTTTGCTGCGGCACTGCCGAAATCGCTTGATTTCGCAGTGCCCCTAAGGTCGGGAAACGCGCCCGGCCCCAACGGCGTCGCCGGCAAGCCTACGCCGATCGGAGCCAGATCGCTCAAGCGCCGATTGCGCGCTGCAGCACTTGCGCAATGTGCAGCGCCTTGCGATGAGCGCCCTGCGCGATCTGCTCGCGACAGCTGTAGCCGTTGGTGACTATCAACGTTTCCGTTGCCGCGGCTCGCGCGGCAGGCAACAACACGCGCTCCCCGATGGCCATCGAAACAGCGTACTTGTCCGCATCGAAACCGAACGAGCCGGCCATGCCGCAGCAACCGGCATCGAGTACTTGGCATTCGATACCCATCTTTTGCAACAGCGCCATTTCGGCATCCATGCCGAGCACGGCTTTCTGATGACAGTGACCGTGCAGCAATGCTCTGGTGTCGGTCAGACGCCGCGGCTGGTATCCGCGCGCATGCAGAAATTCGGCGAGCATGAAGCTCTGCTGCGACAGCTTGCGTGCGGCGGGGTCGTCCGGAAACAGATTGATCAACTCGTCGCGAAACACGGTGAGACAGGCTGGTTCCAGGCCGATGATCGGCACGCCTGCCTCGATTTCATTGCGCAGTGCGTGAAGAATTTTACGCAGCGCCGCTTTCGCCTGATCGAGCATGCCGAAGTCGTACAGCGGTCGGCCGCAGCACAGCCTGACGGTCGGGATCCGCACGTCGAAGCCGGCGTGTTCCAACACGTCCACGGCCGCGACGGCCACCTCGGGTTGAAAGTGATCGCTGAAGGTGTCGATCCACAACAGCACCTTCTCGCCGACCGCATCGTGTTTGCGCGCTGCGTGAATCGAACGGAACGACCGGTTGGCAAATGGCGTGATGCGTCGCTGCGGCGCGATACCGGCAATTTTTTTCGCGATGGTCGAAAGCCCCGGCGTCTGGGTGAAGAAATTGACCAGCTTCGGCATGGCGCCCGCGACCGGCGCCCAGCGGCCGATCATGCCCATGCTCCACGCCTGACGCGGCCGGCGTCGGCCTTCATAGTAATGCGATAGAAATTCGGCCTTGTACGTCGCCATGTCGACGTGCGTCGGGCACTCGCTCTTGCAGCCCTTGCATGACAGACAGAGCGAAAGCGAATCCTTCACCGCTTCGCTGCGCCAGCCGTCTGTAATGAGGTCGCCGCGCAACATTTCGAACAGCATGCGCGAACGTCCGCGCGTGGAATGCTTCTCCTCGCCGGTCGCCTGAAAGCTCGGACACATCGTGCCCGCATCCTTGGCGCGGCACTTGGCCATGCCGATGCAGTGTTCGACGGCGCGCGTGAAATCGCCGCGTCGATCGGCAAAGGCAAAGTGTGTGGCCGGATGCGTCGGCCGGTAGTCCGGTCCCATGCGCAGATTCTCGTCGACCCGATACGGCTCGACGATGTTGCGCGGGTTCATCCTGTTGTCCGGATCCCAGATCGCCTTGAATTCGCGCAACGCCTGCATCACGCGTTCGCCGTACATGATGGGCAGAAACTCCGACTTCGCCTTGCCGTCGCCGTGCTCGCCGTTGATCGAGCCGCCGTACTTCACGACCAGTTTCGCGCCCTCGGTCAGAAAGTTGCGCCATTGCCGCAGACCTTCTTCGGTACGCAGCTTGAAGGTGATGCGGGCGTGGATGCAGCCGTCGCCGAAGTGGCCGTAAAGCGAGGTCTTGTAGCCGTAACGGTCGATGAGTTGCTGGAACTCGCGCAGATAATCGCCGAGCCGATGCGGATCGACCGCCGCGTCCTCCCACCCCACCACGGGATCGGGCTCGCCCGGGTCGTCCCCCATGGCAGTGGCGGAGGCACCCAATTCACGAATCGACCACACACGCGACTGCATCGCGCGGTCCTCCAGCAGGCGCATGCTGGCGGGCATCGCCGCGCCTTGCAGCGACTGCATGACACGACGCGCGACATCGACGGCCTCGGCATGCGTATCTGCGCCGAATTCCACCATCAGCCATGCCCCGCCTGCGGGCAAAAGCGCAATGTCGTCGAGCTTCAATCCACGCTTGCGCAAACCGCCGACGATGCGTTCGTCCAGCCCTTCCATCGCAATGGGTTTGAATGCGAGCAGTTGCGGCACGGCGTCGCCGGCGCGATAGATGTCCTCGAATCCGAGCACCAGAATCACGCGCGCGGCCGGGCTGTGCACCAGCAGCGTCTTCGCCTGCAGCACCATGGCGCAGGTGCCCTCCGAGCCCACCAGTGCGCGCGCCACGTTGAAACCGTTTTCGGGCAGCAACTGCTGCAGGTTGTAGCCGGACACGCGGCGGCGAATGTTCGGAAAGCGCGCGCGGATGTCGTCGCCGTATTCGTCGATCAATGTCTTGAGGCGCGCGTAGATTCCGCCGCGCCGACCGCCGGCGCGAATGATCTGCTGCAATTCATCCGGCGACGTCGGCCCGACCCAGAAGCGCGCGCCGTCGTAGGTCAGCACTTCGAGCGCTGCGATGTTTTCTTCGGTCTTGCCCGACATGACCGAATGCGGGCCGCAGGAGTTGTTGCCGATCATGCCGCCCAGGGTGCAGCGGCTGTGCGTGCCGGGATCGGGGCCGAAGGTCAGGCCGTGCGCTTCGGCCGCATCGCGCAACACGTCGCAGATGACGCCGGGCTCGACGCGCGCCACCTTATTGGCCGCATCGATTTCGAGCACGCGATCGAGATACTTCGACGCATCGACGACGACCGCGACGTTGACCGACTGGCCGCACATCGACGTGCCGCCGCCGCGCGGCAGAATCGGCGCACCGACCGCGTGACAGATGCGCATCGTCTTGACGGTGTCATCGACCGTTTTCGGAATGACCACGCCAATGGGGATCTGGCGATAGTTGGAGGCGTCGGCGCTGTAGAGCGCGCGACTGCCGTCGTCGAAGCGCACTTCGCCGGCAACGGCCGCGCGCAGGCGGGCTTCGAGCGCTTGCTGATCAATCAAATCGTTCACCACACTCCACGTCCGGGGATGCAAGCTTACCCCTCGCTCGCGCGCCGGAGGAATCCAAGCGCCGGCCGGCTCGCCACGGCGCTTCAATCGCATTGCGCCGCAGGCGAACTGCGCAACAGCGATCGATGCCGGCAGGATAAAATCGACGCCGTTCCCATCCAGGGCGATTGCATGTTCGTTCCTCAGCTCCTCGGTGTGCTGCTGCTCACCGTCGTCTACGTCTTCAGCACGCAGTTCGTCAATCACCTGCAATCGTCCATTCCCGGCTCGGTGGTCGGTCTGGTGTTCTGCGCCGTCGCCATGCTCGCCCTGCCCGCGGCGCGCACACGCATCCGTCCCGGCGCCGTGGTCCTGCTCGGTCTCGTTCCGCTGTTCCTCGTGCCGGTGCTGGCGCGCATGGCGGTGCGTATCGATTTTTCATCGCCCACAATCTGGCGCGCGCTCGTGATGCTGTGCATCGCCTCGCTCGTTGGTGTGGCGGCGACCGGCCTGCTGGCGAAACTGTGCCTGCGCAAGGACTAGCATGGTGAGCGGCGCATTGTCCGCATTGGGACTCAGCCTGCTGGCCTATCTGGCCGGCCTGTGGATCCAGCGCCACACGGGCAACAAGCCCTACATGCATCCGGTCGTGCTGGCGATCCTGCTGGTGGCGTTCGTGCTCGCCCTGCTGGACGAGTCGGCGACCGATGCATACCTCGAGCACAACATGCTGCTGCTGGATCTGCTCATGGTCGCCGTGGTCGCTTTTTCCGTTCCACTGGTGGACAACATCAAACTGGTGCTCCGCGAGTTCGGGCGTCTACTGGCGGTCGTGGCCCTGGCCGCGGTATTCATCGCCGGCAGCACGATTGCACTGTGCTATGCGTTCGGTATCGATGCCGCCACCATGGCGGCGTTCAGTTTTCGCTCCGTCACCAATCCGATCGCCATCGCCATCGCCGAACAGAATGCCCTGTCCGTCGATCTGGCCATGCTGGGCGTGTCCATCACCGGCGTGGTCGGCATCCTCACGGCGGAGCACATCCTCGCTGCATTGCGCATTACCGATCCGCGCCACGTGGGACTGGTACTCGGCATCACCAGCCACGCCTTCGGCATCGCCCGCGCGCTGGAAATCAGTTCGCTCGCCGCCGCTTACGCCACGGTCGGCATGATCGTCAGCGGCCTGCTCTATGCCTTCGCGGTGCCCTGGCTGCTGCGATTTCTACCGCTGTAGATTTGCCGGCGGGAAACCGCTCGCGCGGTTATGGATTTTTTTCAGAGCCTGATCCAGGCGCGCTTGACCAGATGGTAGGCAATCAGCCCGAATACGAAGGCGATCCCGACGTTCCAGATGGCGATCGCTGTCGTGGTGAGCGTGACGAAGCGTTCGCCCTTGTCGCGACTGAAGTCGCAGGAGCCGAGGGCAAGCTGGGCGCCGGTGAGGAATAGGATCGCGCCCAGCACCGGCACCGGAAAGAGCCGCAGCAACACGTCGATCGAGCCGCTGAAGAACAGCGCGAGCACGAGCAGCACCGCGCCGAAGATAACCGGCGCCCCACCCGTCCGCGCGCCGAAACGCACGTGCCCCGCCATGCCGCCGGCGCCATGACACATGGGCACACCGCCGAACATTCCGCTGAACATATTCATGATCCCGGTCGATGCCGAGACGCGTTGCTCGGTTACTTGCCGATCCGGGAACAGCCGATTGTTCTCCTCGGTGATGGCGATGACGGCGTTCCCTAAAGTCAACGGAAGCTGCGGCAGCACGAGAAACACAAGGCCCGCCGACCAGTCCCGCCACGTCGCGTCGCCGAGCGACCACTCGGGCCAGGCGAACCCAGGGCGCATCGCGCGCAATTCCTCCAACAGCGCGGGATTCTGAAACAGCGCGATTACAACGCCAAACAGCAGCACGAGAAACATTGCCGGCACATGACGATTGTCGAGCAGCAACAAGGCGCCGAACAGCGCGATCACGCCGATGATCCAGCCCTCGGCAATCATGCGCACACCCTCGAGCATGAAACCGATGCCCAGCCCGAGAACGATGCCGAGCACAACCGGCCGGCTGACCAGGGCGGCGATGCGTTTCGCCAACCCGGTCGCGGCAAGCAGCAGCCACACCACGCCCGTCAGCATCGACGCGCAGTACACCGTCTGCGCAGTCAGCATCAGTTCGCTCGCCTGCGTCGCCATGACGGCGCCCGTCGCTTTCATCGGTTGCACCGGAAACGGCGTGCGGTAGTACAGCCCGCATGCGATCAGCGCGACACCGAAGGAAAGCAGAATGCCAAACGCCGGCACTTTGGCGACGACGGTGTAGGCGATGAGAAATGGAATGAGCGTGCCGAGATCGCCCAGCGAACCCGCCCACTCCATGCGATTGAAACGCAGGGAGCGCCCGGTGAGTGCGGACGTTTCAGTGAGTGGCACGGCCGGATCGGACATGAAATGAAGAGACGCTCGCGAACAGGCCGCTACCTTAACTTAACGCGCGGGCAGCGCGAAGCGGTCCATGCCGGTACATGTTGCAATTTCGGCAACGGCGGATCGCGCTCGCCGGCGGGTCGCGGCGCCCCGACCAGGCGACATATGCCGTCTGGCCGGAGCGATCGCCAGTACGGCAATCGGACCGCTTTCATACGCCCGGCTGATTGGCGTTCGGGAAGAACAGCTGCTCGCCGTCGATCTTGTAGTCGGCGATGGCCTTCTGGCCCTCAGGCGAAATGATCCAGTCGATGAACTGCTGGCCGAATTCCTTCTTCACATGCGGATGCTCTGCCGGATTCACCAGAATCACACCGTACTGATTGAACAGACGTTTGTCGCCTTCGACCAGCACTTTGAGATCGGCGCGGTTCTTGAACGACAGCCAGGTGCCGCGATCGGCCAGCAGATAGGCATTCATCGATGCGGCGGTGTTCAACGCCGCGCCCATGCCCTGGCCGGTTTCGCGATACCACTCGCCCTTGTCGGCGGCGATGTCGATGCCCGCCATTTTCCAGAGCTTGAGTTCGGCCATGTGCGTGCCACTCTTGTCGCCGCGCGAGACGAACGGCGCCTTGGCCGCCTTGACCTTCTCCAACGCCTTGGTCACGTCGTCCATGCCGGCGACTTTGGCCGGATCGCTTTTCGGACCGATGACGACGAAGTCGTTGTACATCACCGGAAAACGCTTCACGCCGTTGCCTTCTGCAATGAACTTATCCTCGGCCGCTTTCGCGTGCACGAAGACGACGTCGGCATCACCGCGACGCGCCGTGTCGAGCGCCTGCCCCGTGCCTTGCGCGATCACGCGCACGTTGATGCCGGTCTTCCTCTCGAAGATCGGCAGAATGTGTTTGAACAGCCCGGAGCTCTCGGTGGAGGTCGTCGATGCGACGGTGATGAATTTGTCCTGCGCTTGCGTCGGCACACACATCAGCGCGCCAAGCGCGATCGCCATCGCGAATAAACTTCTTCGTATCAGGCCCATGGTAGTTCTCCCTTTATAAAGGCGTTTGCTTCTGCCGTAGCCGGCTGCTTGAAAAACACGTCGACCGGCGAGCGTTCCATCAGTCGTCCGCCGTGTATGAACAACACTTCGTCACCCAGGCGCCGCGCCTGACCGAGGTTATGGGTGCACATGACGATCTTGGTGCCGGCCGCATGAATGGTCTGCACGATGCGCTCGACTTCGGCGCTTGCGGTGGGATCGAGGCTGGCGGTCGGCTCGTCGAGAAAAAGAACTTCCGGGCGCAGCGCCCATGCGCGGGCGAGTGCGAGGCGTTGCTGTTCGCCGCCGGACAGCACGCGCGCCGAACGCGAAGCCAGATCGGCAAGGCCGACCAGTTCCAATGCTGTGTGCGCACGTACGGAACGCTCGGCGCCGTTCACACCCCGCAGCTTCAAGGCATATTCGATATTGGCGACGGCGGAGCGACGCAGCATCACCGGCCGCTGGAACACCATGGCCTGCCGTGCGCGCGCAATCGTTGTATCGACATTCCAGCGCACCGCCCCGGAAGTCGGTTGCAGCAGACCGTGACACAAGCGCAGCAGCACACTTTTGCCCGCGCCGTTCGGTCCGAGAATGATGGTCCGCGTTCCGGCGTTGAGTTCCACCGAGATGCGATCGATGATGGTCTGCCCGCTTGCCGTCACGAAACTCAGTTCATCGAGCGTGAGCGGCAGAATGGATGGCGACAAGTGGCTGATGGGGTTTTCCCTATCCATAACGCCGCTGCGCCGACTCTTTGGTGAAATAAGCTGCCGCGTTGAGCAGAATCACAAGAGTCATGAGGATGACGCCGAGGCCGAGCGCGAGCGGCAGATCGCCCTTGCTCGTTTCAAGCGCGATGGCGGTCGTCATGACGCGCGTGACACCGTCGATGTTGCCGCCGACGATCATCACCGCGCCGACCTCGGCCGCGGCACGGCCGAATCCCGCAAGGACTGCCGTGAGGAGCGAAAAACGCGTGTCCCACAGCAGCGTGATGACCGAAGAGAAAAGATTCGAGCCGAGCGAACGCAATTGATCGCGGTATTCCAGCCACGCGTCTTCGATGGCCTGCCGGCCGAGCGCTGCGATGATCGGCGTGATCAGCACCGTCTGTACGAAAATCATCGCGCCCGGCGTGAACAGCAGGCCGAGTTCGCCCAGCGGGCCGGCGCGCGACAACAACAAATAGACGAGCAGGCCGGCGACGACCGGCGGCAGGCCCATCAACGCATTCAGCGCAACGATCAGCACGTTGCGCCCCGGAAAACGACCGACCGCGATGGCGGCGCCCAAAGGCAGACCGATCAGCGTCGCAATGCAGACCGCGCTGAGGCTGACGCGCAGGCTCAACAGCACGATTTCCAACAGCACCGGATCGAACTGCGCGATCAGCGCGGTCGCCTGGCTGAAAGCCAGCGATATTTCGTTCACTTATTTGATCCCCGCGCGACTTCGACTGCCACCTGTGTGGCGCGTCTACATACTTGCACCTTGGCGACGCAGCTTAGGTCAATTGGCGGGCTTGAAACAATATGATCGATTCAGCATAGGTTGACGGGCTTTTGCTGACATATCGACCACGAGGACTCGGATACGGCTGCGGTTACGCCGCGATAGGGGAAGAATGATTTGCCGAGGGCGATCGGGCTGCCGGCCCATCTGCGGTCCGCACACGATCAAGACAAACCGGAGCGATCAACACTCGCGGACTCTCCTGCGGAGGTCTTGCCGGGAGCGCGGATGCTTATTGAATTTGCGAAGCGCCGAAACCGAAGTCCTGCTCCAACCGGATGTCGGACGCCTCATGATGCTCGTATACCAGCGCAGTCGAAAGCACGCCATACACGTCGCCGATCGCAGCGAGGGCTTCGACAATGCCGGCGGATGTTTCCGATTCGAGCGTGACAACGATTTTGCCGGACTGCGTTGCCGTCAACACCTCAGCGCCGTCGAGCGACTGGATATTCTCCTGCACGCGCTCGATCAATTCGGGGCGCGCGTGAACGAGAATCCCGGCGATATGGACATCTTCTTCGGTTTCCATCGCTTCAAGATCCTCGTCAGTTCATTGAACACGATGCAGGCCGCTCCTTAAGCGCAAAGCCGTGCAGCCCTGTGTTTTACGGCAGCATCAAAAGCGAAACGCGATGCTTGACGCTCATTGGACTGCAAGGCCCGTGCCGCTAATGTGCCAAACCGAGAGGTTGCTACTTAAACAGCGGTGATGGCGATTTGTGCCCGCCATTTCGCCGGACCGCTGGTATGGACCGATTCACCATTTGAGTCGACCGCGACCGTGACGGGCATGTCGCGCACGTCGAATTCGTAAATCGCTTCCATGCCGAGATCTTCGAAAGCGAGCACGCGTGCGCTGCGTATCGCTTTTGAAACAAGGTACGCGGCACCGCCGACGGCGATGCAATAGACGGCCTTGTGCCGCTTGATCGTCTCGATCGCCTGCGGGCCGCGTTCGGCCTTGCCGACCATGCCGATCAGCCCGGTCTGTTGCAACATCGCGTCGGTGTATTTGTCCATGCGCTGGGAGGTCGTGGGACCGGCCGGGCCGACCACTTCGTCGCGCACGGGATCGACCGGGCCGACGTAATAAATGAACCGATTGCGAAAATCGACCGGTAGCTTTTCCCCACGGGCAAGCATTTCCACCAATCGTTTATGCGCCGCATCGCGGCCGGTCAGCAACTTGCCCGAGAGCAGCAGCCGATCGCCCGATTTCCAGGTCGCAATTTCTTCGCGCGTCATCGTATCCAGATTCACGCGCTTCGCCCCATCGACGCCCGAGTAAGTCAGCTTCGGCCAGATGGCGAGACTCGGCGGCTGCAATTGCACAGGCCCGCTGCCGTCGAGGACGAAATGCGCATGACGGGTCGCCGCGCAGTTGGGAATGATTGCAACGGGTTTGGACGCGGCATGCGTCGGGTAATCCCTGATCTTGATGTCAAGCACGGTGGTCAGACCGCCGAGACCTTGTGCGCCGATGCCGAGCGCGTTGATGCGATCGTACAATTCGATACGCAGTTCCTCGACCTTGTTCCGCGGTCCGCGCGCTTTGAGTTCATGCATGTCGATGGGCTCCATCAGCGCTTCCTTGGCGAGCACCATCGCCTTTTCCGCCGTACCGCCGATGCCAATGCCGAGCATGCCGGGCGGACACCAGCCCGCGCCCATGTCGGGCACCTGATCGAGAATGAATTCGACCAGATCG
Organism: Nitrosomonadales bacterium; assembly: GCA_036676355.1. Classification (GTDB taxonomy): domain Bacteria; phylum Pseudomonadota; class Gammaproteobacteria; order Burkholderiales; family SG8-39; genus ZC4RG42. Next base: position 64,624 of record JAKFDA010000055.1, on the reverse strand, counting down.
TCGGCCGGCACCAGCATCTTGAACTTGGCTTTGTTTTCCGAGCCGCCGCCCTTGGCCGCGATCGTGACGTCCACCGTGTCGCCCGGCACCACGCTCATGTGAATGACCGCGGGCGTATTGTCGCGCGTGTTCTTGCGGCCGAACGCCGGATCGACCAGGATCGACGCACGCAAAACATTGTCGGGGGCGAGATAGGCGCGCCGCACGCCTTCGTTGACCATGTCCTCGACCGACATGCTCGCATCCCAGCGCACGTCCATGCCGATTTTGAGAAACACCATGGCAATACCGGTGTCCTGACAGATCGGACGCCTTCCTTCCGCACACATGCGCGAGTTGACGAGAATCTGCGCAATCGCATCCTTGGCGGCCGGCGACTGTTCGCGCTCATAGGCCGCGCTCATCGCCCGGATGAAATCCTCCGGGTGGTAATAGGAAATGAACTGGAACGCATCGGCGATGCTTTGAATGAAGTCTTCCTGCTTGATAGTCGCCATGCGGGCGCTCCGGACGCTGAATGCAAAGTCGAAAAGTAGGACAGGACAGTCAGAAACGCAATCTTGACAACAGCCAAGAGCCGAGAGCGGAGCGCGAAAACCAAAATCTTCTGAAGCCCGACCGCACCCATCTGGAAAAACGCCCTTACGCGGCTACCCCTTAGGAGCGGGCCTCCCGGTTGTTCGCCCGACTGCTTTTTATTCCCCGCTCTCAGCTCTCCGCTGCCTCAATCAGGCAGGGTGAAGTGGAACGTCGCACCTTCGTTGACCTTGCCTTCCGCCCACGCGCGCCCGCCGTGCCGCTTGGCGATACGCTGCACGCTGGCCAGTCCGATCCCTGTTCCGGTGAATTCGCCCGCATGCAGACGCTCGAACACCCTGAACAGTTTGTCGGCATAACGCATGTCGAAACCCACGCCGTTATCCCGCACGCTGAATACCCATTCGTTGACGCCGCGTTGCGCCTCCACTGCAACTCTGGCGACCGCCCGGTTGCTGGAATATTTCAACGCGTTGGATAGGAGATTGGTCCATAGCCGCTCCATCAGGTGCTCATCGCACCTCACTGTCGGCAAGGGCCCGATGGTCCACTCCACCTTTGGTGCGTGCGCTTCGTTTGAAACGGCCGTCTGCACGCGACCGACCAGCGCGGCCATATCGACCGATGTCTTGCGTAATGCGGTCCTGCCCATGCGCGAGAACAGCAATAGGTCGTCGATCAATTTGGCCATATGCAGTGCGGCGTTGCCGATGCGCTGCAAACGTCGTTTCTTTTCCGGATCGAGCGTTTCCCGGCTTTCCTCCAGCAGCATCTGTATGTGCCCATCGATATGCCGCAGCGGGGCGCGCAGATCGTGCGATACGGAATAGGTGAACGACTCCATCTCCTCATTGGCCGTCTGGAGTTCGGCAGTCCGCTCCGTCACACGACGTTCGAGCTCCGCATTGAAGCGCTGCGTCTGGGCGTCGGCAAGCTTGCGCTCGGTAATATCCATCACCGTAACAACCGAACCGACGACTTCTCCTCGCACGCTGAGCGGATTGGCGCCGAATGCAACATGGACGATCTGCCCGTCTTTTCTGGTCAAGTCGATTTCGTAATTCTCGATGGTGCGCTCCTCATGGATGATCCGTCCCACAGCGGGCCTCAATCGCTGCGCTTCCTCGGCGCCGGTCAGCATCGACCAGTGCCGGCCATAGAGCTCTTCCGGAGCGTAGTCGACCAATACGCAAAAGACCTTGTTGGCCATGGTTATCAGGCCGTTTCGATCGAGCGTGAGCAGGCCCACCATGGCGTTTTCCATCACCGATTTGCGAAACTGGTCAGCACGCTCGTATTCCTCGAGCGTATGTTGCAACTCCTCGGTGCGTTCCGCGACACGGCGTTCGAGGTCTTCGTTCAGGCGACGAACCGCTTCCTCGGACTGCCGCCGCGCGGTGATATCGCGCACAATCATCGTTGCGAAGACACCCTCGTCGTTGCGCCAACTGGCCGCGCTCATCTCCACCGGAATTCTGGTTCCATCCTTGCGAACCGCAGTGCCGAACAGCAAGGTCGCCGGCAGCTTCGACATATCGCTTGCGATGAGTCGCGCGAACCCGGCCTCGCTCTGCTCGCGCTCTTCCGGCGGCCCCAGCAACATCATGGGGCGCCCCATTACTTCATCGGCCGCGTAACCGTAAAGTTGCTCCGCCGCCGGATTGAAATAGATGATGTTGCCGCCGCTATCCGCCGATACGATCGCGTCCCGCGCACTCCGCATGGCGGCATCGAATTGCGCCTGCGAAGCACGCAGTCGTAGCGCGCTTGCATCGGCCGCATCCAGCGCTCGCACGCGCGATGCCGCGATACCACGCATCAACAGAAACAGAATGAAGCTGACCGGCACACCGATCAGCCACACCAGCGCTTCGTCGCCATCGCGATGGGCTTCGTCGAACAACGCGCTGGTGGCGAATTGCAGCGTCCATTCCGTACCGCCTACAGTGATCGTATCGAAGCGCTCGAAGCGCGGAGACTGGCCCAGCGGCGACGGGTTGAAGTGCGTGGTGCTGTCGTACAGCAACGTGCCGGCATCGCGGCGGCTCCCCTCGTACACGCGTAACGTGAGCAGATCGATATCGTCGTCCGTGAAAAGTGCGTCCATGAACTGGTTCATGGTGTACGGACTGAAAACGAATGCGACCAGGCGCGCTTCGCGCTGATCAACGGTCGGCGGCACCCCGCCTCCCGCATAGACCGGCAGAAACATCGAAAAACCATATGCAGGTTCGACGGTATTCACGGCCGGCGCGATTGGCTCCGTGATGGCTGACGCTCCGTCGCGCATCGCACGCTGCATGGCGGCGTGCCGCACCGGATCACTCAACATGTCGAATCCGATCAGGGGCTCGTATTTCTTGAGCATTGGTTCCAGGTAGGTGACCGGAAAATACTGCGGACGCTCACCTTCGGGTTTGATCTGGTAATCGCCCTGACCGAGTGCGCGCACGGCCCTAAGATACAGTTCCCTGTCCTTGGCCATTACGCGCATGGCCAGGCCCACAGCCTCCAGCCCGGCGTAATGCTCGATATTCAGGCCTTGGAGATAGCGCTGCCACTCAGCTTCGGTGATGAACGCGTCATCGGCCAGATGACCACGCGCGCCGCGCAATGCGCTTTCATGGAGGCTGATGCGCTCCTGAATGGCCTTTTCGGCGCGCTCTATTTCGAAATCAAAATGCAGTTGCGCGCGCTCGGCATTCCGATCGAGCACCACCTGCCACACAATCAGCGTGATGAACAGGGATAAAAGAAGGACGAACCAGGGAGCCAGGAAACGGCCGGTCAGCCGTGCGATACGCAAGGCCGCCGCTTTGTATTGCGCCCGCGATACGAGTGCGTGCACAGTCGCTCCAGGTCGCCGTGACGCGGACGCCAAGGCGCGCGTCAGGCGCAATCATCGTACTGCCCAGGACTCGAAGCGCGGTGCGCTCGAAATCCCGGCGTATATATGGCGCGGTCCATACGCCGTATCAAGCTATCGGTGCTGTCCGCCGCGCGCTTCACAACCTGGCGTTCACCCTACATACGAGCGCGGCCTCATTGCAACATTGCCAAAAATAAAAAGGGCGCCGAAGCGCCCTTTTTATTTTTGAGTTGCCTGCATGTTCACCGCTTGTCGATCACACCGCATGCGATCCGCGCACCCGAATCGCCGGCCGGCTGGCTGCGGTAATCGTCCCCCTTGGCATGAACGACCACGCTTTTGCCGACGATACTTGTCTGCCCTTCCGTCACCGTCATGCCGCTTAGATCAAAGCTGAAAGTGGCACGTCCGTCGGCGTTGGCGCGCAGGTTCGGCATATCACCGGCATGGTGTCCGCCTGGCATTGCGTGCCCATGCTCTTTTTTCAGCGGGTTGAAGTGCCCGCCGGCGCTGCTCGCATCCGGCGCACTGCAGTCGCCTTTCTCATGCACATGAAAGCCATGCTGACTGTTGGGCTGCAAGCCGGCAACTTCCCCGCTCACGCGCACCTTGCGGCGATGCTGCTCGAACTGCACCGTTCCATTCGCGGTATTGCCCGCGGTGGGCTTCAATATCGCACCCGCAGTAGACGTCGACATGTCGCCCGACGTACCTGCGCAGCCTGCCAATGCGATTACCGCGATATAGATCACCCACCGCCTTTTCATGGCTTTCCTTTAGCTCGCTCAGGACGTAGGCATCTTCGCTCCACCATTGCTCTTCGCCCCGCCATTGCTGCCCGATTGCCCCTTGGCGCTTTGATTCTGTCTGTAGTTCTGCACCGCGCGGTCCTGCGCCTTGTCAAGCAATTCCGCGGCCTGCTTGGATGCCTCGTCCGCCTTGGCTTTCTTCGCCGCGGCGGCCGCTGCCTCTTCCGGCGTGGGTGGCGGCAGCGCCGCGAAGGTCGGCGCTGCGAGCAATAAGGCGGCCAGCAATATCCATCGCTTCATGACGCTCTCCCTTAGTTGGTGGTGCCGGCTACTGGACCGCGTCCCGCGGATGTCACGTTTGCCGACGCGTCCACTGGCGCAATACGACCGGCCTTAACGTCTTCGTACCAATAGTAGTGATGCTCCTTCGCCCAGGTTTCGTCCACATAGCCGGTTTTCATGGCTTTGAAAGCGCCGCGCATTCCGAGGGTACCCATGTAGATGTGCCCCATCGCGCCGACCATGAACAAGGTCGCGCCGATCAAGTGGACAATGTTGGCCAACTGCATCGTCTGGCGTGTCTGATCGAAGTTGGGGAAATCGAGCACCAGGCCGGAGAAACCGACCACCAACCCGAGCAGCGACAGTCCGCCCCAGAACCAGGCTTTTTCGCCGGCATTGAAGCGATGCGACTTCGGTTCGTCATGCCCCTTCGAGAGCAATCCGCCGAAGCGTCTTACCCATTCCCCGTCATAGCTGCGCCAGATGTTGTCCTTCACGAAGGTGAAGAACATCGCCAGCGTGCACACGACGAAAAGCGGGCCGATGAAGTTGTGCAGCGTCTTGGAAGCCACCGCGATCCAGCTGAAGGCACCATGGCCCAGGATCGGCACCAGGATGTACCGACCGAACAACATGGCCAATCCGCTGAATGCGAGGGTGAGAAAAGTGATCGCCGTGGTCCAGTGGAGTACGCGTTCCCACAGCGAGAAGCGCGGGATAAGGCGTCCCGTTTCCGGTTCCCTCAGCCCGATGCTGCCCTTGATCGCGTAGAACACCAGCACCGCGATGAACACCACCGCGAGCAACCATCCGCCAATTTGCGTCAGCGGGCCGTTGCGCACTTCGCGCCAAGTCTGACCTTCACTCTGGATGAGTACGCCGGCTTCGCGTCCCGTCACCGTACTTACACCTACCGTGCCCCCGATCGTGTCGCGCCCCCGCACATCTCGCCAATACGGCGCGTTGTTGCCGGGTTGCGTGATTTCCCGTTGAGCCTGCTGCTGCTGCGAACTCATGTCCTGCTGCGCCCACGCGCCCCCCGACACCGTCAACAACAGTGCGAGCGCGATGCGTACGACCCAGTCGATCGATTGATGCCCCATGTCTACCTCCTCTGAGTCACCCGCTTACCGCGTGCGGCCGTACTCGTTCTGGTTGGCGTTTCGCTGCTTCAACGCACGGTCCCACGCGGTTTTATCGCCCTGGAAGGCCGCGCTCTGCCAAGGTTGCGTGTCGGTCTTGCCGGAATAGGCCTTCCCGTCGTACGTCTGGGTACTCTGATTGGGTTCGCTGCATGCGGTAAGAAACACCGCGCTCACTGCTACAAGCAAAAGTTTGTACATGCGATCCCCCTCACTTGGCCGATTGAGAATTGCCAGGCGCCGCAGTAGCACCTTTTTCCGGGCGCCCATAAGCGCTGTCCCAGCCGGCAACCTGCGCACCCCTGCCACGGATAGTGACGCGCTGCCTGAAGATCTCCGAGATGACATCGCCATCGCCGGCCAGCAGGGCTTTGGTGGAGCACATCTCGGCGCACGCCGGCAACTTGCCTTCCGCCAGACGGTTCTGACCGTACTTGGCGAATTCCTCGGGACTGCCGTCGGCTTCAGGGCCACCTGCGCAGAAAGTGCATTTGTCCATTTTGCCGCGCATGCCGAAGGCGCCGGTCTGCGGGAACTGCGGCGCACCGAACGGGCAGGCATAGAAGCAATAGCCGCAGCCGATACACATATCCTTGTCGTGCAGCACCACACCTTCGCTGGTCTGGTAGAAGCAATCGACCGGACACACCGCCATACAGGGCGCGTCCGAACAGTGCATACAGGCGACGGAAATCGATTTCTCGCCGGGCACGCCCTGATTCATCGTCACGACGCGCCGTCGATTGACGCCCCACGGCACTTCGTTGGTGTTCTTGCACGCAGTCACGCAGCCGTTGCATTCGATGCAGCGCTCGGCGTCGCACAAAAATTTCATTCTTGCCATGTCTGTCTCCTCCGGGGGTCGACCCGTGCGTTAGCGCACGGGTCGCTCCGTTGTTTGCGTTGACTACGCTTTCTCGATTTGGCACACGGTCGTCTTGGTCTCCTGCATCATCGTGACCGAGTCGTATCCGTAGGTGGTCGCCGTGTTGGCCGCCTCGCCGCGCACAATCGGCGCGGCCCCTTCCGGGTAGTAGGCCAGCATGTCCTCCCCCCTCCACCAACCCGCGAACGCGAAGGGCATGAATGCCAGTTTCTCATCGACGCGCTCCGTCACCTTCGCCGTCACTTTCAATCGCGCACCTTCCGGCGTAGTCACCCACACATATTCACCGTTACGAATGCCACGATCGTTGGCCGCCTTCGGATTGATCTCCACGTACATCTTCTGCTGCAGTTCGGCCAGCCACGGATTGGAACGCGTTTCGTCACCGCCCCCCTCGTATTCCACCACTCGACCGCTGCTCAGGACGATCGGGAACTTCTGGCTGATGTCGCGATTTTTCTCCTGCACGCTCTTGTAGAGCGTCGGCATACGCCAGAAGGCCTTCTTGTCGTCGTGCGTCGGGTAGTCGTCCACCAGGTCGGGGCGCGGGCTGTAGATCGGTTCGCGATGCAGCGGCACCGGATCGGGGAAGTTCCACACCACCGCGCGTGCCTTGGCATTGCCCCAGAAATGGCAACCATGCTTCATCGCGACACGCTGAATGCCGCCCGACAGATCCGTCTTCCAGTTCCTGCCCTCGGCCTCCTGCTTTTCCGCATCGGTCAGTTCGTCCCACCAGCCGAGTTTCTTCAGCAGGACGTGATCGAACTCGGGATAGCCGGTAGTGATTTCTCCGTCTTTCGGATGGGAACCGTCCCCGGCCAGCAGGCTTTCCCCGTCGCGTTCGACCCCGAAGTTCGCGCGGAAGCAACCACCTCCCTCCATCATCGGAAGGCTCGTGTTGTAAAGCACGTGTGTGCCGGGGTGCTTGATCTCCGCAGTTCCGTAGCATGGCCACGGCAGCCCGAAGTATTCGCCGTCGAGCACGTAGCCGGTCTCCTTGTCCACCCCGCCCTTGGCACGCATCGTCTTGATATCGAAGACGTGCATGTTGCGCATGTGCGCCTTCAGACGTTCGGGCGATTGGCCGGTGTAACCGACCGTCCATGCACCGCGGTTGAATTCACGCGTAATGTCTTCGATCACCGGCTCGTCGTTGACGACCTGAATGTTCTGTTTGCCGTCGCGCTTGCCGACGAGCTCATCGGCGAAGCCGAGTTTCTTGGCCAACAGATACATGATGGTGTGATCGGGCTTCGATTCGAACAGCGGCTCGATGACTTTCTCGCGCCACTGAATCGAACGGTTCGAGGCCGTCACCGATCCGGATGTCTCGAACTGCGTTGCCGCCGGCAGCAGATACACATCACGATTCGGGTTGGCGTCCTCCTGCTTGCCCGGCATTGCAGCCATGACCGCCGTTCCGGAAGGATATGGATCGACTACGACCAGCAGATCGAGCTTGTCCATCGCCCGCTTGAATTCGGGGCCGCGCGACTGCGAGTTCGGTGCATGACCCCAATAGAAGACGCCGCGGATATTGCCGGGCTGGTCGATATGGTCGGGGTTCTCCAGCACACCGTCGCTCCAACGCGAGACCGTGATGCCGGGCTTGTTCATCAACGCGGGCGACGCATACCGCTTCTTGAGCCATTCGAGATCGACGTTCCAGACACGCGCCCAATGCGTGAAGGCGCCGGGCGCAACACCGTAGTAGCCGGGCAGGGAATCGGGGTTGGGCCCGATGTCCGTCGCCCCCTGCACGTTGTCGTGACCGCGGAAAATGTTGGCACCGCCACCGGACACGCCGACGTTGCCGAGCGCCAGTTGCACGATGCACGATGCGCGCACCATCGCGTTGCCGATCGAGTGTTGCGTCTGCCCCATGCACCAGACCAGCGTAGACGGCTTGTTCTTCGCCATCGTCTCGGCGGCCTTGTAGAGCGACTCCTCGGAGCAGCCGGTCACCCGCTCGGCTTCCGCCGGCGTCCAGGTCTTGAGGATATTTTCGCGCACCTTGTCCATACCGTAGACGCGCTTTTCGATGTAATCCTTGTCTTCCCAGCCGTTTTTGAAAACGTGATACAGGATACCGAACAGCACCGCGACGTCCGTGCCGGAACGGAAACGGATGAACTGATCCGCTTTCGCGGCCGAGCGGGTGAAGCGCGGATCACAGACGATGATCTTGGCGCCATTCTCCTGCGCGTGCATCGAATGCAGCATCGACACCGGGTGTGCCTCAGCCGGGTTCGAGCCGATGTAGAGCATCGCCTTCGAATTCTCCATGTCGTTCATGGAGTTGGTCATCGCACCATAGCCCCAGGTGTTCGCGACGCCGGATACGGTGGTGGAGTGACAGATGCGCGCCTGGTGGTCGGTATTGTTGGTGCCCCAGAGGCGCACCCACTTGCACATGAGATACGAGCCCTCGTTGGAGTGCTTGGAGGAGCCGATGTAATACATTGCATCGGGGCCCGATTCCTCGCGGATCTTCAGCATCTTCTTGCTGATTTCGTCGAGCGCCTGATCCCAGCTGATGCGCTGGTATTTTCCATTCACCAGCTTCATCGGATACTTGAGACGGTGCGAGTTCTCGGTCATGCCGTGCTCGCGTGCCGCGGCGCCCTTGGCGCAGTGTGCGCCCATGTTGATGGGCGAATCGAAGACCGGCTCCTGGCGTACCCAGATGCCGTTTTCGACCACGGCATCGATGGCACAGCCCACGGCACAGTGCGTACAGACGGTACGTTTCGTTTCCGCCTTCGATGCACCGGCCGGCTTTTCCTGCGCCTTGGCTTCGGTGATCATGTTGAACGGCAACTGCGTGGCGAACGCACCCGCGCCTACGGTAACGCCGGAACGCTTGAGAAACGTACGTCGGTCGATGGTTTGCGTCAGCGCGGCGGCGAGCCCCTGCGACAAAGCGCTGGGACGAGCACCGACAGCAGAAGTATTGCCACTTCTTTTAGTGAGTAACATCGCGGGCCTCCTTAGATGAGCGTGGTGCGGTAGTACTTGCGCACGTGCTCGCTAAGCGCGTAACCCTTGCGCGTATCGGCCTGTGCTTGCGGCTCTGCCGCGTTATTTGATACAGCTTTGCTCGCAACGGCAGCCGCCGCCACTGCAGTACCTGCTCCGACGGACAGCATGAATTTTCTGCGACTCAGCTTTGGCTTGGCCATTGGTGCCTCCTCATTGGCAAACAGTTACAACATCAAGGTCACAGCATTTCGAACGATGTCACCTCGATATCGAAGAACGCCTCGGTAAAACGTGCGACGTTTTTGTAAAAATCAGTTTGAGTTGAAGCGAGCGCGGCAGCCACGAATGCGGCGTAGCCCCGCGCGAGATAGCGATTGAACAGTTCAGCCTGGCGATCGAGCGTGTGCTCCTCTTCTCCGCCGGACAGAATGAGATGGCGCATGACTTCGCATATCGCCGAGATATGGTCCTCCGGCTCGTGTGCCGCTTCCGCGCGCGCAAGGCCAAGCTCATCGAGCAGCTTGCGCAATTGCAGCAGATATTTTTCCTTGCCCATCGTGTCCGACAGGTAGTGCGACATATAAGGCGTGACTTCAGCCTTGCCGGTACCCACAAAAACGGTGTCGTACTCCAGCTTGACCTTTTGACAGTCGGCGGCTTGCGCGGCCTTTGTCAACGCCTGCCACGCCAGATCGAGGTGAGTCGCTTTGCTTGCGCTGACGATTTGCCCGGCATCCCCGATCGTACGCAGCAGGGATTCGTCGGGCGCGTCATACCAGATGCGCCCGAGGAACGCATACCAGTCGGCACGCGCCTGCGCTTCGGCGTTTACGGTTTGCTGCGTCATGACGGCGGTCGTCGGCATTGTCACGCGATGTCCCTGAGGCGCCTCATACTTTGGAAACGGAAGACCCTTCCGTCTCTTCCATCATGTCGATGATCCTGCAGTCGGCGCACATCTGCAAACGCCGCAAAGTCTGCCCACCTGCGCCGAACATCGAATGCGTGCTCAGCTTGCCCAGCATGGTGTCGATCACCTGCTTCGTACCGAACGCATTGCCGCAACGCACGCAGTGGAACGGCTGTGATTCGTTCAGCGCCACTTCGCGCTTGGCCACTGCGCCCAGCATGAGCCGCGGCGTCAGCGAAAGCGCGCTTTCGGGACAGGTGTTCACGCACAAGCCGCACTGCACGCAATTGCGTTCGATGAACTTCACCGCAGGCACGTCGCGGCCATCCACCAGCGCCGATTCCGGACAGGCGCCGACGCAGGCCAGACACAAGGTGCACTTGGAAGTATCGAGATTGACGTGCCCGAACGGCGCGCCGGCCGGCAATGCGATTTCCTCGACGGGCTGCGGCGCATGCCTGGCCAGATGTTCGAAGAGGAAATCCAGCGTGTTGCGTTTCTCATTGCCGAGATTAAAGCTCGCCGTCTCGGCGACGCATGACGCCGGAACGAGATTCCACAACGCGGCTTCGAGCGCGCGCGTATCGGTCGCCTCGACGACACGAAAATGTACGCCTTCATAGCCGAGGCCATGCAGGATCGCCTCGGCGTAGCTCATCTGCTGCGTGGTCGCGGCGCCGTATTCGCTCGCTTCGCCGGGCGTCATCTGCACCAGCACCTGACTCGCACCGTATGCGATGGCGCCGAGCATCAGATCGATGCCGATCGACGCCGGATGCCATTGCTCGACAGGAATTACACGTGCGGGCAGACCTTTGCCATGCCGCGCAAGTTTGGCGATCTGCTCGCGGCCTTCGGTGCCGTTGTGGAACAGAATGGCGGCGTTTTTGCCACCCGCCGCACCGTACACCGAGAGCATGGTCTTGAGGCGCGCGCCGGTGTCGCTGACATGCGGGTAAGCGTAGGTCATCGCTCCCGTGGGGCACACGCTCGCGCAGGCGCCGCAACCGGCGCACAGATGCGGTTCGACCTTGATCTTGTCGCCCGCGCTGCTGATCGCCCAGGTCGAACAGACTTCGACACAGTTGTTGCAGCCCTGCTTTTTCGAACGCCCGTGCGCACAGGTGCGTTCGTTGTAGGAAAAGAATTTGGGCTTGTCGAACTCGCCGACCATATAAGCGAGTTGAGCCGCGGCGCGACCTTGCGCCACAGGGTCGGCGCCGGGTGCGAAATAGCCTTGTGGCTTGTGCGGAATGGTGATTCTGGGTGTCGGACTCAGATCGAATACAAGATCGAACTCCGCGCTCCGCGGCGTCACTTCGCGGGCGAAATCGATCGCGTGGACCGCACTGCAGGCCTTCACACAGGCGCGATGGCTCGCGCACTTTTCCATATCAATTTGATAGTCGTAGCCGATCGCCTGTTCCGGACAGGCGTCGATACAGGCGTTGCAGCGCGTACAGAGATCCAGATCGATGGGGTTTTCGGACTTCCATTTCAGTTGGAAGGCCCCGAGATAGCCCTTGAGGCCAACCGCCCTGCCCGCCCAGATCGGGTACCGGCGATCAACGGGCAGTTCGCCGCCGCGCGTATCGGTCAGCAGCACGCTGACATCAAGTTGCGCCGACAGTTGTTCGGCCCATGGCAACGCGGATGCGGCCGGTCCGAGAATCAGCACGCGACCCTCGGATTTATAGCTGACGTTGGGAACAGGTTCGGGTGCGGGCAGTTGCGCCGCTGCGAGCAGCGCGGCAATTTTGGGCATCGCCTGCGCACCTTCGGCTGACCAGCCGGCGGTTTCGCGAATATTTAGGAATTGAAGAGGTGCTTCGCTACCGTTTTCGGCTGCGACCTCCGTGAACAGCGCTGCTTCCTGAGTACAGGCGACCAGGCAGCCGCTTGCGGCATCAGCTTGAAAAGCGCCGATTTCTCGACGACAAAGCTGGTTGTGGATTGTGAGGGGTCTTTCGGCCCGCAGAGCAACCTGTAGTGCGTCCGCGTCCAGACGCATCGTATTGTTGCAATTGCACAATTTAAGCCGATGACCCTGATGCATCCCCGTCCCGCTTATTGGCTATGTGTTAAACAGCATAACAACTTTACACAATTCGGCAAGAGAAATCGGCTTTAAGTGTCGTAACGTGGTGACAAATGCCTAACACAAAAACCGACACTGTTCTAATGGTCAGCCCCACCCTCTCCACTCTCCGGCAGTAGCTCTTTTCCCAAGCTAGCCGGAACAGTCGCGCCTTTCGAATCGGCTACGACCGGCTCGGATTCGAACTGCACCGCCGGCGTCGCCGGCTCGACCGCGTCATCCGTCTCGACCGCCTCATCCACCTCATCCGACTCATCCACCATCGCGATTGTGTCCGGCTCAGGCGTCTGTTCCGTTTCCGGCGCACCGACAGATTCGACTTCAGGCTCGCGGAACAACAAGCTTTGCGCCTGATTCAGGCTGGCAAGCATGGCCGGCGGGATCGGGTCCGGAATGCCGTAGTCATCTATATAGACATCCAGACCGTCCATGATGTTGAAATGCGGGTCGGCGAACAATTTCTTCAAGGCCGCGCGCTGCACGTTCGGATCGACGCCCACGTTCATGAAGTCGCGATACTCGGAAACCAAACCCTGCAAACTGTCCAGCGTCGGCAGTTCCGTCTGTATCGGCGGTTGCGGCGCGCGCGGAGTTGCCGCTGCGGAATCGGGCGGCGCGACCGGCACGGCCGGAGGCGCCTCGGCCCCTTTCGCCGGTCCCGGGGCGGGCGCCGTCGGCCGCACCGCTTCGGCCTGGCGGGCGGCTGCCTTGCGGCGCATCCATCGCGAAAGAAAACGGTCGGCTGTCATTCGTCTCGATGCGCTCCCTTGAATGAGGGCGGTTTCGAGCGCCTTTTCGGCTCGGGTTTGTAATGCTGGGTCACGTAGGCCGAAACCTCGCGCAACAATTCATGTGGCATGCGCACGCCCTCGACGCTCTCGTTCGAATCAAGCATGCGCGACGCCTCGTTATAACTGGCCGTCACAAACCAGGGCACCGCCATGTCGTCTTCCATGCGCCAGGAGACAAACAATACCGGCTCGGCGGCGCTGCAGTTGAGAAAATAGCCCTGCGCCTCGTCGTTATACAAGCGCACCTCGAACCCCGAGTGCAACCAGCGCTCGCACACCGCATCCTTATAGAGCAATTGCGGCGGCTCGGGCGCGTCGGCGTCAAGCGCGATCCCGATCGGCATCCACTGGATGGTCTGCCAGCGATCGGCCAGCGCACGACGTTCCATCACCACGCCCAACCTGAAGCTCGTCTCGCTCATCACCCTGACTTAGAATAGCGACTGGGGCCATCATGCCCCGAGCTGCCGACATGAGGCAAGTTGCATCTTATGAGCAATCACATCATTCCGATCTTTGACAGTCGACGCGACAAAGCCATTCCGGCGGCAGGGTCGGACGTGCGCGCGCCGGACGCGCCGCTGCTCGACACCCGCGCGCGACGCCTGCACGACCTGCGCATCTCGGTGACGGACCGCTGCAACTTCCGCTGCACTTACTGTATGCCGAAGGATGTGTTCGGCAACGACTACCGGTTTCTCGCGCAGTCGGCGCTGCTGAGCTTCGAAGAGATCGCCCGGTTGGCGCGCCTGTTCAAGGAACGCGGCGTGGAGAAAATCCGCCTCACGGGCGGCGAGCCGCTGTTGCGCCGGAACATCGAGCGGCTGATCGAGATGCTGGCCAACATCGGCGGCCTCGAGCTCACGCTGACCACCAACGGTTCGTTGCTCGCGCGCAAGGCGCAATCCCTCAGGGATGCCGGACTGAACCGCGTGACGGTAAGCCTCGATTCGCTCGACGACGCGGTATTCCAGTCGATGAACGATGTCGAGTTTCCGGTGGCCAAAGTGCTGGAGGGCATCGACGCCGCGGCGGCGGCCGGGCTGCGTCCGCTCAAGGTCAACATGGTGGTGAAGCGCGGCGTAAACGACCATTCCATCGTCGATATGGCGCGTCACTTCAAGGGCAGTGGCCATATCCTGCGCTTCATCGAGTTCATGGATGTCGGAGCGACCAACGGCTGGCGCATGGATGACGTCATCCCGTCCGCCGAAGTCGTACGTCGCATCAGTGCCGAAATGCCGCTGGAGCCGATTGATCCGAATTACCCCGGCGAAGTCGCACAGCGCTGGCGCTATCGCGACGGCGTCGGCGAAATCGGCGTCATCTCTTCGGTCACGCAGGCGTTCTGCAGCACTTGCACGCGGGCGCGACTGTCCACCGAGGGCAAGCTCTACACCTGCCTGTTCGCCAACGCGGGCTACGATTTTCGCGCTCTGCTGCGCGATGGCGCGACGGACAGCGAGATTTCCACTGCGATCGCCAGCGTATGGCGTGCGCGCGAGGATCGCTATTCCGAAATTCGCACCACCGAAACCGCGCACATGGCGAAAGTGGAAATGTCGTACATCGGTGGTTAGTAGAAGCGGTATTAACTGCGTCGTATGGTCGCGAGTGCGCGAAGCTGTACGAGCGAGGACAAAGCGGGACAAGGCCCAAGCGGTCTGAACTCGCGATGCCCTCGGCTGTAAAACACCAGCCGAAGCCTCGGTAGATCACACAAACGCTTTCCAGGAGCAACATCAGCCGTGAAACCCGAAATCACCCACGCCACCCGCCCGCTGACTTTCGACGTCGAATCGACCAACGAATTGGGCGAAGTGATGCCGACGTCGATCGCCGGCGAAAATCCTCTGACGCTATATCTCGATAAACGCGAAATCCTGACGCTGATGACGCTCGGGCAGGCGCCCGAAGCGCTCGCGATCGGTTATCTGCGCAATCAGAGACTGGTGCGCTCCATCGACGAAATCGCCGCCGTACAGGTCGACTGGGAAACCGATTCGGTGGCGATCACGACGCGTCATGGTGTCGCCGATCTCGACGGCAGGATGGAAAAACGCACCGTCACCACCGGCTGCGGTCAGGGCACCGTGTTCGGCGATCTGATGGACGAGATCGATACGATCAACTTGCGCGACGACGTCACGTTGCGCGAAGACACGCTATGGGCCGCGATGGACGCAGTGCGCAAGCGCGAGACGGTATACAAGGCCGCGGGCGCTGTGCATGGTTGTGCATTGCTGAGCAACGAGGATGGCGCCAGCGACGTCATCACTTTCGTGGAAGACGTCGGTCGTCATAACGCGGTCGATGCGATCGCCGGGCAGATGTGGCTCGACGACATCGACGGATCGGACAAGATCTTCTACACCACCGGCCGTCTGACTTCGGAAATGGTGATCAAGGCCGCGCAGATGCGCATCCCCTTTCTGGTTTCGCGCTCGGGCCTGACGCAGATGGGTTATGAAGTTGCAAACAAGGTCCGCATGACCATGTTCGGTCGCGCTTACAACAAACGCTACCTGCTGTTCACCGGCCAGCATCGGTTCGTCAAGACCAGTATGCCGACCATGCTCGCGTGACTGGCATGACGGACACGACCGGTTTGATTCTCGCGGGCGGCCAGGGCCGCCGCATGGGAGGCGTCGACAAGGGCCTGCAACTGTTGCGCGACCGGCCGATGGTGGAATGGGTGCTCGAACGTCTGCAGCCGCAAGTGGCCGACATCGTCCTCAACGTCAATCAGCATCGCGACATCTATGCGCGCTATGGCCATCCGGTGGTCGGTGACGAGATCGGCGGATTCGCCGGTCCGCTTGCCGGCTTGCATGCGGGGCTGAAAAGCACGACGCGGCCCTTCATTCTCACCGTACCCTGTGATTCGCCTTTCCTGCCCAACGATCTGCAGGCGCGACTGCATGCGGCAGCGATGGCGGCGAATGCCGATCTGGCCGTGGCCAAAACCGGCGATCGCTCGCATCCCGTATTCGCCCTGGTGCGGACCTCGGTGCTGCCGCACCTGGAAGCCTTTCTACAAGGCGGCGGGCGCAAAATAGATGCTTGGTACGCGACACTCAACGTTGTCGAAGTGTCCTTCGACGACGAAGCGGACGCCTTCAGCAACATCAATACCCGCGACGAATTGCGTGAGCACGAAGACCGTGCCTGATACGCATTCGCCGCTCACACGTTTGGACTGAGCCATGAACGACATCAAAAAAATCATCAGCTGCATGGACGACTACGATCCGGACGCGCTCACCGTACCGAAGGCGCGTGAAGCGATTCACGCCTGTCTCGAACCGATCGGAGGAACGGAACGCGTGGCGGTACGAGCCAGTTTGGGACGTATTCTTGCGACAGACATCATTTCGCCCATCGACGTGCCGTCGCATGACAACTCGGCGATGGACGGCTGGGCGGTGCGCGGCGACGACCTGAACACCGACGGCGATACGCGCCTGCGCGAAGTGGGCGTTGCGTATGCGGGGCGGGCCTTCGTCGACGCGGTGAAGAAGGGCGAATGCGTGCGCATCATGACCGGCGCGGTGATGCCGCAAGGTACCGATACGGTCGTGATCCAGGAAGTGGTGCGCCGGGATGGCGATGCCGTCATCATCCCGGCCGGCCAGAAACCGGGGCAGAACAAACGTCTCGCCGGTGAGGATCTCGCGGTCGGCAGACCCGTGCTGCAAGCCGGTCATCTGATCCGGCCGGCGGAACTGGGACTGATGGCCTCGCTCGGTCTCGCCGAAGTCACCGTGCGACGTCGCCTGCGCGTGGCGTTTTTCTCCACCGGAGACGAACTCGCCTCCGTCGGCTCGGTGCTGAAAGAGGGCGAGGTCTACGATTCCAATCGCTACACCATCTACGGCATGCTCGAACGCATGGGCGTGGAGATTCTCGATATGGGCGTCGTGCGCGACGATCCCGCCATCCTCGAAGCGGCGTTCATGGAAGCCTCGGCCAATGCCGATGCAGTGATTACCTCCGGCGGCGTTTCGGTCGGCGAAGCCGATTACACGCGTGACCTGCTCGGCCGCCTCGGTGAAGTGCTGTTCTGGAAAATTGCGATGAAGCCGGGCCGCCCGATGGCTTTCGGTAAGATCGGCGGCGCTTATTTCTTCGGCCTGCCGGGCAACCCGGTATCGGTGATGGTGACCTTCCACCAGTTCGTTCGGGACGCGCTGTACAAGCTGGCGGGCCGCGGCGGCAATTTCGAATCACCCCTGCTGCAGGTTCCCTGCACCACCGCACTGAGGAAGAACCCCGGGCGCACCGAATTTCAGCGTGGCGTGCTGTCACGCGACGAGGCGGACCGCTGGCAGGTGCGCGTCACCGGCGCGCAGGGCTCCGGGGTGTTGCGTTCCATGTCGGAAGCGAATTGCTTCATCGTGCTTGAACACGAACGCGGCAGCGTGAAGCCGGGCGACATGGTGAGCGTACAGATCATGGAAGGCGTGATTTAACGCAGTCGAAGCGGAGCGCGAAGGGCGAATGCCTAAAACCCGGACTCCCGATTAGCGCGGCTGCACCGCTTGTCGGGAATGACGATGGAAAGGACAGCGGTTTCGGCCGCCCTCCCGCGCACGCGGGTCCGGGGCCTTGGCCACCCGCCTTTACTCGCCGCTTTCCACTCTCAACGCTCGGCTCTCGGCTGCATTTCCAACCACTTCCGCCATTCGTGCGCAGGCCAATACCAGCGCCTCCGGATCGACCGGCTTGGCGAGATGCAGCTGGAAACCCGCGACGAGCGCACGGCGGCGATCCTCCTCACGCGCAAAAGCGGTCAACGCAATGGCCGGCGTCCGCCCACCGAATTCCGGCGGCAAAGTCCGTATTTGCCTGATCAACGCGTAACCATCGGTATGCGGCATGCCGATATCGCTGACGACGACGGTCGGACGCTCGCGCAGCAGGCATTCCAGCGCATCGCCGGCATTCGACGCGGTTAGCACCTCGGCGCCGTACTCGCTCAGGATGCGATACAGCAAAGCACGCGCGTCCGCTTCATCGTCCACCACCAGCACCTTCAGGCCTTCGAGCGTTAGCCCCTCCTCATCCATTTCCGCAATGGCGGGTTCCGGCGCGCCGTCGACCGCCGCGTCACGTATACGTACGGGCTCGACCGCAGCGATGGGCAGTGTCACGATAAACGTGGCGCCGCGGCCTTCTCCTTCGCTGTGCGCGGTGACCGTACCGCCGTGCAGTTCGACCAGGCTCTTCACGATCGACAGGCCGAGACCCAGACCGCCGTGAGCGCGCGTCGTCGAACTGTCGAACTGACGGAAGCGATCGAATATGTGCGGCAGGAAATCCTTCGGCACGCCGCTCCCGTTATCGGCCACCCGCAGTTCCAACTGACTATCGAGTTGGCGCAACGACACTTCGACCCGGCCGCCGCCCGGAGTGAACTTGATCGCGTTGATCAGCAGGTTCCACAATATCTGCTGCAAACGGCCGGGGTCGCCGATCAATGCCGGCACGCCACGATCAACGGTCTGAACCAATGCGACCCGCTTTGCTTCGGCCATCGGCCGCACCACATCGAGCGCCGCATCGACCACCTCGGGCAGGCGGACCCGCTGCATGTCAAGGCGCACCTTGCCGGAAACGATTCGGCTCATGTCGAGCAGATCGTCGATAAGTTTTTGCTGCGCCTTAGCATTGCGCTCGATCGCCTCGAGACCGGCTGCGGTGTCTGCCGCACTCATGGATCGCCGACGCAGCAATTGCGCCCAACCCAGCATGGCGCTCAGGGGCGTGCGCAGTTCGTGACTGAGCGTGGCGAGAAACTCGTCTTTCATGCGCACGACGCGCTCGGCTTCCTCGCGCGCGGTGCGCTCCGCCGCCAGAACGTTCTCGCGTTCGATCTCGATGCGTTTGGCCTCGGCGATGTCGCGCGTGACACCGAGATGACCGGTGCGTCCGTCGGTCATCGCGATCGGCACGGCGTGCGTTTCCATCCAGCGGCGCGCACCATGCAGACCGACCGTTTCGAATTGCCAGACCAGGCGTTCGCCGCGGCAGACACGCTCGTGGTTGCGCGCCCACTCCGCGCAATACTCAGGTGCCAGCAGATCGCACATGTGCATGCCCAGCACGGACTCGGACGGTCCCACCTCGAGTACGCTCAGTCCCGCATGATTGACATATTCCAGCGTGCCGTCCGGCGCAACGATTTTGACGAACTCCGGCGTGGTCTCGACCACGGCGCGAAAACGCGCTTCCGCTTCGCGCTCGGCGCTTACGTCGGTGTTGGTGCCGAACCACCACACGATGTGACCCGACGCGTCGCGTAACGCTTCGGCGCGGGTGAGAAACTCGCGATAGCGTCCATCCGCGCCCTTGAGCGGGAAGATCATTTCAAAAGGCTCGCCGGTCGCGATGGCACGGTGATAGCGATCGTAGACATCCCGCCACGTATCGGGATGGTGGACGAGTTGCCACCCGCCTTCGCCGTCCATTTGCTCGAACGTCGTGCCGGTGTAGTCGTACCAGCGCTGGTTGTACCAGTAGACACGCCCATCGGGCCACGCCATCCACGCCAGTTGCGGCATGCTGTTCGCCATCTGGCGGAAACGTTCTTCGCTTTCGCGCAGATTACGCGCCACGCGCGCGCGCTCAATCGCTTCCCAGCAGCGCGCAGCGACAAGGCGCACGAGATTGATTTCTTCATCGGTCCAGCGTCGCGGCGTCGCCTGATGGACCGCCATCGCCGCAACCAGGCGATCGGCCTTATGCAGCGGTACGCAGACCAGCGCCCTGATATCCATTTGTCGGAACGTCTCGATGCCCTCCGATTCCGCGGGGAGCATATCGATGTCCTCCTGGACGTATGCCTCGCCGGCGCGGAGCGACTTCACCAGGTCGGTGTCGAACTGCTTTAGCGAGTAACGCCCGACAATACTGGCAACGTCGCGCGTGTAGTCACCCGTTATCGCGAACCCCTTTTCATCCACATCGATTTCGGCGTAGGCGCAACGATCGACGCCCATATATCTGCCAAGCAACGCTGCCGCGGCGGCGGTGATTTCTTCTGCATCGCTAAGTGGGGTCGTGACCCGATTCAGCTCGACGATGAATTGCAGCGTTCGCGCATGCCGTGCGTTCTCGTCCTCCGTGCGCTTCTGTTCGGTAACGTCGTGGAAGTAAACTCCGAGTCCGTCCTCCGAAGGATAAGCCCGCACCTCCACCCAGCGTTCGCTTTCGAGGTGCAGGGTCGAGCACCAGAGGAAGCTTACCGCCACGTGATCGCGAACTGCGCGCCTGTACTGCGCCTCCAGCACCGTGCCGCGAAGTTGTGGAAACAACTCCCAGACGGAACGACCGAGCAGTGCGTCACCCGAAGAGCCCAGATAATCGATTGCCAAGCGATTGGCGTAAGTAAAGCGCCATTCGCGATCCAGTGCATAGAATGCGTCGGTAATGCTCTCGAGAATGGTCTGCGCACGCGCTTCCGATCGCATGCGTGCGCTGATGTCCTCCATCATCGAGGCGAAGCCGACGACGCGGCCATCTTGTGCGCGATCGGGCGAGTACGTAATCGACACATCGCGCGCAATGCCGTTCAGCGTGATCCGCATCGTGTACTGCACCTGTTCACCGGCCAAGGCACGTTCGATGTAGGGCCGTATGCGCTCGTACATCTCGGCGCCGAGCAAATCGCGCACCGTACTGCCATGCAGCGATTGCGGCGACACGCCGAACCATTGTTCGTAGGTGCGGTTGTTGAAACGGTAACGCTGTTGCGCATCGATATATGCAATGAGCACCGGCAATGCGTCGGTAATGAGCCGCAGCTGCTGTTCGTGCGCGGCGATGATCTCCTGATGCGCGCGGCTTTCGGTGAGATCGCGCATGACTTTGAGATAGCCGACGAAACGACCCTGCTCGTCATACAGTGCATCGGTGGTGCCACTGGCCCAGAAACGCGTGCCGTCCTTGCGCAACTGCCAGCCGTCGTTGGCGGCGACCTGCCGTTCGCGCGCGGTACGTAACTCAAGCTCCGCGCCGGCTCGGTCTTCTTCCGGAAAGATCACCTCGATCGGCTGGCCGACGAATTCCGCTTCGCGCCAACCGAACATCTTCCCTACGCCGTCGTTCCATGACGCCATCGCGCCTGCCGGCGAAACCAGAAATATGGCGTAGTCCTTCACCTGCTCGACCGCGAGCCGATAAAGTTTTTCGTCCCGACGCGTCGCCTCGCGATAATTCTGCAACGCTCGGGAACTGGCGCGTCGTGCGGCCTGGGCCCGCGCCTGCATGAGACTCAGCACGGCCAACACCAGACTCAGGAGCAGGCCTGCCGCCAGCACCGCAGGCACGAGTTCCCCCCTGGACACCACCTCGAACGCGGGCAATGAATGGTATTCGATGGTCCAGCGCCTGCCGGCGATGTCGAAAACTTCCGTAGTGGTAAACCGTGATTGATAGTTGTCGACCCGCCGCAACGAGTCGTACAGCAGATTACTTGGATCGGCCTCAGCGCCGTCATAGATCGCGAAGCCGACCAGCGGATCTTTTTCGGTACCGTAGATGACTTCGAAGAAATCACCCGCGCGCATCGCGCTATGGGCGAAACCCATGAGATTCGCCCTTCGTCCGGCCAAGCTATCCGGCGGGCCGTTGCTGTTGCCGTAGACCGGCATATAAATCAAAAATCCGGGCTGTTTATGCTCATCGATCTCCTGCACCAGCGTGACTGGCCCGGTTGCAATCGGCTCGCCGGTATCCCGGGCGTGATCCATCGCCGCGGCGCGCTCTTGATCGGTATGCATGTCGTAGCCGATAGCGACCCGGTTGCGCTCGTTCAGCGGTTCAAGATACACAATGGTGTGGTATTCGGTGCGCAGCGCATCGGGCCAGATTTTGAAATCCGCAAACCCCTGCTGACGCATTTCACTCTCGACGGCCGCGCGCTCCTGAGGCTTAAATCGGCGCGAATAGCCGATTCCCAGCACACCGGGATGTCTGCGTTCCAGTTCAAGGGCTTCGGCATAGGCCCTGAACTCGTCGCGCTCCACATACCGGCTTGCCGTGAAATAGCCCGCCACACCCTGCAGCATGGCAAGGTGGGTAGTCATCCGATCCTGAATGTTGTCGTGACGCTGCTGGACGGCATTGAGGAAAAGTGCGCGATCCTTCTCCGACTCGCTGCGCGAGAGCTGCCATGTGGCGAGCGAAGTCGCGAGCAGTCCCAACAGCAGGACGATGAGCGGGATCCATTCGAGACGTCGAAGGCGCAGCAGATGAAGAGGATCGGTGGTCAGAGAAATGCTCCGTACTGATCGAATGCCGCTCTCGCCGCGCAGAAACCACGCTATACAACGGGTGAGCCGGTCCCGGGCGCGCCCCGCAAAACTTCATCCAGACAAGTAGCCCCCGACCTGCTGAGGGCGACGATCGCTATTTGAGCACATGTAAATCGGCAACAGGGCGCATTTCTTCGGCGCTCGTCTCCCGCACCGCGACATCGACCGGCGAGAGTTCCTTGATTTCCTCGTCCCCTGCGACGGCCTCCAGATCGCGAAATTTGCGCGCCGTGACCAGCACACGGGTTTCGATAGAGCCGACCGCGCCGTTATATGCCTTGACGGCGCCCTGCAGCGAATTGCCCAACGTAACCAGGTGAGTCGCCATGCTGGCAATGCGCTTGTGCAGTTCGGCGCCCAGATCACTCACCATGCGGGCGTTCACCGCGAGCGCCTCCTGCCGCCAGCCGTAGGCGATGGTGCGCAGCAAGGCGATCAGGGTTGTCGGGCTGGCGATCAACACGCGGCTCTCGAAACTGTATTCGAGCAGGCTGGCGTCATGCTCGAACGCGGCGCTGTAGAAAATTTCTCCCGGGACGAACAGCACGACCATGTCGGGCGTGCCTTCGAACTGCTGCCAGTAGGAGCGCCGGCTCAGCGCCGTCAGGTGGGTGCGCAACTGTTTGGCGTGATCGATCAGGCGCAAGCGGCGCGTGTCTTCATCCGACGCTTCGTAGGCTTCGAGGAACGCGGCCAGCGGCGCCTTCGCGTCCACAACGATCTGACCGCCGCCGGGCATGCGCACGATCAGATCGGGCCGCAGCAGGTTGCCTTCGTCGGTGGTGACACTCTGCTGCTCGACGAAATCGCAATGCTTGAGCATGCCCGCCATTTCGACCACGCGACGTAACTGCATTTCGCCCCAGCGACCGCGCACGGCGGGCTGACGCAAGGCCTTGACCAGGTTCGCCGTCTCGGAACGCAACTGCGTCTGCGTCTCGGCCAGCGAACGCACCTGCTGACTGAGGGATTCATATGCGCCGACGCGCGATTTCTCCAGTTCCTGCACGCGCGCATCGAACTTGTCGAGCGACTCGCGCACCGGCTTCACCACCTGCTCGATGGCCTGCTGGCGCTTGTCGAGGTCGCCCCTTGCCACTTCCTGAAATTTCGCCAGGGTCTGCTGCGCCAGTTCAAGGAAGCTCTGGTTATTGCTTTTCAGCGCCTGCGCCGACAGCGCGCTGAATGCCTGGGACAACTGCTCGCGCGCCTGTTCCAGCGTCGCCAATTTTTCCTGCGAGGCCTCGCGTTCCTTGCGCAGTTCGGTGCGCAATCCTTCCAGTTGCGCGCGCACCTCGCTCGATGCGGCGCGCGTTTCTTCCAGTTCGCGCTCGCGCTGTGCCAGTGTGGCCTTCAACTCCGGGATCTGCTGTGCCGTCGCAAGCGCGGCGGCCTTGTCCTCCGCGAGGCGTTGTCGTTCGTCCGCCCCTTCCCTGACCTGTCGCGCGTACAGATCGGCGCCCGCTTTCGTCGACCGCCACAGCAACGCAAAGACAAAGGCGCCGACGGCGCACAACACCGTAATGATGAGGGAAAGTTCCATAAACGACCGCTCGCTTCCAGAGTCGGGCCAGTATAGCCAATGGCGAGGCTCAAGCGATGAGCCGCCGGCGTTAAGAAGCGCTGATTAAGGTTTTTTGAGGTTGCCGCAAGCTCGGGACCGCTAACGCGTTGTTCTACTTTGCCCTCGCTCGTACAGCTTCGCGCGCTCGCGACCATCCTCGGCACTCATTCAGACACTCCCTAAGTCGTATGAATTGCGTCGCCCGCCGCGGCGTGCTTCGATCCGCGCGTCACGCGATCGCGCACCATGCCGATGTGTTCACGCAGGATATAGAGCTGGTTCGCGTACGCGAGCGGCGTGGAAATGTGATTCACCCGGTCTTCCAAGCGCTCCAGACGTTCGAGCCACTCGGCGCGCGATGCGTCATCGGGACTCTGCTCGATTTCCTCTTCGAGAAACTTCAGTTCGCCATACCACTTGTACACACGCGCACGCACCCGCCAGGCGTACAGCAAAGGCAGCACACGCATCAACGGCAGCATCACCGCGATGATCGGGATGAGCAGCACGATCATGCGATCGATCAGCGTGGCCGCCCAGAAAGGCAGATAGCGCTGCAGGAAACTGGTGCCCGATTTGTAAAAGCGGCCCGCTTCCTTCGACAGTGGAAAATCGATCTGCTGCGCATTGGGAAATTCGCCCGGCCGCTGAAACAGACCGGGCGGCCCGTGCACTTCGCTCGCCGCCTGCATCAGCAGGTCGATCACGGCGGGATGCGTCGATTCGCGCGCCACCAGCGTCGCCATTGTCGCCACCAGTTGCACGTCATGCTTGGGGATATCGCGTTCGAGATCGACCGCGCCGCGCGGCAGCTCTACCTTCGAAAGATAGGGAAAGCGGCGCGTATAGGCGTCGGCCTGCACCAGACTCATAATCCGCACTTCCGGCGTATACAACGCAATCCATACCGCGGCCGAATGTACCGGGCCGACGGCGAACACCACATCCGCCTTGCCTTGCTGCAAGGCGGTGATAGCGCTCAAACCGCCGAGCGGGAGCAGTCTGGCGTTGTCCGACTGCACGCCGTTGGCTTGCAGCAGTTCGAGCGCGAGGCTGCGCGTGCCGCTGCCTTCCGGGCCGACGGCGATGCGCTTGCCTTTCAGTTGCGTCAGTCGATCGAGGGCCTGCTGCCCGCGATAGAACACCCACAGCGGCTCGAGATAAAAACTCCCTAGCGAAACCAGTTCCTCGCTGCCTCCGCCCTTGGCAAGCCCGCCCTGCACGAACGCCGCATCGACGCCGCTGTCCGGGTCGTTCAGACGTTGCAGATTTTCCAGCGCGCCGGCGGACGGCCGTTCGCGCAGTTCGACGCCGTTACGTTCGAGAATGGGTTTGTATCGCGCAGCGTACATTTCGTAGGCGCCGCCTTCCGCGCCGCTGGAAAGTACGACATGATCGGGCGGCGCCGGGCGAATGAATTGCGCGGTCAGCCAGAACGCGCCGACGATCAGCAGCAACGCCGGCAAC
Organism: Nitrosomonadales bacterium; assembly: GCA_036676355.1. Taxonomy (GTDB): domain Bacteria; phylum Pseudomonadota; class Gammaproteobacteria; order Burkholderiales; family SG8-39; genus ZC4RG42. The sequence goes on along the minus strand of JAKFDA010000055.1, from coordinate 39,027 downwards.
CCGAGCGCCAGCGCATCGCGCAAAGACAGATTCCTGAAGCGCTCGCGCATCCTGCGCCGGCGGGCCATCGGCGTGTCAGCCGCCATGATCGATGTGCGCGGTTGCCGTACGCGCGATGAGATGCGCCCTACCCCTCACGATTACGCATCCAGTCCGCCGTCTGGAACAGCGCGGCGCGCAAAACCTCTCTGAGTCGTTCCTCCACCTCTTCCTCCTCGAGCGCCTGCACCATGCACGCCATCCACTGATCGCGCTCCGCGATGCCGATGGCAAAGGGCAGATGACGGGCGCGCAAGCGCGGATGGCCGTATGCGTTGATATAAAGCGCCGGACCGCCCAACCAGCCGGACAAAAACATGTACAGCTTGTCGGTTGACGATTGCAGATCGGCCGGATGCATTTTACGGATGCCGTAATACTCCGGCACCGTATCCATCAATGCATAAAAGCGCTCGACAATGCGGCGCAGCTTCGGCTCGCCGCCCAGCGCTTCATACGCGGTGACGGTTCGCTCCGCTTCGGCCGTCTCCGCCTGCGTTCTATCGTTCATAGCTTATTAAATGAATGTTTCAACAAAACCTTGAACCACCAAGGCACAAAGACACCAGAATTCCGACGCACCATTCCCATTGGCTCTCCGCTCTTGGCTTTTGGCTCTTGGCTCTCAGCTCTCAGCTCTCAGCTCTCAGCTCTCAGCTCTCAGCTCTCAGCTCTCAGCTGCTTTTATCATGCTTCCCGCAGCGCCACGATCGGCGGCTGCGACAACGCGGCGCGCGTACCAGCCCAGGTATTGAAGCCGACGCACAACAAACCCAGCGCGGGACCGGCCAGCCACACCCAGGCATTCAGATCGTACGGGAATTCGAACACTTTCCACGCCAGTACATAACCAATCACACTGGCGCCCGTCGATGCGAGCAGGCCCGCAAGCAGCCCGAGTGCGAGAAACTCCGCGCGTTGCGCGAGCCCCACTTGCGCACGCGACGCGCCGAGCGCACGCATGACCGCCGCCTCCTGCACGCGCTCGTCCTGTGTCGCGAGCAATGCCGAATACAGCACCAGTACGCCGGCAATCAGCGCGAACAGAAAGACGAACTGCACCGCCTGTACGACCTGTTCCATGATGCTCAACGCCTGATTCAGAATCGCGCTCATATCGACCACGGTGAGGTTCGGAAAGGTCTGCGTCAGTTCATTCATCAGCGCGCCCTGCGCACCGGGCAGATGAAAGCTGGTGATGTAACTGGTCGGGAATTCCTTCAGCAGCGCCGGTGTGGTGATGACGAAGAAATTCACCTGCATCGAATCCCAGTTCAGTTTGCGCAGGTTGGTCACCGGCGCGCTGAACTGCTCGCCGCCGACCGACCACGTCAATCGATCACCGACCTCGATCCCCAGCCGCTCGGCAATGCCCTGCTCGACCGACAATGCACCCGACTGGAGTGCGGCGACGTCGAACCAGCGACCGGCGCTCACTTGATTGTGGCCCGGAATCGCATCCATGTAAGAAAGGTTGAACTCGCGTTCGACCAGCCGGCGACTGCGTTGATCCTCGTAAGCGTCGGCGTTGACTGCTTCATCGTTGATCGCAATGAGCCGCCCGCGCACCATCGGATACACGTGCGGCGCCTGCAATCCGTGCTGCGCGAAAAAATCGAGTACCGGCTGGCGTTGCTCGGGCTGGATGTTGAGCACGAAACGGTTCGGCGCATCGACCGGCGTGCGACTGCGCCACGCGTCGATGAGATCGTTGCGCGTGAAGCTCAGCAGCAGGATGGCGGTGAGGCCAAGCGAGAGCGAGAGTATCTGAATGGTGTTCGAGCGACTGCGGCGACGCAACGAGGCAAGACCGTAACGCCACGCCAGCGAGCCGTGCCGGCCGAAGACCGCCGATGCGCGCAAACCGAAATAACCGGCCGCGGCGAACAAGCCGAATGCCGCGATGAAGCCGCCCACCACGTAACTGCCCAGCTTGATATCGCCGGCCTGCCAGATCAGCAACGCCGACAATGCGATCAAACCCAGGCCGTAGGCCAGCAACGCGCTTTGCCGCGGCGCACCGACATCGCGGCGAATCACGCGCAAAGCGGAAACGTTCTTGAGTTGCAGCAGCGGCGGTAGCGCGAAGCCGAGCAGCAACACCAGCCCCGTGGCGAAGCCCTGCAACGCAGGCACCAGCGTGGGCGACGGCAAGGCCTCGCCGCCGCCGATCAAACCGCTCAGCGAAGCCGCCAGCACGCCTTGGGCGAAATAGCCCAGCACGCAGCCGGTCGCGCAGGCGAGCACGCCGAGGACAAGGAATTCCCAGGCGAACAGGCTGGTCAGTCTGCGCTGCGTCGCGCCCAGACAGCGCATCACCGCGTACCCGTCGAGATGACGATTGGTGTAGCGCTGGGTCGAAAGGCCGATCGCCACGGCGGCGAGCACGACTGCAAGCAATGCGGTGAGCCCGAGGAACTGTTGCGCGCGGTCGAGCGATTGACGGATCTCCGGCCGCGCATTGTCGAGGCTTTGCATCTCCTCGCCGCGACTGAGGCGCGGCTTTGCCCAGGCCTCGTATTGCCGCACCGCTTGCCGTTCGCCCGCGACATAGAACGCGTAATTGACGCGACTGCCGACCTGGATCAGTCCGGTCGCCGCAACATCGGTCTGGTTCATCATCACGCGCGGCGCGAGGTTGAAAAAGCTCACGCCGCGATCCGGCTCGACCGTGAGAATGCCGTCGATGCTCAGTCGCGCGTCGCCCAGCTCGATTTCGTCGCCGACCCGCTTGTTCAACGCCGGCAATACACGTTCATCGACCCATATCGTTCCGGGCGACGGCACCGTGGCGACTTCCGCATCCGGCGCGTTCGGCGCTTGCGCCACGCGCAATTTGCCGCGCAGCGGATAGGCGGCGCTGACTGCTTTGACGCCGACCAGTTGCGCATTCTCGGCGCCGCGCGCCATGCTGATGAACGTCGCCGCCGTGGCTGTGCGCAACCCACGCGCCAGTGCCTCGTCATGATAGGCATCGTCGAACGCATGGTCGCCCCTGATCAGCAAGTCGGCGCCGAGCAGTTGATGCGCCTCACCCGCCAGCGCCTGACGGACGCGGTCGGCAAAAAAACCGACGCTCGTCACGCTCATCACGGCGACAACCAGTGCCAGTCCGAGCACGCGCAGTTCGCCCGCGCGCCAGTCGCGCAACAGCATGCGCAACGCAAGCCGACTCACGGCGTCGATCCGTTCACGATCCGACCGCCGGCAAGACGGATCTGCCGTCCGCAGCGACGAGCCAGCGTCTCATCATGCGTCACCAGCACCAGCGTCGTGCCGGCTTCGGCATTCAGTTCGAACAGCAGATCGATGATCGAAGCGCCGGTGGCGGCGTCGAGGTTGCCGGTCGGCTCGTCGGCAAGCAACAGCTTCGGATGCACCACAAAGGCGCGCGCCAGCGCGACGCGCTGCTGTTCGCCGCCGGATAAGTACTTCGGATAATGCTTCAGGCGTTCGCCCAGGCCGACACGTTCCAGCATTGCACGCGCCTTAGCTTCGGCATGCTCGTCGTTTGCAAGCTCGAGCGGCAGCATGACGTTTTCCAGCGCGGTCAGCGGCGACAGCAATTGAAAGGACTGGAAGACAAACCCGAGCAGCCGCGCGCGCAAGGCCGCGCGTCCGTCTTCGTCGAGGTCGTACAACTCGATGCCGTCCAGTTGAACCGAACCGCGGCTCGGCGTATCCAAGCCGGCGAGGAGACCGAGCAAGGTCGACTTGCCCGAGCCCGACGCGCCGACCACGGCAACCGCTTCGCCGGGCAGGATTTCCAGTTCGATATCCTGCAAAATGCTGAGCGAATCGTTGCCGTTCACGCCCGGCACGATTTTCGCCAAACCGTTGGCCTTCACCATCTGAACAATGGGATCACGCTGCATGCTTAAACGTCTGCTATTCGTAATACTGCTGAGTTGGAGCGGCCTTGCCGCCGCCCAAGACACTATTCTCGTCTATGGCGACAGTCTGTCGGCGGCTTACGGCATCAGCCAGCAAAAGGGTTGGGTCGCCCTGTTGCAGGAGCGGCTGAAGGCGAAGAAGTTCGATTATACCGTCGTGAATGCGAGCATCAGCGGCGAGACCACCAGCGGCGGTGCGACCCGTATCGACGACACGTTGCGCAGGACACAGCCACGCATTGTCGTGCTCGCCCTGGGCGCAAACGACGGTCTGCGCGGTCTGCCGGTTGTGCAGATGAAGACCAATCTGGGCAAAATCATCCAGGCGGCCAAGCGTGAGGACGCCAAAGTGCTTGTTGCCGGCATGCACCTGCCGCCGAATTACGGACCGCGTTACGCCGACGAATTTCACGCCGCCTTTGGCGATCTGGCCAAACGCTACAAGACGGCCTACGTTCCATTCCTGCTCGACGGCATGGCTACCGAGCGCAGCTATTTCCAGGCGGATCAGATGCATCCGACCGCGGAAGCGCAGCCGATCATTCTCGATACCGTGTGGCGGAAGCTGGAACCATTGCTGAAGCGCGCGAAAAACACCAGTTGACTACGCTTCGAAGTACCGGCAAACACGATACAAGCTAGTTGAAGCCCCCGCTGACAAGGCAGGCTTCCGTTCATGGTTCGACTGCTCGCAGGCTCGCGCTCACCACGAACGGCTTCTCCAATCCGTTCGGCCTGAGCAGGCGCGTAGCGCCGTGTCCAAGGCCGCGCCAAGACATTACTGGGCTACAGGGTCACTGCCACGAACGGCACACACTCGACGTTCACCACGCCATGAGCCCGCCCACCGTTCGTCCTGAGCTTCGAAGCCAGTCGTTCAGGCTCACCGCGGACGGCTTAGCGCACTTCGAGTCGCGGCTCGCCCGCGACGAGCCTGCCGATCAGCGCTGCATCGACAAAGCCGCCGTTACGGAATTCGGCCATGACGTCGTCCACCGCTTCCGGTGCACAGGCAACCAGCAAACCGCCGCTGGTTTGCGGATCGGTGATGAGCGCCTGCTGCCAGGGGGAGAGTCGCGGCGCCAGTTCGATTTGCGTGCCATAGCTGGACCAGTTGCGCGCCGACGCGCCGGTGGCCACGCCCCGCTCCGCCCAGGCGCACGCTTCACTCAATAGCGGCAAGGTATCGAACTCGACCTGCGCTGCGACATTCGAGCCGCGGCAGATTTCCAGCAGGTGACCGGCCAGACCGAATCCGGTCACATCGGTCAGTGCGTGCACGCCGCGCAGTTCCGCGAGACGCGGGCCCGGCGTATTGAGCCGGGTCGTGGTCGCGATCATTTGCGCATAGCCCTGCTCGGATAGCACGCCCTTCTTCAATGCGGCGGAAAGAATGCCGACGCCAAGTGCCTTGCCGAGAATCAGCACATCGCCCGCACGGGCGCGATCGTTGCGCTTCACTTTATCCGGATGCACGATGCCGAGCGCTACCAGACCGTAGATCGGTTCGACCGTGTCGATGGAATGACCGCCGGCGATGGGAATGCCCGCCGCTGCGCACACCGATTCGCCACCCGCGAGAATGCGCCGTATCGCATGCACCGGAAGTTTATCGAGCGGCATGCCGACGATGGCGAGCGCCATGATCGGTTTGCCGCCCATGGCATACACATCCGAAATCGCATTGGTCGCTGCAATGCGACCGAAGTCGTATGGATCATCGACAATAGGCATGAAGAAATCGGTGGTCACGACAATCGCCTGCTCATCGTTCAACCGATACACTGCCGCGTCGTCGCTCGATTCAATGCCTACCAGCAGATTGGGCGCCAGTGTGCGTACCGGTGTCTCGGCAAGAATGTCGGACAGTACGGCCGGGGAGATCTTGCAGCCGCAGCCGCCTCCGTGACTGAATTGCGTGAGTCGAATGGGAGTTTCGTCGGCGACGTTCATGTTGTATCGATGAGGTGAAAGCTGAAGATCGGGCACTGTTGACGGCGGTGTAGAATCGGCGCGCATCGCCGCATGCAATCTTCGACATCATGCGGTTCTACTGAAGCGCGCATGAAATTTTACGATCCGGCGACCGTAGCACAGCTCGACACCTTTGACGAGGTGATCGACGTGCGCTCGCCCGCAGAGTATGCGCTCGATCATATTCCCAGCGCCATCAACGCACCGGTGCTCGACGACGCGCAGCGCGTTCAGATCGGCACACTCTACAAACAGGTCTCGCCCTTCGCCGCGCGGCGTCTCGGCGCCGCGCTGGTCGCGCGCAACATCGGCACGCACATCGAGCGACTGTTCCAGCACAAGGACAAATCGTGGCGCCCGCTTGTCTATTGCTGGCGCGGCGGACAGCGCTCCGGCGCGATGACGCATGTGCTGCGCCAGATCGGCTGGCAGGCATCGCAACTTTCGGGCGGATACAAAAGCTTCCGACGCGAGGTGGTGGCGCAGATCGATCAGCGTGCGGGACAGTTCCGCTACATCGTGCTGTGCGGCGAGACAGGCAGCGGCAAAAGTCGGTTGCTCGAATCGCTGACCGCGCAGGGTGAACAGGTGCTCGATCTGGAAGCGCTCGCGTGCCATCGCGGTTCCGTGCTGGGTCGATTGCCGCGGACACCGCAGCCGACGCAAAAACATTTCGAAACGCAGCTATGGGACGGCTTGCGCAGATTGGACCCTGATCGCCCGGTGTACGTCGAAGCCGAAAGCAAAAAGATCGGCGTGCTGCGCGTGCCCGACGCGTTGATGGAAGCAATCCGCAACGCCGAATGCGTGCAGCTACGGGTCGCATTCGCGGAACGCGTGCGTTTCCTGCTCGATGAATACGATTTTTTTGTCGGCGACCCGGCGCGCCTGATGCAGCAACTCGATTGCCTGCGTCCGCTTTACGGCAACGAAACGATCGCCAAATGGACGGCGCAGATCACTCAGGGCGAATGGCAGGCACTGGTCTCGGAACTCTTGACCGCACACTACGACCCGCTTTATCGCCGCTCGACGCAGCGGAACTTCGTGCGACTGCAGGACGCAACGCGGATCACGCTGCAGACGCTGACCCCTGCGGAATTGCACAGCGCTGCGACCGAACTGTCCGCCCGCAGCGCCGCTGCGCCCAGTCTGGGCTGAGCCGTCATCCCGGCACAACAGGAAATCCAGGAATCGCAAGGCCGAAGGCCTTCCGGTTGTCTCTGCGTTCTCTGTATTTCAAGGTTTTGACTTCGAGTTCTCCGCTCTCTGCCCTCGACCGTACTGCTACTCCAGCCCCGCCAGCACATTCACATGCCGCACCACGCTGCGACCGAGCGCCTGCAGGGAATAGCCGCCTTCGAGTACCGAGACAATGCGACCCTGGCTATGTCGTTCAGCGACACCCATCAACTTGTGCGTAACCCAGGCGTAATCGTCGTCCGTCAGGCGCAGTTGCGCGAGCGGATCATCCTCGTGTGCGTCGAACCCGGCGGAGACCAGAATCAATTCCGGCTCGAACTCCTCCAGCGCAGGCAGCCAGATCTCTTCGGACGCCTTGCGAAAACCTTCGCTGCCGGTGCCGGCCTTGAGCGGCACGTTGCACATGTTGCGCGCCACATTCTCCGTCCCGCTATAGGGGTAGAACGGATGCTGGAACGTGCCGCACATCAGAATGCGGTCTTCGTCGCTGACGATGTCTTCGGTGCCGTTGCCATGATGCACGTCGAAATCGACAATGGCCACGCGGTCGAGTTTGTGCACCTCGGTCGCGTGAAAAGCCGCAACCGCGATGTTGTTGAAAATGCAGAAACCCATGGATCGATTGCGCGTCGCATGGTGGCCGCATGGCCGCACGTTGCAGAACACGTTCTGCGCGCGGTCGCCCATCACCAGATCGATGCCGAGTACGCCCGAACCGGCCGCACGCAGCGCGGCATTCAGGCTGTGAGGATTCATCGACGTGTCCGGGTCGAGTTGCACCAGGCCACTTGCCGGCGCCGACTCGCGGATCATTTCGATGTAGGACTCGGGATGGGCGCGTGCAAGTTGCTCATCGGTCGCGAGCGGCGCATCGTAGAGGTCGAGTTTGCCGAGCAGACCGGCCGCCTGCACATATTCTTCGACGGATTTGTAGCGTCCGGGGCTCTCCGGATGGTACGAGCCCATATCGTGCTTCACGCAGTCGGCATGGTGGATAAATGCCGTTGCCATATATTTCACTCCTTGCGCTGGGGTTCATCGAATCATAGCGGAATTCCGTCTACACTCGCACGCAGACTCTCGTCACTCACGCCTCATCACTCAGCGATCCGCCATTGATGTCCACTGCGCTACAACATGTCGTTGCTCAAGCCGGCCAGGTGGTGCTGGGCAAGCAGCATCAGATTCGTCTTGCACTCGCCTGCCTGCTGGCGCGCGGCCATCTGCTGATCGAGGATCTGCCCGGCGTGGGTAAGACCACGCTGGCGCATGTGCTGGCGAAATCGCTCGGCCTCGCCTTCCATCGCGTGCAATTCACCAGCGACATGTTGCCGGCGGACATCATCGGCGTGTCCATCTATGACCGTAAGGACAATGGCTTTCAGTTTTATCCGGGCCCGATCTTCTCGCAGGTCGTGCTGGCCGATGAAGTGAATCGCGCAACGCCCAAAACGCAAAGCGCGCTGCTCGAAGCGATGGAAGAACATCAGGTCACCACCGAAGGTATCACCCGCGCGCTGCCCGAACCCTTCTTCGTCATCGCGACGCAGAACCCGTCGCATCAGGTCGGCACCTTTCCATTGCCCGAATCGCAACTCGATCGCTTCCAGATGCGCATCGAACTCGGCTATCCGGACCGCGCAGCCGAACGCGCGCTGCTCGAAGGCGTGGAGCGACGCGACCTGATCGCCGGCCTCGAGCCGTCGCTGCTGCCGGAGGAGCTGCTGACCCTGCAGCGTTCAGCACGCAAGGTGCATGTCGCGCCGGCGCTGCTCGACTATGTGCAGGCACTGGTGGATCACACGCGGCGTTCGCCCGATTACGTCAACGGTTTGAGCCCGCGCGCCGCGCTGGCGCTGTTGCATTGCGCACGCGCCTGGGCCTACATCGACGGCCGCGATCGCGTGCTGCCCGAAGACATTCAGGCCGTGCTGCCGGGCGTGGCGGGACACCGTCTGCATCCGGTTCACAACGGTGCGAAGCGCACACACTCCGACATCGTCGTCGGCCTCATCGACGCCGTCGCCATTCCCTAGCGCGTTATCGGCGACGCATGCTTGCGCAACTCCTGCATCGCTCGCAGCTTTATCGGTTCATTCAACTGAAACGCGGCCGCGGCACGCCGACCGCGGGAACGGTTTTCCTGACGCATCGGCGCGTCTATATCATGCCGACGCGCTCCGGCCTCGCCTTCGCCGTATCTTTGCTGCTGATGCTGGTCGGCTCGATCAACTATCAGTTGTCGCTCGGATACATGATGACCTTCCTGCTCGCCGGCACGGCGACCGTGGCGATGCTTCACACCTATCGCAATCTGGTCCATCTGCATATCGATGCAGGCAAGGTGGACGACGCATTCGCCGGCGACAGCGCGCGCTTTCATCTGCATCTGCACAACCCCGGCCATTACGAACGCGTGGCCATCGAGGTGCGCGGCGGCGACAGCGCGGCACGTTGCGATATCCGTCCGCGCGACAGTGGCACGACGGTCGTGGCGGTCCGGAGCGAACGACGCGGCTGGCTCGCGCTGCCATTACTCACGATCCGTACCGAATATCCGCTCGGACTTTTCCGCGCCTGGTCGTATGCGCATATGGATGTGCGCGCGCTGATCTATCCGCGCCCCGATGACTCGGAACTGCCGCCACCGGAAATCGTACCGGCGCAGGGGGAGGCCACCAGCATCGGTCAGGGCAGCGATGATTTCTACGGCTTGCGCCCCTATCAGCCGGGCGATTCACTCCGCCACATCGCATGGAAAGCCATGGCGCATGGGGACGTGCTGCTGACCAAGGTATTCAGCGGTCACGGCACGGCGGAACTGTGGCTCGATTACGACCATCTGCCGCACAACATGGGTCGCGAAGCGCGGCTGTCGCGACTGACGCGTGCGGTGCTGCTCGCAGCTGAAGCAGGCGCCACCTACGGCGTGCGCCTGCCGGGCCGCACCATCGAACCGGCCGCAGGCGATGCGCATTTCGATGCTTGCCTGCGCGCCCTCGCGCTGCACGAACTGGCATGAACGCGCCATTCCTATTGCGCTTCGGTTCGCGCACGCAAACCTCCACGCCGGATGCACCGCTCGCGCTGCCGCATCTCATGTTGCTGATCGGCGGCATCGCGCTCGCGACGGCGCCGCACATCCAGCGCCTGCCGCTATGGATCGCAGCGCTGGCGATCGCCATTCTGTTATGGCGCACCTGGGCCGCGTGGCACGGTGGAAATCTGCCTCGCCGCTGGCTGCTCGTGCCGCTGACCGTGCTCATCATCGGTGGCGTGTATTTTTCGCATCGCACGCTGTTCGGGCGCGATGCCGGTGTGACGTTGCTGGTGGTGCTGCTCGCGCTCAAGCTGTTGGAAATGCGCACGCTGCGCGATGTGGTGGTCACCACCGTGCTCGCCTACTTTCTCGCGCTTTCGGCGTTCTTCTACAGCCAGCGGCCGACCACGGCGTTCATCACGCTCGGCACCATCATGCTGCTCACTTCGGCCCTGGTGGCGATCAATGCACCGCACCGTCCGCTGCGGGCGCATTTCAAGACGGCCGGCATGTTGCTGGCGCAGGGCATTCCGCTGATGGTGATCCTGTTCTTCCTGTTCCCGCGCATTCAGGGTCCGCTGTGGGGCATGCCGGCCGATGCGTTCAGCGGCATGACCGGCCTGTCGGACTCGATGAGCCCGGGCAACATCAGCGCACTGTCGCAATCGGATGAAATCGCTTTCCGCGTGCAGTTCGATGGCGCCGCGCCGCCGCGCGAAAAATTGTACTGGCGCGGCCCGGTGTTCTGGCAATACGACGGCCGCACTTGGCGCGCCGGCGACGTGGCGCAATCGCCGCAATACCGCTTCGAGTCGAGTGGTGTGCCGGTGCGTTACAGCGTCACGCTCGAACCGCACAATCGCACCTGGCTGTTCGGCCTGGAGATGCCCGCCTCGCTGCCCGACAATGCCTACGCAACGGCGGACTATCAGTTGCTCTCGCGCGCGCCGATCCGAGCCCGCACGCGCTATGAACTGCAGTCCTATCTGGACTATCGCGCTCAAGGCGGTGCGTCGGCGGAGGAACTCGATGCGGCGCTGGCGCTACCTGCCGAATTCAATCCGCGCACCACTGCGCTCGCCCGCTCGTGGCGCAACAGTGCGGCGAGCGACGCCGATGTAGTGAACCGCGCCGTCGCGCATTTTCGCACCGGCGGCTATCGCTATACGCTCTATCCGCCGCTTGCGACCAGCGCCGATTCGGTCGACGAATTCCTGTTCGACAAGCGCATGGGTTTCTGCGAACACTATTCCGGCGCTTTCGTCGTGCTGATGCGCGCAGCGGGTGTCCCCGCGCGCGTGGTGACCGGCTATCAGGGCGGCGAAATCAATCCGGTCGACGGCTATATGACCGTGCGCCAATCGGATGCGCACGCATGGGCCGAAGTGTGGCTCGGCCGAATAGGATGGGTGCGCGTCGATCCGACCGCCGCCGCCGTGCCGATCCGCACCAGCGAAGGACTCGCCGCCGCCGTGCCGACGGATGAGGCGCCCCAAGCGCTGATCCGCCTCGATGCGCCGTGGCTGCGCACGTTGCGTTTCAATTTCGAAGCGCTATCGAACTATTGGAACCAGTGGGTGCTTGGTTATGACATCGAACGGCAGCGCACGCTGCTGACGCGCTTCGGCATGCCGACGCCGGACTGGCAGAACATCGCGCTGTCGCTGTTCTGGACCATGGGGCTGGTCGTCCTGCTGCTATCGCTGTGGTTATTGCGTCGCGTCACGCATGCCGATCCCGCCCAGGTCGCGTGGCTCGCCTTCTGCAAAAAATTACGCAAACGCGGCCTTGCACGGCACGCCAGCGAAGGCCCCATTGCCTACGCTTCGCGCGTCGCCATCGCTCGCCCCGAACAGGCGCAAGCGATCGTGACCATCGCGCGTCTGTACGCCGAATTGCGCTACGGCCCGCAAACCGATGCCCGCCGCATTGCGCGACTGGCACGTATGGTGCAAAGGTTCAGGCCATGAAAAAAATCCTCTATCTATCGGCGTGGCTCTGGGCCGCCAACACTTTCGCCGCACCGGCAACCGACGTGCAGGGTTTGGTGCAGGGTTCGGGCTATGAAATGCGCGCGGAAGTGCAGACCTTCATTACCGATATGGAAGCGCGGCATGGCTTCGATACCACCGCACTGACCGAGCTGTTCGCCCAGGCGCAACAACAGGAGTCGGTGCTGCGCGCCATCACGCCCGCGCCCGCGGGCAAGCGTTCCTGGCAAAGCTATCGCCGCAACTTCGTCAGTCCGACTCGCGTGACGCGTGGCGTGGAATTCTGGCACGCGCATCGCCCCACGCTGGAACGCGCGCAGGCGACATTCGGCGTGCCGGCGGAAATCATCGTCGCCATTATCGGTGTCGAAACGCAGTACGGCCGCACGATGGGTTCATATCGGGTTCTCGATGCATTGACCACGCTTGCCTTCGACTATCCGCGTCGCGCCGATTATTTCCGCAGCGAACTGGAAGAACTGCTGCTGTATGCGCGCGAATCCGATCGTTCACCACTGTCGCTGATGGGGTCCTTTGCCGGCGCCATCGGCATTCCGCAATTCATGCCCGGCAGCATCCGGCGCTTCGCGGTCGACTTCGATCGGGACGGTCAGCGCGATTTACGCGACAGCAGTGCGGATGCCATCGGCAGCGTGGCAAGCTTTCTGCAGAAACATGGCTGGGTGCCGGGAGAGCCGATCGCCGTGCCGGCAAGCGTCGAAGGCGAATCGTTCCGCGCGCTCATCGATGGCGGTGTGCAGCCCAATCACCTCGCCGCAACCCTGCGCGCTGCCGGCGTGCACTTCGACGAGCGCATCACGCCCAAAACATCGACGGTGCTGATCGAACTGGACTCGACCGACGCGGCATCCGAGTATCTCGTCGGGCTGCAGAATTTCTACGTCCTTACGCGCTACAACCGCTCGAGCTTCTACGCCTCGGCGGTGTGGGCGCTGGCGCAGGAAATCCGGGCAGCTGTCGCGCTATAACAACGCGTCGCGCGAGAGCCCGCGCCGATTGAGCAGACGGCGCAGATGCGCGAGCGCTTCGAGCTGGATCTGCCGAACGCGCTCACGCGTGACGCCAAGTTGCACGGCCAGATTCTCCAGAGTCAGGACTTCGTGTCCGCGCAGCCCGAAACGACGCTCGATGACATTGCGCTGCTTGTCGTTCAGTTGATCGAGCCAATCCTGCACCAGCCCTTCGACTTCACTGGATTGCAACTGCGCATCGGGCGGAGCGCTTGTCTCGTCGGCGATCGCCTCGCCGATCGACAGCGCCGGATCGACATCGAGCGGCGCATCGAGCGAAGCGGTGTGCTCACTGTGCGCCAACACCCAACGCACCTCCTCGGCCGGCTTGCCGATCATATGGGCGATATCCTCGATGCCGGGATCGATATGGCCTGCGGCCTCGAGATGCCGCCGCGCGCGCAGCGCGCTGTTGATCTCCTTGATCACATGCACCGGCAGCCGAATGGTGCGCGACTGATTCATGATGGCGCGCTCGATGTTCTGACGGATCCACCAGGTGGCATAAGTGGAAAAGCGAAAGCCGCGCTCCGGATCGAACTTCTCCAGCGCATGCATCAGCCCCAGGTTGCCTTCCTCGATCAGATCGAGCAGCGGCATGCCGCGATTGAGATAACCCTTGGCAATGTTTACAACCAGCCGCAAATTGTGCTCGATCATGCGCTGCCGCGCGGCGAAATCGCCGCGCGCGTTACAGCGCGCGTAATGCAATTCCTCCCTTGCGTCGAACAGGCGCTTCAGGCCGATTTCGTGGAGATAGATCTGGGTGACGTCGGAGAGAAATTCGGGTGGCGGCGCCACGCCTTCGCGCACCTCCGGTTCGGCATCTCCGACAGCGGACGAGTCGAACCCGGCTTCCTGCGAGTCGGACTCCGGAAGGTCCTCGTACTCGTCGTCGGGGTACATCATCTGCTGCATAGGGCGGCCTCGGGTCGCATGATCCGGGGAGGCTCCGATCGTGGCTCCCGGTCACGACGGGCAGCCGCCGTGCCGACTTCCTAAAACTGCATCAATTCGCCCGGTCCGGCAGGAATCCCAACGGGTCGATCGGCTTGCCGAAACGGCGAATCTCGAAATGTAAGAGCGGTTTGCTGCCCGCCCCGTTCCCCATTTCGGCGATCTTCTGTCCCTTGCTCACACTCTGCCCGCTTTGCACCAGTATTTTCCGGTTGTGGGCGTAGACAGACAAATATTCGTCGTTATGCTTGACGATGACGAGATTGCCGTAGCCGCGCACGCCGTCGCCGACATAGGTCACTTTGCCGGACGCCGACGCAAGAATCGGCTCGCCGGCCTTGCCGCCGATCTGTACGCCCTTGCTACCGTCGTCGGCAAATTTGCCGCTCAGCGTGCCGTTGGCCGGCCAGCTCCACTGGATTCCGGCAGCTTCCCTGGTCGCGCCCACCGATGCCACCTGTGCCGGTGCACTCGGTTCGGTCTTGGCAGGCGCTGCAGGCGATTCGCCGGCCGCCGGCGCCGACGGTGCCGGGGCGGACGGCGCGGCGACAACCGGGGTCGCCGGTGCACCGCCGCGCTGGACCAGCGCCACATTCTGTTCGGAGTACGGCAGCTTCAGGCCCTTGGGTTCGGTCTTGAGCGTACCGACCGCACCCGGCACGGGCGGCGCACTGCCCACGCTCGATCCGTCCAGCGGACGCGCTTCGATCACCGGCGCGATGACCACCGGATTGACCTGAACGGCGCCGTCAGGCGATGCGTAAACGGCGGACTGCGGCGGCTTGACGCGCAGCACCTGACCGACCGACAGCTTGCTCGGATCGTTGATACCGTTCCAGCTCGCCATTTCGCGCCAGTCGGCGCCGTGTTCGAGGGCAATGCTGTAAAGCGTGTCATAACGCTTGACGGTATAGGTATCGGCGCGCTGATCTGCGGCGACGGAAGACGCGCTGCGATCGAGAACCGGCGCGGGTCGATGCGCGGCGCAACTCGCCAACCCGAACGCCGCACACAGTGCAAGTAACCACAGGCGAACGGTTGCGCGCGTCATCTTCATCCCTTCCCCAGCCGCATCGGCACGAAGCGCACCGCATCGAGACGGCTTTCCTTGAAGCCACTGTCGGTGCGCTCGACCATTGTCAGCGTTTGATTTTTAGTCCCGATGGGAATCACCAGACGACCTCCCACGGCGAGTTGATCGAGCAGCGCGCGCGGCATATGCGTCGCCGCGGCGGCGACCACGATGGCATCGAACGGCGCCACATCGGACAGCCCGAGATAACCGTCGCCATGCGAAAGCCGCAGATTGGCAATGCGCAATGGCCGCAGGTTGGCGCGCGCCTTTTCCAGCAAGGGCGCGATGCGTTCGATGGAATACGCCTGCTTGGCTATTTTGGCCAGCACGGCCGCCTGATAGCCGCAACCGGTGCCGACTTCGAGCACCTTGTCCAGCGTACGATCGGCACGCGCCGCTTCGAGCATTCGGGCGACCACGTAGGGTTGCGATATGGTCTGTTCGAAGCCGATCGGCAAGGCCGAGTCTTCATAGGCACGACTGGCCAACGCCTCTTCGACAAACAGGTGGCGCGGCACGGCCGCCATCGCATCGAGCACCCATTCGTCGGTAATGCCCTGTTCGCGCAACCGCTCGACCATGCGGTCGCGCGTGCGCTGCGAGGTCATACCGATACCGCGCGTCGGCGCCAACGGGCTCATCGCAGCCACTCCCGCAGCGGCGCCATGTGATCCTGATGCGTAAGGTCGATCTGCAACGGCGTGATCGAGACAAACCCTCGCTCCACGGCATGGAAGTCGGTGCCCGGCCCGGCATCCGCGGCGGCGCCCGCGGCGCCGATCCAGTACACCGTTTCACCGCGCGGATTGTTCATCTTGATCACCGCCTCGGCCCGATGCCGCTTGCCCAGCCGGGTGACCTCGATGCCGTTGAGTTCTTCATAGGGAACGTCCGGCACGTTCACATTGAGCAGCACGGCACCCTGAACCGGTTTTTCGACATAACGCAGTGCCAACTCGCGCGCGACCCGCGCGGCGGTGGCGTAGTGACCGCCCGCCTTGCCGACCAACGACACCGCAATCGACGGCAGACCGAGCAGATAGCCTTCGGTGGCCGCCGCCACAGTGCCCGAATAAAGCGTGTCGTCGCCCATGTTGGCGCCGACGTTGATGCCGGACACGATCATGTCGGGCAACTCGTCGAGCAGGCCGGTGACGGCGAGATGTACGCAGTCGGTGGGCGTGCCGTTGATGAACAGAAATCCGTTCGCCGAACGACGAACGATGAGCGGGCGATCGAGCGTGAGCGAATTCGACGCGCCGCTGCGATCGCGCTCGGGCGCAACCACGGTGACGTCACCGAGGTCGCTCAGAGCTTCCGCCAACACGGCCAGCCCGGGTGAAAAATAACCGTCGTCGTTACTGAGCAGAATACGCATGGATATCAGCGAAAGAGGCGAGCCGAGATCGCAGCGTGCAAAGGCAGACGATTCGGGAGGGAAGCTACGGTACGGCAGCGCATGTTGGCGCGGATTATAAGCCACGGACCCGTGTGCCACTACCGCACGCACAGCCGGGGCGGCGATTATGTCTCGGAAAGACAGCGGAGAGGCGAGAGTCGAGAGCGGAGAGTAAAAACAGTTAGAACGATCTGGATCCCCGCCTGCGCGGGGATGAGGTATCCATCGTCATTCCCGGCGTAGCCGCGTGGTCGGGAATCCAGAAACAGCTTGAAACACGGAGGGTACGGAGAAAACCGGAAATTTCCGGTGCATAGATGGTGCGCGGATTCTCTGCTGTGTTCTCTGCAGCTTTGGCTCTCCGCTCTCAGCTCTCGGCTGCTCTTTTCAACGCACCGAGCGCAGATGTTCGCGCATGCCGTTGAACAGATCGGCGATGCGTGGCCGGCTGACGACGCGACGCGGGCGGTCCAGGGGTTCGTGTTTGAACGACACTGAAGCCTGTGCAACCCGATAACCGTGCAGATGGCCGGCTTCGACGGAACCTTCCTGCAGCACTTCGCGGCCGTCTTCCTGCATGCGCAGGCGCGCGTGCGGTCCCCAATACGGTCCGCGCATTGTCGCACTGCGCCACTCACAGGGGCCGCTGACGAGCGTCATGCCGCCGGCGGCGAGCGGCCGCAACATCGCCAGTTGCGCGATCTCGGCGCCGTCGCCGTGTCGCCCATGCGGATTCGCGCCGACCGTGAAAACCGCGCCGACTTTGGTCGCCAGTCGACCGCTCAGCATCAACCGCTCGCAATCGACTTCGATGAAATTGCGCACGCGCGCATCCGCCGACCCCTGGCGCACGGGCGATCCGAGCACCAGCGCATCGCACGCCCAAACGTCGTCGATCGACGTTTCGTCCACTGTCTTCAACCGAACGACGGCGCTGTCGACACCACGCGCGCCCTCGGCAATCGCATCGGCCATTCGTTTCGTATTGCCGAGACTGCTTGCGTAGATGATGAGCACGGTCGTCATAAAAGCCCTATCGCAATGAGATGGCGCAGTGCGGCGCACTGACTGGCCGCGACGTGACGCAAGGCATGTGCCTTGCGAACTAAAACGCTGGAGTAAAAGGAAAAAACGACTGGAACGCATGCGCATCTGTTTTCTGTTGTTAAACGCGGCGACGCCGCTCATCCACTCAATGCAAAATTCTGTATGGTTTCCGCGTCGCACGCGCCCGACGCCGCGGAAAACCGGCGCCGCGCCACGTTCACGTTCAACCGCGCCGTCGCGTCATGCGCCGATTGTCGAATCAACTTGCTCGCCAACGAGGCGCGGCCTCTAATGATGCGTTGCGACGCTGCGGGACACCGATGAAACACGTCATCGTTTTCATTGTGGGCGCCCTGACCGGGTTAGCAGCCGGCGTGGCGCTCGGTCTGTTCGTCTACCCTTATATTTTTCTCGCCGACATCGTCGCCGACGAAAAAATCGAAAACATCGATCAACACGCATTGATCGCACGAGGCACGTTCATTCATGCCAATCCATCCGATCCCATCCACTGGGGCAAGGGCAACGTGAGCGTGTACCGAGACGTGGTTCGTCTCGAGGCCGATTTCGAAGTCGGCCCCGGTCCCAAATATCATGTCTATCTCGTGCCGCAAAAAGGCATCACCCCATCGACTGAAGTCGACGAAACCATGTTCATCGATCTCGGTCGACTGCGCGCCTTCAAGGGCAGCCAGAACTATCCGATATCTGACGGTGTCGATCTGGCCGACTATCCGAGCGTGGTGATCTGGTGCGAACAATTCAGCGTACTGATCTCACCGGCCGAACTGCGCAACGTCGAAAAATGATTCCACCCGCGAGCACTGCAAGGGATTCGATGATTGACATAGGCAGTTGCCATTGCGGTCACATCGGGTTCGAAGCGGACGCAGAACTCGGCAAAGTCGTCGCGTGCCGTTTCACGCACTGTGGTCGCGAGTGTTATCTGCCCGAGTTCGCGCCACGTACGAATGAGACGCTCGCAAAGCGCCGTTCAATTTTCTGCATACCCACTGAAGCGCCATCTTGAGTTTCTTCCTCGTGCTCGTACTGGGCCTCATTGCCGGCACCATCAGCGGCATTGTCGGCTTCGGTTCGTCGATCATGCTGATGCCGGTGCTCGTGATTGTGTTCGGTCCGTTGCAGGCTGTGCCGATCATGGCGGTTGCCGCGCTGATGGCGAATTTCTCGCGCATTCTGGTGTGGTATCGCGAAGTGGATTGGAAGGCCTGCGCCGCGTATTCGATAACCGGCGTGCCCTGCGCCGCGCTCGGCGCACGCACCCTGCTCGCACTGCCGCCGCGCGTGATCGACGTGACGCTCGGGGCATTCTTCATCCTGATGATTCCGACGCGGCGCTGGCTGAACTCGCACGGCCTGCGCCTGCGTCTTTGGCACCTCTCGATCGTCGGCGCGGTGATCGGCTTCCTGACCGGCATCGTCGTGTCCACCGGGCCGATCAACGTACCGTTCTTTCTTGCATATGGCCTGGTCAAAGGCGCGTTTCTCGCCACCGAAGCGGCCGGCTCGCTGGCGATTTATAGCGCCAAAGCGACGGTGTTCCGCAGCTTCGGCGCGCTGCCACTGGAGGCCGTCGTGCAGGGCCTGATCATCGGCTGCTCGCTGATGATCGGCTCGTTCATCGCCAAGCCTTTTGTTCTGAGTTTGCCGCCGGAGCGCTTTCGCCTGCTGATGGACGCCATGCTGCTGCTATCCGGCGCGACGATGTTGTGGGCCGCGGTTGGTGCCTGATGCCCTAGCGTTCGCGCGTCATGCGGCGCGAAATAATGATGAGCGGCAGCAAACCCACCGCCACGATGAGCAGTGAAGGGATGGCGGCTTCGGCCAGCCGTTCATCCTTGGTGAGGTTGTAGGCTTCGATGGCGAGCGTGTCGAAATTGAAAGGCCGCATCGCGAAAGTGGCGGGCAATTCTTTCATCACGTCGACGAACACGAGCAGGCCTGCAGTCAGCAGACTGCCCCACAACATCGGTGCGTGAACGCGCCGGAGGGTCCGCGCCGGCCCGAGACCGAGGCTGCGCGCGGCGTCGTCCATCGACGGCGTGATTTTCGACAGCCCCGCTTCCACCGTTTGCACCGCCACGGAGAGATAGCGGACGAGATAGGCATACACCAGCGCCACGATCGTGCCGGTGAAGATCAGCCCCGTGTCGATACCGAAGCTGTTCTGCGCCCATACGGCGATGATGTTGTCGAAGCGACCCAACGGCACCAGCACGCCGATGGCGATGACCGCCCCCGGGATCGCATAACCGAGCGCGGCCATACGGTTTGCCGCGATGACGGCCGGGTGCTTCGACAGCCGCGCGGCATACGCCATCAGCACGGCAAGCGCGACCGCGATGAGCGCGGTCACTCCCGCCAGCGTGAAGCTGTTGAATACCAGCGTAGAGACGCGTTCGACCCAGATCGATTCGACATCGCTCAGCGCGAGATTGAGCAGGACGCCGGTCGGCAGAAAGAAACCGAACACGACCGGCGCGGCACAGGCGACAAACGCCAGCGCGCCGTGCCAGCCGGTCAACGTGCGCGGCGGCAGCGGCTTGCGCGGCGCATTGGTGTGGTAGCGCGCCGCGCCGCGGTTATGCCGTTCGAGCCATAACAGCAGAAAGACGAAGCCGAGCATGCAGGTGGCGAGTTGCGCCGCGCCCACCACGTCGCCGAGCGAGAACCAGACGCGGAAGATGCCGACGGTGAAAGTCTGCACTGCGAAGTAGGACACGGTGCCGAAATCGGCCAGCGTCTCCATCAATGCCAATGCGCAGCCGGCCACGATGGCGGGCCGGGCCAGCGGTATGGCGACGCGAAAAAAGCTGCCCCATGCGCCGTACCCGGCGAGTCGGGCGGCCTCGATACTGCTGCGTGACTGTTCGAGGAAAGCGGTGCGCGCGATCAAATAGACATACGGATATAGCGCGAAGGAAAACATGGCGGCCGCGCCATACAGCGAACGAATTTCAGGAAACCAGTAGTCGTGCCCGCGCCAGCCGGTCAGTTCTCGCAATGCCGTCTGCACCGGACCGGCGTACTGCAACCAGTCGGTGTAGGCGTACGCCATGACATAGGCGGGCATGGCGAGCGGCAGTACCAGGGCCCACTCCAGCACCTTGCCGCCGGGGAACCTGTAGGCCGTGATCAGCCAGGCCGAAAGCACCCCGATGGAGGCCACGCCTGCCGCCACGCCCAGCATGAGCAGCAGCGTGGTCCAGGCGTATTCCGGCAGAACGGTGCCGAACATGTAGCTCAGCGAATTCTCGCCGGGCAGGAAGACATAGCCGACCACCACCAGCAGCGGCGCCACGATGAATGCGCCGACACCGAGCGCGGTCCATCCCAGCGCGCCGGGGCTACGCCAGCGTGGACGCGGAGGAGTCAGGTCTACAGGAGTGGAAGACATCGGATTGGATCGAAACGGCAGCCGCGATTGTATTCGTATTCAATAATGATTCTTGTTCCCGTTGGCACTATAATCGCGCGTAATGAACGCCATATCGCCCCCATCCGCGCCGATGCTCGAACTGCGCAATCTCCATCAGGCCTATGGAGCGCACGAGGTCGTCCGCGGTTTGTCCATGCAACTCAAGCGCGGCGCGATCGGCTGCCTGCTCGGTCCGAGCGGTTGCGGCAAGACCACCGTGCTGCGTTGTATCGCCGGATTCGAACGGGTGACCGAGGGCGAGATCCTGCTCAACGGCCGCTGCGTGTCGTCCTGCAACTGCACCGAGCCATCGGAAAAGCGCCGCATCGGCATGGTGTTTCAGGACTATGCCCTCTTTCCGCACCTAACCGTCGCCGAAAACATCGCTTTCGGACTGCACCACACGCCCAAGGCGCAACGCGCCGCCCGCGTCGCGGAGTATATCGAGGCTGTCGGCCTGACCGGGCATGCGGAGAAATATCCGCACCAACTTTCCGGCGGTCAGCAGCAACGCGTCGCGCTCGCCCGCGCCCTGGCGCCGCAGCCCGATCTGCTGTTGCTCGACGAGCCGTTCTCGAATCTGGATGTGGAACTGCGCGAGCGGCTGAGCCACGAAGTGCGCGACATCATCAAGCGTGCCAACACCACTGCCATCCTCGTGACGCACGATCAGAACGAAGCCTTCGCCATCGCCGACGAGATCGGCATCATGCACGCCGGCGAGATTCAGCAGTGGGACAGCGCCTATAACCTCTACCATCGCCCCGGCAACCGCTTCATCGCCGACTTCGTCGGTCAGGGTGTGTTCCTGCCCGGCTACGTGCTCAATCCGCAGGAGGTGCAAATCGAACTCGGTACGCTGCACGGAGAAGTGGCCGATCCGTGCGTCAACGGCTGCTGCCCCGAATGCGAGGACGGCCATCAGGTCGACGTGCTGCTGCGCCCGGACGACATCATCCACGACGACGCGAGCAGCATGCAGGCTGAAGTGCTGCACAAGGCCTTTCGCGGCGCGGACATTCTCTACACGCTGCGGCTGGAAAGCGGCCGCAAGATTCTCACACTCGTTCCCAGCCATCACAACCACGCGCTGGGCGAGAAAATCGGCATCCGGCTCGACGTCGATCATGTCGTGGCTTTCCCACCCGTTCATCATCGACCGGCGGCATAGAAGCACAACTGGACTCCCGCTCCCGGATCGAGGTCCTCTTCGCGGGAGTGACGGCAAACCTCGCCCCTGACCACGGCATTCCAGGAAATCGCTCCGGCTCCAAATTCTCCGCTCTCCGCTGCAATCCTAAGAAAGCTCCGATTAAGGTAGTTTGATCAAGGCGATCGCCAGATCGGTTCGCATAAGCGATTGATAACTTTGCCCTCGCTCGTACAGCTTCGCGCACTCGCGACCATCCTCGGCACTTGCTTAGACATACCCTAATCCTTCAACTCGAACAGCACCGCCACTTCGACAATAAAAGATCGGCCGCGCAGCGCATCCGGCACCGGCGTATCACGTTGCGCCCTGCGGAGCATCTCCAGCGCGGCATTGTCGAGCAGCTCGTAGCCGCTCGATCTGCTGACGCGAATCCGCTGCGCGCGACCGTCGGCGCCGATATCGAGCCGCACGGTGGCACGCCCTTCCCATTCGCGCTGGCGCGCATAGCGCGGATAGTTGCGATATTTCCCCGCCGCGGTATTGAGTGCGATCTGGTATTGGGCAATGGAAACCGGCTCGGGCGCCACCATGGCCTGTCCCGCTTCGACCGCCGGTGCGCTCGGCGGTGCGGCGACCATTGCTTCGCTCGGAGCAGGCGTAGCGGGCGCTTTCGTCGCGGACGCGGCGGTCGGCGGCTCCTCCCGGGCAGGCGCCGGCGCGATCCGTGGCTCGGTCGGCACACGACGCTTCGGCTCCGGTTTCGGTTCGGGCGGTTTGACCTGGGGCCTCGGCTCAGGTCGTTTTACCTCGGGCGCCGGTCTTGGCGGCTGCGGCGCGGGCGGCTGCAGCACCTCAGGCGGCGGTGTGGCCTCCAATGAGGCGACCAGCGGTATCTGTATGGTTTTGAGCGCATCGGCCTGCCACATGGGCGCCCACACCAGCAGCGCCGCATGCATGACGACGGAAAACGTTGCCGCCACAACGATCGGAGAGGCAATGCGAACGCTGGGCGCCGGCTTGAAGCCGGCCATTGCAACCGCCATGACGCCTCACCGATCCGGAATGCGATCGAGTTCCGCCAGCCAGGCGGTCGCTTCGCTATCGCTCGGCGCACGCCAATCGCTACGTGGTGAGAGCGAACCGCCCGAGCCGACCTTCGGTGCATTGGGCAGTGCGCTGCGCTTATATTGCGACAGCTGAAAGAAACGACGCAGAAAGACGGCGAGCCAGCGCTTGATATCGCCGATCGCGTACTCGTTGCGTTCGGCCTCAGGGATTTCCGGCCACACACCCTGTTCGCGCCTGCGCCAGGCGTTCCAGGCCAGGAACGCCACCTTGGTCGGCCGGTAACCGAAGCGCAGGATGTAGTAGAGGTGAAAGTCCTGCAGTTCGTATGGGCCGACGATGCTTTCGGTGCGCTGCTCGGGTTTGTCGTTCTCCGTGCCCGGCACCAGCTCCGGACTGATCTCCGTTTGGAGCACATCGAGCAACACTGCGCCGGCATGTTCGCCGAGCAGACGCGTGCGCGCGACATAACGAATCAGATATTGAATCAGTGTCTTCGGCACGCTGGCGTTGACGTGGTAGTGCGCCATGTGGTCGCCCACACCGTAAGTGCTCCAGCCCAGCGCGATCTCGGACAGATCGCTCGTACCGATCACCGGCGCGTTGTGCAGATTGGCCAGGCGGAACAGATGGCTGGTGCGTTCGCCCGCCTGCACGTTCTCGAACGTGACGTCATACACCGGCTTGCCTTCGGCATAGGGATGGCCGATGTCCTTGAGCATCTGCAGACAACTCGGACGGATATCGATTTCCGTTGCGGTCACGCCGACCGCTTCCATCAGGCGACGTGCCTGATCGAGCGTGCGCTCGCTCGTGGCAAATCCTGGCATGGTGTAGGCGAGGATATTGGTGCGCGGCAATCCGAGCAGATCCATCGCCCGCGCGCAGACGATCAGCGCCTGGGTGGAATCGAGCCCGCCCGAGATGCCGATCACGATCTTCTCGCTCTTCATCGCGGTGAGGCGTTTGGTCAGGCCGTGCACCTGAATGTCGTATACCTCTGCGCAACGCGCATCGCGCGTGGCCGGATCGGCCGGCACATACGGAAAGCGCTCGTAGATGCGCTCGAGCGGCAGTTCCTGCTCCAGCGGCAACTTCGATTCGATCGTGACGCTGCGGAAATTCGCCAGCTCGCTCGCATGGCGGCGCGCCGATGCGCCGAAACTGTTCTGCCGCATGCGGTCCTGCGCAATGCGATCGAGATCGATATCGGCGATCAGCAACTGCGCACACTGCGCGAAGCGCTCGGTTTCCGCCAACAGCGCGCCATTTTCATAAGCGACGCCGTGGCCGTCCCACGCCATATCGGTAGTCGATTCGCCGAAGCCGGCCGCGCTATAGAGATACCCGGCGATACAGCGCGCGGATTGATTCGATACCAGCTGGCGACGATAACCGTCCTTGCCGACCGTCACGTTGGAGGCCGACAGATTGAGCAGCACCGTTGCACCCGCCAGCGCGCCGAAGGTCGACGGCGGCACCGGCGTCCACAGGTCTTCGCAGATTTCGACATGCAGCGTCGCAAGCGGTTGTGCGGCGAAACGGAACAGCAGTTGGGAGCCGAACGGCACGTCGCGCTGTCCGAGCAGATCAATAGTCTCGCGCGCGCAGGTATCGCCCGGCGTGAACTGACGAAGCTCGTAAAACTCGCGATAGTTCGGCAGATAGCTTTTCGGCGTGATGCCGCAGATGCGTCCGCCCTGCACCACCGCTGCGCAGTTGTAGAGCAGCCCTTCGACTCGCAACGGCAAGCCGACAACGGCCGTCACTTGTAACTTGTGCGAGGCCTGCACGACTTCGTTCAGGCCCGCCAGCACCGCATCCAGCAGCGCGTCCTGATGAAACAGGTCGTCGCAGGTGTACGCCGACAGGCCGAGTTCCGGAAACAGCGCAACCGCCGCCTGGCGCGCTTCAGCCTGCTGCATGAGCGCGACGGTCTGCGCGGCATTGAAGGCCGGATCGGCAACGCGCAGTTCCGGAATGCATACGGCCGCGCGCAGAAAATTGTGGCGATAGAGGTTGTAGAAAGACACGAATCGGACCTTCCGCTGGAGCCGCGTATGTTACCGCACGGGTAAGGGGGCGGGTCGGCGATCCACGGGGCTTGACGGCCCGTTTCCCGGCCTTCCGGGAAGCAGTTCGCGGTGAGCGCGCAGCAGTCGACCTCTTCGGCTCAGCCGCTGCGCGGATACTCAGGACGAGCGGAAGATTGAAACACCGTTTGCGCTAAGAAAGCAGGCGCTCCGACAGATTGGGCTGAGCGCGTCGAAGTCCGTTGTCATGCCGGCCTTTCGTTCATGGTTCGACAGGCTCACGAACGGCGCGCCGCTCGATGCGCCCGCCCCGCCGCAAGCAGCCACGAGCGCCCTCCTTCAAGTCTCCGCCGGGCCGAGGTTGTGACGCGCCGGCCCGTTGATCGGACGCCCATCGATCTTGTCGAAGCGCGAGCCGTGGCACGGGCAATCCCAGGTCTTTTCGCCGCCGTTCCAGTGCACGATGCATTTGAGGTGCGTACACGCGGCCGAATAGCAATGCAGCATGCCGTTTTCATCCCGATAAGCGGCGATCTTTTTCAGACCGCGCCGAACGATGGCGCCGGCCCCCGGCGCGATGTCGTCGGTGCTTTTCACTTCACCCGGCGTCGCGTAGTCGGCGAATTGCGCCGCGACGTTGAGATTCTCCATCGCGAATTCGCCCGCGGCCCTGATGGTGATGCGCGAGGGGTCGTACAACTGCTCCCAGGGATTCGCTCGTTTGCAGATGAGATCGGTCAGCAGCAATCCGGCGATCGTGCCGTGCGTCATGCCGTTGCCCGAATCGCCGGTAGCGATATAGATGTTGTCGTCATCGCTGGGATTGCGTCCGATAAAAGCCACATAGTCGACCGGCTCCATCACCTGTCCGGACCAGTGGAAATCGAAACCCTCGATCATCGGAAAGCGCATCCGCACCCACTCTTCCAGCCGCGCATAACGCTTTTCGAAATCGTCGGCCTGGCCGGTCTTGTGATCCTCGCCGCCGACGATCAAAACGTCGCGCCCGGCCACGTCGCGCTGCACGCGCACGTAGTGATAATCCTCGAGCGAGTCCCACAGCAGCAACGACGGCAGTGACGCGGACGGCACGCGCGCGCCGACCACGTAGGTGCGATACGGCGCCTGCTTGGTGTGGATGACGAGCTGATCGTTGATCGGCGTATTGGTCGCCACGACCACTGCATCGGAGGCGATGATCGCACCGCCGGAGGTTTCCACATGCGCACGCTCGCCGCCTTCTACACGCGTCGCGTGCGTATGGGCATAGACGCGCCCGCCGCGGCGCAGGATGGCCTGCGTGAGCCCGCTCAGATATTTCAATGGGTGAAACTGCGCCTGGCGGGGAAAGCGCAACGCCGGGCCGAAATTATGAAAATCGAGCGGCACGTGCTCGACGCGCTCAACCTCGCGCAATCCGGCGCGCCGGGCGGCCTCGAGCTCCACGTTCAATTCGTCGACAGGACGGCCCGGCGCAACGACGAGATAGCCGTCACAGCGTTCGAAATCGCACTCAATCCCTTCCTCGCCGACGATCGCTTCAATGGCGTCGATGGCCGCCGTGTGACTCTCCGCGACCAGCCGCGCGCCTTCTTCGCCATGCAGGCGCTCGACTTCGTAGTAACGATCGTCGAAGGCATTGGATAGATGCGCCGTCGTGCGCGCCGATGCACCGCCCGCGATAGGTCCGTCATCGATCACCACGACCGTCCTGCCTTCGCGCAACAACAGGTACGCCGTCGTGAGGCCTGCGATACCGGCGCCGACAACGCACACATCGGCATGCTCGTCACGCACAAGAGGCGGACAATCCGGCGTGTCGGCCGTCGCCATCCACACCGACTGGTTCAATCCCGCATCGCTTTTCATCACGCCTATTCCTGTCGTCCGAAGGCCGGATCAAGTGCCGATGCAACACCTATACCCGCGCAAAGAATGGCATCAGGGGACAGCACATCGCAGCTCGGCAAGGCGAGCGCCTTGCGACAACAGGAATCAGGCCATTGCGTACCGGCGACACCCACGGCATCGGGTCGGCTGGGCCGAGTGATACTTCGGACAGCGATAGCGCCATCGTCGGCGGCCCGTGTGACCGCCATTGATATGTTTCGCACCGAAGATTATGAGTGTCCGGTCGCGCGCTAAACATCCGGATTGCGCGCGGTCGAAGTCCGCTGCCTTGCCGCTGTCGTTCGGCTACGCGTCGCTCGTGGCGCATCGACCTCTACCGGCTCGGCATCCCATTTCAATCCCAGCTTGCGCATCAATTGCTGGGCATCGAAGGGCGCCCGCACCTTGTAGTCGTTATCGAAATAGCAGTACACGTCGCGCGCGCGTCGCGTCGGTGCCACCTTGCTGATGCGATGTGCGTCTTTCGGCTCGTCACCGTCCCCCCACGCACGGATGCGTGCCGCCCAGCGATCCAGGCTCGAATCGTCATAGCCGCTGGCGTACAACTCCGTTTCACCGTGCAGACGGATGTAGATGAAATCCGCGGTCACATCTTCCCGATAAGGCCACTTGCCCGCCGCATCGGCCACAACCCAGGCGACGCTGTGCCGGCGCAGCATGTCGATGAATGACTCGTCGATGAAACTTTCATGGCGGACCTCGATGGCGTGATGCAGAGGCCGGTTTGCGTCGAGCGCCAGGTGCACGCGCTCTTTCATCCATTCGCTATGGCGGCGCGCCATCTCCAGCGCCGCTTCCGTATCGCGCGGCAGCATGGCAAGAAAGTTTTCGAAGCGCTCGGGGTCGTACTTCATGCTCGGCGGGAACTGCCACAAACACGGGCCGAGCTTCTCGCGCAGGTTGAACAGGCCCGAAGCGTAGAAATTGGCGAGCGGCGCTTCCACATCGCGCAACCGACGCACATGCGTGATGTAGCGTCCCCCTTTAACGCTGAACATGAATCCGGTCGGCGTTTCGCGATACCACTGTTCGAAATATTCGGGGCGCTGCAGCGAGTAGAACGAGCCGTTGATTTCGATGCTCGGCAGCAGCGACGATGCGTATTCCAGCTCGCGGCGCTGCGGCAGGCCGTCCGGATAAAAATTCCCGCGCCAGCCCTCGTACCGCCATCCCGATATGCCGATGCGGATCATCGTCCCGACGCGCCTCGGCCGATATCACATGCAGGCAAGCAGCGATACAAGATCGTCCGCATGTTCTTCCTCGACCGCAAGAATCTCCTCGAACAGCCGGCGGGTGGTCGGATCCTTCTCGCCGATATAGAGCACGATTTCCTTGTAGCTTTCGATTGCGATCCGTTCGGCCACCAGATCCTCTTCGATCATTTCTCGCAACGTGCCGCCCTCCACGTATTCCGCGTGCGAACGTGTGGTCAGCCCTTCCGGGCTCAAATTCGGCTTGCCGCCCAGTTGCACGATCCGCTCTGCGATCCGGTCG
Organism: Nitrosomonadales bacterium; assembly: GCA_036676355.1. GTDB lineage: Bacteria > Pseudomonadota > Gammaproteobacteria > Burkholderiales > SG8-39 > ZC4RG42. The sequence continues at coordinate 10,280 of JAKFDA010000055.1, read as the reverse complement.
GCGTGCTGTTGTTCCTCGTTCGCGTGTTCCAGGAACTCGGCTTTGGCCGCCTCGGATTGAATGCCGGTCGCCGTGAAGTAATGGCGTTTGTAGCGCAGCGTGCAGACGATCTCCGTCGCCAGCGCCTCGTTCAGCAGGCGCAGCACGGTCTCGCGATCGGCGGCATAGCCCGGCGTCACTGCGCCGCGTTCGATATGCTGGCGCGCACGCTGGCGAATGGTTTGTATATCGGATAGAAAACTGCCGTTTGTCGATGTACTCATGAACTTCTCCTGATCGGCCTGATTTTTAATTTAAGGACGAGCGCTAGCGTCGCGACCGACGCGCAATGTAAACGCTTGCGAACAGCGCGCCGGCGAGCGCCGCGGCAGCCGCGATCTGTACCGAACGATTCGTCCACCAAACCGGTCGCGGTCGTTGCTCGTCGTCGTACTGTTCGGCCGCCATGCCACGCATCGCCTCCAGCCGCACTTTGGCCTGCGCGACCTTGTCTTCGATACGTTGCCGTACTAACGCTGCGCTATCGCCGGTGAGCTGGCGCGCGCTGCTCATGAGCTGATCGATGTCCGCAAGAAAGCGATTGAATTCCTGCGTCACGCGTTGTTCGGTTCCATTCGTCGGGTTTCCTGAGAGCGGCATGGCGTCATCCGGGGTCATTTAAGTATGCGATGCCGGTGCATTCTTTGTGCCGATCCACGGCAAGGTCGGACGAGTCCCACAAACGAACGCGCCTTAGACTGATAGCGCCGTTGCGGGCGTACTAGTACCGTGAGCGCACGGATGTCTTAAAACATGCGTTTTTTCATTCGAATCCGAGGAAGCGGCCGATTTTTGTCGCCTGCCGCAGACGCCAAAAACACGTGATAGCGCATGCGGATTGCTTCACACGTGATGCATGCAACTGCTCAGACTCTGGCGCAAATGGATTCGCGTCATCACGCAAAATTCCGCGTCACACGTTCACAGCAGTAACACTAATTTCTCTAACGCTGAAGGAGATCGAAATGAAGAAAACCTTGATTGCCACCGCTGCAGTCCTGGCCATGGCTGGCTTGGCCGCTTGCGGCGACAACGTTCAGGAGCCGCGCACCGAGCCGGGCGCATACAGCGGTGACACCGGCGCGACCGGCACGCCGGGAAGTCGCACCCCAGGCACCGCGCCCGATACGAGCGGAGGCATGAGTGGCCCCAGCACCATGCCGGCCGAGCCCAGTTCGCCCCCGAGCTCGTCGTCTCCCGATATGGGCAGCGGTGCGGCCCCTAGCGGCAGCGGATCCGCATCCGGCTCAGGCACAACGCCGTAACGCCGCTCAAGCGCCAAAAAAGGCCGGCGAATGCCGGCCTTTTTTTTGCATTGTGTTCACCGCACCCGGGGGCGAGCACCTGGCACTACAACACTTTCTTGGCAATCGTAACGCCCAGCACCAGAAATACGAGGAACAGGAACAATGCCAGGAAGAACAGCACTTTCGCAATGCCCGCGGCGCCCGCGGCAATGCCGGTAAATCCGAAGATGCCCGCGGCTAACGAGATCAGGAAAAAAATCAGAGCCCACTTCAACATGCGTTTCTCCTCATTCTGCCCCCCTGCTCGGGCGGGTACCCATAAAGCCTAGCGCCCCGGCGCGGCGATGAAGGTCGGCGCAGCACCGATTCCGCTGTAGGACAACGGCACCATGTCAACTTCCAACCGCTGGATAGCGCTTCCGCTGCTGCTCGCCGCCATAGTGTCGATCGGCGTGCTGGTGTTCTCCGAACTGTCGCATGCCCGGCTGTTCGAGGCAGGTGCCTATGCGCGACGCTCGCTCGACTTGCAAGACGTCACGCGTGAAATCCAGACGCTTGTGCTCGATGCGGAAACGGGGCAGCGCGGCTATCTGCTCACCGGTCGCGGCGAGTACCTCGAACCGTACAAGCTCGCAGTGCAAAAACTTAATGATCGGCTGAGTCAACTGCGTACGCTGATTCCTCCGACATCAGGCGAGCAGCTGCGGCGCGTGGACCGGATCAATGAACTCATCGGCCAGCGGATGGGCGAAATAGAAATGGCCCTGACGCTGTATCGGGAGCACGGCTCGGACGCCGCCCAGGCGTTGATGCACACTGATATCGGCAGAAAAACAATGGATGAACTGCGTGTCGAGATGCAAGCCTTCAGCGCCTATGAACAGGCCCGCTCGGGCGCACTTTGGACGATGTGGGAACAGGACATTCTCACCTCGCGCTTCGGTATGGCGCTCTCCAGTGCCTTCAATATTTTTCTGCTCGCCGCGGTCTATCTGCTGACTTTGCGCGATACGCGCCTGCGTGAAGAGGCCAGTCAACGGCAGCTCGAGCATCAGCAATCCCTGGAGCGGACGGTGCGCGAACGAACCGCCGAACTGTCACGCGCATATCGCCATTTGCAGACGGTCCAGGAGACCGAAAAATCAAAGCTCGCGCGGGATATTCACGACGAGCTTGGCGCCATTCTGGTCTCCGCGAAAATGGATGCTTCGTGGGTACAACAGCATCTGCAGCCGCTCGAACCGCGCATCGACGAGAAGCTGCAGCGACTTCTTGTCACTCTCGACGGTGGCGTGGAGATCAAACGCCGCATCATCGAAGATTTGCGCCCGACGCTACTCGACAATCTGGGCCTCGGAGCGGCCATCGAATGGCAAACCAGCGAGGTATGCGCGCGCGCCAATTTGGTCGCGCATATCAGCATTCCGGAAGAGGAGCCGGCATGGCCCAGCGAGGTGGCAATCGCGCTGTTTCGCATCGTACAGGAGGCGCTGACCAACATCGTCCGCTACGCCAACGCGCAGCAAGTATGGGTGGAGCTCACGCTACCGCGGAACGGCGTCCGATTGCTGGTGCGTGATGATGGCGTGGGTCTCGCATCGACCGCGACCAAGGGGACGATCTCGCACGGCATTCTCGGCATGCGGGAACGGATCATGGGACTGGGTGGCGTATTCCGCATGGAAAGCGAGCGCCACGGAGGCACGACAGTCGACGTCTTCGTTCCGATCGTTCATGGCCCGACGCCGTCCGTTTCACCCGCGGGCCCAGCCGAACTGCAGTCGCTCTGAACGAAAAAGGCGGCGCCCGATCAGATCGAGCGCCGCCGCTGACTACGTTACAGCAATTGCCGTCTTAGCTATTGCGTAGCACCGCGATCACTCGTCGCGCCACGACTACCGATCGCGCCGGAACGGGCTGCCGGCGACATTTTGCCAAGCACGTCGGAGCGCGCCGATTGATGAGTGGAGCGTGCTTCCTTCAGGCATGCATCCTTCGCATTGCCGCTGGCGTCGTCGCATTTTTCCTTGGCAACATCGTACTCGGCGTCAACCTTTGCCATCGCCGCATCACGACGCGCCTTATCGGTATTCTTCTGCTTCGCTTCGAGTTCCGCCTTGGCCACCTTCTCTTTGCCCTTGGCTTCTTTCATGCAGACGTCCTTCTGATTGCCGCTCATGGCGTCACAGCTTTGTTTTGCCTGCTCGTATTGCGCTTCGATACGATCTTCCTCCGCCTTGTACTGATCTTTGCTCATGGCGTTATCGGCGGCAGCGACATTCGCTGCGAAGCCCAGTGCGACGGTCATAACGACGAGTTTTAGTTTCATCATGATTTCTCCTTTGTGATTAGGGAATGTCCGATTAAGTGCAGAGGATGGTTGCGAGTGCGCCAAGCTGTTGCGAGCGAGGACAAAGCAATCAATCGCTTAAGCGAAACGAACTGGCGATCGCCTCGATCAAACAACCTTAATCAGAGCTTCCTCGGATGAAAGGCTAAATTCCAGGTCGATCGGAATCGACGTGCGTACGTTCCCAGTCGCTGAGTTGGCGTTCGGCCTCGTCTTTGGAAATGCCGTACGCTTCCTGAATCTTTCCGCTTAACTGCTCGCGCTTACCTTCGATCAGGTCGAGCTGATCGTCGGTGAGCTTGCCCCATTGCTCCTTTACTTTTCCACGCAACTGTTTCCAGTTGCCTTCCAGGCGATCTCGATTCATGACTGCTCCTTTATGGTTGGCCGGCTCCCTTATTCGGAACCGCACGCTAATCTGTTCGCAACCGGCATGCCGGCTCTTGCGACGGTGAGATTTAAGATCCGTCTGAATGCGCGAATACGTCGTTGAAAAAGCGGATATGCTTTGCCGCTTTGAAAAAAGCAAAACGGCCGCTCGGGTAAGAAGACGGCCGCTTTGTCCTGATCACATACGTTATCTTCGTAGCAGTCCGGTGATGAGGGAAACCAGAAACAGCACCAGAAAAACGAAGAACAGGATCTTCGCGATTTCCGCGGCTCCGGCAGCGATGCCGCCGAACCCGAATATCGCGGCGATGATAGCGATGATGAAAAATGCGATCGCCCAATTCAGCATGAGTCGCTCCTTTCGTTGATCGGGCTTGCGCCCTTCAACCGATGCACACGCAGCCCCACACGTAGGTGTCCGCAATCCGCGTGCCCTTTGAAGTTCCTATATCAACCGGATTTATGACGCACAACCCGGAAAAAAGGCGGCGGCGTTACTTGTTACGGTCTGCCGCGTTTTCCAGCTTTTCACCGCCTCTCTGGATGTCCTCGCCGGCACCTTCCATGGTGTTGCAAGCTGTCAGCGCGAAAGACGCGATCAATAAAGCCGCTACGATTTTCAGCATGGTTCCATCTCCTTGATTAACGTGGGACATGAGCAAACGCAATTGGCGTTTCAATGACTTCACTGCAACTTGCGTGCCATCAAAATCGCCTGAACGGACTTGGTTTCTACCCGTTTCGCGACACGCCGGGATCCCGCCCCAAAGCGGGCTCATCGGCGGTCGGCGTGCCTTCCCGCGCGCAGGCGATGTCTTCCAGCACTTCGCGCACACGATCGTATTCGCGCGCCTTATCGAAAAAATAATCCGCGCCCAGTTCTGTGCTCTTGGCGCGATAGTGAGGAAAGTCGTAGTTGGTGAATACGATGAATACCGGCGATTTCGCAGCATCGTTCGCTCGCATGGCCTTCAGCACGGCGAGACCGCTTCCGCGCTTCAGCTGCAGATCGAGCACCACCGCGTCGAAGGTTTTTTCTCGCAACGCATGGAGCGCGTCCGTTTCCGTATCCGCATAGCCGGCGATCTCGATGCGGCCCTCCTGAATAATCGACTCGGAAAGCCGCTCCCGAATAATGGTTGAGTCCTCGACGAGAAACACGCGTACAGGCAGCCCCATCGGGTGGCACTCCATGGAAAGCAAGAGGCGCGAAAGCGCGCTATTGGATCAGTTGATTCTTGATCGCGTAGTACGTCAGGTCGGCGTTCGTCTTCATATTCATTTTCTCGAGAATTCGGGTCCGGTAGGTACTCACCGTTTTGACAGAGAGAAACAGCTCGTCCGCAATTTTGGAAACCGCCTGTCCGGCGGCCAGCTTGCAGAAGATCTGGAATTCGCGCTCGGAGAGCCCCGTGTGCACCGGTCGGTCGCTCGCGGCGCTGCTGATGTCATCGGCGAGAATCTGCGCCAGCGTGGCACTGACATAGCGGCGCCCCGACACGACGGTGCGAATGGCGCGTACCAGTTCGGCCGGTGCGCTTTCCTTGTTCAGATAGCCGCTCGCGCCGGCGCGCAGCAGATTGATCGCATATTGACCTTCCGGGAAACCGGACAGAATCAGCACCGGCAAATCCGGCTTGACGTGCTTCAGCGTCTTGAGCGTATCGACGCCGCTACGGTCCGGCATCGAGATATCGAGCAACACCACATCCCAGTCGCCGCTGCGGGCCAGTTCGACCGTTTGCGCGCCCGTCTCGGCTTCGCCCGTGACTTCCATGTCCTGTTCATCCGCGATGAACTGCTTCAATCCGGCACGAACAATAGCGTGATCGTCCGCGATCAATATGCGAATGGATGTCGGATACGGAGGTGTATGCGTGCCCTGCATGGAGTGGCGAAACCACCTTTCGCTGTGTAAAGCCTCAAGCATGGCCGCTCCCCAGGCCGGCTGGCTGCTCGGCGGCGTACTCGGTAAGCCGGTTATAGAGGGTCTTCAAGCTCACGCCGAGCAACTCTGCGGTGCGTTTCTTGTTGCCGTTGCAATGGTCAAGCGTGGCGAAGATCGTCTGCCGCTCCATCTCTGCAAGGGAGATGCCGATCTCAAACTCCAGGCGGTCGCCGATATCGTGTCTGCCACCGTCGAGCACGTTATCGGGCTGCGCCAGATGGTCCGGACCGATCGTGTCGTCGGCAAGAATGAAGGCCCGCTGCAGGCAGTTTTTCAGTTCACGGACATTGCCCGGCCATGTCCGGCGGACAAGTTCCGCGGCGACTTCGGCGGACATACATTTGTCGCTCTCGGCGTCGGCGTTGAACTCGGCGATGAACTGTTCTGCAAGCAGCAGAATATCGTCTCCCCGCGTACGCAATGGCGGCAGGACGATCGGGAATACCGCCAGGCGATACATCAAATCCTCGCGCAACCGCCCGTCGGCCACGGCCTGGACGGGATCGCGATTGGTAGCGGTGACGATGCGCACATTGACGTGGATTTCGGTGTCACCGCTGACTCGTGTGAAAGCACCGCTTTCCAGCACGCGCAGCAATCGCACCTGCATTCCCGGCGCCATTTCGGTTATTTCGTCGAGGAACAACGTGCCGCCGTCGGCGCGTTCAAAAAGGCCCGCATGCGCACGTGAAGCGCCCGTGAAGGCGCCCTTCTCGAACCCGAACAACTCCGCCTCGATCAGGTTCTTCGGAATGGCTCCGCAGTTGACCGGGACAAACGGCCGTTCCGCACGTGGACTGAGCTGGTGAATGGTCTGCGCCACCAACTCCTTTCCGCAACCGCTTTCGCCCATCACAAACACCGTCGCGTCCGTCGGCGCGACCTTGTCGATCAGGGTATAGACCTCGCACATTCCGACCGAGCGCCCGTACATCAGACCGAAGCGTTTGCCGTCCATGCATGCCGTCAGCGTCGAATCATTGAAGACGGCGGGACGGCATAGGACGTCGTTATCCTCGTTGCGGATCAGCGGTTTCATAATCCCTCTCGACAATCGGGCCCGTCCGGGCGCTGCCCGGGCGTGACCGATATTGGAAGCTCCCCATATGTTGGTGAAGCCTACGCGGTAGAGGGAAATCGCTGTATCGGTCGAGTCCGGAACCCGGCGTGGGATTCGTCCTACGTCGTAATAGGGCGAAGCGAATTCGGCAATGCCCGTTCAGGCGGCCGGTTGACGCAGTGCCGGGACGTGCTGAACGGTCGCGTCAGGTTCGAGCGTGAAATAGAAACTCGCACCGCGGTCGGGTGCTGACTCCGCCCATACCGAACCGCCATGCCGCTCCACAATGCGGCGCACCAGCGCCAGCCCGACGCCGGTGCCTTCGACATCGTGACGATTGTGCAGGCGCTCGAACACCTGGAACAATTTGCCGGCGAAACGCATATCGAATCCTACGCCGTTATCGCGCACCACATAGACGAGCGGCTTGAGCGGATCATCGTCGGTGATGCAATCCACCTGGATCACCGCGGGATCGCGGCCACTGGTGTACTTGAACGCATTGGACAGCAGGTTGACGAACACTTGCCGCAACAAGGAAGAATCGGCCGAACACGGCGGCAGCGTGCCGACGCGCACCTCGAAACGTCTACCGCCATGTTCGGCGGCGAGTTCATCGACAATGTCTTGCACCATCTGCCCCGGTGCAATAGTGCGCTTCGACACCGGAACCCGACTCATGCGCGAGAACGTCAGCAGATCGGTCACCAGCGCGTCCATGCGGCGCACGTTGCTGACAATGCGTTGCATCAGTCGCTTGCCTTCGTCATCCAGCATTGCACCGTAGGCATCTATAACGATCTCGGTAAAACCGCCGATCGCTCGCAGCGGCGCGCGCAGATCATGCGACACCGAATAGGAAAAGGCTTCCAGTTCGCGGTTTGCCTGGGCGAGATCGGCAGTGCGCGCGGCCACACGCAGTTCCAGTTCCTGGTTCATCGCGCGGATCGCCTCTTCCGCTCGCTTGGCGTCATCCACGTCGGTGATGGTACCGATGCACTCGCGTACCGAGCCGTCGCCGCGTTGAATCGGCACTGCGCGCATCGATGAATATCGATATGCGCCGGATTGCGCGTGCCACAGGCGACACTGATCCTCAAAAATGCGCCGCGCCACGATGGCCCCGGCCCAGCGCTGCGAGATGCGCGTGCGATCGGCTGGATGCAGCATCTCGGACCAACCCCATCCACGATGGTCGGGCCACGGCTGGCCGGTATAGGCTTGCCATGATGATTGCGGCTCGACGAAGCGTCCTCCGCCATCGGTAGTCCAGACAATCGAAGTCGTCGCTGCGACCAGCGAACGATAACGTTCCTCGCTTTCCTGCAAGGCAATCCGTTCGCGCTTGCGCGCACTGATGTCGTAGGCAATGGTCGATGCGCCGATGATTGAACCATCGCGAGCAAGGATCGGCGAGACACGCACCGTCGTATCGATGGGCGTGCCGTCCTTGCGCATGCGCACCACATCGAAATCCACACGGCGGCGACCGCGTGCAACGCTGCTCGGCTGCACGGCATCTTCGTGCGCCGGCTCAGGCGCACGAAGCATGTCGGTCGGCCTTCCGATCGCCTCCTCCGCCGTATAGCCGAACAGATTTTCGGCACCCTTGTTCCAGGTCGTGATCAATCCGTCGAGGCTTTGGCCGATGATCGCTTCCTCGGAGCTTTCAACAATCGCGGCGAGATGCGCGAGATCGCGCTCGGCACGCTTCTGTTCGGTCAGATCGCGCACGAATGCGAAGAAAGTCGGCGCTTCATGACCTTCGATGCACGTAAGGCTGAGTTCCGCGGGGAAGGGCTCGCCGCTCGATCGCAGTGCGCGCAATTCGGTGCGTCGCCCGGCAATCTTGCTTCGCCCCGTGGCTACATAACGGCTGAAGCTTTCGAAATAGCGAGAACGAAAATCGGCCTGCGCGAGCATCGGGAACGGTTTACCGAGCACCGCCTCGCGCGGATACTGAAACATACTTTCCGCCGCCGGATTGAAATCGACGATGTAGCCGCCGTGGTCGACCGCGATGACAGCATCGATCGAGGATTCCACGATCATGTGATTGCGCGCGGCGCTGAGGCGGTCTATCTCGATGGAATTCGCTCGCAGACGCAGCAGTACACGTAAACGCGCCAGCACTTCGCTGCGCTGCGCCGGCAGAGACACCACGTCGTCGAAGCCGGCATCCAACCACGGCGCGCTATCGCTCGCGGTGTGCAGAACAACCACTCTCGGCAGGAAACGGCCGACCTGCTGGCGTTTCAGCGCGTCGATGTCGGTGGCGTACCTTGTGGCGACGGCGCCATCCGTGAACAGCAGATCAACATCGCGCCATGCCTCGACCGACGGCGGTACCGCCACGATACGGTAGCCGCATTCGACCAGAATGCGACGGAATTCTTCGGTGGTTGCGCGGTCTTCGGCCCACACCCCGATGGTGTATGAGGCGCTCATAGTCGGCCGCCGTTCGATGTGCGCCCGCCTCCTCCGACCTGCCTGCCCGATCCGTACGATGATTGAAAATCCGGCTCGCGCAGGAGCCGCCTTGCGTGTGACTTATTGCTCTGGTTCTTCACTACGACATCCGACAAGCTGCGCGCGCAAACCGTCGCTGCCGGAGAAAAGCACTTCTTACGGACGACTCGATGCGGCGCAGAACACGCAGAACTGGAAAGGATTTGTATATGGCAGTTAGCCACGTCTTGTTATCTGAATCCCTTGGAACGAAGCTGATGCCCTCCCCGGCGCTTCGTCACGGGACGTCGCGGAATATAGCAAAGCGCCCGGTCCCGGTCAGCACACTTTCGCACGCCATCGTCAAAAAACGCGCCTGCGGATTGCAATGGGCACCGGTCTTGCAAGACCAGTTCGCAAGGTTTTTTAGGCGGTATCCTGAAATGAACCGATCTGCGCCGGCTGTACGCGAACATGTCGTTCTGAGCATCCTTCGATGCGCGACCTCTGCCGACGGAGGCGCCACGATTCTCGACGTCGACACCAACAGCGGGCCGCTACGTCTGCGACTGGCACGACCGTTTCTGCACACGCTGATTGGCGCCGCCTCTACCCCGCAACTTCCTCAGGATGACGATGTCGTCGTGCGCGAACCCGTTGCGCGCGAACCGAGCGACGTCCCGCCTATCGTTCGCTTCCTGACCACGATACAGGGTCCGCTGCTTCCTGAACCGGAGAACAAGTAGCGTCGGCGTCGATTTCGCGTCGCGCGGCAAGCGTCGCCACCGATTCAAGCAG
>JAKFDA010000054.1:0-87027 GCA_036676355.1 Nitrosomonadales bacterium | reverse complement strand
GCGAGGACAAAGCATCAGTCGCTTATGCGAAACGAACTGGCGATCGCCTTGATCAAACGACCTTAATCAGACTAATCTGGCGCGGAACAACTCGGCCAGTTGCGCCGGGTTGCCTTTACCCTTGGTCGCCTTCATCGCCTGACCGACGAGTGCGTTAAGCGCCTTATCCTTGCCGCCGCGGAATTCCTCGACTGACTTCGGATTGGCCGCGATGATCTGATCGACGATGGCGGCAAGCTCGCCGACATCACTGATCTGTTTCAATCCCTTGCGTTCGATGAGCACGTCGACGGCATCGTCGCCGGCGGCTTCGCCGTTCCATATCGCATCGAATACGTCCTTGGCCATCTTGCCGGAAATGGTGTTGTCGCCGATCCGCCGGATCAATCCGGCAAGCTGCGTGCTGCCGACAGGCGCCTGCTCGATCGCCAAACCGCTGCGATTGAGTGCGGCGGACAACTCGCCCATGACCCAATTCGCGGCGAGCTTGGCCGCCGCGGTATCCGCCCCCAGCGCACTTACGACGCTGTCGAAGTACGCCGCGGTCTCGCGCGACTGCGTCAACGCCTGCGCGTCATAGGGCGATAAACCGAAATCCCGCTGATAGCGCTCGTACTGCGCCTGCGGCAACTCGGGCAGTTCGCTGCGTACGCGGTCGATCCATTCCTCGCTCACGATCAACGGCGGCAGATCCGGGTCCGGGAAATAGCGATAGTCGTGCGCATCTTCCTTGGTGCGCATGGTGCGCGTTTCGCCCGTGTCCGGATCGAACAGCACAGTGGCCTGCTGAATCCTGCCGCCGTCCTCGATGGTTTCGATCTGCCACCTGATCTCATACTCGATCGCCTGCTGCAGGAAGCGAAAGGAGTTGAGGTTCTTGATCTCCCGCCGCGTGCCGAGCATCGGATCGCCCTTGCGGCGCACCGACACGTTGGCATCGCAGCGGAACGAGCCTTCCTGCATGTTGCCGTCGCAGATGTCGATCCAGCGCACCAGCGCATGCAGCGCCTTCGCATATGCCACCGCCTCCTCGGCGGAACGCATGTCCGGTTCGGAAACGATTTCCAGCAGCGGGGTGCCGGCGCGGTTCAAATCGATGCCCGACATACCGCGAAAATCTTCGTGCAGCGATTTGCCGGCATCTTCTTCCAGATGCGCGCGCGTCAGGTGCACGATTTTCTCGCCTTCCGAGGTGACGATCCGCACCGTACCGCCCTCGACAATCGGCAGCTCGTACTGACTGATCTGATAACCCTTGGGTAGATCGGGGTAGAAGTAATTCTTGCGCGCGAAAATCGAACGCCGGTTCACCTTGGCGCCGACGGCGAGGCCAAAGCGGATCGCGCGTTCCACCGCACCCTTGTTCAATACCGGCAATACGCCGGGCAGGGCTATGTCGACCGCCGAGGCCTGGGTGTTCGGGGCGGCGCCGAAAGCGGTCGACGCGCCGGAAAAGATTTTCGAGGCGGTGGAAAGCTGCGCGTGCGTTTCCAGACCGATGACGACTTCCCATTCCATCGTTAGATTCCCTGCGGCATGCGCGCATGCCAGTCGGTGGCGCGCTGGTACTGATGTGCGACGTTCAGCATGCGTGCTTCGTCGAAGTAGTTGCCGACCAGATGAAGGCCGACCGGCAAGCCATTGTTGCCGAAGCCGCACGGAATCGACATCGCCGGCAAGCCGGCCAGGTTCGCGGCAATGGTATAGATGTCGTTCAGGTACATCTGCACCGGATCCGCGACTTTCTCTCCGAGCTTGAACGCGACCGTGGGCGCGGTCGGCCCGAGGATCACATCGCATTGCTCGAACGCCGCCTTGAAGTCGTTGGCAATCAGGCGCCGCACGCGCTGCGCCTGCAGGTAATAGGCATCGTAATAGCCGTGCGAGAGCACATAAGTGCCGATCAGAATGCGCCGCTTCACTTCAGCGCCGAAACCCTGCCCGCGCGACTTGCTGTACATGTCGGCCAGATCGTCGTACTCCGGCGCGCGATAACCGTAACGGACGCCGTCGAAGCGGGAGAGATTGGACGAGGCTTCGGCCGGCGCGATGACATAGTAGGCCGGCACCGACAGCGCGCTGTTGGGCAGATCGATATCGATCGTCGTCGCGCCCTGCCTGCGAAACTCCTGCAGCGCCGCATCCACCGCGCCGCGTACATCGCCGCTCAAACCTTCGCCGAAGTATTCGCGCGGCAGGCCGACGCGCAGTCCGGCAAGTGGATTGTTCAGCGATCGCGTGTAATTTTCGGGCGGACGCTGCAGGCTGGTGGAATCGCGCCGGTCGAACCCGACCATGACGTTGAGCAGCAACCCGAGATCCTCCGCCGTTTGCGCGAAGGGGCCGCCCTGATCGAGACTGGAGGCGAAGGCGATCATGCCGTAACGCGACACGAGACCGTAGGTCGGCTTGAGGCCGGAAACATTGCACAAGGCGGCCGGCTGGCGAATCGAGCCGCCGGTGTCCGTGCCGGTTGCGGCGGGCGCCAGGCGCGCGGCAACCGCCGCAGCGGAACCACCGGATGAACCACCGGGCACGTAATCGGTGTCCCACGGGTTCTTCACCGGGCCGAAGTACGAGGTCTCGTTGGACGAACCCATGGCGAACTCGTCCATATTGCATTTGCCGAGATTGACCGCGCCGGCGACATTGAACTGATGCACGACATGCGCGTCATAGGGCGCGATGAAGTTTTCCAGCATGCGCGAGCCGCAGGTGGTTCGCCAACCCTTGGCGCACCAGATGTCCTTGTGCGCGATCGGTACGCCGGTAAGCGGCGTGGCGTCGCCCCGCGCGATACGCGTGTCGGCCTCGCGCGCCTGCGCAAGACTCTTGTCCGGATCGACGGTAACGAACGCGTTGAGCGTCGGGTTGAGCGAAGCGATGCGGTCGAGTCGATCCTGCGTGAGCTCGACGCTGGAGATTTTTTTTGCGGCCAGCGCTGCGGACAGCTCGGCCAGGGACGCATTCAGCATGGGCAGCGGGGCGGCTCGACGGACGTCGAGCGGCGATTATTCAATGACTTTGGGAACAAGATACAGATCGGCTTCGACCTGCGGGGCAACGGCCTGGAACAATTGATGCTGATCAGACTCGGTCACGACATCCTCACGCAGACGCAGCACCACATCCTGGGCATGCGACATCGGCTCGATGCCCTCGGTCCTGGCTGCCTGCATTTGTTCGATCATGGCGAAGATGCCGTTCAGTTGACCGCGCACGCCGTTCAGTTCGGTATCGGTGACTTCGATCCGGGCAAGCCGGGCAATCCGCGTTATTTCTTCGGCGCTTAGTGGCATTTGCAAATTTCCGCTCAAAACAAGCGTTTAAACTCATGTATTATACGACGCCTTTCGGTCCCCCAATGGGGCTCCTTCACCATTCACGCTAAGGAGGCTCTGATTAAGGTTTCTTTGGAATGTGCTGTCGCGAGTGCCTGTTGCGTAAGCAGTTGACTGCTTAGTTCTCGCTCGTACAGCTTCGCGCACTCGCGACCTTCCTCGGCACTTAATCGACCTCCCCTAATTCTGCGACGCACACCGGACCTCTCAATGCTGGGATTTTTACGCGCATATTTTTCCGACGATCTGGCAATTGACCTCGGCACGGCCAATACGCTCATCTATGTCCGCGGCAAGGAGATCGTGCTCGACGAGCCGTCCGTCGTCGCGATCCGCCAGGAAGGCGGCCCGAACGGCAAGCGCATCATTCAAGCGGTCGGCAAGGAAGCCAAACAGATGCTGGGCAAGGCGCCCGGCAACATCACCGTGATCCGGCCGATGAAAGACGGCGTCATCGCCGACTTCACCGTGACCGAGCAGATGCTCAAGCAATTCATCAAGAAGGTGCATGTCTCGCGCCTTCTCTCGCCCAGCCCGCGCATCATCATCTGCGTGCCTTGCGGCTCGACTCAGGTGGAACGCCGTGCGATCCGCGAGTCCGCCATTGGCGCCGGTGCGTCGCAGGTCTATCTCATAGAGGAGCCGATGGCTGCGGCAATCGGTGCCGATCTGCCGGTCGCGGAAGCCGAGGGCTCGATGGTGGTCGATATCGGCGGCGGCACGACCGAAGTCGGCATCATTTCCCTCGGTGGCATGGTGTACGCCGGCTCGGTGCGCGTGGGCGGCGACAAATTCGACGAGTCGATCATCAATTACATCCGCCGCAATTACGGCATGCTGATCGGCGAAGCGACCGCGGAAATGATCAAGAAGGACATCGGCTCGGCCTTTCCCGGTTCCGAAGTGAAGGAAATCGAGGTCAAAGGGCGCAACCTGGCCGAAGGCATTCCGCGCAGCTTCACGATCTCGTCAAATGAGATTCTCGAGGCGCTGACCGAGCCGTTGAACCAGATCGTCAGTGCGGTGAAGACGGCGCTGGAGCAGACGCCGCCCGAACTCGGCGCAGACATTGCTGAAAAGGGCATGGTCCTCACCGGCGGCGGTGCGCTGTTGCGCGATCTGGACCGTCTGCTGATGGAAGAAACGGGCTTACCCGTCATCGTGGCCGAAGACCCGCTGACCTGCGTGGTGCGCGGCTCGGGCAGGGCACTCGAAAAGATGGACAAACTTGGCAGCATTTTCACCAACGAATAACTGCGCGCTGCGCGACATGTCCGGCATATCGGGCGTCGCGTAACGCCTGAACGGAATCCCTTCGCCGCATGGAGTACCAGCCGCCCCAGTTTTTCAAGCGCGGCCCCGCTCCGCTTGCGCGGCTTACGTTCTTCGGCCTGCTGTCGGTACTGCTGATGGTGCTCGACGCCCGCTTCCAGTACGCCGAACCCTTGCGCCACGGTCTGACGCTTGCGATCTACCCGCTCCAACAAGTGGCGACCGCGCCGGTGACCGCCTTCAACCGCGTCAGCGATTTCTTCAGCAGCCAGACCAGCTTGCGGCGCGAGAATGCCTCGCTTCGATCGCAACAATTGAAGAACGCGCAGTCGCTGCTCGTGCTGCAATCGCTGACGCAGGAGAATCAACAACTGCGCAAGCTGCTTGAGGCGCGTACGACCTTGTCGTCTCCCTCGGTATTCGCCGAGATCGTTTATGCCGGCCGCGATCCGTTCAGCCGCAAGGTAATCATCGACCGGGGCAGCCAAAACGGCATCGAACCGGGGCAGCCGGTGGTGGATGGCTCCGGGGTCTTGGGTCAGGTTACGCGCGTGCTGCCCTTGCTCGCCGAAGTCACGTTGATTACCGACAAAAATCAGTCGATTCCGGTCCAGGTGTTGCGCAACGGTTTGCGCGGCATCGCCTACGGTTCCGGCGACGGCACCACGCTCGAGTTGCGTTTCATGCCCGCGAATGCGGAGATCCAGAACGGCGACGTGGTCGTCACTTCCGGTCTGGACGGTGTTTATCCGCGCGGGCTACCGGTTGCCAACGTACTGAAAGTCGAGCGTGATGCGACCGCGGCGTTCGCGAAGATCCGTCTCACGCCCACCGCCGGCACGAATAAGCATCGACAGGTATTGGTGATTCAGCACAGCGAGGAATTGCCATCGCGCGCGGAAGCCGAGCAAAAGTTGAAACAGGCCGCGCCCGGCAAGGCCGTCAAGCAGGATAAACCCAAGACGACGCCGAGGAGAGGCCAATGAGGCGCAACCAGGGACCGCAGCGGATTCTGCGACCGGCAAATGCGTTCTTTATCGCCTTCAGTCTGCTCTGCGCGCTCGCCTTCAACCTGCTGCCCTGGCCGGACCTCCGTCTGGTACCCGATCTGCTGGCATTGACGTTGATGTTCTGGTGCATCCATCAACCGCGTCGCATCGGCGTCGGCATCGCATGGTTATTCGGTCTCACCATGGATGCGGCCAACGGCGCGCTGATCGGTCAATACGCGCTTGCCTACGCCTTCCTCGGCTTTGGTGCGCATGTCATCCACCGCCGCGTATTGTCGTTCTCGGTGTGGCAGCAGGCAGTGCATATTTTTGCGCTGCTGTTGGTGAGCCAACTCCTGATGCTGGCCGTCCGTCTCATCGCCGGCGGCACATTCCCGGGTTGGCTGACGTTCGTCAGCACCGTTATCGCAGCCATACTCTGGCCTTTCATTACGGACCTGTTACTCGCTCCGCAGCGTGCACCCGATGATATCGACGAAACACGACCGATCTAGGGAATGTCTGATTAAGCGCCGAGGATGGTCGCGAATGCGCGAAGCTGTACGAGCGAGGACAAAGCAATCAATCGCTTATGCGAAACGAACCGGCGATCGCCTCGATAAAACAACCTTAATCAGAGCTTCCTTGGCGCAGGATGCGGTCGCGCCTGTTCGCTTGAGACGGTCCGCACGTTTTTTGAGCAGAGGCGCACTCGCATGACCGATAGAACTGTATTTCGAACCGATCAATGAGCTTTGCCGAATTCCGCGATCACGAACGCGATCTACGTCGTTTCCACGCACGCCTGGCCGTCGCCGGCGGCATCGTGTTCGTGGCGTTCGGCATCCTGCTCGCGCGCTTCGTCTGGTTGCAGCTCCTTCACCATGAGTATTACCAGACCAAGGCGGAGGACAACCGCATTTCAGTCGTTCCCATTCAACCGAATCGCGGCCTGATACTCGACCGCAACGGTGTCGTTCTGGCGCGCAACTTCTCGGCATACACGCTGGAAATCAACCCGTCGAAGGTCGCCGATCTCGACGCGACCATTGCGGCGTTGTCCGAGGTCGTCGAGATCGAAGCCCGCGAACGTAACCGCTTTCGCAAATTGCGCACCGAACTGCGAGGGGCGGACAGCCTGCCGATCAAGACGCGACTGACCGACGAGGAAGTGGCGCGCTTCGCCGCCAATGCGTATCGCTTCCCGGGCGTGGAAATCAAGGCGCGGCTGTTCCGCCATTATCCCTTTGCCGAACTGGCCTCCCATGCGCTCGGCTACATGGGGCGCATCAACGACAGAGACGTGGAACAAATTGTCGAAGATGGTCAGAAGGCGAACTACAAGGGCACCGACCATATCGGCAAGCTCGGCATCGAGCAGAACTACGAATACGAATTGCACGGCATCACCGGCTCGGCGCAGGTGGAAATCGACGCCAACGGCAAGGGCATTCGCACCTTGTCTTCCGTAGCGCCGATCGCGGGCAATAATCTCGTCCTCAACATCGACGCAAAACTACAGGAAATCGCCGAACAGGCGTTCGGCAATTTTCGCGGCGCGCTGGTCGCGATCGAACCCGCCACCGGCGGCGTGCTGGCTTTCGTAAGCAAACCCGGCTTCGATCCAAACGTATTCGTCGACGGCATCGATCCGCAGAGTTGGGCCGAACTCAATAATTCGCCTGACCGGCCGTTGAACAATCGCGCCCTGACCGGGACCTATCCGCCGGGGTCGACGTTCAAACCGTTCATGGCGATCATGGGACTCGAACTCGGCAAACGCTCGCCCGAGTTCAGCATTGCCGATCCGGGCTATTTTCAGCTTCCCGGCCACAGCCACCGCTACCGCGACTGGAAAGTCGGCGGACACGGCATGGTGAACCTGCACAAATCCATCGTGGTGTCCTGCGATACCTATTACTACGGTCTCGCGGTCGACACGGACATCGACGTGTTGCATAACTTTCTGTCGCAGTTCGGTTTCGGGCAACCGACCGGAATCGACGTCCAGGGCGAGAAAAGCGGCCTGCTGCCATCGCGCGAATGGAAGCGCAAGCGCTTCAAGCGGCCCGAAGATCAGAAGTGGTACACGGGCGACAGCGTGTCGGTCGGCATCGGACAAGGCTATAACCTCGCCACGCCGCTGCAACTGGCATACGCGACGGCGATCCTCGCCAACAACGGCGTCGCGTTCCGCCCGCACATCGTCAAGCACATCGTCGATACACAGACCGGCAAACAGCGCGCGGTCGAACCGCAGCCCGTACGCCAGATCCCCCTGCATCCGAAATGGGTCGCCCTCGTGAAATCGGCAATGGAGGACGTCACCAAGCCCGGCGGCACCGCGTCGCGCGCGGGCGCCGGCGCCGCATACGGTTTCGCCGGCAAGACCGGCACTGCACAGGTCATCGCCATCAAGCAGAACGAAAAGTACGACGAAAAACGCGTGGCGGAACGCTTTCGCGATCACGCGCTGTTCATCGCCTTCGCCCCCGCCGATGCGCCCAAAATCGCAGTCGGCATTCTGGTCGAGAACGGCGGTCACGGCAGCACGGTGGCTGCACCCATTGCGCGCACCGCCTTCGATTACTACCTGCTCGGCAAACTACCCGACACGCCCGCGGTGGCGCCGGCTGCCGCTGCCGCGGGAGACGAATGATGTTCGCGCGCCTGCTGCAGCGCTTCACCGGCAATATCGATAGCGCGCTGATGTTCATCGCGACCATGTTGCTCGCGCTCGGTCTGTTCACGCTTTACAGCGCGGCCAACGAGGAGATTTCTCGTCTGGTCGCGCAGGGCATCAACATCGCGGTGGCACTGACCTGCATGTGGATCGCGGCGCAAATACCGCCGCAGACACTGATGCGATTCGCGCTGCCGATCTACCTCGCAGGGGTCGCATTGCTGGTCGCCGTCGATCTGTTCGGCGAAATCGTCAATGGCTCGCAACGTTGGCTGCATATCGGCGTAACGCGCTTCCAGCCGTCGGAGATCATGAAGATCGCCATGCCGCTGATGCTCGCCTGGTACTTCGACCGGCGCGAAGGCAGCGTGCGCGTGCGCGATTTCATCATCGCCACGGCACTATTGGCCATACCGGCCGGTCTGATCATGAAGCAGCCGGATCTGGGCACCTCGATGCTGGTGCTGGCTGCCGGCTTTTACGTTATTTTTCTGGCCGGCCTGCCGTGGAAAATCATTCTCGGCATGCTAGTTGCGATAGGCGCTGCGACGCCGGTTTTCTGGTCGATGCTGCACGACTACCAGCAGCAGCGCATCCTGACCCTGATCGACCCGACCACAGATCCGCTCGGCGCGGGCTATCACATCATCCAGTCCACGATTGCGGTAGGTTCGGGCGGAGTGCAAGGGAAGGGCTGGCTGGAAGGCACGCAAACCCATCTGGAATTCATACCGGAACGCACCACCGATTTCATTTTCGCAGTGTATTCGGAGGAGTTCGGCTTGATCGGCAATGGCATATTGCTGCTACTTTATCTTGCGCTTATCGGCCGCGGCCTGATGGTCTCCGCCGGCGCGGCGAATTTTTTCGGCCGTCTGCTGGCCGGCGCGATTTCGCTGTCGTTCTTTACCTATGTCTTTGTCAACATGGGCATGGTGAGCGGCATTCTGCCCGTCGTTGGCGTGCCGCTGCCGTTGATCAGTTATGGCGGCACCGCGTTGGTGACGCTGTTCGTCGGCATCGGCATTTTGATGAGCATCAACAAGCACCGCAAACTGGTGCAAACCTAAGGAATCGCGGTGCGCGTATTTCGATCTGGCACAGCTTCCACGCCGGGCATGCGTACGTTGCGCTGGCTAAGCGCCGGCGGGCTTATGCTGACATTGTGCGCATGCGGCACCGCGCCCGTGCGCGACCTCGGCGAATCGCCTCCGACCGCCCCTACCGCGCCGACGACACCGCCGACGACTCAATCGAAAGGCGGCGGCTACTACCTCGACGATGGACCCGGCGATGACATACCGGCGAATGTCGACAGCATTCCCGATGCGCAACCGCGCGACGAACCTCTCCATCGTTACGCCAACAAACCTTACGTCGCGCTCGGCCGCCAATATGTGCCCGAACCGGAGCGTACCGAATTTCGCCAGCGCGGTCGGGCAAGCTGGTACGGTCGGCGCTTTCACGGCAAACCGACGGCGAGCGGCGAGCCCTACGATATGTATGGCATGACCGCGGCGCACCCGACCATGCCGATTCCGAGTTACGCGCGCGTCACCAACATCGCGAACGGCCGCTCGGTGGTGGTGCGCATCAATGATCGCGGTCCGTTCCTGCGCGACCGTGTCATCGACCTCTCCTACGCAGCGGCGCGCAAGCTCGGCTACATTGCCACAGGCAGTGCGCTGGTGGAGGTCGAGCGCGTCTACGCCGACTCCGTAGATGTCTCCGGCACTGTTGCCGCCGCCGCGGCGCCCCCTGCCGCGAAGAGCGCCGACCAGTCGAAACCGGACGCGGAACAGAGCGGGGTCTACGTGCAGGTCGGCGCCTTCAGCGCGCGCGCGAATGCCGAAAGTCTGCGTGCTCGCATCACGCGCGAGATTGCGCAATCGCTGGACCGCGCGATTGAAGTGGTGTCTCATCAGGGTCTGTTCCGCGTCCGGCTCGGCCCCTATGCTTCGCATGGCGAAGCCTCGAGCATTGTCGAACAATTGCGTCAGCAGCTGGATATCACGCCGTATATCGTGCGATAGCGTGCGCCGGTCGAAATTGTTCGGCCGACAAGAACACCCGGGCGGTCATCGCGTACGCTGGCACGACGCGCAAGCTTGATCGGTGCTTGTTCCGGTTTGCATCGGCTCGGAACCATTTCGGTCGTTGTTCATCGAATTGGCGCGTAGGCCATGTGCCGGCGCGCATATGCCGAAGGCCATTGTTATAAAATCGGCCCGGCGTCCGCGTTGTATCCATCATCCATCCTTAACTCACACTTGGAATTTGCGCCCCTCATGCTGCGTCGTCTATTTGCCTGCTTGCTGTTCCTTCCCCTGCTTGCGTTCGCCGACGCCCCGCCCCCACCGCAGGTGGCGGCGAAGTCATGGCTGCTGCTCGATTACCAGACGGGACAGGTCATCGCACAGCAGCATGCCGACGAGCGCGCCGAACCCGCATCGCTGACCAAGCTGATGACCGCCTACCTGGTCGCTCAGGCGCTGGACAAAAAACAGATTCAGCCCGATCAGGTGGTGCCGGTTTCGGAGCACGCCTGGAAATCGGGCGGTTCGCGTATGTTCATCGAACCACGCAAGCCGGTAACGGTGAAGGAATTGCTCTACGGATCGATCGTGCAATCGGGTAACGATGCAACCATAGCGCTGGCCGAATTGCTCGGCGGCTCGGAAGAAGTGTTCGCGCAGATGATGAACCGCGAAGCTCAGCGTCTGGGCATGAAGAATACCCATTTCACCAATTCCACCGGCTGGCCGGATGCGAATCATTACTCGAGCGCGCACGACCTCGCGTTGCTCACCGCGGCGATGATCCGCGAGCATCCCGAGCACTACGCCATCTACGCGGTGCGCGAATATCGCTACAACAACATCACGCAGCAGAACCGCAATCGGCTGCTCTGGCTCGATCCTTACGTCGACGGCGCGAAGACCGGCCACACCGAGGCCGCCGGCTACTGTCTGGTTGCCTCGGCCAAGCGTGGACCGCGACGACTGATTTCAGTCGTGATGGGTACATCCTCAGAAAGCGCACGCGCGCAGGAAAGCCAGAAACTGCTGAACTACGGCTTTCAGTTCTACGACAGCGTGCGCATCTATCAGAAAGGCCAGACCGTCAGTACCCTGAAGGTGTGGAAGGGCGCCGAGGAAAGCGTCAAGGCGGGCCCGGGCCACGATCTTTACCTTACGCTGCCGCGCGACGACGCGCAGAAACTCAAGGCAGAACTCGTGTCGCGGCAACCGCTGATGGCACCGATCGCCGCAGGTCAGGAAGTCGGCGTGGTGCGCGTCACGCTGGAAGGCAAGCAGGTCGGCGAATATCCCATCGTCGCTTTGGACAACGTACCCGCGGCGGGCTTCTTCGGCCGCATCTGGGATACCATGCGACTATGGCTTAAGTAGGCGATTCGTCGGACGGGGATCGTTCACCCGCGTCTTCGGTCCGACGGTGTTCCTCTGGAGAACACGGTGGGCGAAACGGTTTATCTCAACGGTGAGTTCGTTCCCCTGTCAGCGGCGAAGGTTTCGGTCCTCGACCGCGGCTTCATGCTCGGAGACAGTGTCTACGAAATCATGCCGGCTTATGCGCGCACGCTGTTCCGCTTGAAGGAACATCTCGCGCGATTGCGCTACAGCCTTGGCAGTGTCGGAATAGCCGACCCGCACGACACGGCACGCTGGACCGAACTGCTCGAAGCGATCGTGGATAGAAATCCATGGCCCGATCAAACCGTGTATCTGCAAGTATCGCGCGGCGTAGCGCGGCGCGATCAGCCGTTCCCATCGCCTCCCGTTCCGCCGACCGTGCTGATCATGAGCAGCGAGCTGCGCAGTCCGGCCGACGAGCAGCGCAAGGCCGGTTTCAAAATCATCACGCGCGAGGACTACCGCTGGCTGCGCTGCGACATCAAAACCACGTCGTTGATCGCCAACTGCCTGCTGCGCCAGGAAGCGGTGGAAGCGGGCTGCGACGAAGTGATCCTGCTGCGTAACGGCAAAGTGACGGAAGCCTCGAGCAGCAATGTGTTCATCGTCAAGAATGATGTCATCATCGCGCCGCCAAAGGACAATCTCATTCTGCCGGGCATCACGTACGATCTCGTGTTCGAGTTGGCCAAGGCCGATGAGCTACCCTTCGAAGTGCGCGAAATTTCCGTAGCGGAGTTGTATGCCGCGGACGAAATCTGGCTGTCGTCCTCCATTCGCGAAGTCGTGCCGGTCACGACGGTCGACGGTATGCCGGTAGGCGAGGGTGTACCGGGGCCGGTTTATGGCACGGTGTACGGGTTGTATCAGGACTACAAGGGGCGAATCCGACATGGCTGAAGACTTGCAGCAATCCCTGATCGAATTTCCCTGCGCGTTCCCAATCAAGGTGATGGGCCGCACGCAAAGCGGCTTTGCGCAGGTCGTGCTCGAAATCGTGCAGCGACACGATCCCGAATTCGACCCCGCATCCGTAGAGATGCGCCCCAGCCGCGAAGGCAACTACCTCAGTCTGACCGTCACGGTCCACGCCAAGTCGCAGGAACATCTCGATCAGGTGTACCAGGAGTTGTGCGATCACCCCATGGTGACCATGGTTCTGTGAGCGCCGTCGTCACCGCCGTCGCGCAAGCGACATCGACACAAGACCTCGAGATCCGCCGACTGGGGTGTATCGATTACCAGCAGTGCTACGACGACATGCGCCGGCACACCGCCGCGCGCTCTGCCTCGAGCAAGGACGAACTGTGGCTAGTCGAGCATCCGCCGGTCTACACGCTCGGGCAAGCCGGCAAACCGGAACATCTGCTGCGCGCGACCGACATTCCGGTGATTCACATCGATCGCGGCGGGCAAATCACCTATCACGGTCCGGGACAGTTGGTCGCTTATCTTCTGCTTGATCTGCGCCGGCGCGATCTGACCGTATCGGGACTGGTGCGCCGCATCGAGCAAGCGGCCATCGATCTGCTGGGCAGCTTCCATATCGCCGGCGCGCGACGGCCCGGCGCACCGGGCGTTTACGTCGACGATGCCAAGATTGCCGCACTGGGTTTGCGCATCCGCAACGGGCGCTGCTATCACGGCATCGCGCTGAATGTCGATATGGATCTCGCGCCATTCGACAACATAAACCCCTGCGGTTATGAGGGTTTGCGGGTCACCCAATTGGCTGATCTGGGCGTGCGCGCCGGCATCGGCGAAGTCGGCGATCGGTTCGCGCATTGCATCGACGCGCGACTTGCATCGGCCCGAATTGATACACTGGAAGCCCCACCCGCAAGCATGCAGCGATGAACGAACCAGGCGTCAAACACAAGGGCAAGCAGAAAACCGCGCGCATTCCCATCAAGATCGTGCCGCAGGAAAAGCTGCCCAAGCCGTCCTGGATTCGCGTGCGCGCGCCGCACGATAACTCGCGTTTCCACGAAATCAAGCACATCCTACGCGAGAACAAGCTGCACACGGTCTGCGAAGAAGCCTCCTGCCCGAACATCGGCGAATGCTTCGGCCACGGCACCGCGACGTTCATGATCATGGGCGACGTCTGCACCCGCCGCTGTCCCTTCTGCGATGTGGGACATGGACGGCCACTGCCGCTCGACGCAGAGGAGCCGCTGCATCTGGCCAGAACGATCGCCGCGCTGCGACTCTCCTATGTCGTCATCACCAGCGTGGACCGCGACGATCTGCGCGACGGCGGCGCACAGCACTTCGTCGATTGCATACGCGCCGTGCGCGAGCATTCGCCGCGCACGCGCATCGAAGTACTGGTGCCCGATTTTCGCGGTCGCCTCGATCGCGCGCTGGAAATTCTGTGCGCCGCGCCGCCCGATGTGATGAATCACAATCTCGAAACCGTACCGCGCTTATATAAGCAGGCGCGACCCGGCTCGGACTACGCGCATTCGCTCAAGCTGCTGCAGGAATTCAAGGCGCGCCATCCGCAAGTGCCGACCAAGTCCGGGCTGATGTTGGGACTCGGCGAAACGGACGAGGAAATCGTGCAGGTGATGCGCGATCTGCGCGCGCACGATGTGGACATGTTGACCATCGGCCAGTATCTGCAACCTTCGGTGCATCATTTGCCAGTGCTGCGCTATGCGCCACTGGAAACTTTCGCGGCGTTCGAGCGGGAAGCGAAACAGCTCGGCTTTGCCCATGCCGCCATCGGCCCGATGGTTCGCTCCAGCTACCACGCGGATCAGCAGGCGCATGATGCCGGCATTGCGGTCGGAGAACCCGATCATGCAGCGTAGAAACTTCATGCTCGGCGCAGCGGCATTCATGCTTGCGGCGCCATGCTGGGCCATCGGCCTGAATGACCTGAGCCGCAGCGAGGCGACCAGCGGTCTGAAGGATGCGCTGGTGCAGGGTTCGCGCGCCGCCGTCGCGCAACTCTCGGCGCCGGGCGGTTTTCTCGACAACGAGAAAGTGCGCATCCCGCTGCCCGATTCGCTCGCACGTATCGAGGGCGGCTTGCGCATGATGGGGATGGGACAGCAAGCCGACGATCTACGCACGGCGATGAACCGCGCGGCGGAAATGGCGGTTAAGGAAGCGACCCCGCTGCTGGTCGACTCGGTGAAGAAAATGTCGGTCAGCGACGCCAAGCAGATACTCAGCGGCCCGAGCGACGCCGCAACGCAGTATTTCCGCCGCACAACGTCGGACGCGCTGACCGAACGTTTTCTGCCGATCGTCAAGCAGGCCACCGCCAAAGTGCAACTCGCCGAACAGTACAATCGCTTTGCCGGTCAGGCGTCGCAATTCGGTCTGATCGACGAGAAAGACGCCAACCTCGACAGTTACGTGACGAGCAAAGCGCTTGACGGTCTGTTCACCGTGATTGCCGAACAGGAACACGCGATACGCAAAAATCCGGCTACGGCGGCAACCAGCATCGCCAAGAAAGTCTTCGGTGCGTTGAAGTATTGATCGGGGCGCGCAGGCTTTGTGATCAGTGCGCCTGTTCCCAGTTCGGCCCGAAACCAACTTCCACGCTGAGCGGCACTTTCAGTTGCGCGACGCCGTTCATCAATCCGGGGAGCTCGAGTCTTACGCGTTCGAGTTCCGCCTGTGGCGCTTCCAGCACGAGTTCGTCGTGCACCTGCATGATCAGCTTGGTCGCCATCGATTCACGATCCAGCCAGTCCTGCACACGAATCATGGCAAGTTTGATGAGATCGGCGGCGGTCCCCTGCATCGGCGCGTTGATGGCCGCGCGTTCCGCGCCGGCGCGGCGCGGGCCACTGCCGCCGCGAATTTCCGGTAACCACAAACGACGACCGAAGACGGTTTCGACGAAGCCCTGTTCGCGCGCCAGTTGTCGCGTCTGCTCCATGTAACGCGCGACGCCGGGATAGCGCGCGAAATAACTGTCGATATACACCTGCGCCGTGGCGCGCTCGATGCCGAGGTTCTGCGCCAGACCGAAAGCGGACATGCCGTAAATCAGGCCGAAGTTGATGACCTTGGCGTAGCGACGCTCTTCGGCGCTCACCTCGTCGAGCCGGCGGCCGAACACTTCGGCCGCGGTCGCGCGATGGATGTCGCGCCCTTCGGCGAACGCGCGCACCAGCCCTTCGTCGCCCGAGAAGTGCGCCATGATGCGCAATTCGATCTGCGAATAGTCGGCCGAGACGATGACATGCCCGGGTGGCGCGATGAACGCTTCGCGGATGCGCCGTCCTTCGCCGTTACGCACCGGAATGTTCTGCAGATTCGGATCATTCGACGACAACCGACCGGTCACCGCGGTGGCCTGACCGTAGTTGGTATGCACGCGACCGGTGCGCGCGTTGACCATGCGCGGCAGCTTGTCGGTGTAGGTCGATTTCAGTTTGGCGAGCGAACGGTATTCGAGCAAGGTCTTCGGTAGCGGATAGTCGAGCGCAAGTTTCTCCAGCACTTCCTCGTCCGTGGAAGGCGAGCCGCTCGGCGTTTTTTTTACCACCGGCAGTTGCAGGCGTTCGAACAGAATTTCGCAAATCTGCTTGGGCGAGTTGAGATTGAACGGCTGCCCCGCTTCGCGATGGGCGCGCTCTTCCAGCTCGAGCATCTTGAGGCCGAGCTCGCGACTTTGCACGTCAAGTTGCGCGCCATCCACCAGTACGCCGTTGCGTTCCATGCGGAACAGCACCTCGCGCACGGGCATTTCGATCTGCCGATAAACGAATTCGAGTTTGGCATCAGCGATGATTTGCGGATGCATGACCTGATGCACGCGCAAGGCGAGATCCGCGTCCTCGGCGGAATATTCGGTCGCGCGCTGCACATCGACCTCTTCGAAGCCGATACGTTGCGCGCCTTTGCCGGTCACCTCGTCGTAGGTCAGCGTGGTCGCGTCCAGATAGCGGTCGGCGAGCGAATCGAGATCGTGACGCAGATGACTTTCCAGCACGTAATGCTGCAGCAACGTGTCGTGCTCGACGCCGCGCAACGCGATGCCGTGGTTGGCAAGCACATGCTGATCGTACTTGAGATTCTGTCCGAGTTTTTTCCTGGCCGGGTTTTCCAGCCACGGACGCAACAGTTCGAGCGCGCGCGCGACGCCCAATTGTTGCGGCGCATCGGTATAGCGATGATCGATAGCCAGGTAAGCGGCCGTGCCCGGCTCTACGGAAAACGATATGCCGACCAACTGGGCCGCGGATGGATCGAGCGATGTCGTTTCCGTATCGAAGGACACACATTCGGCCGCATCGAGGCGCGCCAGCCACGGCGCGAGATCGGCCTCGCTCAACAGCAACTCATAGTGCCGCGGCAAATCGTCCGCCTTCGGCGCCGGCGGCGATGCGATTTGCATACGATCAGCCGTCGTGGCGGCCTCGGCGCCGCGCTCGGCTTCCTTCAACCACGTCTTGAATCCGAAATGTCGAAACAACGCGATCAGCGCCTCGTTGTCGCGCGGCTGCAACACCAGGGTATCGAGCGCGAAGGGCAGTTCGACGTCGCATTTCACCGTGACGAGTTCGCGTCCCTTCGGCAGCCAGTCGAGCGCGCGCCGCAGGTTTTCGCCGACCACCCCTTTGATACCCGCGGCATTGGCGACGACGCCATCGAGCGAACCGTATTCCGTGATCCATTTCGCCGCGGTCTTCGGCCCGCACTTTTCAACCCCCGGCACGTTATCGACGGCATCGCCGACCAGCGTGAGGTAATCGACCATGCGCTCCGGCGGTACGCCGAACTTCGCCCGCACCGCCGCCGCATCGAGCTTTTCGTTGCTCATCGTGTTGACGAGCGTGACGTGGCCGTCGACCAGTTGCGCCAGGTCCTTGTCACCGGTGGAAACGACCGTGCGCACGCCGCTTGCCGAGGCATGCTTGGTCAGCGTACCGATGACGTCGTCGGCTTCGACGCCGTCGATCACGATGAGCGGCCAGCCCATCGCCTTGATCGCATCGAACAGGGGCGCCACCTGCATGCCGAGTTCGTCGGGCATCGACGCGCGATTGGCCTTGTATTCGGGGTACAGTTCGTCGCGAAAAGTCTTGCCGCGCGGATCGAATACGCAGGCAAGATAATCCGCCTTGTAGTCCGATAACAGGCGTCGTAGCATGTTCAGCACGCCATAAATCGCACCTGTCGGCTCGCCCGCGCCATTGCGCAAATCTGGTAGTGCGTGAAACGCACGATACAAATACGACGAACCGTCGACCAGCAGCAGGAGTTTTTCCCCGGACATGGACCCAAAGATCAAAAGAAACAAGTTGGACAAACTGCCGAAGGTGACCGCGGCAGCGGCGCGCGAAGATTCGGCACGCGAGGCATGGCAACTGTTCGCGATTATGTCAGAGTTCGTCGAGGCGACCGAGCGCATGAATCTGGTGCGCCCCGCAGTGAGCCTGTTCGGCAGCGCGCGCACACCCGAGACGCACCCCTATTTCAAACTCGCCGAAGAAATCGCGCGTCAGTTGTCGGACTCCGGTTTCTCGGTCATTTCCGGCGGCGGGCCGGGCATCATGGAAGCGGCCAATCGCGGTGCCTATTTCGGCGAAGCGCCGTCGGTGGGTCTCAACATCCAGCTGCCGCACGAACAGTCCGGCAATACCTATCAGGACATCTCGCTGTCGTTCCGCCACTTCTTCGCGCGCAAATACATTTTCGTGCGCTTTGCCATCGCCTACGTGGTGATGCCCGGCGGCTTCGGCACGCTGGACGAACTGGGTGAAGCGCTGACGCTGGTGCAAACCGGCAAGGCGCTCAAGATGCCGATCATCCTGGTACACGAACCGTTCTGGCGCGGCATTCTCGACTGGTTCAAGAACACGCTGGTCAGCGAGGGCATGATCAGCCCCGAAGACATGGATCTCATCCAGGTCATCGACAAGCCCGAGGAAGTGGTCGAGGCGATTTTCAAACACTACGAACATCGCGGTTTCATGCCGGCGGCGGGCGACCGCGAAAAGTTCCTCAACCTGTAGTGAACGGGCCGCACGGCGCGGCCCGGACGCGGGAGTGGCTTCTGCTACACTCGCGCCATCCTTTCGAGTTGAGGAAAGCGGACCGATTAAGCATCGAGCGGATCGTGCAACGACTTCGCCTCGCTGTACTTCGCGATGCACCTCGGCGAAAGACCTTAATCAGAACTTCCCGGATCATGCGCCGCCTAATCGCTTCTTTTGCTTTCGCCTTCGCGTTGCCCGTCTCGGCTCAGCAGCCGCCCGAGTTGGAACCGCTGCCCGAGCCCCCACCGCCGGCCGTTGCGCTCGATGCGCAAACGCTGGAAGAGCGCGGCATCCGGATCGAGCCTGGCGAACGCGCGGAAGAATTCATTGCGGCAGGTAAACGCGTTATTCGCGTCACCCAGCCGAACGGTGCGGTTTATTACCTGATCGAGCAGGAGGGCGGCGCCAATGCACCGGTCGGCGATGCGGCGCATCGCAATTTCAGCGTTCCGCAATGGCTCATTTTCAAATGGTAGCCGCTACGCAGCGTTGCGCCGAACGCAATGCCTGCGCGTGCTCCGATCGCCGCTGAGCGCCTCGTCGCACAGCACCTTTCGATTGAACAAATGCGCCGCCCCACCGCGGCCTTACAGCTTTTGTCCGAGCAATGTCCGTTTTCACCAAGGTCACGGAACCCGAATTAATCGAATGGCTGGGCGCCTACGATGTTGGCGCGCTGCGCGAAATGAAGGGCATCGCGGCCGGCATTGAAAACACCAATTACTTCGTCACCACCACCAATGGCCGCTACGTCCTCACGTTATTTGAACGGCTGCCGGCGTGCGAGTTGCCGTTCTATTTGAATCTGATGGCGCATTTAGCCCATCACGGCATTCCCTGTCCGCTACCGATCCCCAATCGCGACGGCGCGCTGATGGGGGAACTCAAGGGCAAACCCACTGCGCTTGTCTCACGGCTGTCGGGCGCCACGCTCACCGAACCGAGCGCAGCACATTGCGCGCAGGTGGGCGCGGTGCTGGCCGACATGCATCAGGCCGGGCACAGTTTCGAAGATGGGCTGGACAATCCGCGCGGCCCCAAGTGGTGGCACGCAACCGCGCCCAAAGTGATGCCGTTTCTCGATCGCGACGCACAGGCGTTGTTGCGCGCCGAACTCGAATTCCAGTCGGGATATCGCACCGCGGCGCTACCGCGCGGACCGATTCACGCCGACCTGTTCCGCGACAACGTGCTGTTCGACGGCGACCATATCGGCGGAGTGGTGGATTTTTATTTCGCCGGTGTGGATGCCTGGCTGTTCGACGTCGCCGTCACGCTGAACGACTGGTGCGTCAACACGGACGGCGGTATCGACATGGTGCGCGCACGCGCGTTGCTGGCGGCTTACCATGCGCGCCGGCCGCTGCGGGCGACCGAGCGCGAAGCTTGGCCGGCGATGTTACGCGCCGCAGCACTGCGGTTCTGGGTTTCGCGACTGTACGATTTCCATCTGCCGCGCCCCGGCGAACTGGTGCACGCGCATGATCCGAAGCATTTCCAGCGCGTACTGGAACGACGCATCGCCGAAGCGCCGTCTCTGCCCTGGGTCGCATAAGAGTATCCGCATGGAAACACTGACGGCGCGACAGGGACTGAACTGGATCAAGGCCGGCTGGCAATTGTTCGTGCGCAGCCCGTTGACCTGGATTTTCGCCGTGATCACCTACTGGCTGATCATGGCGCTCGCCGGATTGATTCCATATCTCGGCGCATTGCTCGCCACCTTGTTCATTCCCGCGTTCGCGGTGAGCTTCATGGCGATCAGCCGCGACCTCGATCAGCGTCGCAAGGTGGCGCCCGGGCTGATCTTCGCAGGCTTCCAACGCAATCTCGGCGTGCTGGTGCGGCTGGGCGGAATCTACCTCGCGACCACCTTGATCATCCTGGCGCTGACTCAGTTCATCGACGGCGGCTTGCTGTTCAACTGGATGCTCGTCAATCAGCCACCGGCCGAAACCGATCTCGAAACATCCAGCATCGGCAACGCGATTCTGCTCGCCATGGTGCTGTATCTGCCGGTCCTGATGGCGTTCTGGTTCGCGCCGGTGCTGGTCGCCTGGCACGACATGAGTGCGACCAAGTCACTCTTCTACAGCTTTTTCGCCTGTCTGCGAAACTGGCGCGCCTTTGCCGCCTACGGTTTTGCCTGGGTACTGCTGGGCGGTCTGCTGCCGGGTACGCTCGGCACCGCGCTGGCCATCGCGATCTCCGGCGGGGCGCCCAATCCGGCAGTCAGTCAGACGCTGCTGTTCGGTTTTCTGCTGATACTGGTACCCACGCTGTTCGCCAGTTTTTACATCAGCTATCGCGATATTTTTGCCACGCCGACCCTTACTCCTTTGCCCGAATCGGAAGACCTGCCGCCCCTGCAGTGATGAATTTCTCTCGTTGGCGAACGATCGGCGCTGCCGCCAACCTTCGTCTTTACATGCTAGTGGCATAATTAGTGGCTGTGTGGAGGAGCATGATGTCCGAGCAAGCCTGCGAGTTGTGCCAAGGGGAAGGCGGGGAATTGTTATGGCGCGACGGTTTTCTGCGCGTTGTGCTGGCGCCGGAGCCGGATTACCCCGGGTTCTGTCGCGTCGTATTGAACCGGCATGTCCGTGAAATGACCGACCTCGCCCCGGTGGAGCGTATCCGCTTGATGGCGGCTGTTTTCTCGGTAGAGCAGGCGCTGCGGGAATGCATGGCACCGGACAAGATAAATCTGGCCAGTCTCGGCAACGTTGTGGCGCACCTGCACTGGCATGTGATTCCGCGTTTTCGCGATGACCGACATTTTCCCGCGACGGTCTGGGCGACGCCCGCTAAAGTAGGCGCCACCATCGTACGCCCCGTCGACACACAGGTGCTGGCGGCGCGTATCGCCGGCCTGCTGGCGGCGTGATTTCTATTGAGGGATGAACAACAAACATGGTCTCCGCCATGCTGCCTACCGAGTGTCCACCGATCGCCGACGTCAAGGCGTGCGAGGCCTGGCTCGAACGCGCCGCGCTCGCCGATCCGCGCAAGGCCTGCCACGAACTGACGGCACTGCTGGAATCGCTTGAAGAAACGCCACCGCGCGACAGCGACTATCTCGACATCCTCGAGCGCCTACGCCTGCCCATCGCCGTCGCACAGAATGAACACGGCAAAAAGTTCGCCACCCGGCCGTTGCCCCTGAGAGACCATGAACAAACGGCGTTTCACCAGGTGGTGGATCTGTGGGTCACCCTGGGGCGTGCCTATCGCCGCCTGCTCGAAAGCATGACCGACGGTCGTCCGGCGCATCTGCGCCCCGACCTGCACGGCAAGGAAAGTCTGCTGGCGCAGCGCGCCCTGGATTGCGCGGTCGATCTCATGCTGGTGCATTACCGCTGCCGGCGTGAACTGGACGCCGAGCTGTGGCGCGACCTGCATCAGCTCTATCGCATCGCCGAGGGCCTCGGCGTGGAGAAGGAAACGGTCCCCGCCGGCCGCAAGCTCAAAGCCGTGTCCAGCCCGATCGAGGTCTACAACCGCGCATTGCTGTTGGCGCTGGCGAACCCCTATACCCTGACGCCGCGCGAGTTCACCTGGCTGCGGCGCTGGAGCGCGATGTGGGGCTTCAAAATCGAGTTGCACCCGCGCGCCGAAGCCGGCCAGGGCTATGCCGTGGACACCGCCGGTGAACGCGGGCCGGAATGGTCGAGCAACGCCGCGGCGGGGCCGGCAAGCCGCTTTCTGTCGGTCGACGCGTTGCGCCGCAGCGTGGGTGGCCGCATCAAAAAGCTGGAGCAGGGAGAAGACCCGCAGGCATTGGGACTCGGCAAGGATTGCGCACAGCCGGAATGCGGTCGCTTGCTGTTGACGCTCTTGCGCAGTTGGAGCGAGCGGCCGCCGGCACGGCAGTTCAGTCGCCGCCTCGCACCGGAGCGTACCGAACTGGTGTGCGGCCTGTCCGCGATTCATACGGCCGTTGGCGGCAAAGCACTCAAAAGCCAGGCGCGGCACTGGGATTACTCACGCCGCGATGCCGAACAGCTCTTCATCTATCAGGGCGTCGGCGGCGGCACCGACGCGTCGCCCGAAACAACATTCTCGGCGGAAAAGTGGGAAACGCTCGACGAAAGCGCAACCGGATTCCGGCTGCGTCGCAAGGGCGGGGGTGAACGCCTGTATCACCAGCAACTGGTCGCCCTCAAGCCGGGGGGCGCCAAAGCTTTCATGTTGTGCGAGGTGCGCTGGCTGATCGTCGGTTTCGATGAATCGCTCACCATCGGCGCAAATGCATTACCGGGCATAGCCGAGGCCGTGGCGATACGTCCCGCGGCGGCGCTCGACAAAGCCGGCGAAGCCTATACACATGGATTCGTACTGCCCGAATCGACCGCCAACCCGAACAGCCTGGTTTTGCCGGGCGGCTGGTTTCAGGCCGATCGTGAAATCGAAATTCAACTCGACGGCATGCTGGTGCGCGCCCGTCTGCAGGAGCATTTAAAGCGCGGCTACGACTTCGATCTGGCCAGCTTCAAGGTCATCGGCTGACCGGCTGCGCGTTTTATTGCACTGCGCCGGCGGCCGAAACCGGCTTGGCAAGCATGACCCGCCGGGCCGGAAAAATCGCCGTAAAAATGCTTCCGCGACCCACTTCGCTGTCTATTTCCAGGCGGCCCTGATGGCGAGTGAGTACATGCTTCACGATGGCGAGTCCAAGACCCGTACCGCCGCTTTCGCGCGAGCGGCCGGTGTCGATTCGATAGAAGCGCTCGGTCAGGCGCGGAATGTGGCGAGCCTCTACACCGGGACCGGTGTCTTCCACGCTGACCCAACCTTCGCCCTCTTTAACGTCCCACACCAAGCTGATGTAACCGCCCGCCGGCGTGTAGCGAACGGCGTTACTGACCAGATTGCCGATCGCGCTGGTGATTTCGCGCTCATCGCCATACAGGATCGCAGCCGGTCCGGGACGGACGAGGACGGTATGGCGTGCGCCGGACAAGGCCTGCGCTTCCTGCTGCAGGTTGTTCAGCAGGTGCGACACATCGATTGGACTCTCGTTTGACGGCGCCGCGCTCGCCTCGAGCGTGGACAGCATCAACAGATCTTCGATCAGCCGCAGCATGCGATCCGTCTGGCTGCGCATCAGACTCAGCGCCTGCCGGCCGCGCGGCTCGTCCAGCGTGACCATGCCGTCAGCGATGGCTTCGAGAAAGCCGCTGACCACGGTGAGCGGCGTCTTCAATTCGTGCGATACGTTGGCGACGAAATCGCGCCGCATCGTTTCCAGCTTTTCGGCCTGGGTCACATCGCGCGAGAGCAGAAGCTTCTCGTCCTGACCGTAGGGCACGACGCGCAGCGACAAGACCAGTTCTTCCCCGCGCGCCACGCGCAGGATCACCGGCTCGTCATAACGCCCGCCGTTGATGTAAGCGGCGAATTCCGGATTGCGCACGAGGTTGAGGATGTGCTGGCCGATGTCCTGCCTCGCTTCCAGCCCGAACCATCGTTCCGCCGAGCTGTTGCACCAGATGATGTGATTCTGGCCGTTGAGGACGATTACGCCATCGGGCATGGCCTGGCCGGCGCTGCGAAACCGCGCCAACTGCCCGGTCAGGCGATGTTGATACTGTTGGCTGGTGCGCACATAACGATAGAGCGCGCTGAAGACATCTTCCCAGACGCCGCTCCCCATCGGCACTTGAGCGCCGGCAGGATCACGCAACCACAGATTGAGGGCCTGCAGGTTGCGGATATGCCGAACCAGGATCCAGGTGAAGCCGGCGGCAATCAGCAGCAGCGCCCAGAATCTGCCGGCGAAAGGCCAGACCGCGAGCCCGGCGAACACAATCATCGCCGGCAACACCAGTGCACGAAGCCAAAGGAACTTCAACAGGAATCCAGAAGTATGTTGATGACCGCGAAATGGAGCGCCGAGCGCGTGTCATGCAAATATCACGATTACGGGCCGCCGCATCGCGCGCAAGCGGTGCGTGGGTCTGTGCGCAGACGTCAAGACGTCATAATGCGCGGGGCTGAACCTTAGCAGAAAGTGCTCACTACCGGACAGTGCGCAGCGCGCCGGAATTACAACGCCGCGAGTCGATAGCCGCTGCCGCGCACCGTTTCGATGAGGCGGTCATGCATGGTCGGTTCGAGTGCCTTGCGCAAACGACGAATATGCACATCGACCGTGCGTTCTTCGACGAAAACGTGGTCGCCCCACACCTGATCCAGCAACTGCGTGCGACTGTGCACCCGCTCCGGGTGCGTCATCAGGAAATGCATCAGACGAAACTCGGTCGGCCCGAGCTCGAGATTCCTGCCCTCGGCCGAAACACGATGGGTGACCGGATCGAGCCGCAGCCCGGAAACCTCAATCGGCTCGTCGGTCAATTGCGGCGCCCGTCGGCGCAGCACCGCGTTGATGCGCGCCAGCAATTCGCGCGGACTGAAAGGCTTGGTCACATAATCGTCCGCGCCCGAGTCGAGGCCGGCCACCTTATCGTGCTCCTGCCCGCGCGCGGTCAGCATGATGATCGGCACCTGCCTGGTGCGCTCGCCCTGCCGCAAGGAACGGGCGAACTGGACGCCCGACTGGCCGGGCAGCATCCAGTCGAGCAGAATGAGATCGGGCAAAGCGTGTCGAACAAGCTCATTGGCCTGCTCGGCATCCTTGGCACGCAGGACATGATGGCCGGCGTGCTCGAGGTTGAGCGCCAGCAATTCCTGGATCGCCGGCTCGTCTTCGACGACAAGTATGTTTGCGGGCATGCGCGTTTCGGTCTCTAATGCCAACGAACGCATTCTATGGCGGTTGCGTGACGATTTTGTTACAAGTCGAAGTGCTGCGCGCACTCCGTTATCATTCATCCACACTCGAAATGGTTCAGCCATGGCCGGTCTCTCTTCCAATACCCCCGTTCCCACCGAAATCAAGCTGCACAGCGTGTCGCGGCTGATGGAGATTTCTTTTTCGGATGGCGCCCGATTCGAACTGCCGTTCGAATTGCTGCGGGTCTACAGCCCGTCCGCCGAAGTGCGCGGACACGGGCCCGGGCAGGAGGTCCTGCAAACCGGCAAGAAGGACATCGGCATCGCCTCGATCGAGCCGGCCGGCAGCTATGGCATCAAGCCGCTTTTTACCGACGGCCACGACACCGGTATCTATTCCTGGAGCTACCTGTACGACCTGGGTACGGACCGGGAAGAATTGTGGGCCGAGTATATTCAGCGCCTGGAACAGGCCGGCGCCAGCCGGGAGCCGGGCAGCGCGCCGGATCCAAAGGCCGCAGTGTGCGGTGAGGACAGCGGTGGCGGCGGTGGCTGCGGCCACCACCATTGAGTCGGCGGCACGCCGCATATCAGATTCCAGATTCCTCATCCATGTCAGAAACGCATTTCGGTTTTCAGCAGGTTCCCGAGCAGGACAAGGCACAGAAAGTCGCTGAAGTCTTTCATTCGGTCGCGTCCAAGTACGACTTGATGAACGACCTCATGTCCGCGGGCATGCATCGCCTGTGGAAGGCTTTCACCATCGCGCAAAGCGGCGTGCGCGAGGGCAGCCGGGTGCTCGATGTCGCGGGCGGATCCGGCGATCTGACCGCCGCGTTCGTCAAGCGCGCCGGTGTCAGCGGCGAAATCTGGCTCACCGATATCAATCGTTCGATGCTTACTGTCGGGCGCGACCGCTTGCTGGATCGCGGCCGCATCGTACCGGTGGCGCAATGCGACGCGGAGCGGCTGCCCTTTCCGGACCACTATTTCGACTGCGTTTCGGTGGCCTTCGGGCTGCGCAACATGACCCACAAGGATCGTGCGCTGGCGGAAATGCGGCGTGTATTGCGACCGGGGGGGCGCTTGCTGGTGCTGGAGTTTTCGCGGATCTGGAAGCCGCTGAAAAAACCCTACGACTGGTATTCTTTCAAGGTCCTGCCTTGGCTGGGCAAACGCATCGCCGACGACGAGGCGAGTTATCGCTATCTGGCCGAGTCGATCCGCATGCACCCCGATCAGGAAACGTTGCGCGGCATGATGGAACAAGCCGGGCTGCGCAACGTCGAATACTTCAATCTCGCCGCGGGCGTGGTGGCCCTGCACCGCGGTTTTAATCTTTAACCCATAAAAATAATTCCCTACGGAGTGTGGCGATGAAAAAGTGGCTGTTAATGGCGTTTGCCGCGGTGCTGTGCACCGGCATGGTGATGGAGCAGGCTGAAGCCAGACGCCTGGGTGGCGCCCGTTCGCTTGGCGCGCAACGTCAGATGGCACCGCAGAAACCCGCGCAGCAACAACAGGCGGGACAGCAGCAGAACGCGGCCGCGCCGGCCGCCGCACCGACCGCGCGTCCCGGCATGGGCCGCTGGCTGGCGCCGCTGGCCGGTCTGGCCGCCGGCCTGGGCTTGGCCGCGCTGTTCGGCGAGCAAATGGGCTCGCTGCTGGTCGCAATGCTCATTGCGGCAGTCGTGTTCTTCGCCATTCGCGCCTTGCTGCGCGGCATGGGTGGCGGACAACAGCAGCGCCAGCGCATGCAGTACGCCGGGCCGGATCGCGACCCGGTCGCTGCACCGCCCGCTGCTACTTTCGGCGGCGGCGGCGCGATGCGAGCGCAGGAGCCAACGCCTGCGGTACCGGCCGGTTTCGATAGCGAAACCTTTCTGCGCGAAGCGAAGCGTCAATTCGTAGCGCTGCAAGCCGCGAACGACAAGGGCGACGCGGAGTCGATTCGCGATTTCGTGACGGATGAACTGTATGCCGAACTGAAGCGGGAACTGGATGAGCGGCAGGGCGCGGCGCAGCGGACCGATGTGGTTACGCTGGAGGCGCGACTGGAAGAGGTCACGACCGAAGGTCTGGTGCACTGGGCCAGCATTCGCTTCTCGGGCATGCTGCGCGAAGAAGGTGACAGCGCGCCCACGCGGTTCGAAGAGCTCTGGCACCTGCAAAAGCCGGCCACCGGCAACAGCGGCTGGCTCCTCGCCGGCATTCAGCAAGTCGATTAAGTATATGCACCCCTGCCAAGAACCGCCCTTCGGGGCGGTTCTTGCTTGTAGCAGTTCGCGGGGCTTCATCTATGAACGCACTCTTGCATCAGCCGTTCGTCGCATGCATCAACCATCTGCTCGCGCGTGAAGATTGGGCCCGCGCTCGACTGCGCCCCTTCGCGTCGAAGAGCATTCAGCTGCGTCTCGCGCCGCTGCCGACGCTGCGCCTGCAGATCACCGACGGCGGGCTGCTCGAAGCGGCGCGCAACGAATCGCCCGACCTTAGGCTCGACATCCGCGCCGGCACTGTGCCGGGCCTGATGCGGCGCGACGAAGCGGCGGTGCGCGAAATCCGCATTGACGGCGACACTGAACTGGCAGCAGCCGTCCAGTTCCTGTTCCGCAACTTGCGCTGGGACGTCGAAGAGGACCTGTCGCTCCTGTTCGGCGATGCGATCGCCCATCGCGTGGCAGAGTCCGGGCGCCATTTCATGGCATGGCAAAAAGAGGGCGCGCAACGCCTGGGCGAAAATTTTTCCGAATATTTGCGTGAGGAGGCACAATTCCTTGTACGCCGGCAAGCGGTCGAAGATGCCGGCCGGGACGTGGCTGACTTGCGCGACGCCGTGGCGCGACTGGATAAACGCATACGCAAGCAGGAACGTCTGAGAGCCGTTTGAAACCGAACGCCGGTATCGGTGCGTGCAATCGAGTACTCACCCGGCGGACACGCGGAGGTTGCAATGCCGCTGACGGTGTCGCTCGAACCGACGCGCAACGAGGCGCGTCATGCGATGGTGCTGCTGATGCTCGGTTGCGCCGCACTGGCGCTGTCCAGCATCGCGCCGCGCAACCGTCTGACCTGGTTCATGGAAGTGCTGCCGGTATTTATTGCCGGGCCGCTGCTGATGCTGACCTGGCAGCGCTTCCGGCTGACCTTGCTGAGCTATCAGCTCATCTTCATACACGCCATCATCCTGATCGTGGGCGCGCACTACACCTACGCACTGGTCCCGCCGGGCGAATGGGTGCAGAACCTGCTCGACCTCGATCGCAACCCCTATGATCGGCTGGGCCACTTCGCGCAAGGTTTCGTGCCAGCCATTCTGGCACGGGAGATTCTGCTGCGCCTTACCTCGATCCGGCGCGGCCGCATGCTGTTCTTCCTGGTTTGCTGCATCGGCCTGGCGATCAGCGCGTTCTACGAACTGCTGGAATGGTGGGCCGCACTCGCCATACGCGAAAAAGCGGACGCTTTTCTCGGCACTCAGGGCGACGTGTGGGATACGCAGTGGGACATGTTCGTCGCACTCATCGGCGCCGTACTCGCCCAACTCCTGCTCTCGCGCCGGCATGACCGGCAGCTTGCACGGCTCAACCTCTGACATGCCTTCGTCCGGACGGATTCGCACAGGCTTTGCCCGCGACCCGGCGTTCCGGTAGATTCACCCTTCCAACAATCACAAGAAGCAGGCGATCGGGTAACGACCCGAACGGCGTACCGCCCGCGCGGCGCGCTCGCGATTACTGCTTCTGAGCGCATCCGTGTTTCGCTTCCTCCGTCTGGTCAAGATCTTCGCGGTCGCCTTTCGCTACGGCCTGGAGGAGTTTCCGCTCGCGGCCGAATCCAGCGGCCGCCTCGCCGGCCTGACGCAGCGCCTGCTGTTCTTCAGGCCACTGAAGGAGGAACGCGGCGTGCGACTGCGTCGCGCGCTGGAAACGCTGGGGCCGATATTCGTCAAGTTCGGCCAGGTGCTGTCCACCCGGCGCGATCTGCTGCCGACCGACATCGCCGACGAACTGGCGAAACTGCAGGACCAGGTACCGCCATTCGATTCGACCCTCGCGATCGCCGAGATCGAGCGCACGCTCGGTCGCCCGGTCGGCGAAATCTTCGAACAATTCGATCCGGTGCCGGTGGCAAGCGCTTCGATCGCACAGGTTCACCTCGCGACGCTGCCTGGCGGCATCGAAGCGGCGGTGAAAGTCCTGCGGCCCAATATGCTGCCCATCATCACACGCGATCTCGCGTTGATGGACGCGGCGGCCGGACTGGTCGAGCGCATCTGGTCGCAGGGCCGGCGGCTCAAGCCGCGCGAATTGGTGGCCGAGTTCGCCCGGCATCTGCATGACGAACTCGATCTCATGCGCGAAGCGGCCAATGCGAGCCAGTTGCGGCGCAACTTTCTCGATTCGCCGCTGCTGCTCGTGCCGGACGTCTATTGGGACTATTGCACGCCGACGGTGATGACCATGCAACGCATGCACGGTACGCCGGTGGGTCAGGTTGAACTGCTGCGCGAGCAGGGCATCGACATGCACAAGCTGTCGCGCGCGGGCGTGGAGATTTTTTTCACGCAGGTGTTTCGCGACAGTTTTTTTCACGCCGACATGCACCCGGGCAATATCCTGGTCGCGCCGGACGGCAAATACATCGCGCTCGATTTCGGCATCATGGGCACGCTCAACGAAGGCGACAAGAACTACCTCGCGCAGAACTTCCTCGCCTTTTTCAATCGCGATTACCGCCGCGTCGCGCAGGCGCACGTCGATGCCGGCTGGGTTCCACCCGGCACCCGCGTCGACGAATTCGAAAGCGCCGTTCGCGCCGTGTGCGAACCTATCTTCGACCGCCCGCTGAAAGAAATCTCGTTCGGCCGCGTGCTGTTGCGACTGTTCCAGACAGCGCGCCGCTTCAATCTGGAAGTGCAGCCGCAACTGGTTATGCTGCAGAAGACCTTGCTCAACATCGAAGGGCTCGGTCGCCAACTCGATCCCGACCTCGATCTCTGGAAGACAGCCAAGCCGTTCCTGGAGCGCTGGATGAGCGAGCAACTTGGCTGGCGCGGCCTGGTCCGCACGGTCAAGAACGAGGCGCCCGCCTGGGCCACGCTGTTGCCGCAACTGCCGCGACTGGCGCATCGCGCGCTGGCCCAGGATGCCGCCGCGGGGCTGGAACCGTTACTGGTCGCCATCGCGCGCGAACAGCGTCGGCGCACCAATGCCGTACTGTTGATCGGCGGTGTAATGGTGGTGTTGTTGGTTCTTGTGCTATTCGATCGATTGACCATGTTCTGACGGGTGCCGCGGAGCCGCGGGCAAGGTATGATCCGCGCCCAAGAAGGTCGCGACCGCGACTGTAAAGGCCTCGTATGCTCGTCTGGTTCGTAGTCATTTATCTCGCGGTTTCCATCAGCATCGGTCTGGCCGCGGCAACGCGCGTCAAGAGTTCGTCCGACTACATCACCGCCGGTCGCAACCTGCCCATCTACGTGGTTTTCGCGACCGTGTTCGCGACCTGGTTCGGCGCCGAAACGGTGCTCGGCATTTCCGGCACTTTCCTCGACGAAGGGTTCGCGGGACTGATTTCCGATCCGCTCGGCGCCTCGCTTTGCCTGATTCTCTTCGGGCTGTTCTTTGCGCGGCCGCTGTACCGCCTGCAACTGCTGACCATCGGCGACTTTTATCGCCGCCGCTACAGCCGGGGCGTGGAATTGGTGACCAGCATCTGCATCGCGCTGTCCTATCTCGGCTGGGTCTCGGCGCAGGTGGTCGCGCTCGGACTGGTGTTCGACGTGCTAACTCAGGGCGCCATCTCGCGCGAGCAGGGAATGATTCTCGGCGCCGCGGTGGTCACGCTCTACACGCTGTTCGGCGGCATGTGGTCGGTTGCGGTGACGACATTCGTGCAGATGATCGTCATCATCGGCGGCCTGTTGTTCATAACCTTCTCGGTGAGCGACATGGCGGGTGGCGCGCAACGCGTCATCGAGCATGCTGCCGCGCAAGGGAAGTTTCAATTCCTGCCGAGTTTCAACACGATCGAACTGCTCGCCTTCTTCGGCGCGATGCTGACCATGGGTTTCGGTTCGATCCCGCAACAGGACGTATTCCAGCGCGCCAATTCGGCCAGAACCGAAAACGTTGCCGTATATGGCACGATACTCGGCGGCATCGCCTACTTTCTTTTCGCCGCCGTGCCGCTGTTTCTGGCATACGCAGCCACGCTCATCGACCCGGACATGGTGGACCGCATGATCGCAAAGGATTCGCAGCTGGTATTGCCGGCGCTGGTGTTCTATCACCTGCCGCTGTATGCGCAAGTCATTTTCTATGGCGCGCTGCTGTCGGTCATCATGAGCACGGCGAGCGGCACCTTGCTCGCCCCGTCGGTGACCATTGCGGAGAACGTGCTGCGCGGCGCCCTGCCGAGGATGAACGACCTCCAGTTTCTCTGGCTCACGCGTCTGGTGGTGCTGCTGTTCGGCGTGCTGGTCACGCTGTATTC
Organism: Nitrosomonadales bacterium; assembly: GCA_036676355.1. Lineage (GTDB taxonomy): Bacteria > Pseudomonadota > Gammaproteobacteria > Burkholderiales > SG8-39 > ZC4RG42. The sequence continues at coordinate 55,062 of JAKFDA010000054.1, read as the reverse complement.
GCTATGGTCGAACCAAAGCATCCATGCCATGGTGGAGCACGCTTACAAAGTCACGCTGGTCGCCGCGTTCGTGCCGCTGGTGGCGGGCATTTACTGGAAGCGCGCAACCACGCAGGGCGCGGCCGCCGCGATCGCTTTCGGTCTGGTCACCTGGATCGCGCTCGAACTGATCAACCCCGAGGGCGTCTGGCCACCGCAACTGGCCGGTTTCGTCGCGGCCGTGATCGGTATGGTCGCCGGCTCCCTGCTGCCGCAGCGCTATCGGGGCCGACAGCCGGCGGCCGCCTGAGCAGCGCCTCGCTGCGCAACGCCCGTGCGCGAATTCGTCGCGTCCGTGGGCGAGAGCGAGGGCGATTGGAACCTCGTGCTGTTAGAGTAGGTCGCACTTGAACCGGATAACACGATAGAACTCATGGCTCATCGTCTGCGCGCCGTGCAATGCGACATTACGCAGTTGCAGGTCGATGCGATCGTCAACGCCGCCAACAACAGCCTGCTCGGCGGCGGCGGTGTCGATGGCGCGATTCATCGCGCCGCCGGCCCGCGACTGCTGCAAGCCTGCCGCGCTCTGGGAGGCTGCGCGACCGGCGACGCCAAAATCACGCCTGGCTTCGACTTACCCGCGCGGCATGTGATTCATACCGTCGGCCCGGTGTGGCGCGGCGGCGCATCGGGCGAGCCGGCACTGCTGGCATCCTGTTATCGACGCTCGTTCGAACTCGCGATCGACCACAATGTGCAAACGCTTGCCTTTCCGGCGATCAGTTGCGGCGTGTACGGTTATCCGATCGAAGCGGCTGCGCGTATTGCCATCGAGCAGAGCCTGGCCGCGCTCGATAGCGGCCCATCGATTGACATTACATTCGCGCTGTTCGACGACCATGCATTGGACATCTATCGGCGCGAACTCGCGGCGCACGGCGTCGCGTGAGAATGGAGGTCGCGCATAGACACGCTTCGCCGCTCGCCCGGTACCTGTTCATCGGATACGTACTGCTCGTTGCCTATGCCAGCCTGCACCCTTTCCTCGATTGGTACGATCCCGGCGTGCGGCCCCTCACCTTTCTCGGTTCGTTCTGGCCGCGCTACTACACCAATTTCGATATCGTCGCGAACTTCCTCGCTTACGTACCGCTCGGCCTGCTTGCCGTCGGGGCGCTGTACCCGCGCATTCGCGGTTTCCTCGCATGGCTGTTGGCCGCCTGCCTCGGCGTCGCCCTCAGCCTTACGCTAGAGTCGCTGCAGAACTATCTGCCCAGCCGCATCCCTTCCTCGCTCGATGTGGCTTGCAACAGCGCCGGTGCGGCGGTGGGCGCGCTGCTCAGCCTGTATCTGACGCCCCGCATGCTCGGCCGCGGAATGCTGTTCCATCTGCGCCATAACATCTTTGCCCAGGGCCACACCGTGGATATCGGACTCGTGCTGATCGCCGGCTGGCTGTTGTCGCTGCTGCGGCCGGAAAGCCTGCTGTTCGGCAACGGCGATCTGCGCTTCCTGTTCGATGCCATGCCGATGGTGTTGTACGACCCGTCGATGTTCGTGCGCGTCGAAGCGCTGGTCGCGATCGCCAACATCGTCGCCGTGGCGCTGTTGCTGTCATTGCTGCTCGTGGACGGCGCACCGAAACGCAGCGTTTTTATGGGTCTGCTGCTGATCGCGTGCGCGGTGCGGGCGATCGCCTTCATGGTGCTGTTCGAGGGGCGCAATGCGCTGGCTTGGCTGACGCCCGGCGCAACCAGCGGTCTGCTCATCGGCGTGCCGCTGGCGCTCGCCGCGCTGTCGCTGCGACGCGGCACTGCGATCGGTATCTGCGGCCTGCTGCTGATGATGGCAACGGCGATGGTCAACCTCGCTCCCGACAATCCCTACCTCATCATCGTTCACCAGGCTTGGTATCAGGGCCATTTCCTCAACTTCAACGGCCTGACCCGGCTCTTGTCCACGCTCTGGCCGTTCGCCGCGCTGACCTACCTGCTGATGTACGCCACGCGCACGCTCAACAAGGAGCGCGATGCCGCGCAGTCGCGCGACGGGCGTCTATAATCGCGCTTTATTCTGCGGTCGCCGTCCGGCGTCGCATGCTTCTGCGCGGATCGGCATGAGTTACTACGACAAACACGTTTTCTTCTGTTGCAACCAACGCGAACCGGGCGCCGTCTGCTGCAATAATCACGGCGCCGCGGAAATGCGCGGTTATGCCAAGGACCGTATCAAGGCACTCAAACTTTCCGGCAAGGGTAAGGTGCGCATCAATCAGGCCGGGTGCCTGGACCGTTGCGACGAGGGGCCGGTGCTGGTCGTGTATCCCGAGGCGGTCTGGTATACCTATGTCGACAAGAGCGACATCGACGAAATCATCGACGAGCATCTGGTGCACGACCGTGTCGTCGAGCGCTTGAAGATCTGAGCGCCGCGATGCCGACCGAACACTTGTTTTTCGCCGGTGATGCCGGACGCATCGAAGTGCTCGTCGATCAACCGACGGGCACGCCGCGCGGCCTCGCACTGATTGCACATCCGCATCCGCTATACGGCGGCACGGCCGACAACAAGGTTGTGCAGACGCTCGCCAAGGCCTTCGCCGAACTGGGCTACATCGCGTTGCGTCCGAATTTTCGCGGCATCGGCGATTCGCTCGGCGAATACGATCGCGGCATCGGCGAGACCAACGATCTGGTCGGCGTCGCCGCACAGGCGCGCGCGCGCTACGGCGAACTGCCCATCGTGCTGGCCGGTTTTTCCTTCGGCGGCTATGTGCAGACGCGTGTTGCGCAGCGCGTGACGCCGGAACGCATGGTGCTTGTCGCACCGGCGACGGGTTCTCTCAGCGGCGATCGCGATTACGATACGCCGCCCGTGCCGGCCGACACCATCGTCATTCACGGCGAGAGGGATCAGACCGTGCCGCTCGCGAACGTACTCGACTGGGCGCGACCGCAGGATCTGCCGGTGACCGTCGTGCCCGAGGCCGATCACTTCTTTCACCGCCGCCTGCATATCATCAAGCGCATCGTGCAGGGTGCATGGCGATCCTGAGCGTCCGCGCGCTGCGCAAGTCGTATGGCACGCAGCAGGTGGTCGCAGGGATCGATTTCGACATCCAGCCGGGTGAGTGTTTCGGACTGCTCGGTCCGAACGGCGCCGGCAAGACCACCACGCTGAAGCTCTGTCTCGGTCTGACCGCGCCGGATTCGGGCGCCGTCGAACTGATGGGTCACGCCGTTCCGAAACACGCCCGCGAGGCGCGCCATCGCGTCGGCGTGGTGCCGCAGTTCGACAATCTCGATCCGGATTTCAGCGTCATCGAGAATCTGATGGTGTACGGGCGTTACTTCGGTCTGGATGATGCCACTCTGCGTGCGCGCATTCCGGGGCTGCTGGAGTTCGCCGGCCTCAGCGCGCGCGGCAATACGCGGATTCAGACTCTCTCCGGCGGCATGAAGCGTCGCCTCACGCTCGCGCGCTCGCTGATCAACGATCCCAGCCTGGTTCTGATGGACGAACCGACCACCGGCCTCGATCCGCAGGCCCGCCACGTGATCTGGGAACGTCTGCGGCAATTGCTCGCACAGGGCAAGACCATCCTGCTCACCACCCATTTCATGGAAGAAGCGGAACGTCTGTGCACGCGACTGGTGATCATGGACCATGGCTGCCTCATCGCTGAAGGCAGCCCGCGCGCACTCATCGCGCAGCACATCGAACCGCATGTCGTCGAAGTGTACGGTGAGGGCGTCGATGACTGGGCCGCGACCATTGCATCCGGGCAGTGCGAACGCGTCGAACGCAGCGGCGAGAGCGTCTATTGCTATACCCGCGACGCGAAGCATGTGCTGGCCGATCTCGACGATCGGCCGATGCTCACCTACCAGCATCGCCACGCCAATCTGGAAGATGTGTTTCTCAAATTGACCGGGCGCGAGTTGCGCGATTAGAAGGATTTCGGAATGCCGAGTACAGCCGGGGCCGCCTCCAGCGGTAATGTGCGCAAAGAAATTCAGCGGCTCTTTCGCCCTGGGCGCGCGATAGCCATGGTCGAAAGACCTTGATCGAAGTCTCTCAAGCGGCAATGAGCCCCTTCGCTTTTCGTCTGAGCTGGCGCTTTCTCCCCGTCTGGCGGCGCAACTTTCTGGTGTGGCGGAAGCTCGCGCTTCCTTCGGTGCTGGGCAATCTGGCCGACCCGATGATCTACATGCTCGGACTCGGTTATGGACTGGGAGCATTTCTGCCGAGCGTCGGCGGAGTGCCGTACATCGCCTTTCTGGCGGCCGGGACGGTGTGCTTTTCGACCGCCAACAGCGCGACCTTCGAGTCACTCTACTCGGCTTTCTCGCGCATGCACGTACAGCGCACCTGGGATGCGATCCTCAACGCGCCGCTTACACTGGAAGACGTGGTGCTGGGCGAACTGATCTGGGCCGCGAGCAAGAGCTTTCTTTCCGGACTCGCCATCATGCTGGTGGTGTGGGCGCTGGGCTTGGCGCAATCGCCGCTTTCGATTTGGGCGCTGGCGGTGATCCCGGTGATCGGCCTTGCCTTCGCGGCGCTCGGGCTCGCGGTCACGGCATTGTCGCCGTCCTACGATTTTTTCATGTACTACTTCACGCTGTTCATCACACCGATGGCGATGCTATGCGGGGTGTTCTACCCGATGGACGCGCTGCCGTATGCGCTGCAATTGTTCAGCCAGACATTGCCGCTGTCGCATGCAACGCAACTCGTGCGCCCCTTGCTCTTCGGCGAATGGCCGGCGCATGCGCTCCTGCACGTTGCGGCGCTGCTCGCCTACGCCGCGGCGGGTTTTTACGCCGCACTGGTACTGTTCAAGCGCCGTTTGATGAAATAGAGCCGTATTCCCTCAGACCATGAAGCGCCCCGGACTTTCGAGCCGGACGCTTGCATAGGAGACTTGCGACGATGCTGTGGATCAAGGCGCTGCATATCGTGTTCATCGTGACCTGGTTCGCCGGTCTGTTCTATCTGCCGCGGCTGTACGTCTATCACGCCATGGCCGAAGACGGCGCGAGCATCGAGCGCTTCAAGATCATGGAGCGCAAACTCTACTTCGGCATCATGACGCCAAGCGCCGTGCTTGCCGTCGTATTCGGTGTGTGGTTATGGCTCGGCTACGACTTCAGCGGGGGCTGGCTGCATGCCAAGCTCGCACTCGTTGCGCTGCTCATCGCGTATCACCTGTGGTGCGGTCGCCTGCTGCGCGATTTCAAGCACGGCCGCAATCGAAAAAGCCATGTGTGGTTTCGCTGGTTCAACGAGTTTCCGGTCCTCCTCCTTCTCGCGATCGTGATACTGGTCGTGGTTAAGCCTTTCTAGAAATTGTCGCCCGCTCTTACGGCGCCTTCAGGGCGGCGCAAGCGATGACGGCGCCAAAACCGCCGAAGACCGACCTTGTTCCCCCATGTGCCGACTTGCTCACATCGGAAAGCGCCCTGGCCGGCTTGACGCAGATCGTCTGCGGGCGGCCGGGCTCGCTCCGGGTCCAGCAGTGTCGGTCTGGTTTACGGACCCGTCGCAACATGCCGACGGCGCATCGATTCTCATAGAAAAAATTCACTCAACGTGTTGATATAACGAAATTTTCCAACGCCGGCACGGTCGCTGCAATTCCCCACCGCAAGAAGTACTCGGACGAGTCTCATGGGGGGACTCAAGGTTCGAACTTACTAACCGGAGGATGGAATGAAGCGAATGTTGAAACAACTGGCGGCCGCGTTGACCGTGGGCGCCCTGTCCATCGGAACCGCCCACGCGGTACTGATCACACAGTGGACTTACAACAACGAAGCCGGATTCTCGGCTTTCACCGGTGAAGGCGGCACCGTCATCGATTCTTCCGGTAATTCCGGCGTGATACTCGGATTGCCGACCACGCTGAGCTGGGGTCCGAACAATTCCAGCAGCCTGGTCGCCGACAGTCCGGTAATCGGGGTGGTCAACACCAACGGCGCGCAGGTCCCGGGTGTGCCGCTAACGCACAACAACTTCCCGATCGCACTCGATAATTCGCTCGACACGGCGATACTGAGCGACGCGCTGCGACTGACGCCACTTCTGCCCGCGCCCGGTCCGGACTTCGACGCGCCGACGCTGGAATTTGAAATCCTGTTCGCCGAAACGCCGAATGCCGGTGGCGTAGGTGGTGTCTGCGCTGGAGGCGGCGTATCCGGCGATGCGGACAATCCCGACGGCTGCCGTGACATCTTCGTGCTCAGCAATCCCGGTGTACTCGGTCAGATTCAGTTCACCATCGACGACTTCGAGTACACCGTTCAGATCGATGCGGTGGGTCTTGGCCCGTTAGCCGCGGACGCTTGCGCGGCGGTTGGTGCCGCAGCCGGTTGTATCGGTTTCCTGACCCAGGAAAACGCGACCAGCACACTGGAGACCTTCTTCACGATCACCGCGCAGCAAATCCCCGAGCCCGGCATGCTTGCGCTGCTCGGTCTCGGCCTCGGCGCCCTCGGTTTCTCGCGCCGCCGTAACAAGTAACAGCATCACCTTGATGAAAGGCCGCCTGCGGGCGGCCTTTTTTATGGACTCGCGCCGCCGTGTCCGCGATACGCTGTGCTAGGCTTGCCCGCCTCGCACGCCCATTCCTCCCGATGTCCACGCATTCCTTCTTTGCCACTTGTCCACGCGGGCTCGAACCCGTCCTGGCCCATGAACTACAAGCCATCGGAGCCGGGCAGATCGAAGCGGTAGGCGGTGGCGTGAAGTTCAGCGGCGACTGGCGCGTCTGTTATCGCGCGAATCTCGAAAGCCGTACCGCGACGCGGATTCTGTTGCAGGTCTCGCAGGCGGACTACCGGACCGAACACGATGTGTATGCCATTGCGCGCGAGGTGGCATGGCACACACACTTCGACGTCCGCAACAGCATCCGCGTCGATCTGAACGCGATCCGCTCGCCGTTGCGGAGCCTGGATTTCGCCACCCTGCGCATCAAGGATGCGGTGTGCGACCGCTTCAGGGACGAAGTCGGTAGCCGCCCCGATGTCGATACGCGCGCACCGAGCATACGCGTTGCCGGTTTTCTCGATGAGCGGCAGTGCATCCTCTATCTCGACACGTCGGGCGAACCCCTTTACAAACGCGGCTATCGTCGCGATCCGGGCGAGGCGCCGCTCAAGGAAAATCTGGCCGCCGGCATCATCCTGCTCACCGGCTGGCAAGCCGACGAGCCGCTGCTCGATCCGATGTGCGGCTCCGGCACATTGCTCGCGGAAGCCGTCCAGATCGCGCTGAATATCGCACCGGGATCACGTCGACACTTCGGCTTCGAAAAACTGAAGTCCTTCGATGCAAAAGCCTGGCAATCCGTGCGCGACGCCGCGCAAGCCCGTGTGCGAACCGAAAGCCCCGTGCCATTTTTCGGTGCCGACCTGTACGGCGATGCCTTGAAAACCACCAAGGCGACATTGGCGGCGGCGGGCCTGGAGCAGCACGTGCAGTTGAAACAGGCGAATGTGCTGGAATTGCCGCCTCCGGCGGCGAACGGCGTGCTGGTGACCAATCCGCCCTATGGCAAACGTCTGGGCGAAACCGATGCGCTGGAAGCGTTCTACCCGCAACTCGGCGACGTGCTGAAGGCGCGTTACGCGGGTTGGCGTTGCTACTTCTTCAGCGCCGACATGCAGCTCCCCAAGCGCATCGGACTGAAAGCCAGCAAACGCACGCCGCTGTACAACGGCGCGCTGGAATGTCGGCTGTTCGAGTATCGGATCGTGGCGGGCTCGATGCGCCGCAAGCCGGCCGATGCGGTGGATGTGACAGCGCTGGATTCGCATGAGCGCGAGCACGACAAACCCGCCTAACGCGCTTCTCCGCTTTTCCGCTTCTCCGCTTTTCCGCTTCTCCGCTTTTCCGCTTCTCCGCTGTCCGCTCTCGGCTCTCGGCTCATTTGACGATATCGAGGTGTTCGATACCCTTGGTGATGTCGCGGTTCTTCGCTTCGGTGGAGTGCAGCTTGATCTGCAGTCGCAGGTCGTTCACCGAATCCGCATTGCGCAGCGCGTCTTCATAGCTGATCACGCCGGTATCATAAAGATCGAACAGATGCTGGTCGAAGGTCTGCATGCCGAGTTCGCGTGAGCGCTTCATGATCTCCTTGATCTCGTGCACCTCGCCTTTGAAAACCAGATCCGCAATGAGCGGCGAGTTCAGCATCACTTCGACTGCGGGGACACGCCCCTTGCCCTCGCGCAGCGGAATCAGCCGTTGCGAAACCATGCCGCGCAGGTTGAGCGACAGGTCCATCAGCAGCTGCGAACGGCGCTCCTCGGGGAAAAAGTTGATGATGCGGTCTAGCGCCTGGTTGGCGCTGTTCGCGTGCAGGGTCGCCATGCAGAGGTGGCCCGTTTCGGCGAACGCAATGGCGTAATCCATGGTCTCGCGATCGCGGACTTCACCCATGAGAATCACATCCGGCGCCTGACGCAGCGTGTTCTTCAGCGCGGTTTCCCACGAATCGGTATCGACGCCGACTTCGCGCTGCGTGACGAGGCAATTCCGGTGCGGATGGACGTACTCGACCGGGTCTTCAATGGTGATGATATGGCCGTAGGAGTTCTCGTTGCGATGGCCGATCATTGCCGCCAGCGAGGTCGATTTGCCGGAGCCGGTCGCACCGACCATGATCACCAGTCCGCGCTTGGACAACGAAAGGTCCTTGAGCACGGACGGCAGACCCAGCCCTTCGATGGTCGGGATTTCCGAATTGATGGTGCGCAACACCATGCCGACATGGCCTTGCTGCACGAAGGCGCTGACGCGAAAACGACCGATGCCACCCGGACTGATGGCGAACTGACATTCCTTGGTCGCCTCGAACTCGGCTGCCTGCCGGTCGTTCATGATCGCGCGTACAAGTTCGACCGTATGTTGCATCGACAACGGCTGTTGCGATACCGGCGTCATGCGCCCGTCGAGCTTGATGGCCGGAGGAAACCCGACCGTAATGAACAGGTCGGACGCCTTCTTGCTCACCATCAGGCGCAGGAGGTCGTTAATGAATTTGCTTGCCTGTTCGCGTTCCATCGATTTTCCTGTTTCCGGCTTACGAGCTGGGTCGCGACGGTCGCCCGACGCCCTTGGTCTGGCCCGCCCGCAATCCTCGGGCGGTGGCGCAATCCATCCCCAGGCGTCAGCCCATGAAGTTATCTTTGTTCGCCGCCTTGTTGCGCGCCTCGGCAACGCTGACGACGTTTCGTTTAACCAGTTCCTGCAGGTTCTGATCCAGCGTCTGCATGCCGTATTGCTGGCCCGTCTGGATGGAGGAATACATTTGCGCGACCTTGTTCTCGCGGATCAGGTTCCGGATCGCCGGCGTGCCGATCATGATTTCATGCGCGGCGACGCGGCTCGCGCCGTCCTTGGTTTTCAGCAGCGTCTGCGAAATCACCGCGCGGAGGCTCTCGGATAGCATCGCCCGCACCATTTCTTTTTCGGCTGCGGGGAACACGTCGACGATCCGGTCGATGGTCTTGGCTGCCGAACTGGTGTGCAGCGTACCGAATACCAAGTGGCCCGTTTCGGCGCCTGTCAACGCAAGACGAATGGTTTCCAGATCGCGCAATTCGCCGACCAGGATGACGTCCGGATCCTCACGCAGCGCGCTGCGCAGCGCATTGGAAAACGACAGGGTGTGCGGCCCGACTTCACGCTGGTTGATCAGGCATTTTTTCGATTCATGCACGAATTCGATCGGATCCTCGATGGTGAGGATGTGGCCATAATCGTTGTCGTTGATCTGGTTGATCATGGCGGCGAGGGTCGTGGACTTGCCCGAGCCGGTCGGTCCGGTGACCAGCACGATGCCGCGCGGCTGTTGCGCGATCTCGCCGAAAATCTTCGGCGCGTTGAGCTCTTCGAGCGACAGCACCTTGCTCGGAATCGTCCGCATGACCGCCGCCGCGCCGCGCTGCTGAACGAAGGCATTGACGCGAAAGCGCGCCAGACCGCCGATCGCGAAGGAAAAATCGCACTCCAGATTTTCTTCGTAATGCTTGCGCTGGGCGTCATTCATGATGTCGTAAATCATGCCGTGCACATCCTTGTGCTCCAGCGGCGGCAGGTTGATACGCCGCACATCGCCATGGACGCGGATCATCGGCGGCAGGCCGGCGGACAGGTGCAGGTCGGAGGCTTTGTTCTTGACGACGAATGCGAGTAGCTCGGAGATATCCATATAATTCTTTTTTCCTTGAAGCCTCGTGGCCGTGCATAACGCGACTCGAGCGCCGAAATGAGCGCCCCAAGCGCGGGCGCGTCGATTATGGACACAATGAAAAATCGGCTGCAAGTTGTGAAGTCACGCATTGACGCGGCCCGCGCCGCTTCCGATGGATATGCACGTGACATAGTTCTCGTCGCGATCAGTAAAGGCCACGGCGCCGACGCGCTGCGCGCAGCGTATGCCGCCGGCCAACGCGATTTCGGCGAGAGCTACGTGCAGGAAGCGCTCGACAAAATGGCGGCCTTGGCGGACTTGCGGATCTGCTGGCATTTCGTCGGACCGATACAGAGCAACAAGACACGCGCCATCGGCGAGCGCTTCGATTGGGTACACTCGATCGATCGTCTGAAGGTGGCCGAGCGCTTGTCGGCGCAACGGCCGGCCGACATGCAGCCACTGAACGTGTGTGTGCAGGTGAATATAAGCGGCGAGGTCAGCAAGAGCGGCGTGGCGCCCGAAGAGGTGGCCGAACTCTCGCGTGCCGTGGCTGCGTTGCCGCGCCTGCGGCTGCGCGGCCTGATGGCGATTCCGGAGCCGACGCCGGACCGCGAGCTGACGCGCCGGCGCTTCGCGTCGCTGGCGCAACTGCGCGACTCTCTGCAAGATCAGGGCATCGCGCTGGACACACTGTCGATGGGCATGTCCGACGATTTCGAAATCGCGATTGCGGCCGGATCGACGATGGTCCGCGTCGGCACCGCGATTTTTGGCGCCCGCCCGGCGCAACCGAGTTGAGCAAACCCGTTCAGCATTTCGCGGCACGCAGCATCGCAAGAGTGAACGGCGGCAGGGTATCGTTATGTCCGTCGGCGCCCGGATCGCTTAATCCATTTGCGATCGCCATTCTCACTTATTCAGGCATTGAGCAACCATGAACATCACCTTCATCGGCGGCGGCAATATGGCGACCGCTCTCATCGGCGGCATGCGGGCAAAGGGGTTCGATGCCGGGGCCATGCGCGTGGTCGACCCCGTGCCGGCGGTACGTCAGCGTCTGTCCGAATCGCTCGGCGTCGCCTGTTTCGAAAGGGTTCAGCAGTTGCCGTCACTTGACGATACCGTCGTGCTGGCGGTCAAACCGCAACAGATACGTGCGGTCACCGCCGATCTGTGCGGTCGACTCTCCGATCAACTGGTCCTTTCCATCGCTGCCGGCATCCGCTTGCGCGATGTCGCCCGCTGGCTTGGCGGGCATGATCGACTCGCGCGCTGCATGCCGAATACGCCTGCATTGATTGGGCAAGGTATCAGCGGGCTGTATGCGAGCGAAGCGGTATCGGTCGAGCAACGCGATCAAGCACAGCGCATTCTCGAAGCGGTGGGCCAGGTCGTGTGGGTGCGCGAGGAAGAAGCGCTCGATGCGGTCACCGCGGTGTCGGGAAGCGGTCCCGCTTATGTCTTCTATTTCATCGAAGCAATGCAGCAGGCCGCGATCGAAGCCGGGCTGGACGCACAAACCGCACGCGAACTGGTGCTGCAAACTATGCGCGGGGCGACCGAGCTCGCCGCGCAATCGGCGGAACCGGTGTCGCTACTGCGCGAACGCGTCACCTCGAAGGGCGGCACAACGGAACGCGCGCTCGCCGTCCTCCAGCAGCACGAAGTGGCCAACGCTATAGTGCAGGCCGTAAGCGCGGCGCGCATTCGCGCCATCGAGTTGGGTGAGGAATTGGGCAGCGACTAGCCGCACGGCGATCAAAAGCGGCGCACCATCGCAATCAAGAAAAGGATCAAGTTACATGTTCAGTCAGATCGCAAGCTTTCTCATTCAGACCGTATTCGGCCTGTTCGTGTACGTGGTATTGCTGCGTTTTCTGATGCAGAGCTGTCGCGCGCCGTTTCGCAATCCGCTGGGGCAATTCGTCATTACGCTGACCGACTGGGCGGTGCGCCCGGTGCGCCGCGTGGTCCCCGGCCTGGGTGGGTTGGACCTCGCCACGCTGATGCTGGGCTGGGTCGCCCTGATCGTCAAGACGCTGTTGTTATTCGCGCTTATCAGCGGGACCATGTCGCTCGGCGTCGCCCTGATCCTTCCGCTGTTCGAACTTGCACGCGCATTACTGCATCTGGTGATCCTGGTCACCATCGTGCACGCCATTCTGTCCTGGGTCAGCCCGCACAATCCATTCAGCGGCGTGTTCGATGCGCTCACGCGCCCGTTCTACAGCGTATTCCGCCGGGTCGTTCCGCCTATCGGCGGCATCGATCTGTCGCCGCTGTTCGTCATTATCGTCGCGCAGATTCTATTGATCGTGCTCGACAATCTGACGCCGATGCTGCTCACTTCGCTGTGACCTGGTTCAGCAAGACCGCTACCGGCTATGTTGTGGCGGTGCACGCGCAACCGGGTGCGAAGCGATCCGAGATCAGCGGACTGCACGGCGAGCGACTGAAGGTACGCGTCGCCGCCCCGCCGCTGGAAGGACGGGCGAATGAAGCGCTGATCGAGTTTCTGGCGCAGCGCCTAGGATTACCGCGCAGCAAGCTGCGCGTATCGAAGGGGTTGCAGGCACGGGCGAAACTGGTGGAAATCGCCGATACCGAAATCGATCCGAACCGCCTGCTGGAGCGTTGATCCGCTTTGCGCAGCGTTAGCGCGCCTCGTAGCAGAGATGACCGGCGACGAAGGTGTAGCGCACCACACCGGGCAACTCGTATCCCAGGAACGGCGTGTTCTTGCCCTGGCTCTTCAGTGTTTCGCGGCTCACTTTGAGCCACGCGTCCGGGTCGAACACGCAGACGTCCGCCATCGAATTCACGCTCAGATGGCCAGCGTCGATGTTCAATACCCGCGCCGCATCGCTGGTGACGCGCGCGAACGCCTGCACCAGCGGCAATTTCGACTCCTGCGCCCACTTCAGCGTCAAGGGCAACAACAGTTCCAGTCCGGTCGCGCCCGGTTCGGATTCTTCGAAGGGGATCTGTTTCACGTCCTCGTCGAGCGGCGTGTGATCCGAACACACGGCATCGATCACGCCTTCGCGCAGCGCGGCACGCAAGGCATCGCGATCGCGTAGTGCGCGGAAGGGCGGCGCGACATGGCAATGGGCGTCGAAATAGCCGATATCCATCTCGGACATATGCAAGTGATGCACGCCGACGTCGCAGGTGATCGGCAAGCCGTCGCGCTTCGCTTCGCGCACCAGATTGACCGCATCGGCCGTCGACAGCCGGCATAGATGGACGCGCGTCCCGGTGGCGCGCACGAGTTGGAGCAAGCCGGCCAGCGCGATCGTTTCCGCGAATGCCGGGATGCCGGGCAGGCCCAGTCGCGTCGCCACTTCGCCGTCATGCGCGACGCCGGTTTTAGCCAGATAGGGATCTTCGGGTCGCAGCCAGACGGCGAAATTGAAGGTGGCTGCGTATTGCAACGCGCGCCACAACACCTCTGTATCGACGATCTGTCGCTCGGCCTGCGAGTAGGCGACACAGCCGGCATCGCGCAATTCCGCCATCTCTGTGAGGCGTTCGCCTCCGAGCTTCGCCGTGAGGGCGCCGACGGGATATACGTGCGCGAGGTTGAGTACGCGCGCGCGGTGCTTCAGCATCTCGACCAAGCCGGGCTCATCCAGCGGCGGATCGGTGTCCGGCGGGCAGGCCAGGCTCGTCACGCCACCGGCGATCGCCGCGTGCATTTCCGAATGCAGGGTCGCCTTGTGTTCGAAGCCCGGTTCGCGCAGCCGGGCGGCCAGGTCGACCAGGCCCGGCATGACGATGAGGCCGGTCGCATCGATGGTGCGATCGGCCTTGAAACCGGTCGGCGGCGCGTCGAAAGCGAGCACTTTTCCATCGCCCAAATACAAATCCTGCACCGTATCGAGGCCGCTCTTCGGGTCGATCACACGACCATTTTTGATATGCGTCTTCATGCGCGCTTATGCTTATGAATTCCCGGCAAGGATGGACATGACCGCCATGCGGACCGCGATGCCGAAGGTGACTTGCGGCAGGATGACGGCCTGCCGCCCATCGGCCACTGCCGAATCGATTTCGACGCCGCGGTTCATCGGCCCCGGATGCATCACGATGGCATCCGGCTTGGCCAACGCGAGTTTTTCCGGCGTCAGACCGTACGACTTGAAATACTCCTGCGCACTGGGCAGCAAGGGGCCGCGCATGCGCTCGTTCTGCAGCCGCAACATCACGATCACGTCCACTCCGCGAAGCCCTTCGCTCATATCGTGAAAGACGCGCACGCCAAGATGCTCGACGCCCGTCGGCAGCAAGGTCTTCGGACCGATGACGCGCAAATCCGGCGTGCCGAGCGTGGTAAGCGCGTGAATCAACGAACGCGCAACGCGCGAGTGCAGCACATCGCCGACGATCACCACCGACAAACCGGTGAAGTCCTTCTTGTAATGCCGGATGGTGTAAGCGTCGAGCAAGCCCTGAGTGGGGTGCGCATGCCGACCGTCGCCGGCATTGATGACATGCAGATGGGAGGCAACGTGTTGCGCGATCAGGTGGGCCGCACCGCTTTGCGCATGCCGGACCACAAACATGTCGGCGTGCATTGCGGTGAGATTGTCGACCGTGTCGAGTAGCGACTCGCCCTTGGAAGTGGAGGAGGTGTTGATGTTGAGGTTGATGACATCCGCCGACAGCCGCTTCGCCGCGATTTCGAATGTCGTCCGGGTACGGGTCGAGTTTTCGAAAAACAGGTTGAAGACCGACTGTCCGCGTAGCAAAGGCACCTTCTTCACGTCGCGCTCCGTAACGCCGACGAAGGATGCTGCGGTGTCGAGGATGTGAATCAGGACCTCACGCGGCAGGCCCTCGATGGTGAGCAAGTGCTGCAGCTCGCCCTTTTCGTTGAGTTGCGGATTACGCATCGGAATCATGATTGAACGCCACGAGTATCGCAACACAGGTGCGTCGGGGCGAAAGTATCGATAAGAACCGTCCGGCGCAACGCCGACGGCACGCAGTGTTGCAACGCCTCACTCCTGACGACCATCGTCCAGGCGCAAGGAAAACTTTCCGCCCGCGTCGCGATCGAGCACCAGCATCGAGCCGGCCGGCACGTCGACATTCGTTGCCACATACTCGGCATAAATCGGCAGTTCGCGACCGCCTCGGTCAGCCAGCACGACCAGGCCGATGCTTGCCGGGCGTCCATAATCGAACAGTTCGTTCATCGCGCCGCGCACCGTGCGGCCGGTATAGAGCACGTCGTCGACCAGCAGGATATGCCGGTCCGCCACCTCGAACGGGATGTGCGAGCGCTTGATGTCCTGCTTCAGCCCCGCTTGATGAAAATCGTCGCGATAGAACGAAATGTCGATTGCGCCGAGCGGTACTTGCAAACCCAGGTCGGCATGCAGGCGTTCGGCAAGCCAGACGCCCCCGGTATAAATTCCCACCAATCCGGTATCGGGTTTGATGTTCGGTCGGAGTTGGGCGAGAAGTTCGGCGTAAAGCGCTTCTGCGTCAGGTAGCGAGATAGTCATCGAAATAGTTCTGCAGAATGATTTGCGCCGCAACGGGATGCGACAGGGATTTATACATGCGCCCGCCGCGACCGATCTCGCGCAATTGCGATTCGGCCTCCACCGAGGTGAGCCGTTCATCGACGAAAGCCACCGGCACGCCGAAACGCCCTTCAAGCTGGCGCGCGAAACGCCGCGCCCTGCGCGTGAATTCGTGTTCGCTGCCGTCCATGTTCAGGGGCAGGCCGAGCACAAACAAGCTTGGCTGCCACTCCGCAATCAGCTTCGCGACCTCGGCAAAACGAATTTCGTTCGCTTCCGCGTCGATGCTGGTTAAAGGATGTGCGAAGCCGAGGCTCGCCTCGCCGACCGCCACGCCGAGGTGACGCAGGCCGAAATCGAACGCCAGCACCGTGCCCCCGGCGGGAGCGGGAAGCGTGGATGGAACGGATGGATCGCTCATCGACGTGCCGAGCGGCTCAGGCATGCCCGGCCTCGTCCGACAGGCTGGCGTACGACACGCCGAGCAATTGCATCGCGGCGGGCAATCGCTCTTCGGCCGGCAGGTCGAAAATGATTTGATCGGCAGCGGGCACGGTGAGCCATGCATTCTGTTTGATCTCATGCTCGAGTTGGCCGGCGGCCCAACCGGAATAGCCGAGGGTGACCATCAGGCGCTGCGGGCCGCTGCCCCCGCCGACCGCTTCAAGGATATCGCGCGAAGTGGTCATGCCGACCTGCGCGCTGACCGATAACGTGGAACTCCACGGCCCGACCGGCGTGTGCAGCACAAAGCCGCGATCGGTCTGTACCGGGCCGCCGAAATAGACCGGCATTTCATGCAGATCGCGCGGCTCCAGTTCGAGACTGAGACGCTCGAACAGGGTTTGCAGACTCATGTCGATCGGTCGGTTGATCACAACACCCAATGCGCCCTGGTCGCTGTGTTCACAGACCAGCGTTAGCGACCGGGCAAAATAAGGATCAACCATGTTCGGCATGGCGATGAGGAAATGGTTGGTGAGATTGACGCTGGCCACGCCCGCATTCTACCTGCGGAGTCGGTCGCCGCGCGACCTGTTCGCGCTGCGGATGCTCAACGCTGGATCGCGGCAAGCCGGGCCGGCGCGCCATTTCACGTACTGTGACAATCTTGCCGTCCGCGGGCCGGCGCATTGCCGGCGTGCGCCACGGCGCGCCCGTGGAAAATGCGCCTTGACGCAGGCGCGTCTCGGGCGATCAAACCAGCGCCGGGCGCTGAACAAAGGCCGAAATGTGCTCGAGCAGCTGGTCTTCCTGGAACGGCTTGCCCAGATAAACGTTCACGCCGATCTGTGCCGCGTAGTTGCGGTGTTTCTCGGCCGTGCGCGACGTGATCATGATGATCGGAATGTGCTTCAGTTTGCCGTCGTTGCGAATGTTGCGCGTCAGATCGAAGCCGTCCATACGCGGCATTTCGATATCCACCAGCATGACGTCCGGTCGCGCATCCTGCAGTTGCTCCATCGCATCGACGCCATCCTTGGCGGTCAGCACCTGATAACCCTCGCGCGACAGCAGACGGCCGGTGATCTTGCGAACGGTGAGCGAATCGTCGACGATCATGACGGTCGGTGCGCTCGGCGCATCCGGCTCGACAGTTGGCACGAAAACAGGCGTTTGCACCGCGGTTCGTTCATGTTGCGCCAGCACCACCGGGTTGAGAATCAACACTATTTCGCCGGTACCGAGCACCGTTGCACCGGTAATGCCGATTACGCGGGCGAGCAGAGGCCCGGTGTTCTTGACCACAATTTCCTGGTTGCCGATCACCTCGTCGATCTGCACGGCCGCCAGACTGTTCCCGCTGCGTGCCAGCATGATCGGCGTGATGCGCTGCGTTTCCGGCTGCTGCGCCGCATCCCCCAGCAGGCGCGGTAAATAACGCAGCGGGAAGCCGCGGTCCTGCCAACGGACCTCGCCGGCCTCGTGGCAACGCCGCAATTCGTCGGCCTTGAACTGACGGATCTGCTCCACCATGACCGACGGAATGGCATAGGTATAGCCCGCCGCGCGCACCAGTACGGCCTGCGTCACTGCTGTCGTCAACGGCAGGAAGACGGTAAAACTGGTGCCCTTGCCCGGTATGGACTGCGTGTCCACACGACCGCCCAGTGCGGCGATTTCGCTTTGCACCACGTCCATGCCGACGCCGCGCCCGGCCAGTTGGGTCACCTCGTCCACGGTAGAGAAGCCGGGATGGAAAATGAATTTGGCGATCTCATCATGACCAAGCTCGGTGCCTGCCTCGATCAGCCCCAGGCTTTCGGCTTTGGCACGAATGCGATCGAAGTCCAGACCGCCGCCATCGTCGGAAATGGTCAGCATGACCTCGTTGCCTTCCTGACGCACCTCGATCCTGATTTCGCCAGTCTGCGCTTTACCGCGTTCGGCGCGCACCGCCTGGGTTTCGATGCCGTGCGCGACGCAATTACGCAGCATGTGTTCAAACGGCGCGGTAATGCGCTCCAATACCGAGCGATCAAGTTCCACCTGGCTGCCGCGCACATCGAGCACCGCGCGCTTGCCGCTGTCCTTGGCCGCCTGTCGCACCACGCGATAGAGCCGTTCGCTCACGCTGGCGAACGGCACCATGCGGATACGCATCAGATTGCTCTGCAGTTCGCGCGTCAGGCGCCCCTGTGCGGACAGCGCCGCGTCGGATTCGTCGAGCGACTTGAGCAGGTTGTTGTGCACGGTCGAAACGTCGTTGACGCTCTCGGCCATCATCCGCGTAAGTTCCTGGAAGCGCGTGAAACGGTCGAATTCGAGCGGATCGAACTGCTCATGCTGTTCCTGCGCCAGCGACATCTTCGACTGCATCTGCGACTCGGCCTGAATCTCGATTTCGCGCAATTGCGCGCGCAGCCGGCTGACGTTTTCCGTCAGGTCGTGCACCGCGCCCTTCAAGTTGCGCATTTCGCCTTCGATGCGGCTGCGCGAAATACTGACCTCGCCGGCTTCGTTGACCAGACGGTCGATCACGTCCGCGCGCACGCGCAGCAGCGCGCGCTGCTGCGCCACGACTTCCGCCTCTTCCGGGGCAATGGCCGGCGCGATCGACGCCGCGGCGTGCGTCTCCGGCGCGGACACACCGGGCGCCGCGCCTTCGAGCGTTTCTTCCGGCATCGCCACAACGTCGGGTTCGTGCGCGACATCCGGATTGAGCAGGCGCTCGTGCAGCGCGCTCACGCGATCGTAAGCATTCTCGAGCTCTTCGAACAACGTGACGGGCAGCGTCTTGAGGGCCACTGCGTTCTCGACGCGGGTCTCCATAGCGTGCGTCAATTCGCCGATCGCCATGGCGCCCGCCATGCGCGCCGAACCCTTCAGCGTATGTAGCACGCGCTGCAATCCGTGCCCCGCTGCGACGTTGGTGGGATTGTCGCGCCAATCACGCAACCCGCGGCCGATTGAGGGCACCAGCTCCTGCGCTTCTTCAAGAAAGATCGGCAGCAATTGCGGATCGAGGTCATCGCGGATGGCCGCGTGTTCACTCTCCGAACCATCGTCACCGCTTTCTTCCGCCTCTGCGGTGGGCTCGACCTCGGTCGCGTAGTGCGGGAAATGCACGACGTTCTGTTCGGGCGGCGTCGGGGCAATGGCGGAGAAATCAAGTTCGATCGGCGCATCAACGTCAGTGAACTCATCGAGCGACAATGCGATGGTGTCGAGCGAAGCGGTTGCATCGAAACTCTCCGCCGCCACATCGGGCGCTTCTGTCGCAGTCATGCTCAAGCGTGCCAGCAGATCCGGTACGGCCTCGGGCAGACGCATGTCGGCGGCCGCACGCACCATGGCCTCGAGTGCGTCAAGTCCGGCGCCGATCGCCGAGCGCGCGTCGGGGTCGGGCGCCGCTTGTGCCAGGCGCGCCAGCAATTCCTCGAGCGCCTCGCTGACATTGCGGATGGCTGCGAACTTTGCGGTGCCGGCAATCCCCGTCAGCGTGTGCAGGGAGCGCCTGAAATCTTCATCGAACGCCCCGGGCAACGGCGAAGCATGCGCCTTGCGCAGCTCGGTCAACAGTTCCTGCGCTTCGGTAATGAAAATCGAAAATAGCGAGCGTGACAGTTCAACGTCGCCGATCAGAACGGCCTCGCCATAGTCGGCGGTCACCGCCTCCGCAGTCGTTTCAACGGGCGGCCGCAGGAACTCAGGCGGCAGCGGATCGATGGGCTGGGTGAAGTCGAGCGAAAACTTTTCCGCCTCCTTGCCAGTCGCAGACTCGATTGGCGACGCCGGCGGCGCATCGGCGGTAACGGGTGCAGCAAGATCGCCAGGCGCGGAGAACTCGGAGAGCGGCCGACCCTGTTTGACGTGTTGCGCCATGGCAACCACCGCGCTTTCGTCCGGGCTGGTTCCACCTTCTTTCAATACTTCGACCGCGCCGGCAAAAAACTTGCGGCCCTCATCAATCAACGTCAGCAGATCCGGCGTCGCCGCGTGCTCGTCTTCAAGCCAGCGATTCATGACCTGCTCGATCGCCCACGCGCCTTCGCTCAGGCGCGTCAGGCCGACCATGCGGCCGCTGCCCTTCAGAGTGTGGTAGCCGCGACGAATGGTGCGCAGCACGTCCATGTTCTGCGGCTGCTCGCGCGCCATGTCCAGATGTTCGGCAATGGTGTTCAGGACCTCGCCGGCTTCCTCCAGATAAACCGCCAGCAGTTCCGCATCGACGATTTCATCGCTTGCCGAGAGCAGTTTGGCCGCTTCGGGGGAGGGTTGCGCAACCGCCGTCGCCGGCGCGATGTTCTGCATCACCTGCGAGATTTCGGCGTCGAACGGCTGCGCATCGGCACCCGCCAGCAACGCCAGCATTTCCCCCACGCGACGTTCCAGCGCTGCATCGGCAACCAGATTGGCGTCCTTGTGGATGGCCGTCAGTTGCGCCTGTAGCGCAGCCTTGAGTTGGCTGTCTTCCGGATGCTGACGCCAGGCGTCGAACTGCCTTTCCAGCGCGCCCTTGGCCACCTTGATTTCGTCTTCGACCGAGTCTTCGCTCGGGCCTTCATGCTGCGCCGACTCGTGCGTGACCGCGCCGATCGGATTCATGAAGGCGTCCAGATTCGCCTTGCCGTGCTGCAGCGCCTCGACATAGAAACCGAGGCCGGACAATGCACCGGCAACGCGCTCGAAATCGACATGAGAAGGCTCGTAGCCGGGCTGCGCAAAACGCTGGATGTCGGTAAAGCAGCCGGACAGCACTGCCGCGGCCTCGTCTTCGCTCAGCATGGTGAATGCACCGAGCACCTGACGCACCGGACGCGACAAGTCGGACAATGCCGCGCGCTTGGTCGAGTCGCGGAAAAACTCGTCGAGCGCCTGCTCGATGGTGCGCAGGGAGGCCTGAATCTCGGCCACGACCTGGCTCATCAGCAAACGCTCCTGGGCGCGACGCGACATTTCATCGAGGACCGGCACCGGCGCCGCCGCGCCGAGGATGTTACCCTCCACACAAGCCTGCAGCCGTTCGCACATCAGCGTTGCCTGCTCGCCGAACTCGTCGCCCAGCTTGGCGTGATTCTCGACGCCGTTTTCAATCAGCAGCAACGCGGTCGCAACTTCCATGGCGACAATGTCGTCGATACGATCGGGCTGCTCGAGCAACCACTGCGCGGTACGGGCGAGTGCCGCACCGAGGGTGCTGAGAGCCGGATGATCGAGTTCTTCTGCGCGCGCATTGATGAAGGTCGTCTGATCGGCAAAGGTCTTGAGGCTCGGGCGATGACCGGACGCCGATTTGTTCCACGCCGTTTTCGCAGCGCTCAACGCATCGCGCAGCGCACGCAGCGCAGGATGCTGCGCCACCAGGTTCGAACGCACGCCGAGAGCGTCGGGCAGCGTGGACGACAATGCATAGATATCCTGCACCTGCCTGACGTGATTGCTGACCGGCTGAGCGCGTGCAACGGCAAACAGCGCTTCGCGCATGAGCCGTTCGGCCACAGTGGTGGAGCCTTCCACCAGCCGCTTCAATTGCTGTTCGATACGATTGCACAGGCGGTGCACGGTGGGTTGCGCGGGCAGACCATGCGCGGCCAGCGCATCGAAAAACCCGAGCGCCACCCACCAGAATGCGCGCTGGGCGGGCGAAGTCTGCACGGCTTCGACCGCGGCAACCGCAACACGCATCGACTCGATGCCCGCTTCGTCCTTTTGAATCCACTGCAACAGGCCGCGCTGATAACGCGTGCGTTGTCGTCTATAAAACTTCGGCGCTTCCTGCGCCGATACGGCGACGACCGGCTGTTCGCGCCGCGGCGGACGGCGCGATAAATCCGGATAGTAAAGATCGATGAGATCGGCCTCGCGACCGCGCGCCGCGCAAACGGCCTGGTAGACCTCGTACAATTTAAGCGGCTGATTCGGCTCGCCGCTGAGCAATTCTTCCAGATAGGCGCGAATCGACTGGTAGGCCTGTTCGGCGGCGGTCAGCGCGGCGCTGCTCGGTGCGGCGCCGTTTTCGCCCAGGCCTGAAAGCAGGCTTTCCACTTCCTCGGACAATCGCGTGACACCATCCAGTCCGACGATCTGCAGCGCACCGTGCGCTTGGTGAAAATGCGTGCGGCAAAACTTGAGTTGAGTGGGCTCGCCCGGGCTCGAGGCATAAGCCTTGAGCGCCGTCAGGGAACGGTCCAACGCTTGATCGATCTCGCCCTTGACCCAGGTCAGCGGGCCGACATCGAAGTCGCTCGGCTTGTTCATTCCTGCAACACCTTATCTAGTTTGTGCACGCGAGAGCATGTACGGAGAACGACGGGTGTCGCTTTCCACCGCACCATGCACCGCGAAACCAGGATCCGACTGCGATCGGATCCACCGCTCGCCTTGTCACTCCGAAACCGCGGAGATGCCCGCACTCCATCGCGCTTCGGCGCAGCATCATGCTCTCGACGTGTATCAGATCTTGAAGTTGGCGACCGAACCCTTCAGTTCCTGCGCCAGTTTGGCGAGCTGACCGACCGATACCGCCGTTTGCTTGGTGCCTTCCGTGGTCTGCTTGGTCACCGCCAGAATGTCTTCCATGGTCGAGGCGACGTTACCGGCCGCTTGCGCCTGCGTATGCGTGGTCACGGAAATGTCTTCAATCAGCGAGGCCAGCCGCTGCGACACGTCGCCGATCTCGCCCAGCGCCTGACCGGCGGCATCGGACAACTTCGCCCCGTCGACCACCCCCCGCGTGCTTTTCTCCATGGCCGAAACCGCATCCTGCGTGTCGGTCTGAATGGTCTTCACAATCGCGCCGATCTGCTTCGTCGCCTCGGCGGAACGTTCCGCGAGGCGCTGCACTTCTTCCGCAACCACCGTGAAACCGCGGCCTGCTTCACCGGCGGATGCGGCCTGTATCGCCGCGTTCAACGCCAGCACGTTGGTCTGTTCGGTAATGTCGGAAATCAGTTCAACGATTTCACCGATCTCCTGCGATGACTCGCCCAGTCGCTTGATACGTTTCGCGGTCTCTTGTATCTGATCGCGAATGTCGTTCATGCCGGCGATGGAGTTCTGCACCGCCTCCTGGCCCTTCTGTGCAGCGGCCAGCGACTGGCGCGCAACGTTCACCGACTGCGAAGCGCTGGCGGACACATCGTTAATCGCGCGCGCCATTTCCAGCACCGAAGAACCGGCTTCCTGAATCTCCTTCGATTGTCGCTCGGCGGCTTGCAGCAGGCGGGCGGACGTTTGTGCCGCGGATTCCGTTGCGCTCGTCACCTGTGCCGCCGTGCTGTTGATCCGCCCGACCAGCACGCGAAGTTCTTCAATCGTGTAGTTCACCGAGTCGGCAATCGCACCGGTGATGTCCTCGGTCACCGTTGCCTGCACGGTCAAATCGCCGTCCGCGAGGCTGCCCATCTCGTTCATCAGCCGCAGAATCGCCTCCTGGTTGGCCTTGTTGTGCTCTTCGGCTTCTCCGCGCAAGTGTTCCGCGCTCTCGCGCAACTGCACCTGCGCCGCGGTACGGCGTTCGTTGTCGTCGCGATAAGCCTTGATCATCAGCAGCACCACGCCGATGACGAGCAGGCCGGCGACGGCAATCGCGGTAAAGACGTAGACGCGGCTACCGAGGTTGCTCTGGAAGCTCTGCTCCAGTTCTTCCGTTGCTTTCAGCAGGTTGTCCGAATCGAGCACCACCTGACGGCCGGCTCGCTTGGCATCCACCAGGGTGAGCAGACTGCCCATAATCGTACTGACCGACTCGCGATACTCCCCAAACGCCTTTTCCAGTTCCGTCAAGCGTTGCAGCGTATCGGCATCGCGCGTGGGAGGAAGGCGGAGTGTGTCGCTGCCATTCTTCAGGCCGGCGAGGATTTCGCGAAACGTGTTCGAATCCTTGCCCAGTAGAAAGGTCACTTCGGGGTCGATCTCGTTCGCCGCGAGCAGCGCGTTGGCATTCTTCGCCATCCGCTGCGTCAGCATCACCAATTGACCGGACGCTGACGTTTCCTGTGCGGTCGACTCGCCGCCGACTTTGGCCGCAGCGACTTGTTCCGCCAGATCCAGCAAGGTCGCGTTGTTGCTGTTGATGGCGCGCACCGCGGTGCCGAGCTGCACCAGGTTTTTCTGCTGTTGCAGCATCAACCCGGTGTTCTTGTCGCTGGCTTTCCACAAGCTCACGACCTTATCGAGCGCAGGACGCACGCCGGCGGGCGCCGCGGGCACCTCGGTACCCGCCACGAGTCCGCCGTTGTTCAGCGTCGCCAGCAACGAACCGAACTCATCGCGCCCCGCTTTCAGGCGCGGAAACGCGTCGGCGTTCCCTTGCAGACCCTGCTGCGCTTCGTTCGAAATCTGCTGCGAAAGGGTTCGCATCTGGCCCGCAGTCGACACGTAGGCCGTGCCCTGCGTCGCCGTGCGGATCGAATACCACCCGAGCGCAACAATGAGGACAACCAGCCCGGTCAGCGCGACACCGAGCACTTGCATCTGCGAGCGGAAGCTTCTGCGACCGATGAGGGGCAGCTTGTTCGCCGTCGAGCCAAACGCATCGGCAACAGTGTGAGAGCCGATGGATGGTCCCTCAGGTGTGGTTCGGCTTTTGCCGAAGCCGAAGTTCAGCGCGCTCCAATTGATTGCCATATGCCCCCCGCTGCTTTCCGGTAAAGCGGCCGTCAGGCGGCCGACTGTAAGAAATCGTTGTGGTAAACCAGCGCGCTCATTTCGAGTTCGCGCCACAACTTGCCCTCTCGATCGACGTACCGTGCCGCTTCCCACGGACGCTCGCCGTCCTCCGACTGCAATTCGAGCTGCTGCACATGGCGGAGTCCCAACATGCGATGGACCAGCAAAGCCGTGTTGATGCCATAGCGCTCACCCACCAGCAGCAGGCGGGTATCGGCCGTCTGCGGCGTCGGCTCGCCGCCGTGAAAGGAGGCAAGATCGACGACCGTATAGAGATTGCCGCGGATATTGGTCAAACCGCGAAACCAGGGCCGCGTCAGCGGCACCGGTGCGATGGCCGGAGGCGGGATGACCTCACCCGCTTCCTCCAGTCGAATCAGCCACAACTCGCCGCCCACCTGTACGCCCAGCCGGGCGCTTACGGCTTCGCTGGTCTGCGCCTCATTCAGGCGACGAACCAGTGCCTGCTGAAACTCGCGTAGGCTGACCTTGCGCGCCATGACAGCTGCGCTCAGGCCGCGTTGTGAATGCCGGCGATTTTCGCCAGCAATTGCGTAGGATCGATGGGCTTGACCAGATAGTCGATGGCGCCCTGGCGCATGCCCCAGATTTTGTCCGTCTCGGCACCCTTGCTGGTGCATATGATCACCGGAATGTCCTTGGTCGCGTCATCGCGCGTAATGCTGCGCGTGGCCTGATAACCATTGAGGCCGGGCATCACCACATCCATCAGGATGAGGTCCGGGCCTTCGCTCTTGGCCTTGGCGATCGCCTCCTGCCCGCTTTCCGCGGTCACGACCTGATAACCCTGCTTAGCCAGCGTCTCCAGCAGAAACTGGCGATCGGTGGGGGAATCGTCAACGACGAGAATTTTATGTATAGCCATGATGGTGTCCTAATCAAACGCGGGCCGTCGCGTGCGCGCCGACCGTTTTAAGCAAACTGTCCTTGGTAAAGGGCTTGGTGAGATATTCGTCCGAGCCGACCATGCGACCGCGTGCACGGTCGAACAGTCCGTCCTTGGACGACAGCATGATGACCGGGGTGGCGGAAAAGCGCGCATTCTTCTTGATCAACGCGCAGGTCTGGTAGCCGTCCAGCCGCGGCATCATGATGTCGCAGAAGATCAGGTTGGGCTGGTGATCGGTGATCTTGGATAACGCATCGAAGCCGTCCTCGGCCAGGATGACTTGGCAGCCGGCCTGCGCGAGAAAGATCTCTGCGCTGCGACGAATGGTGTTGCTATCGTCGATCACCATGACCTTGACGCCGGAAAGAATCACCGTTTCGCTCACCTTGTTCTACTTTCCTCTTGTGCGCCCGATGGCAGCCGGTCGGCTGGGGGCTTGTCCGGACATATAAGCACGAGCCTTAGCCGTGGGGCTATTGGAAATTCGCACGTTCGGCCAACTTTTTAACGCGGTTTCTGAGGTATCGAGCGGTAACGCGTCGCGCATCAGGTGAATGCGACGAACCGGCGGCGCACGAATGGGGGTGGGGAAGCGGTGCCGAAGCGCCGCGGCGGGTACACGAGACGCCCGAATGGGCATCGCGCGTCATCTCATGCAATCGCCGTCGCGCAGAACACGCGACAGTCAGAAATCGACGACTTCGAAGTCTTGCTTGGGGGCCCCGCATTCGGGACAGGTGAAATCCGCCGGCACGTCTTCCCAGCGTGTGCCGGGCGCAATGCCGGCCTCGGGCAGGCCCGCGGCCTCTTCATAAAGCCAGCCGCAGACCTGGCACATCCAGGTGCGATACGGCGGTACGGGCAGGGTATCGGTCATGTCGAGACGCTGCGCCTCAGACCTCGACCATTTCGAAATCATCCTTGCGCGCGCCGCATTCGGGGCAGGTCCAGTTCAACGGCACATCTTCCCAGCGTGTGCCGGGCGCGATGCCTTCTTCGGGCAGACCGGTTTCTTCGTCGTAGATCCATCCGCAGATGAGGCACATCCATGTCTTATAGGTTTGGGCTGTTTCGGTCATTACGTGTCAAAACTCGCTAAAATGCGTCGATCTTACCGCGTGCTTGCGTCGATGTGGACGCTCGCGGCCTGCAGCACCGGTGCAATCGCGCCGTTTCTCCCCTTAGGAAACCATGTCCGCTCCCCTGCCGCCCATCGTGCTGACCTTCGCCGCGAGCGACCCCAGTGGCGGCGCGGGCATTCAGGCCGATCTGCTGACCCTGTCCTCCATGGGCTGCCATGCGCTTTCCGTGCTGACCGCCATTACGGTGCAGGACACGGCCGGCGTTGAGGATGTGCAGGCCATCGATTCGGAATGGGTGAACGATCAGGCCCGCATGATTCTCGAGGACATGGCGGTGTCGGCCTTCAAGATCGGCATGATCGGCAGCGTCGAGAACGCTGCCGTGATCGCCGAAGTGCTGGCCGACTATCCGGATGTGCCGGTCGTCCTTGATCCGGTCCTTGCCTCGGGTCGCGGCGACGAACTGGCTAACGAAGATCTGATCGACGCCATCCGCGAACTGCTTATCCCGCATACGACGATCCTGACGCCCAATAGTGTCGAAGCACGGCGTTTGGCCATCGCGGATGAAGATGGCGACGACGAACCGGACCTGGACGAGTGCGCCGATCGCCTGCTCGATCTGGGCGCGAGTTATGTGCTCATTACCGGCACCCACGAAAACACGCCGCAGGTGACCAACACCCTGTACGAGGCGGGCGGCGTGGTGCGCACCGATCAATGGGATCGCCTGCCCGGCAGTTATCACGGTTCCGGCTGCACGCTCGCTTCGGCGATTGCCGCCGCCCTCGCCAACGGGCTCGATCTGCCGGAAGCCGTGCGCGAAGCACAGGAATACACCTGGCAAACGCTCGCCGCCGCGTTCCGCCCCGGGATGGGTCAGTACATTCCCGATCGTTTTTTCTGGGCGCGCGAACCGAACGACAATGCCGCGCCGGATCAGGAGGATGAAGCGTGACCATGCTGCCGCGCGGCCTTTACGCCATTACCCCGGACGAACCGGACACCGAACGCCTGATTGCGCTGGTGCAGGACGCGCTGAACGGCGGTGCCGCCATCGTGCAGTACCGGAACAAGTCCGCTAGCGCTCCGGTTCGTCGCGAGCAGGCGCTCGCTTTACAGCGCATTTGCCGGATCGCGGGCGTGCCGCTGATCGTCAACGACGATCTCGAAATCGCCCTCGCCGTCGACGCAGACGGCTTGCATCTGGGGGGTGAGGACGGCGACTTGGCCGCCGCGCGCCACCGCCTCGGTCCGGACAAGCTGCTCGGCGCCTCCTGTTACAACCGCCTTGACCTGGCGATCGAAGCGCGTGACCGCGGCGCCGACCACGTCGCATTCGGCGCCATGTACGTCTCGTCCACCAAACCGGGCGCGATCCGCGCGCCGCTCGAATTGTTCAATCAGGCCGCCGCCTCGGTCAGACTGCCGGCCGTCGCCATCGGCGGTATCACGCTCGACAATGCGCTCCCCCTCATCCACGCCGGCGCGCATGCGACCGCCGTCATCAGCGCTCTTTTCGACGCGCCCGACGTCGAACAGCGCGCGCGCGACTTCACTCGACTGTTTTCCCAATGACTCGTAACGAAGAACTTTTTGCCCGCGCGCAGCGGGTCATCCCCGGCGGGGTGAATTCGCCGGTGCGCGCTTTTCGCGCCGTGGGCGGCACGCCGATATTTTTTGCGCGCGGCGAGGGTGCCTATTTCTGGGATGCCGACGGCAAACGCTACATCGATTACGTCGGCTCATGGGGGCCGCTAATCCTCGGCCATGCCCATCCGGACATCGTGGAAGCCGTCTGTGCCAAGGCGCGCGACGGTTTGTCCTTCGGCGCACCGACCGAACTCGAAGCCGAGATTGCCGAGTTGCTGTGTCGCAGCGTGCCCAACATGGATCTGGTGCGACTGGTGAGTTCGGGCACCGAAGCGACCATGAGCGCACTGCGCCTGGCGCGCGGTTACACCGGCCGGCATCGCATCATCAAATTCGAAGGTTGTTATCACGGCCACGCCGACTCGCTGCTGGTCAAAGCGGGCTCCGGCCTGTTGACCTTGGGCCAGCCCAGTTCGAGCGGCATTCCACCTGAAGTCGCGGGTTACACCATGGTGCTGTCATACAACGACTGCGCTCAACTCGAAGAGGCGTTCCGGCAATACGGCGGCGAAATCGCCGCAGTGATCGTCGAGCCGGTGGCCGGCAATATGAACCTCGTGCCGGCGACGCAGGCGTTTTTGCAGACGCTGCGCGCGCTTTGCACGCAACACGGCGCGGTGCTGATTTTCGATGAAGTGATGTGCGGCTTCCGCGTGCACCCGCGCGGCGCGCAGGGTTTGTATGGCGTCGATGCCGATCTCGTCACGCTCGGCAAGGTGATCGGCGGCGGCATGCCGGTCGGCGCCTTCGGCGGGCGGCGCGAAATCATGCAGGCGATCGCGCCGCTGGGATCGGTTTACCAAGCCGGCACGTTATCGGGCAACCCGGTCGCGGTCATCGCCGGACTCACGACACTGCAGCGCGTGCTGGTGCCCGGCTTTCACGAAGCACTGGCGGCGACGACACGCAAGCTGGCCGACGGACTGCAGGCGATCGCGGTGAAGCGGGACATCGCATTCAGCGCCGCCAGCGTCGGCAGCATGTTCGGCATGTACTTTCGCGAGACACCTCCGACCTCGTACGCCGAAGTGATGCAATCGGACACGGCGACCTTCAATCGCTTCTTTCACGCCATGCTGGAACGCGGCATCTACCTTGCGCCGTCCGCTTACGAGGCGGGCTTCGTTTCGGCCGCGCACGGCGCGCTGCAAATCGAGGCGACGCTTGCGGCGGCCGACGAAGCCTTCCGCGGGCTGGCGCAGGCTCATTAAGCGGCGAGGCGGATCGCGAGTGGACGTAGGTGCGGGCGAGGCACGACAGTACTCAACCCGTCCGAAGCCCCTTAGGTCCTACGCCAATAAGCCGGATCGGAATTCCTCAACGATCGACCCTTCCCAAGTCTAGACCGGCCGCCTGAGTTCGTCGCGAATCTCGCGCAACAGCAGCACTTCCTCGGCGGGCGCCGGTTGCGCAGCCACTTCGGGCGGCGCTTCGCGCTTGAGCTTATTGATCCACTTGACCATCAGAAAGATGATGAAGGCGAGGATCACGAAATTGAGCGCGACGGTGATAAAGCTGCCGTAGGCGAAGACCGGCACGCCCGCCGCTTTCAATGCCGCCAGATTGTTCGGCACCCCAGGCGGGATTTCCTTGAGGGCAATAAAGTAATTGGAGAAGTCGAGCCCGCCGGTGAAGCGGCCGACGATCGGCATGACGAGATCGTTCACCACCGAGTCGACAATCTTGCCGAAGGCCGCGCCGATGATCACGCCGACGGCGAGATCCATGACGTTGCCCTTGATCGCGAATTCCCGAAATTCCTTCAGCATCGAACGCTCCTTCCGTTGGAAACTGCATTCAAATTTATTCTTGACGGGGTTGCGGCGTGAAGCTATGCAGGATTACGTCCCGCTCCCGCGGCGATGCCGGCGCGGGTAAAACTATAAAAGGAACAGCGTCGCGAGTCCGAGAAAAATGAAGAATCCGCCCGAATCGGTGCAGGCTGTAATCAACACCGACGAGCCGAGCGCCGGATCGCGACCGAGCTTTGCCATGGTGACGGGAATGACGACACCCATCGTCGCAGCGAGCAATAGATTGAGTGTCATGGCGGCCGTCATCACCAAGCCGAGCTTGTAGCTACCGTACAACCAGTAGGCCACCAGGCCGAGCGCGCTGCCCCAGATCAGTCCGTTGACCAGCGCGACGCTCATTTCCTTGGATACCAGTTTCTTCGCCTGAGCGGGCGTGATCTGGCCCAATGCGAACGCGCGCACAATCATGGTGGTGGTCTGATTGCCGGAGTTGCCGCCGATGCCCGCCACAATCGGCATCAGCGCGGCGAGGGCAACGAGCTTCTCGATCGAGTTTTCGAATGCGCCGATCACGCGCGAGGCGATGAACGCCGTGACCATGTTGAGCGCCAGCCACAACCAGCGGTTGCGAAACGACTCCCATACCGAGGCGAACACGTCTTCGCTTTCGCGCAAGCCGCCTTTGACCAGCAACTGGTTTTCGCTGCGCTCGCGGATGTAGTCGACCACCGCATCGACCGTCACGCGGCCCATGAGTCGTCCGCTTGCGTCGATCACCGGGGCCGACACGAGATCATA
Source organism: Nitrosomonadales bacterium (assembly GCA_036676355.1). Classification (GTDB taxonomy): domain Bacteria; phylum Pseudomonadota; class Gammaproteobacteria; order Burkholderiales; family SG8-39; genus ZC4RG42. The sequence goes on along the minus strand of JAKFDA010000054.1, from coordinate 24,028 downwards.
ACGTTCGAACGCCTGCGCCGCGTCCTGTGCCTTGTCATCCGGGTAAAGCGCAACGAAATCATCGCGGATCATCGCCACTGCGACGTCTTCATCCAGATCGGTCACGATCAGCTTGCCCAGCGGCAGCACGCCCTTGAGATGCTGCGTCCGATCGACCACGAAAACCTGGTCGGTGTGATCCGGCAGTTCCGCCAGCCGACGCAGATAACGCATGACGACTTCGAGCGTGACGTCCTCGCGCACGCTCACGACTTCGAAATCCATCAGCGCGCCGACCGAATCTTCCTGATAGGACATGGCCGCGCGCAGTTGCTCGCGCTCGTCCATGGGCAGCGATTGAAAGACGTCGTGCATGACGTCTTCGGGCAAATCCGGCGCAAGGTCCGCCAACTCGTCGGTGTCGAGCTGCTCGACCGCGGCGACCAGCTCCTCCGGGTCCATGCTGCGAATGAGCGATTCGCGCACGGCCTCGCCGACTTCAAGCAGGATCTCGCCGTCACGCTCGGCCTTGACCAGATCCCAGACGATGAGGCGCTCGTCACGCGGCAGCGCTTCGAGGATGTACGCCACGTCGGCCGAATGCATATCGTCGAGTCGCACGCGCAGCTCGGCCAGATGCTGCTTGTGCACCAGCGTTTCAACGAGTTCGCGGCGCGGACCTTCCTGGCGCTCGACCAGGCTCTCGACAATACGATGCCGCCGCAGCAGTTCGCGGACCACTTCGAGGTCCTGCTGCAGGTCTTCCAGTTCCTTGCGCTCGACGGTTTCGTGCATGGACGGCTTCGATTTTTGTCAGGGGCCGCACATGCGAGGCTTGGCGGCGATTCAAATCCGGGATCATCGCAAATCGCGCAGCACGCTGATCACGGCGGGTCCGCCCGGTTCGGCCGGGGCGATTGTAGCAACGGCCTGTATCATCTCGACACAATGGGCGAGAAAAAAATCAACACCGGCGCCGGTTCGCGTTTTCGCTTCGGCAAAGCGCTCGCCGCCGATGTACGGCCACGAGAAGTATGGGCGTGGGCGATGTACGACTTTGCCAATTCCGGTTACACCACCGTCGTCATCACCGCCGTATTCAACGCCTATTTCGTCGGCGTCGTGGCCGGCGGCGCAGTGTGGGGGACATTCGCATGGACGGCAACGCTCGCCGTGTCGTACTTCGCCATCATGCTGAGCGCGCCGGTGCTGGGCGCCTATGTCGACCAGCGGGCGAACAAGAAGCGCTGGCTGCTCGTCACCACGCTCGGCTGCGTCGCCACGACGGCGGCGCTTGGTCTGGTCGGGCCGAACGACATTGCGCTCGCGTGCGTGCTGCTCGCCGTCTCGAATTTCTTCTTCGGCACGGGCGAAAACATTGTCGCGGCTTTTCTACCGGAGCTGGCGCGCGGCCGCGCACTGGGCAAAGTATCGGGCTGGGGCTGGTCGCTCGGTTATGTCGGCGGTCTCGTATCGCTCGGCGCATGCCTGGCGTACGTCAGCGCCGCCCAGGCGAATGGCCAGGGCGCGGCGCAATTCGTGCCGGTCACCATGCTGATTACCGCCGGCCTGTTCCTGCTCGCAAGCCTGCCCACGCTGCTATTGCTGAAGGAACGCGCGCAGCCGCAACGGGCAACGAATCGCGTCGCGCTAGCCGCCTTTGCGCGACTCGCGCAAACGCTGCGACATGTCGCGCACTACAAGGATCTGGCGCGCTTTCTCGTCTGTCTGGTGTTTTATCAAGCCGGGGTGCAGGCGGTCGTCGCGCTCGCCGCGATCTACGCCGAACAGGAAATGGGTTTCAAGACGCAGGAGACGATCACACTGATTCTCGCGGTGAATGTCACCGCCGCGCTCGGCGCGCTGGCGTTCGGCCAACTGCAGGATCGGCTGGGACACATCATGACCATCGCGCTGACCCTGATCGGCTGGATAATCACGGTACTGCTTGCCTGGTCGGCCAATGATCGCGGCGATTTCTGGATCGCGGCCAATCTCGCCGGCCTGTGTCTGGGCGCATCGCAATCGGCCGGCCGCGCGCTGATCGGCTATCTCAGCCCGAAAGATCGGCGCGGCGAGTTTTTCGGGCTGTGGGGTTTGGCGGTCAAACTTTCATCCATTCTCGGGCCGATCACTTACGGTCTCGCCAACTGGTTGTCCGGCGGCAATCATCGACTCGCCTTCCTGCTCACGGGCAGCTATTTCGTCGTCGGGCTTGTTCTGCTGGTGACCATCGATGTGCGCCGCGGGCGGCGCGCCGCCTGGCAGGTGCAGACACACTCTAAGGAATCGTCGCGGCATCCATGCGCGCATGGATGCGACTGCTGTAGGCGGCAAGATAGCGTGAGCCGCGATTGCGATCGTAATAGCGCGGGCGCGGCAGCATCGCCGCGAGGCGCGCCGCCTGCGCCGAGGTAAGTTGCGCCGCACTCACCCCGTAGTAATGGCGCGCGGCCGCTTCTGCCCCGAACATGCCTTCGCCCCACTCGGCGACATTCAAATAGAGCTCCAGAATGCGTCGCTTGTCCATGGTCGCTTCAAGCATGAGCGTAATGATCGCCTCCTGTCCCTTGCGCCACATGCTGCGTTGACCGGACAGAAAAAGATTCTTCGCCAGCTGCTGGCTGATGGTCGATCCGCCGGCCACGAACCGACCTTTGCGCTGATTCTTTTCGATGGCGCGCTGAATGCCGTCCCAATCGAAACCTTCGTGATCGATGAATTTCGCGTCTTCGGCGGCGATCACCGCGCGCTTGAGATGATTGGAAATGCGGTTGTAGTCGACCCAGCGATATTTCAATTCTGCTTTGGGGCGTTTGGCACGCAATTGGTCGAGCCGCTGCGCCATGAAACTCGTCTGCCCGACGCTGTAATGGCTCCAGTAGAGAATATGGCCGAAGTACCAGAACTGCATCAGCAGGACACCGGCGAACAACGCTGCGCATAGATAACCAAGCGCTCTGCGCAACGCTTTCATACGCGCAGCGAAGCGCGCAGCAGCGAGAGCACCGGTTTGGTGGCGGGGCGCAGGCCGCGCCACAAGTAGAACGATTCGGCGGCCTGCTCGACCAGCATGCCGAGGCCATCAAAACAGCGAGGACAGCCCAGTTGCTTCGCGTGAACCTGAAAAGGCGTCGGGACCGCACCGTACACCATGTCGTATGCGACATTCGCGTGCGCGTAAACATCCTCCGGGATGGGCGGCAACTCGCCGATCATGCTTGCCGAAGTCGCGTTGATCAATACATCGAAGCGCTGCCCGGCCAGGTCTTCATAGCTTGCGACTTCGATCGCCGGCGCGAACGGCGCCGCAATGGCGTGCGCTTTCTCGATGGTGCGATTGGCGATGACCAGGCGTTGCGGCTTTTCGCCGAGCAGCGACCCGACCACGCCGCGCGCAGCGCCGCCTGCGCCGATCAGAAGCATTCGCGTGCCGTGCAGCATGATGCCGTGATTGGAGCGCAGATCGCGCACCAGTCCCACGCCGTCGGTGTTATCACCGTAAGCGCCGCCGTCGTCGAATCGCAGCGTGTTCACCGCCCCGGCCGCTTCGGCGCGCGCCGAACGACTTGTGGCCAGCTCGAATGCCTGCTCCTTGAACGGCACGGTGACGTTGACACCGCGCCCGCCCGCGGCGCGAAACGCCTCAACCGTCTGAACGAAACCGTCCAGCGGTGCGAGCAGTCGCTCGTACGTCAGCGACTGCAAGGTCTGCTGCGCGAACTCGCGATGGATATAAGGAGATTTACTGTGCGCGATCGGATTGCCGATCACGGCATAACGGTCGGTCATGGCGTTGTTGCGTGGCTTTCGAAATGAGATCGAGCCACCATCTTAACCGCGCGCGCCTTCTCGCGGGGATCGCCACCTCGACCGTGCAACGATCGCTACTCGTTGTACAGTTTGTCGCCCGGCGCGAAGGTCCAGGTGCGGGTGATGACGAGAATATCCGTATCGCGCTTGATATCGGGCGGGAACTCCGCATAAGGCGCCGCCATGCGGACGATCTTTTCCGCCGCCGCATCGAGCACACGATGCCCCGACGGACGATCGATCTGCATGCTTTCCACCGAACCGTCGGCACGGATCGACACGGTCATGCGCAAGCTGCCGTACACGCGACCGCGCGCGCTGTCCGGATAGTTGAGGTTGCCGATGCGCTCTATCTTCTGTCGCCAGTTTTCCACATACTGCGCGAACCGCACTTCTTTCGCGCGCGTGCCGACGAAATGCTTGCGCGGCCGTTTGTTGTATTCGTCGATCTGACGCGCGATCTGCGCTTCCATGCGCGCCAGCATCAGCGCCGAATCGCGCAAATCGACGCCCGATACCTGCGGCGCCTGCACGTCCGGCGTCGGCGCCGCTTTCGCATCGGGCGCAGGCACCGCCGCTTTGGCGCGCGCCTGCGTCAGCAGTTCGCGCTGCTTGGCCTCGAGCGCCTGCACGCGCTTTTGCGCGCGACGCACGTCGTCGCCCCGTTCGACTTTCTGTGTGGCGGGCAGCGGTGTCTTGGCGCGACGGTTTTCATCGGTATTGCCGCCGCCATCCAGATTCGCCTGCGCCAGCACGTCCGCCTTGACGGGCTTGGTCGCCGATTTGCTATTGACCAGTACGACATCGAGCGAGGGCGGCACGTCCTTGAACTTCAGCGCATCCGGAAAGCTGAAGTGCACCGATAGCGCCGCGATGTGAATCCCGAGCGACACGGCAAGCGCCGCCGCCAAAGCGGGGGAAGCTTTGACGAAACCGAATACGCCAAGAGGCGCTAGAGAAGCGCGCGGTAGGGAATATTGCAACGTGCGACCTGAGGAAAGCGCAAAAGGGTCTCCGGGTTCGATCGCCTCCCTGATTTCAGGAAATGCACGAGGGATACGCAGCCCAAACCTCAAACATTTCCCGGCAACATCAGATCAGCAAATCCGTGCGTCCGGCTCAGTTTCCTGTCGATCCTGGAGCGGCTTTTTATAGAGACAGCGCACCTGCATGTCAATCAAGTCGATCGCCTCGATCTCGAGTACGACCGCTGTGCCGGGCGCCAACTCCGGCAATGAAGGCACGCGCGTGAACAACGGCACATCGGTGAAGCGCACCAGATTCTCGCGCCAGACCTGCGCGTGCGCAAATTTGACGCCTTCCTGTTGCAGCCAGCGCAGACACCAGTACTGTTCCATCTGTCGTTGAAACCCGTCATACGCGGCATACGTCAGTTCGAAATCGCGTAGCGCCCCCATGAGCTGGTCGGACTTGCGCGAGAAGGGCGGCACATTGCCCTGCACGATGGCCAGCAACTGCCACTGATTGACCAGATCCACGTAGCGGCGCAGCGGTGAACTGGACCAGGCGTAATGCGTGACGCCCAGTCCCTGATGCTCGGAGGCGATGGTGGTCATGCGAACCTTGCCGTCGCCTTGCGCGCGATAGATCGCCGCGGCGGCATGATCGTCGAGCAGCTTGCCCCACAGGCGATTGGTGAGAATCATCGTTTCGGAAACAAGCTTGTCCAGCGGAGCGCCGCGTTTGCGCGCCTCGATCGTGACGTGGTCGTTCTCGACATGGAACGTGTAGTCGAGGCGATCAATCGTATTGGTTTTGCCGCGTCGCGCTTCAAGAACCAATGCGAAGCGATAGAGCCACAGCAGTTCCTGTGCGAAAGGAATGGCCGGATCGCACTCGCCGGCCATGAAGGTTTCGTTCAGGCGTTCGACCTGATGGTGGCGCAGGTTGGCCGCGATGGGAACGTTTTCGACGCGGCTCTCGGTCGCGACGATATCGAAAGTGACGGGATCGACATCGATATAAAGCGACAGCGCCGGGCGGGCGCCCCCTTCACCGAGCGTAAAACGCTCAACCACCTCAGGCGGCAGCATGGTGAACTTGCGTCCCGGCATATAAGCGGTGGACAGACGCTCGCGCGCGATCGCATCGATTTCGGAGCCGGGCGCGAAGCCCAGGCCGGGCGCGGCGATATGGATGCCGACCCGCACGCGGCCGTCGGGCAACGTGACGAGCGACATGGCATCGTCGATCTCGGTCGTCGATTCGTCGTCCAGGCTGAAAGCGCGCACCTCGGCCGTGGGCAGATCGCTCGGCAATGGCGGCACGTTGACAGCCGGGAATTCCACGCCGCGCGGAAACTGCTCGTACAGAAAGCGATTGAAGTGGTAGTCGTGCGAAGACGGGAGCGCACCGCACCCATGCAGCAGCTTGGCGGGTGACAGGCCGGTCGCCGCACAGGCCTGTTCGAACGCCTTGGTCTCATTGCGATTGCGATCCGGCTTGTAGAGCAGTTCGCGCACATACGGGCGCAAAGCATCGGGAAGTTCGAAGCGCTGCAGCGCCTGCGCCCACTGCTCGATCTGTTCGGCGTGCAGTCGTTTGCGTTCCAGACCGGCGAGCGCGGCTTTGAGCGTGTCCGCCGGCGCGGCGCGGAAACGCCCCTTACCCTTGCGATGGAAATAGATCGGGGCCGAATGCAGTTTCAGTAGGATGGCGGTCGATTCGAGCGGCGACGGCGCGCGCCCGTGGTATTCGGTGGCCAGATCGATGAAGCCGAATTCGGCATCCCCGCAACATTGCCAGAGGAAATCGGTGTCGATTTCGGCCGCCTCCGCTTCGGCGCGCTCGAGGAAATCGTGCAACCCCGCGGCATCGAACCGCAACAACACGTTCGACGCTTTGACTTTGCTGCGCTTGCCATGCGGCGCTTCGACTTGCACGGATGAGTCGTGCTCGGTCAGCACGGTACCCACCTTGAAGCTGCCGTTTTCTTCGTACAGGACGTTCATGAGACCCGGCGGACGCCGGTAGGAGGGCTGCGGTAGGAGCGGCCGATTATACCGGTGAGCAGGAACCGCTCCCGAAGCTTTTTCGCTTTCACGGGAGACCGCGTCCGCAGTCTTCCGATCAACCGTGCAACCCGCCGAAGCGAAGGATGGCGGGGATGTGGCGCGGGAAGCTTTGCAGGCTGTGGTCGCCGCCATCGATGACGATCTGTTGCGCGCCGGGGTATTTGTCCACAGCAAGACGATAGTCCAGGACTTCATCGCCCGTTTCCACAATCAGAAGATAGCGACGCGCGCTGACATGCTCGACATCGAGCGCGCGCCATTGCGCGACATGTTCGTGCGTCAATTCATAAGTCGCGCCGGTATACAGATTGCGTTGCGGACCGATGTAGGCCTCAAGATCCATTTGCGGGCGCACCGCAGGATTTAGCAGCACCGCTCTTAAATCGTGCTTTTCCGCGAGGTGCGTGGCGTAGAAACCGCCGAGCGAACTTCCGACGAGGGTGATCGTCTCGTCCGCGGCCCGTGCGATTTCCGCTTCGATCGTCGCAATGGCGGCGAGCGGTTGCGGCGGCAGCGCCGGACAGCGATAGGCGCGTGCCAGGCCCAGGATTGTCATTTCGCGGCGCAGCAGCTGTGCCTTCTGCGAGGCTGGCGCGCTGTTGAAACCGTGTAGATAGATGAGCATATGGCGCGAGGTCGAGAGCCGGGGCGGGGCAATGTATCATTGCAGGCCTGTTTTGCCCCGCCGAGTCGCAGCATGGGCGCATCCTTCCCGCCCCTCCGCTTTTCCTATCAGCAACAGCCCCTCGAATCGATCCTCGCCGATGCAACGGTACTGGCGGTGTTCGGCTTTGGACGCGAGGCGCCGACGCATGACGACCCGCGCTACCTGCATGTCGGACTGGAGACCTTGACGCCGTCCGCGTCCTTCGAAGTCTGGCGCAGCAGCAGGCCGGTCGCGACCGGTCGGAACGATGCCGTACGTTACGCCGCCGACGGCGATTACATGTACGGCGCGATCGAGGTGGATGAACATGAACGCGGCGGCATCGCCGAGGCGGCCGAAACCGCCTATCGCACGCTTTGCGATTTCGTCAACGCCCAGCCATATGAAGCGGTCCTGCGCACGTGGAATTACATGGACGCGATCAACCTCGGCGACGGCGACGCCGAGCGTTATCGCCTGTTCTGCAGCGGCCGCGCGCGCGGCATGCGCAATCGCTTTCGCGGCGCGTATCCGGCCGGCACCGCGATCGGTCGTCAGGATGGCGTGCGTACATTGCAGGTGTACTGGTTGAGCGCCCGGGAGCCCGGCGTACCGGTGGAAAATCCGCGCCAGGTCAGCGCCTATTGCTATCCGCGCCAGTACGGGCCGACGCCACCCGCCTTCGCGCGCGCCATGCTGAGTCCGGCAAAACAGTTATTGGTGTCCGGCACCGCCTCGGTGGTCGGCCATGCCTCGCACCATGTCGGCGACGCGGCCGCCCAGCTGGACGAAACCGCGCGCAATCTGGACAGTCTCATGCGCACGGCCGGAATCGGACCGCTCGGCGCGGAAAGCCTGCTGAAGCTTTACGTGCGCAATCCGGCGCAAGTGCCGGACGTCGGCAACTGGCTGCAACAGCGCATTCCCGGCTGCCCGGCGCTGCTGCTCGCCGGCGATGTATGTCGCGGCGAACTGCTGCTCGAAATCGATTGTATCCACGGCTAGTTCGGCTTTGCGAGGCGCGCGAGCAGCTTGTTGTGCACGCCGCCGAAGCCACCGTTGCTCATCACCAGCACCTGATCGCCGGGTCGCGCTTCGCGTGCCACGGCTTCGACCAATTCCGCCAGATCGCCATGGCAACTGGCGCGCAGGCCTAAAGGCTCGAGCGCGCCTTCGGCGTCCCATCCCAAGCCATCGGTATAGCAATAAACGCGATCTGCTTCGCGCAGGCTGTTCGGTAGTGCTGCTTTCATGACGCCGAGCTTCATGGTGTTCGAGCGCGGCTCGAGCACGGCCAGAATGCGCGCATTGCCGACGCGCTGACGCAAGCCCGCCACGGTCGTATCGATCGCGGTAGGGTGATGGGCGAAATCGTCATAGACGCTGACGCCGTTGACGATGCCGCGCAGTTCCATACGCCGCTTGACGTTCTCGAACCTGGCAAGCGCGGCAATGGCGATGTCAGGCGTCACCCCCGCATGTTCCGCGGCCGCGATCGCCGCGAGTGCATTGTCGCGATTGTGCGCGCCCTGCAACGCCCATTGCACCGTGCCGACGAGTTTGCCGTCTCGCAGCACTTCGAATCCCGCGTCGTCCGTCGCGCCCGCCGACCAGCCGTCCGGCGTGCCGAAGCGCACGACTTCGGACCAGCAGCCGCGCGCCAGCACGCGTTCGAGCGCCGCCTCCTTGCCGTTGACCACAATGCGCCCGGACCCGGGGATGGTGCGCACGAGATGATGGAACTGCGTTTCGATGGCGCCGAGGTCAGGGAAAATATCGGCATGGTCGAATTCGAGGTTGTTCAGGATGGCGGTGCGCGGCCGGTAGTGCACGAACTTCGAGCGTTTGTCGAAAAAGGCCGTGTCGTACTCGTCGGCTTCGATCACGAACAATTCGGAGTCACTGTGTCGCGCCGAGACCTTGAAGTTCTGCGGCACACCACCGATGAGAAAGCCGGGCTTGCGCCCGGCGTATTCGAGGATCCAGGCCAGCATCGAAGCGGTCGTGGTCTTGCCGTGAGTGCCGGCCGCGGCGAGCACCCACTTACCGGAAAGAACCGATTCCGCCAGCCATTGCGGGCCGGAAATGTAACGGTCGCCACGATTCAGTATGGCTTCCATGAGTGGATTGCCGCGCGTAACGACATTACCGACCACCCACAGATCGGGCCCTAGATCGAGTTGCTCGACGCCGAAGCCGGCATGAATTTCGATGCCCTGCTGTTCCAGTTGGGTGCTCATGGGCGGATAGACGTTGGCGTCACAACCGGTGACCCGATAGCCTGCCGCTTTCGCGAGTACCGCGACGCCGCCCATGAATGTGCCGCAGATGCCGAGGATATGAATATGCATGGCCGGCATTCTACCGACGCGACGCCCAAAGAATGGCGCCGGCGCAACATCAATCGCTGCAAATCGCTGGGGTATCATCGCTGTTGCCCGTAACGGTCCGTGACGGACCTCGATGCTCCATGCCCAAAGACAGCAAGCCTAAACAGGCGCAGATGCGAGTCCGGATTGCCGCAGCGGCCGCGCGCCTGATGGCCGAAGACGGCATCGACGATTACGCCCTCGCCAAACGCAAGGCGGCCCGCCAGTTGGGCGCATCCGACACGCAATCTCTTCCCGCTAACGATGAGATCGAAGCCGAACTGATGGCATATCAGTCGCTTTACCAGGGCGACGAACAGCGTGAACGCGTGCGTGAACTGCGCACCGTGGCGCTCGCCGCAATGCGGGCGCTGAACGAGTTTCACCCTTATCTTGCCGGCGCGGTATTGAAAGGCACGGCAGGCCGCTATGCCGACATCGATCTGCAGCTCTACACCGACGATCTCAAATCGCTGGAATTGTTTTTTCTCAATCGCGACATCGACTACGACGTTGCCGAGCGCCGTGCCGGCAACGACGACACGCGCCCGATGGAAGTGCTGCGCCTGGAATGGGATGGCGTGCCGGTGCGGCTGTCGATCTATCCTTCCAATGACGAGCGGCGCGCGTTGAAGGCTTCGCCCGAGGCGCGACCGATCGAGCGCGCCAACCTCAACGCAGTGACCGAACTGGTCCAGAACGATGTCTAGAAAATTCACCCTGATCGGCGGCGGCCTCATCGTGCTGGCGGCTCTGGCGGCCGGCCTGTACTTCGGCTATTCGATGCGGGTCGGCGAACCGAAGCCAACCGGACCGACGGCGCTGCTACACACATCGTTTACCGATTTGACGGGAAGTCCGGCCAAGCTTGCGCAATGGCAGGGGAAACGGCTGCTGGTTAATTTTTGGGCAACCTGGTGCGCGCCCTGTCGCGAGGAAATGCCGCTATTGAATCGAATGCGGTCTCAATATGCGGCGAATGGTATCGAATTCGTCGGCATCGCGGTCGATTCGCCCGAGCCGGTGCGGAAATTCGTCCAACAACTCGGAATCGATTACCCGATCGTGACCGGCGGCGCCGAGGCGCTCGAGGTTATACGACTGCTTGGTAACAAGGCCGGCGGGCTGCCGTATACCGTTCTGGTGGAGCCGGATGGCCGCATTTCCCGCACCCTGCTCGGCCAGATTCACGAGCAGGATTTGCTCGAATGGCTCGGTCCGCCGCACGGAGCGGCCTCCTAAAATTCCGCTAACGTCCGGTAAATTCTTGGACAATGACCCTCATCTGCGGCAAACTCGCGCCCATGCCAAAATCCATCGGCGGGCGTAAAAAGGCGCCGCGCGCAGCGCGGACGGTCCTCGTCCTTCACGGTCCCAACCTTAATCTACTTGGGACACGTGAGCCTGCCATTTACGGCAACGACACACTGGAGACGATCGACCAGCGGCTGGTGCGCTACGGCACTGAGCGTGGGGTGCGGGTCGAGTGCTTCCAAAGCAATCACGAAGGGGAGTTGATCGAACGCGTTCATGCTGCGAAAGTGCAGGGAACGGCGTTCATCGTAATTAATCCGGGCGGATTCACGCATACCAGCGTCGCGCTGCGCGACGCTTTGGCAGGCGTTTCCATTCCGTTCATCGAAGTGCATCTGTCCAATGTGCATGCGCGTGAAACGTTTCGCCGCCATTCCTATTTCAGCGATCTGGCGGTCGGGACGATTTGCGGCCTCGGCAGCCGAGGCTACGAATTCGCGCTGGCTTACGCCATCGAGCACTAAAGACCAAAGCAGGCACGGCCGCTCATGCGGCCGCGCGGAGGAGTTTCTATGGATCTACGCAAACTAAAAAAACTGATCGATCTCGTCCAGGAATCGGGCATCGCCGAACTGGAAGTCACCGAGAATGAAGAAAAAGTCCGCATCGTCAAAGGTGGCACGCAGCGCGAAGTGTATTCAAACGCTCCGATGATGCAGGCGCTTGCGCCGATGGCGCCGGCTCCGGCCGCACCACCCGCAGCGGCCGCGGCACCAGCCGTACCGACCGGTCATGTGGTGAAATCGCCGATGGTCGGCACCTTCTATCGTTCGCCATCGCCCGGCGCCAAGGCTTTCGTCGAGATCGGCGACACGGTGAAAAGCGGACAGACGATCTGCATCATCGAAGCGATGAAGTTGCTGAACGAAATCGAGTGCGACAAGGACGGCGTCGTCAAAGCGATTCTGGTCGAGAACGGACAGCCGGTGGAATTCGGCGAACCCTTGCTCGTCATCGAATAACGCTCCGCGCACGCACTCATGTTCGAGAAGATTCTGATTGCCAATCGGGGCGAAATCGCGCTCCGAATTCAACGCGCATGCCGTGAAATGGGCATCCGCACCGTGGTGGTGCACTCCGAAGCCGACCGCGAAGCCAAATACGTCAAACTGGCCGACGAGTCCGTGTGTATCGGCCCGGCGCCCTCGGCCCAGTCCTATCTCAATGTTCCGGCCATCATCGCCGCGGCCGAAGTCACGGACGCGGAAGCGATTCACCCGGGCTACGGTTTTCTGTCCGAGAACGCGGATTTCGCCGAACGTGTCGAGAAAAGCGGTTTCGTATTCATCGGGCCGCGTCCGGAGAATATCCGCCTGATGGGCGACAAGGTCAGCGCCAAGGAAGCGATGATCAAGGCGGGCGTGCCTTGTGTGCCGGGATCGGGTGGCGCATTGCCGGAAGACCCTGCGGAAATCATCAAGATGGCACGCGCCACCAAGTATCCGGTGATCATCAAGGCGGCCGGCGGCGGCGGCGGGCGCGGCATGCGCGTGGTGCACACCGAAGCTGCATTGATCAGCGCCGTGACACTGACGCGCACCGAGGCCGGCGCCGCTTTCGGTAATCCTATGGTCTACATGGAAAAGTATCTGGAAAATCCGCGCCACATCGAGATCCAGATTCTTGCCGATGCGTACCGTAACGTGCTCTATCTGGGTGAGCGTGACTGCTCCATGCAGCGCCGGCATCAGAAAGTGCTCGAGGAAGCCCCCGCGCCCGGCATCACGCCGCGCCAGCGGGCGAAGATCGGCGAACGCTGCGCCGAGGCTTGTCGCAAGATCAATTACCGCGGCGCCGGTACGTTCGAATTCCTGTACGAAAACGATGAGTTCTATTTCATCGAAATGAATACGCGCGTTCAGGTCGAACATCCCGTCACCGAAATGGTGACCGGCATCGATATCGTGCAGCAGCAGATCCGCGTGGCGGCCGGCGAAAAACTGAGCATCCGCCAACGCGACGTGGAAATCCGCGGACACGCCATCGAATGCCGCATCAATGCGGAAGACCCGTTCACCTTCATCCCATCGCCTGGGCGCATTGCCTCCTATCACCCGCCGGGCGGCCCCGGCATCCGCGTGGACTCGCACGTGTATCACGGCTATTTCGTGCCGCCGCACTACGATTCGATGATCGGCAAGCTGATTGCCTATGGCGATACGCGCGAGCAGGCGATTCGTCGTATGCGCATCGCTTTATCGGAAATGGCGATCGAGGGCATCAAGACCAACATTCCGCTCCATCAGGAGTTGATGCTCGATGCGAATTTCCTGCAGGGCGGCACGAGTATTCACTATCTCGAGCAAAAGCTCGCGGATGCCAAGCGCCCCGAAGAAAAGTGATGGACGATAGGGCGACGGCACCTGCCGTTGCCCACATCCTCTTCACTGCGTTGCACCGCGCAATGCAACAACGTTGAACGACGTCATGCCATGCCCTGGATCGCGCTGATACTCGAAGTCGACGCCGCCGCAACCGAGGCGCTGTCCGACGCGCTACTTGCGCAGGGCGCACTATCGATCAGCGTGGAAGACGCCGCGGCGGGCACGCCGGCGGAACAGCCGCTGTTCGGGGAGCCGGGCGCGCCGCTCGAAACGATGTGGTCGCGCAGCATCGTGCGAGCGCTCTGCGCACCCGATGCCGACATCGACCGACTGGTACACGATGCCGCGCTCGAGGCCGGGGTGAACGCGCCGCAGTACCGCACCGAGGTGGTTCCCGACGAAGACTGGGTGCGCCTCACCCAGGCGCAGTTTGATCCGATACGGGTATCGCAACGACTCTGGATCGTACCATCCTGGCATGAACCGCCTGAGGCGGAGGCCGTCACGCTGCGTCTCGATCCCGGCCTGGCATTCGGCACCGGCAGCCATCCGACCACGCGACTCTGTCTGCGCTGGCTCGAAACGCATTTGCACGGCGGCGAACAGGTCCTCGACTACGGTTGCGGCTCCGGCATTCTCGCCATCGCGGCGCTGAAACTCGGTGCCGGACGGGCGACAGGCGTGGATATCGATCGCGACGCGGTGGCGCAGGCGCACATCAACGCACGCAACAACGATGTCATCGTGCGGTTCATCGACACCGAACAACCGCTTTCGCTACAGGCCGACCTGGTGGTCGCGAACATTCTTGCCATGCCGCTGAAGGTGCTGGCGCCGTTGCTTGCTTCGCATTGTCGGAGCGGGGGTCGCATTGCGCTCGCCGGTCTGCTCGACGAGCAGGCCGATGATGTTGCGACCGCCTATGCGCCCTGGTTCGATATGGCCGTCTATGCACGCGAGGAGGGCTGGACCGCGCTGGAGGGGGTGCGCCGATGAGGATGATTACGCGCTGCCCGGCGTGCGGCACCGGCTTTCGTGTCTATCAGGAACAACTGGACGCGCGCCAGGGGCAGGTGCGTTGCGGGCAATGCGCCGTGGTATTCAACGCATACGCCCATCTGACAATGGAGTCCGACGCGCCGCCGGCCAAACCCGTGCCGCCTGAGACGGCCGATCCCACCCCGCCGCAAGACGAACAACCTTTTGTGGCGGACATCGACGAGGCGCCGAAGACAATTGATACCGCACCGGACGTGCCCACGACGCCGGCGCACGACGACGCCGAACCGCGGCGCGGCGCAAGCGAGGGTGCGCCTCGTCGCGCCGAGGCCGGCAAGCAGGAGCCGGTGGTGCTGAGCATGGCCGATGCGACGCAGTTCGATTTCGGTCCGACCGCGCAGACGGCGAATCGCGCATCGAACGGTTGGTGGACGACCGCGACCATCGTGCTGATCGCACTGCTGTTTCTGCAAGGTCTCTATCTGTTTCGCACCGAACTGGCACGTGCGCTACCGTCTGTGCGGCCTGCGCTGGAACGCGCGTGCACCTTGCTCGCATGCGAAGTGCCGTATCCGCGCGAGGCGGAACAGATCAGCATCGAATCGTCCGATCTGCAGGCCACGCCCGGCGCCAAAGATGTGCTGGTGCTCTCGGCGGTGCTGCGCAATCGCGCCACATTTCCGCAGGCTTATCCGGCCATCGAGCTGACGCTCACCGATGCTGCCGACGCCACAGTGGCACGACGCGTGCTGCGCCCGCGCGATTATCTGCCCGAAGGCGAGCCGACGACCGTCTTCGCCGCGACCAGTGAAGCGCCGCTGAAACTGCATATCGACGCAGCCGGACTCGGCGCGAGCGGCTATCGGCTCTACGTGTTCTATCCATGATTCGGCGCGACGTTGCCCCATGAAGCGGGGCTTCAGTTATCCTAAAGCTCACCTCCCAGAGGCGTGCATCCGCTTTCCGACCAATGACTCGCCCGGTGCGCAGCGCATTCGTCAAGACTAGCGCCCTTCAACGACCAATCCACAGGAGATTTCGATATGGCAAACGTAACGCTCGGCGGCAAACCCGTAACAGTGACCGGCAATCTGCCCGGCCCCGGCCAACAGGCGCCTGATTTCACGCTGGTCGGCAAAGATCTCAAATCCGTTTCGCTGAAAGATCTGGCGGGTAAGCGCAAGGTGCTGAACATCGTGCCGAGTCTCGATACGCCTGTATGCGCGACTTCGACAAAGAAATTCAACGAGCAGGCCGGTGCACTGAACAACACTGCCGTGCTGGTGATTTCGGCCGATCTGCCGTTCGCCATGGGGCGCTTCTGCAGTGCCGAAAACATTGCCAACGTGCAGCCGCTGTCGGTCTTCCGCAACCGCGAATTCCTCAAGGATTACGGCGTTGAAATCGCCGACGGTCCGCTGGCCGGCGTCGCCGCGCGCGCTGTAGTTGTTCTGGACGAAAACGACAAGGTTATCTACTCGCAACTCGTTCCCGAGATCAAGAACGAACCGGACTATGACGCGGCGCTTGCAGCACTGAAGTAAATCGCGCCACTTTCACAAGGGCGGCGCGGCCGCCCTTTTTCTTTGTCATCGGTTGACCGAATATGCGCACACTCATCTGCGGCTCCATCGCCTACGACAACATCATGGTGTTCGAGGGCCGCTTCAAGGAACACATCCTGCCCGATCAGGTTCACATCCTGAACGTTGCTTTTCTGGTGCCGGAACTTCGGCGGGAGTTCGGCGGTTGTGCCGGCAACATCGCGTATAACCTCAACCTGCTCGGCGGCGAACCGCTCATCATGGCGACGGTCGGTGCGGACGCCGCCCCCTACCTGGAACGCCTCGACGGCTTCGGGTTGCGGCGCGACTATGTTCAGTTCGTCCCCGGCACGCTCACTGCGCAAGCCTTCATCACAACCGATCTGGACGACAACCAGATCACGGCCTTCCATCCCGGCGCGATGAACTCGTCGCATGCAAACACGATCACCGCAGCGGTGGATGCAGGGCTGGCGATCGTGGCGCCCGACGGCCGCGAAGGCATGCTGTCGCACACCGCGCAACTCGCCGCCGCCGGTATTCCGTTCGTTTTCGATCCGGGTCAGGGACTGCCGATGTTCAGCGGCACAGAGCTGCTCGGCATGGTGAGCAAGGCGCGCTATGTCGCGGTCAACAGCTATGAGGGCCACATGCTGGAAGAGAAGACCGGTCGCAAGCTCGCGGAACTTGCGACCATGCTCGAAGCTCTTATAGTCACCAAAGGCGCCGAAGGTTCGCAGATTTATACCGGCGGTGAATGCCTCAATATTCCCTGCGTGGAGCCGGACGCATTGATTGACCCGACGGGTTGCGGCGACGCTTATCGCGCGGGGTTGTTATACGGTATCGGCGCCGGCTTCGATTGGCGCAAGACCGGACAACTTGCGGCCGTCATGGGCGCTCTGAAAATCGCCTCGCGCGGGGGGCAGAATCACATCGCCAGCCGGGCCGATATCGCAACATTGTATGAACGCAGTTTCGGCGCCCCGTTGTGGTAACAAGGAGCAGGAATTGAATTTCAGAATCCTCACCGCAGTAATGGTCGCAGTCATTCTCGCCGGTTGCGCGCACAGTAATTCGGGCAGCGTTTACTCGCGCGACGAAGCGCGTCGCGAAGCGACGGTGCGCATGGGCACGCTCGAAAGCGTACGCTCGGTCAGGCTCGAAGGAACCAAGACGCCGGTCGGCACGATTGCAGGCGGCGCCGTCGGCGGCATCGCCGGCTCGTCCATCGGCGGCGGTCGCGGCAGCGCGGTGGCTGCTGTGCTGGGCGCCGTGGCAGGCGGATTGGCGGGCTCGGCGGCGGAAGAGGGCATCACCCGCAGGGACGGAGTCGAGCTCACGGTACGTCTGGACAACGGCGATATCCGCGCCATCGTGCAAGAAGCCGACGAAACGTTCCAGGTCGGCGAACGCGTGCGCCTCGTATCGCAAGGCGGTGTTACGCGCGTCACGCACTAGGGAATGTCTGATTAAGCGCCGAGGATGGTCGCGAGTGCGCGAAGCCGTACGAGCGAGGACAAAGCAATCAATCGCTTATGCGTAACGAACTGGCGACAACCTCGATCAAACAACCTTGATCAGAGCTTCCCTAGGGCAAGCCCTCGATCAGCGCGCTTCACGACGCGCAGTGCGAACCCGGAGCGGCGATACAATCGCCGCTCGTCATGTCCGCACCCACCACACCCGTACACCGCCGCGTTTACCGCATCGTGCGCCTTGTCGTGCATTTGCTGCGCGGACGGCGCATCGTGCGCAAACGCTTCTCGTATCTGAGCACCGCCGAACAGGATCGCGAGATCGAACGCTGGTCGCGCCACCTGCTGACGCTGCTGGCGGTCGATGTCCGTGTTCAGGAATCGCCGCAGCAACAACCGCGGCAATGCATGATCGTCGCCAATCACGTGTCGTGGCTCGACATTTTCATCATTCATGCGCAGCGGCCCGGGGTATTCGTGGCGAAATCCGATATCCGCGAGTGGCCGTTGCTCGGGTCGCTGGTCGACGGCGTCGGCACGCTGTTCATCTCGCGCGGCAGCCGCACGCACGCGCGCCGCACCAATGAACGCATCGCGCAGACGCTCGCCTCGGGCCGCATCGTGGCAGTGTTTCCCGAAGGCACCACTTCCGCCGGCGACGGCCTTGCCCACTTCCACGCCGCGTTGCTGCAGCCGGCCATCGATGCCGAAGCGGCGCTGCTGCCGGTCGGCATACGCTACAGAACGCCGGACGGTATGCGCACCGATGCGGCGAATTACATCGACGACATGAGTTTTGTGGAATCGCTGTGGCGCATTGTTTCGCAGCCCCGCCTCACCGCGGAACTGCACATCACCGCACCGCTATCGACACAGGATGTCAATCGTCGCGCCCTAGCGCGCGCAAGCGAGAGCGCTATCGCTCGCGCATTGGGTCTGCCGCTGCCGCACAGTCGCACTGAAACACGCGACGATCTTCCAGGCGCACCGCCGTCAGCCGGCCGCCCCAGACACAGCCGCTATCCAGACCCAACAGATCAGGACGCGTGAGCAGACCGAGCGCCGACCAGTGGCCGAACACCACGGTCGATGCGCGACTCGCGCGATCGGGCACTTCAAACCACGGCATGAAACCGGGCGGCGCTTTGTGCACTTCACCCTTGCCGTGAAACTCCATCACGCCATCGACCGTGCAGAAACGCATGCGCGTCATCGCATTGACCACAACCCGCCAACGCTCCATGCCGCGTAAGGCATCGTCCCAGCGATCGGGTGTGCCGCCATACATCTGCGCAAGAAAATCGACGTAGTTCGTCCCGCGCAATTGTTCTTCGACTTCGGCGGCGAGATCGCGCGCCTGCGCGACACTCCACGACGGCAACAGACCGGCATGCACCAGCACGTAGTCATCGTCGACATGCAGCATCGGTCGGCGACGCAGCCAGTCCAGCAGGTCCTCGCGATCGGGCGCGGCGAGGATGTCGCTCAGCGTATCGTCCGCGCGCAACTTGCCGAAGCCCTGTGCCACGGCGAGCAGGTGCAGATCGTGATTGCCCTGGACGGTTACGGCGCAATCGCCGAGATCGCGCACGAAGCGCAACGTCTCGAGTGATTGCGGACCGCGATTCACCAGATCGCCGGTAAACCAGAGCGCATCGCGCTTCGGATCGAACTGAATTTTTCGCAGCAGCGCTTGCAGCGGGTCGAGGCAGCCCTGCAGATCGCCGATTGCGTAAGTGGCCATAGTGTCGAGTGTTAAGCGCTTCGCCTACTCGCTGGCGAAGCGGCGATATTGAATCGCTTCGGCGACGTGCACCGTCGCGATGTTTTGCGCGCCGGCGAGATCGGCGATCGTGCGTGCAAGCCGCAATACGCGATGATAGCCGCGTGCGGAAAGATTCAGCCGCGCAACGGCCATCTTCAACATGCTCTGTGCCGCTGCATCCACCGCGCAATGCTGCTCGATGTCCTGCGTACTGAGTTGCGAATTCGGTCGTTGCTGACGTTGTAGTTGCAGCGCGTAGGCACGCTCGACGCGCTCACGCACCGCGGCGCTGGATTCCTGCGTGCCGCGATCGGTCAGTTCTTGGTGCGCGACGGCCGGCACTTCGACGTGCATGTCGATGCGGTCGAGTAGCGGACCCGACAACTTGCCGCGATATCGGGCGACCTGATCCGGGGTGCAGCGACAACGACCGTTCTGGTGACCGAGATAGCCGCACGGGCAGGGATTCATGGCCGCCACGAGTTGAAAGCGCGCAGGAAATTCCGCCTGCCGCGCGGCGCGCGAAATCGACACGCGCCCCGATTCAAGCGGCTCACGCAGGACTTCGAGCACACGCCGGTCGAATTCCGGCAACTCGTCGAGAAAAAGGATGCCTTGATGTGCCAACGAGATTTCGCCGGGGCGCGGATCGCTGCCGCCACCGACCAGCGCGACGGCCGATGCGGTGTGATGCGGCGCACGGAAAGGGCGCTGCCGCCATTTTTCCCGCGCGAAGCCCTGCTGCGCGAGCGATTGCAACGCGGCGATTTCCAACGCTTCTTCTTCCGTCATCGCCGGCAGGAGCCCGGGCAATCGAGCCGCGAGCATCGATTTGCCCGTTCCCGGCGGTCCCATCAGCAGCACACTGTGGCGACCGGCTGCGGCGATTTCCATCGCACGCCTGGCTTGCATCTGACCCTTCACATCGGCTAGATCGGGATAGAACGACATCGGCCGCGCGACCTCGGCCTCGGTCAGCGGCAACGCCTGCCGATCGGTCAGATGCGCATATACGTCAAGCAAGGTCCCGGCCGCATGAACCCGGGCATCACGCACCAGCGCCGCTTCGCCGGCGCTCGCCCGCGGCAGGATGAAGCTGCGGCCACTGCGTGCAGCGCGATACGTCATTGCCAGCGCCCCGCGAATCGCGCGCAACTCACCGGAGAGTGAAAGCTCGCCGGCGAACTCGTAAGCGTCGAGACCATCGAGCGGCAATTGCTGCGAGGCGGCGAGAATACCCAGCGCGATCGGCAGATCGAAGCGGCCGCTTTCCTTGGGCAGATCGGCGGGGGCGAGATTGACGGTGATACGGCGTGCGGGAAATTCGAAGCGGCAGTTGACCAGTGCTGCGCGCACGCGATCCTTCGCTTCTTTCACTTCAGTGTCGGGCAAGCCGACGATGGTGAAGCTCGGCAGACCGTTGGCCAGATGGACTTCGACCGAGACCGGTGGCGCATCGACCCCCGTGAGTGCGCGACTATGCAGCACCGCGAGCGCCATGCGCGCTCAATCCGTCGGCGGTTGGTCGGCTTCAAGCGCCGCGACGCGCGTTTCCAGCTCGATCAGCTTTTCGCGCGTGCGGGCCAGCAACTCGGCCTGTACATCGAACTCTTCGCGCGTCACCAGATCGAGGCGCGCGAACATTGAGGTCAGCATCGCGCGCACATTGCGCTCGATATCCTTCGCCGGACTCTGCGCGAATATTTCGCTGACGCGGCGATTCAGTTCGTCGAGAAAATCGTTTGCGGGCATGGTGGTCCTCTCAAGCGCGAGCCAGTCTAGCACAGCGATTTCTCGCCAAATTCGCGCCTGATCGGTGTGGCACCGACATGGTGCGCAACCGGAAAGGCCCGCCCCGCGCCAGTGCGAGCCACGGCCCAAAAAGCCCGTAGCCATATGCACAGCACACTGAATTAAAAGCAATTTTTCTCTGGCACGGCTAGTGCTGAAGGCCGCTTGTCATCCACGCATTGCAAGAGGCCTCACGTGAATAAACGCTTGCTCGCTATCGTTGTCGCGGCAGCGCTCGGTGCACCGGGCGCTGCACTGGCGCAGGCCGCCGCACCCGCGGCAGAAAGCTCGCCCCACACACTCACCGGCAATTTCTCGCTCGTGTCGGACTACCGCTTCCGCGGCATCTCGCAGACCGATCGCGATCCCGCAATTCAGGGTGGTTTCGACTACACGCATTCCAGCGGCTTCTATATCGGCAACTGGAACTCGAGCGTTACGACCGACCTTTACAACGGTGGCGCAGGTCTGGAAATGGATCTTTATGCCGGCTTCAAGCCGACCTACCGCGATTTCACCTTCGATATCGGCGTGCTGCAGTACTACTACCCGGGCGCCAAAATAGAAGGAACGAACCAGCGCTACGACACCACCGAAGCCTATGCAGGCGTGGCCTACGGACCGGTCAGTTTCAAGACCTGGTACGGCATCTCGCACGATTGGTTCGGCAGCGACGATGCTAAGGGATCGCTCTACTACGAACTCAACGGCGCATTCCCGCTGGTGGACAAGCTCTCACTCGTTGCGCATGCCGGTTACCAGGACGTGAAGGACACGCCTGATGCCGACTATTTCGACTACCGGCTCGGTGTGATCTACGACCTGAAGGGCTGGCTGCTCGGTGCCGCCGTGGCCGGCACCGACGCCGATGACGACTTCTACGGCGACCTCGGTGACACAACGGTCGTTTTCTCCGTCGGCAAAACGTTCTAACGCGCCATCTCGTTTCTATAAGGAATCATCATGAAACTCGTCACCGCCATCATCAAGCCGTTCAAGCTTGACGAAGTGCGTGAAGCCCTCTCGGCCATCGGCGTGCAGGGCATCACCGTGACCGAAGTAAAAGGCTTCGGTCGTCAGAAGGGTCATACCGAGCTGTATCGCGGCGCGGAATACGTGGTCGATTTTCTGCCCAAGGTGAAAATCGAAGCGGCCATTGATGACGATCTGCTTGAACAGACCATCGAAGCGGTCGAGAAATCGGCCAATACCGGAAAAATCGGCGACGGCAAGATTTTTGTCTTCGATCTCGAGCAGGTCATTCGCATCCGCACCGGCGAGACCGGCGTCGAAGCGCTTTAAGGGGAACGACAATGAAACGATTCTTCGCTCTACTGACCCTGTTCGTGGCATTGAGCATCGCCGCACCGGGCATGGCGCAGGACGCTACGCCCACAGCGGCACCCGTTGCGGAAGCGGTGGCGGAAGCAGCGGCGCCTGCGGCCGCCGCGGCATCCGCTTATGACCACGGCGACGTGGCCTGGATGCTGACGTCCACCATGCTTGTGATTCTGATGACCGTCCCCGGCCTCGCGCTGTTCTACGGCGGTCTCGCGCGCGTCAAGAACATATTGTCGGTATTGCTGCAGGTGTTCTCGATCTTCGCGGTGATCACCATTCTGTGGTGTATCTACGGCTACAGCCTGACCTTTGCCGGTGGCAACTCGTTCGTCGGCACCTTCGACAAGGTCTTCCTGCTGGGCATCACGCCGGATACGCTTGCGGGCGCCCTGCCCGAGTACGTGTTCATCGCGTTTCAATCCACCTTCGCGGCCATTACCTGCGCGCTGATCGTCGGTTCGTACGCCGAGCGCATGAAGTTCGCGGCGGTGTTGCTGTTCTCGGTGCTGTGGTTCACCTTCAGCTATATCCCGATGGCGCATATGGTCTGGGCCGAGGCCGGCCTCTTGTTCAAGGACGGCGCACTGGACTTCGCCGGCGGCACGGTCGTGCATATCAACGCGGGCGTCGCCGGGCTGGTCGGCGCCTACGTGCTGGGCAAGCGCATCGGCTACGGCAGGGAAGCCATGCCGCCGCACTCGTTGACACTGACCATGGTCGGGGCCTCGCTGCTGTGGGTGGGCTGGTTCGGTTTCAATGCCGGCTCCGCCTTGGCGGCCAACGGCACCGCATCTCTGGCCTTCATCAATACCATCGTCGCAACCAGTGCCGCGACACTATCCTGGCTCGCCGGTGAAGCGCTCGCGAAAGGCAAAGCGTCAATGCTCGGTGCCGCGTCGGGCGCGGTTGCCGGTCTGGTGGCAATCACACCCGCAGCCGGTTTCGTCGGCCCGATGGGCGCGATCATCCTCGGATTGATCGCGGGCGCGCTGTGTCTGTGGGGCGTGAACGGTCTGAAGCGCTTGCTGCGGGCCGACGATGCCTTCGATGTATTCGGCGTGCACGGCGTCGGCGGCATCGTCGGCGCGCTGCTCACCGGCGTGTTCGCAGCGCCCGGGCTGGGTGGCACGCAGGGCGCGGACTATGTCATCGCGAGTCAACTGCTGATACAGGCGAAGAGCGTGCTGATCACCATTGCCTGGTCCGCTGTCGTCGCGCTGATCGCTTACAAACTCGTCGACATGCTGGTCGGCCTGCGGGTCAGCGAAGAGCACGAGCGCGAAGGGCTGGATATCAACTCGCACGGCGAAAGCGCTTATTCGTCCTGAGTTCTTGTGATCAAAACAAACGGGCGCCTCGCGGTGCCCGTTTTACTTTGGCGCGTGCGTGCTACTTAGAAGCGATAGCCGATGCCAACGTTATATAGCATCGGATCCACTTCCAGCGTAGTGAGCTTGGTCCCGTTCAATGTCACATCGGTATCGATGTCGATGTATTTCACGTCGAAGTTGAGGTACCAGTGCTTGGCCAGACGAATATCGACACCCGCCTGCAACGCGACGCCGAAACTGCGGCGATCGATGTCGGCGCCGGGAATATCCAGATCGACGCTGGAAAAATGAGTGTAGTT
>JAKFDA010000053.1:0-3861 GCA_036676355.1 Nitrosomonadales bacterium | reverse complement strand
GACCATCGCACCCTGGTCCATATGAAGACGCGCGATTTTATCGAGATGATGCGTGACAGCGGTCACGCCACGCATTTCGCCGAGCCGCGTTTCGTCATGGCGGCCTGGAACGACGAGGACGACGCGAACTGACCGAGCGGGCACGCGCAGGACGCGCGTGCGCGGAGTGAAGTAGGAGTCGCGCGAGCGGCCGTCCGCGCGACCGTCGGGTGGCGTCTACGCCAGCGAACGGATAACGATTTCGCACACGTCCTTGGACAGGTTGGCGGTGTCGCGGATCGATTCCAGCGCGGCGCGCGCATTCACCTGCCGACCGGCGTCGAATTTCTTCCAGCGATCGAAACCGCGCGCCATGCGCGCAGCGACCTGCGGATTGAGCCGGTCGAGCGTGATCACCTGCTCGGCAAGGAAGCGATAACCCGAACCGTCGGCGGCATGGAAGTGCACCTGATTGGCGCGGAAACCGCCGATCAGTGCGTAGACCTTGTTCGGGTTTCGGATGCTGAAACCGGGATGCGCCATCAACTGCCGCACGCGCGTCAGCGTGTCCGGCAATCGGGAAGTCGACTGCACGCCGAGCCATTTATCGACCACCAGCGCTTCGTCCTTCCACTTGGCGTAGAAATGGTCGAGCGCGGTCTGCCGTTCCGGCGCGTCGACGTTCGCCAGCGCGGACAACGCCGCGATAGCGTCGGTCATGTTGTCCGCCGCTTCGAACTGATTGACGCATAGCGCACGCATCGACGCGTCGTTCAACTCCATGAGATAACCGAGACAGAGATTGCGCAAGGCGCGCTCGCCGGCCGATTTCGCATCCGGGCTGTAACTGCCGCGCGGCGTGTGAGCGCGATAGGTTTCGAGCAACTGCGCCTTGAGCGCCGCGGCGATGCGCGCACGCACGGTAACGCGTACGGTGTGGATGGCATCAGGATCGATGACGTTCATCTGCTCGCCGACAAAGGCTTCGGACGGCAGAGACAGCGCTTCGGCGGCGAAGGCCGGATCGGCCTTCGCGTCGGACAGTACGCGCGCAAAGGCGTCGATGAACGATGCCGGTACATCGAGTGGGCCGCCCGCCTGCGTCGTTTCCACACCGCGCAAAAGAATGCGCGTGGCCAACCGTTGACCCGCTTCCCAGCGATTGAAGGCGTCCGAATCGTGCGCCATCAGGTGCGTCAACTCCGCCTCGCTGTAGTCATGGCGCAGAATGACCGGCGCGGAAAATCCGCGCAGTAAAGACGGCACGGGTTGCGCCGGAACGTTGACGAAGGTCCAGCGCTCCTCCGCTTTCGTGGCCGACAGCACGCGGCTAGTGCCGCGCGCGGCGTCTTCGCCTTTCAATTGCAGGGGAATATCGTTGCCGTCCGGTCCGACCAGCCCGAGCGCGAAGGGGATGTGGAACGGCTGCTTGTCGGGCTGGCCCGGTGTGGGCGGGCAGCTTTGTCGCACGGTGAGCGTGTAAGTCTTTTTTGCCGCGTCGTAGGTGCCGCTGGTCTCCAGCACGGGTGTACCCGCCTGGTCGTACCAGCGCTTGAACTGGGTGAGATCGACCCGCGAAGCGTCGGCCATCGCCTGAACGAAATCGTCGGTCGTCACCGCCTGCCCGTCATGGCGCTTGAAATAAAGATCCATGCCGCTGCGGAACGCATCCTTGCCGAGCAGCGTATGGATCATGCGCACCACTTCAGCGCCTTTTTCGTACACCGTCGGGGTGTAGAAGTTGCTGATCTCCATATACGAAGCGGGCCGTATCGGATGCGCCATCGGGCCCGCATCCTCGGGGAACTGCGCGGCGCGCAGACCGCGCACTTCCTGAATGCGCGTCACCGGGCGCGAGTACATGTCTGCGCCGAATTCCTGGTCGCGAAATACGGTCAGGCCTTCCTTGAGCGACAACTGGAACCAGTCGCGGCAGGTGACGCGATTGCCGGTCCAGTTGTGAAAATATTCGTGTCCGACGACGCGGTCGATGTTCATGAAATCCATGTCGGTCGCGCTATCGGGTCGCGCCAGCACGTATTTCGTGTTGAAAATGTTGAGCCCCTTGTTCTCCATGGCGCCCATGTTGAAATCGCCCACCGCGACGATCATGTAGCCGTCGAGATCGAGTTCGAGCCCGAACACTTCTTCGTCCCACTTCATCGCGCGCTTGAGCGCGGCCATTGCGAACGCGCATTGGTCGAGCTTGCCGGGCTCGACAAAGATGGCCAGCCTTGCGGTTTTGCCCGAATGCGTGACAAACGTGTCTTCGAGCTTGTCGAGTTTGGCCGCCACCATGGCGAATAAATACGAAGGTTTCGGGAAGGGATCGGTCCACGTTGCCCAGTGGCGATGGCCGGGCTCGTCGCCATGCGCAGTCCGATTGCCGTTAGACAGCAGCACGGGATAGCGTGCCTTGTCGGCATGAATCGTCGTCGTATAGCGCGCCATCACGTCGGGGCGGTCGAGAAAGTAGGTGATGCGCCGAAAGCCCTGGGCCTCGCATTGGGTGAAATAACCGTCCTTGGACGCGTACAGCCCCATCAGCTGCGTGTTCTTCTGCGGCTCGATGCGGCAGATCGTTTCCAGGGTGAAAGCGTCCGGCGTTTTGGCGATGACGAGCTGCTGCGCATCCGCCTCGTACTCGCTTTGCGCGAGAACGCGCCGATCGATGGCAACCGACTCCAGCGTCAGTTCTTCGCCGTCCAGGCACAGCGGCGCGTTCGGTTCGTTCGCGGCCGCATTGCGGCGCATGGCGAGCGTCGCAATGACCAGTGCGTGGTCGTCGCGCATGTCGATGTCGAGCGCGACCGTGTCGATCAGAAAGGCGGGGGGCGTGTAGTCCTTCAGATAGATGACTTGCGGAGTGGGTTCGCGCATGGAGGAGCTCGTAAAAGGTTGCCGGTAACGGTGCCGCACGCATGCGACAGATGCCCCAATGTTAAACGGAGACGGGTCTGATGGTGTCTAGGGCGTTGCAATGTGCCAAATGAAAAGCGGCCCGCAGGCCGCTTTTCATTTACGGATGGCGCTTCAGTTATTTGCGTCGGCGCGCTGCGAATGCACCGAGCAGACCGAGGCCCAGCAGCGCGAGACTGCCCGGCTCGGGCAGTTGCCCCGGGCCCGGTCCACCGTTACCGCAGGGCGGCTGACCGGGACCACCGCAGGACTGGAAGGTGCCGGCGGCGATGAACACGGCCGAATCAAGAATGCCGTCGCTGACGTCAGCCACGCCCAGTTGGATCAGGTTCTCCTGGTTAGCGATCACATTGGCGACGAAAGAGAGGACGACCGTCAGACCGTCCAGTTCGGTGTCGATGGTGCTCGTGCCGGGCGGGTTATCACGGAAAAAATCGCAATTCTCCGGATTGACGCCGTTGGCCGCACCGCTACTCGGTCCGCCGCAGTTGACATTGTTGATCGCCACCGGCGTATTGGTGCCCGGTACCAACGCGAAGTTCTCGCCGTTGACGAAGAAACCGAACACATCGTTGAAACTGCTGTTGACGAAATTGTTGTATTCCTCGGAACCGAACACATAACTGAACTGCACCTGGTTGCTGGTCGGGATGAAGTTGAAGCTCAGGATCGACGCATTGACCGTTGTGCCTTGCCCGAGACCGTTGAGCAGCGCGCTGCCGGGCGTGCCGTTATCGATGCCGGCGCCGCCGTTGGTATTCGGCACATTGCTGACAAAAGCAGCATCACCCGAGCTCAGGATGATGCCGGTCTGAATTCCAATGGAATTCGACTGATTGGTGCCGCCGCCGGTGAAAGTGCCGGACGCGGCGTTGGACCCCGTGTACGCCACTGAACCCGGAACGATGCTGATGCCCGCATCGGCGCTCAACAGGCTGTTGACCATGTCTTCCGGTGTCGGGC
>JAKFDA010000052.1:0-39742 GCA_036676355.1 Nitrosomonadales bacterium | reverse complement strand
CTTCGTCGGTATCCAGGTTATCGGGCTCACCCTGCTGGCGTTGTTCCCCGCCATCT
The DNA here is from genome assembly GCA_036676355.1 of Nitrosomonadales bacterium. Lineage (GTDB taxonomy): Bacteria > Pseudomonadota > Gammaproteobacteria > Burkholderiales > SG8-39 > ZC4RG42. Next base: position 39,686 of record JAKFDA010000052.1, on the reverse strand, counting down.
CGCTGTGGCTGCCCACGTACATCGGCTGGATGAAGTAATAGCTGGTATGTAGGAAAGCGCGACGGCTGCGGCCGTCGCGCCCCCTAGGGGGCGACCTCAGATCTAATACGCTCTCGCACGCGACCGGCATGCCCCGGAAGGCGTGTTCGTTCCATGCAGCGATGGCAGAGTCGCGCAATTCCGATTTGCTTCTTTACCGCATCGCGAAACGCTTACCGGCCGCGGTGTAAACTTTCAGTCCGGCATCGAAGGCGATCCAATGAGCGGCACTGAGAAAGAATCGAAGAACTCGATCCAGGTCATCCGGCGCATGATGAAGCTGCTCGACGTGCTCGCGCAATCGCCCAACGCCGTGAGCCTGAAGGTACTGGCGGCGAGCGCCGAGCTGCACCCTTCCACCGCGCATCGCATTCTCACCGCCATGGTCAACGACCATATGGTCGAGCGCGTCGACCAGGGCAGCTACCGCCTCGGCATGCGCCTGCTGGAACTCGGCAATCTGGTGAAATCGCGCATCAGCGTACGCGAACAGGCGCTGCCGCTCATGCGCGAACTTCACGCCGAAACAAACGAGGCGGTCAATCTTTCCGTGCGCCGCGATGACGAAATTGTTTACATCGAACGCTCGTCCAGCGGCCGCCAGTTGATGCGCGTCGTGAACATCATCGGCGAGCACGCGCCGTTGCACATTACTGCCGTAGGCAAACTGTTTCTCCTCGAGGACGGCCCGGATGGCATCCGGACTTACGCCGAACGCACCGGCATGCCGACTTTCACGCGCAACAGCATCGGCTCGCTCGCCGCGCTGGAGAAAGAGTTGGAAAAGGTGCGCAAGCAAGGCGTCGCCTACGATAACGAAGAAGCGGAACTGGGCGTGCGTTGTATCGGCGCCGGCATTCGCGACGATACCGGCGCGCTGGTGGCTGGTTTGTCCGTTTCCGCACCGGCCGAACGCCTCAAACCGCAGTGGGCGGGTTTGGTCAAGGACACCGCCGATCACATTTCCCGCGCGATCGGCTATCGCGGCGTCATGCTCTAACGCGAGCACGCAGCGTCTCAACGTCGGACTTCTTCATCATCGCGCTACGCGGCGCAAGGCTGCGCTGCGCGGCATCGAAATTGCCACCCTTACTGTTCGAGCAGCTTGCAATTCGTGACGGGTACACGCCCGCGCACTCAAGGAACAGTAGATGTCCCAGCAGCATTCCGCCTGGCAGCCGTCGCAGTCCGCGCACTTCCAGACGTCCCTCGCCACCGAACTGTTGTCCGAACGACCTTCGCGCACGGCCGATTATGAGGCGGAGAACCACGCGCTGCGCATGCTCGCGCGTCAGATGGCCGAGCCGCCCGGCGCGCTGCTGCAACGGCTGGTCGATCTCGCGCTCGACCTGGGCAGCGCCGACACCGCAGGTGTCAGCCTGCTCGAATCTGGGCCGGGTGGCGCCACATTCTTTCGACGCGTCGCACTGGCCGGCGCGAACGCGCACCATGTCGATACGACCACGCCCGCCGACTCCAGCGGTTGCGGTTACGCGCTGCATCGCAATGCGGCGCAGCTCTACACCTACGTCGACGGCTATCAGGCTTACGGCGGCGTGCATTTTCCCGATGTCGTGGAAAAGCTGGTCATCCCGTTTCCGGCGCACGGCGATCCGTACGGGGCGATCTGGATCGCAACGCACGATACCGCGCGTCGCTTCGACGCGGAGGACGCGCGCATTTTGCAAAGCCTGGCCGATTTCACCGCGGCCGCATTGCGACTGTCGCTCACGGCAAAAGAGAACGCGCGGCTGACCGAACAGATCGAAGCCGATCTGCAGGGCCATCGCCGCGCCGATGAAGCCCGCCGCCAAAGTGAAGCGAAGTTCCGGCGCTTGAGCGAAAGCGGGCTGGTGAGCGTTGCATACTTCGACGCGTCCGGCCGACTGACGGGCGCCAACGACGCCTTCCTGCGCATGATCGACTATAGCCGCGAGGAACTCATAACAGGCGCTCTACATTGGCAGCGGTTGACGCCGGAGGACTGGGCCGCATGCATGCGCGCGGTGCTGGACGAGTTTGCCCGCACCGGGAAGATGCAACCGCACGAAAGGCAGTATTTCCGCCGCGACGGTACACGTTTTTGGGCGCTGGTCGGCGCCGCTCGACTGGAGGGCTCGCAAGAAGGTGTGGCGTTCGTGCTCGATATCGATGAACGCAAACAGGCCGAACAGGAGGCGCAGCAACAGCACGAACGTTTGCGCGTGTTATGGGAGACAGCGGCGGCGGCGCTGGCAACCAACGACCCACCTGCGATGCTGCAAACGCTCATGCAACGCATCGGTCCGCAACTCGGCATCGACGCATACTGCAACCACCTGTTGAGCGAATCGGGCGATGGTTTGCGTCTCGAGTCGCATGCCGGCGTGCCGGAGGACGCGGCGCACGAACTGCGCTGGTTGGCGTTCGACAACGCGACCGGCGGGTCGACAGCGTCGAACCCGCCGCCGATCGCAGAGGCACTCGACAAGGCGCAACAGATTCAGCTCGCCCGCATCGAGTCGCAGGCTTATGCCTGCTACCCGTTGCTTGCCGACAAGAACCGTCTGCTCGGCACCTTGTCGTTTTTCGGGCGCGCGCGACCGCAATTCCGGGCCGACGAACTGGAATTTCTGGATACGATCGGTCGCTATGTCTCCATCGCGTATGAACGATTGCGACTGATAACGGAATTGCGCGTTTCCGATCGTCGCAAGGATGAATTCCTCGCCACGCTCGCACACGAACTGCGCAACCCGCTTGCGCCCATCCGCAACGGCTTGCAGTTGATCGGCGCGCCAGCACTCAATACGGAAGCGCTCGCTCGCGTGCGAGCAATGATGGATCGGCAACTGGCGCAGATGGTGCGGCTGATCGACGATCTGCTCGACGTCAGCCGCATCACCCGCGGCAAGATCGACTTGCGCAAGCAGCGCGTCGAACTGGCGACCGTGTTGATGAGCGCCAGTGAAACGGTACGGCCGCTGATCGAGTCACGTGGACATGAATTGCGGATCACGCTGCCGCAGCAACCGATCCCGCTCGATGCCGACCTGACGCGACTGTCGCAAGTGTTCATGAATCTGCTCAACAACGCCGCCAAGTACACGGAAAGCGGCGGACGCATCGACATCGAGGCGGCGCTGCAGAACGACGACGTCATCGTCGGTGTGCGCGACAACGGAATCGGTATTTCGGCCGAGGTTTTGCCGAATGTGTTCGAACTGTTCGTGCAGGGTGATCGCTCGCTCGAACGCGCGCAGGGCGGGCTGGGCATCGGTCTCACGCTGGTGAAGCGGCTCGTCGAAATGCACGGCGGCAGCATTCAGGCCAAAAGCGAAGGACCCGGCCACGGCGCCGAATTCCTGGTGCGATTGCCGCTTGCGCCGACTCACCCGAGCGACGAGCAACCCGAACCGATGCAAACGGCCGTGCAGACGAGTCGGCCGGACCGCCGGCGCATCCTGGTGGCGGACGACAACCGCGACGCCGCCGAGAGCCTTGCGACACTATTTGGAATTGACGGCGACGAGGTGCGCATCGCGCACGACGGCGCAGAAGCGGTGGAACTGGAAGAACGGTTCGTGCCCGATGTGGTCGTGCTCGATATCGGCATGCCGTTCTTGAACGGTTACGAAGCGGCGCGTCGCATTCGCGCGCGCGGCTCGAAAGCATTGCTCATCGCGCTCACCGGCTGGGGCCAGGATAACGACAAGCGCAGTTCGCGCGAAGCCGGCTTCGATTTTCATCTGGTGAAGCCGGTCGAACCGGAAACGCTGCGTACGTTGGTGCGGCAAGCGGATTCCGTCGATAGGCCTGAATCTACCAGTACGCCGTAACGAGATAACCGGCGAGCATCACGACCAGCCAGAAGGCCATACGTCCGGTCGACATGGTGCGCGCCAGTTCGCCCTCGGCGCCGATCCAGTGATCGAGTACGCGATTCGTGCGTCGGCCTACCGCGCTCAGCGCAGCGCCGAATTGCGCGCGAACGCTCGCCAGCAGCTGTTCGAAGCCGCGCACGAATGTCTGCGCCGGCACGCGATAGAACCAGTCCACGTCGAGCGAGATGGTGAGCGTGCGACGCAGGAAGTTGAGCATGACGAAAAACGCCAGCCCCGAGAAAAGCAGCAGTTGCAGATACGTCAGCACATGCGGCGCGGTATACGGCTGATAATCGACCGCGTACGGCAGCAACGCATACAGCGGTTCGTACAGCACGCCCAATCCGATACACGCGGCGGCCAGCAGAATCATTGCGATGCGCATGCTCCACGGCGGATCGCTCGGGCGCAGACCGGAGTCGCGCTGGAAGAACACGAACCACGGAAACTTGATCCCGGCGTGGAGAAAGACTCCGGCCGAACCGGCCGCGAGCAGATACCACACGACCGCGAGGTGCTCGTGCGCCGCAGCTTCGGAAATCATCGATTTGCTGATGAAGCCCGAGGTGAGCGGGAACGAGGAGATGGCCAGCGCGCCGACGATACCGCAGATGCAGGTGAGCGGCATGGTGCGGAACAGGCCGCCGAGGTCGGTGCATTTACGCTTGCCGGTCTGATACAGCACCGCACCGGCCGACATCAGCAGCAGCGCCTTGTACAGAATATGCGTGAATGCATGCGCGGCCGCACCGTTCAACGCCATTTCGGTGCCGATGCCGATGCCGACGATCATGAACCCGACCTGGTTGACGATGCTGTAGGCAAGGATGCGCCGCATATCGTTTTCGAGCAGCGCGTAAATGATGCCGTACATGGCCATGAACAGGCCGACCCAGATCAGCAGTTCGGTGCCCGGAAAACCGCGCAACAACACGTACACGGCGGTCTTGGTGGTGAAGGCGGACAGGAACACCATGCCGCTCCACGAGGCCTCCGGGTAGGCATCGGGCAGCCATGCCGACAGCGGTGGCGCACCCGCGTTGAGCAGGAAGCCGGCAAGGATCAGCCACTGCGCCGGTGAATCGAGCGCGATGCGCGTGAACAACAGGTCGCCCGTCTGTACGAGATGTCCGGTGACGCCGGCGAACAGCAGCACGCCGCCGAGCAGGTGAATGGAAAAATAGCGCCGGCTGGCGCGCCAGGCCGCCTCGTTGCCGGCGCTCCAGATCACCAGCGTGGAACCGATAGCCATCAGCTCCCAGAACACGAATACGGTGGCGAGGTCGCCCGCCAGAACCACGCTGATGGCCGAGCCGGCGTAGATATACGCCGCCGGTACTTCGAGGCGGCTCTGCTGGCGCAGCGCGAACAGGCCGCCACCGAAAGCCATGATGGCAAAGATGGTGGCGAACAACCGCGACAGCTTGTCGACCACCAGCGGCGCGACGGCCACACCGAGAAATTCGCCATGCCATAGCACGCCCTCGGGCAGCGCCCACAATGCGGCTAGCGACGCGAGCGGCAGTACGAGGATCACCGCGGTACGGCCGCGCGTCGGCAACGCGCCGAGGAGCAGACCGCCGAGCAGAAGAATGAGGCCGGGATGCAAAAGGCTCATGCCTCGTCCTCCACGCGCGACTCGTAATACGTATCCGGCCGCTTGAGCAGGAACCCGATCGCCTTGGCGACCAGGATGAACGCCGCGCAGGCGATGAAGCCGTACCACGCATTAAAACCGAACAGTCGATCAAGACCGAAGTGGCCCTCGATCGGAATGGCGAATTGCGCGATCACCGTCAACGCCAACACCATACCGAAACCCCACCACAGCTTGCGGATGGTGGCCGGACGCGTCAGCCAGTGCGGTTCGCGATCGATCGGCTTCTGCATGTCAACTCCCGACCAGTTGCCGCGCCAGCGCAAGCGGCAGATCCGCGTAGAAGAACAGCGCGACCGTCGCGCTTGCGGTGACAACCATGGCAAGCACCATGGGCCAGGGCGCTTCACCGTGCGCCGCATCATCGGCCGGCGCGCGCATGAACGCCGTGTAGACGATCGGCACGAAATACGCCGCGTTCAGCAACGTGCTGATCACGATCACGATGACCGCGGTCCAGTGCTCAACCTGCATGGCGCCGGCCAGCATGAACCATTTGCTGATGAAGCCGGCGGTGGGCGGCAGGCCAATCATCGACAACACGCCCACGGCGAATGCAATCATGGTCCACGGCATGCGCCGCCCGATGCCGGCGAGCTGACTCACTTCGGTCTTGTGTGAGGCGGTATAGATCGCGCCGGCGGCGAAGAACAGCGTGATCTTGCCGAAGGCATGCGCGGCGATATGCAGGGTCGCGCCGACCACCGAAATCGGCGCCAGCAGCGCTGCGGCCAGCACCACATACGACAACTGGCTCACGGTCGAATACGCCAGCCGGCGCTTGAGGTTATCCGCGCGCAGCGCGACCACGCTTGCCGCGATGATGGTGAAGCCCGCGACGTACGGTAGCCAATCGGCATTCGCAGTCACGGCGAGCACATCGATGCCGAACACGTAGACGATGATTTTCACCACGCAGAACACGCCCGCCTTGACCACCGCGACCGCATGCAGCAGTGCCGAAACCGGTGTCGGTGCGACCATCGCGGCGGGCAGCCAGCGATGCATCGGCATGATCGCCGCTTTGCCGACGCCGAACATGAACAGCGCAAGCAGCAGGCCGCGCGAGAGATCGCCGAGGTTGTCGCCGATGATGCCGCCCGGTTTGAAATCGAGCGTATGCGCGGCGAAGTAGGTGATCAGTATCGCGACGAGCAGGAAAACGATCGATGTGCTGATCAACACGCCGAGGTACACACGACCGCCCCGCTTCGCCTCCTCGTCGCCGTGATGCGTCACCAGCGGATAGGTGGCGAGCGTGAGGATTTCGTAGAACAGGAACAGCGTCAGCAGGTTGCCGGCGAAGGCGATGCCGATGGCGCCGAACAGCGCAAGCGCGAAAAGGACATAAAAGCGCGTCTGATTCGCTTCGTCGTTGCCGCGCATGTAGCCGATCGAATAGATCGAGTTGACGATCCACAGCGACGAGGCGACCAGCGCGAAGATCATGCCGAGCGGTTCGAGTTCGAACGCGAGCGAGACGCCGGGAAAGATCTCGAACAGCGACAACGCCGGGCGCTCGCCGGCGAGCACGGCGGGGAGCAACGATGCAACGACCAGGAATAACAGCCCCGCGGTGGCGAGCGTGACGGTCTCGCGTACGTTGGGCAGACGGTGGGCGAGCGCAATCCCGATCGCGCCGGCCACCGGAATCGCAAGTGCGAGCAGGAGCGGCGACATGTCCATCATGGCTGCCCCAGCATCAGGCGCGCCGCGGCATCCGCCGCGCCGACGTTGAACGAAGTATCGAAGCCGAACCAGACACACCCGGCCACCAGCAGCCAGGCCGGCACCAGCATCGATAGCGGCGCTTCGCCTTCACGCGGCGTCGCTTCGGTCGGCTCGCGTAGATAGGCCGCTTCGACAAAGCGCCATACATAGATCACCGCGAGCAGTGATGAGCCGACGATCAGAATCACCAACCAGATCGAGCCTTGTTCGATCGCGGCGAGGACGAGATACCACTTGCTGATGAAACCCGCGGTACCCGGAATGCCGATCAGACTGAAGCCCGCCAGCACGACGCCCATACAGGTGAGCGGCATGCGTCGCGACAACCCCGCGACGGCGCGGATGTCCACGCTTCCGGCGCGCAGCGCCACCATGCCGAGGAGCAGGAATAGCGCACCTTTGGTCATGCCGTGGTTGAAGATGTGCACCACCGCGGCAGTAAGCCCATCGATGCTCGCGAAACTGATACCGAGAATGATGTAGCCGATCTGCGCCACGCTGGAAAAGGCGAACATGCGCTTGAGGTTCTGCTGATAGCAGGCGATCAGCGAGGCGGAGACGATCGCCACGGCGGCAAGTATGGTGAGAATCGCCCCTATGCCCGGACCCTCGGATTTGACCACGTCGCCGAATACGAAAAAGAAGAAACGCAACAGCACGTACACCGACACCTTGGTGGCGGTTGCGGCGATGAATGCAGCCACCGCCGACGGCGCATAGGCATACGCGTTGGGCAGCCAGAAGTGCAGCGGAAAAAGCGCCAGCTTGAGCGACACGCCGGCGGTGATGAAGGCAAGCGCCGCATACACCGGACGCGTGGCTGCCAGGTTCGGCACGCGATGGGCGAGATCGGCGATATTGAGCGTGCCGGTCATGAGATAGAGCATGCCGACGCCGATGATGTAGAAGGTCGCCCCGAGCGTACCCATGATCAGATACTGATACGAGGCGAGCAGCGCACGCCGCTGCCGTCCGAGCGCGATCAGCACGTACATCGACAGCGAAGAGATCTCGAGGAATACGAAGAGGTTGAATGCGTCGCCGGTGATGGCGATGCCGAGCAGGCCGGTCAGACACAGCAGGAACAGCGCGTAGTAAAGATACAGCTGCTCGCCCGGCACTTCCGCGGCGACGCTGCGCAGGCTGTAGGGCGCGACAATGGCCGCAATGCCGGAGACGAACACGAGCATGAACGCGCTCAGCGCATCGACGCGATACTCGATGCCCCAGGGCGCGGGCCAGCTTCCCATGGCGTAGCTGATGATGCCGTGCTGGTCGACCTGGATGTAGAGCGCTACCGCGATGGCGAAACTCAGCCAGCTCACGACCACCGCGATGAGCCACGCGATGCCGGCGCGGCGCAGCAGCACGATGATCGGCGCAGCGATGAGCGGCAGGACGACCTGCAGGGCGGGGAGTTGTTCCATGTTCACGCCCGTTCGGAGTGCTGCGCGTCGATATCGAGGATTTCGTCCTCTTCGATACTGCCGTACGCTTCGCGAACGCGCACCACCAGCGCAAGGCCCAATGCAAGCGTGGCGACTCCGACCACGATGGCGGTGAGAATCAGCACATGCGGGAGCGGATTGGAATACAGACGATAGCTCGCGGCATAGATCGGCGCGGTGCCGCCGATCAACTTGCCGGGGGCGATGTAGAGCAGATAAACCGAAGTCTGAAAGATCGACAGACCGATCAGCTTCTTGATCAGATTACCGCGCGCAATGACCACATACAGACCGCCCACCATGAGCAGAATGGTCACCCAGTAACTGTAATGGCCGGCGATGAGTTCGAGATTCATTGGTCCGCGGCATCGCGACCGCGCGACGCAAACATGTAGAAAATTTTCAGCATCACGGCGGCCACGGTGATCAGCACGCCGAGTTCGACCCAGAAAATGCCGCGATGCTGACCGTGCACCGGATCGTGATCGAGCACGAAGTAATCGAGGAAGTTGCCGCCGAGAAAAATGCCGGCCACGCCGGTGCCCGCGTAGAGCAGCACGCCGAACGCGATCGCCGTTTCCACCGCACGGTCGGGCACGAGCCGCCGCGCCGCCGGCAAACCGAAAATCAACGCGTAAAAAATGATGCCGCCCGCCGCGATCACGCCGGCCTGGAATCCGCCGCCGGGGCCGAAGTCGCCATGAAACTGCACGTACAGCGCGAACAGCAGCATGAATGGAATGAGCAGCTTGGCGAAGATGCGCAGGATGAGATAGCGTTCCATTTCACTCTCTCTTCTTGCGCCGCGCGCGCCGCAGCAATGCGATGACGCCGATGCCCGCGGTGAACACGACCGTGGTTTCGCCCAGCGTGTCGTAACCGCGGTAGCTTGCGAGTACCGCGGTGACGATGTTGGGCACCCCGGTTTCGTCGACCGCGTCGTTGATATAGCGCGGCGCCACATAGCTGTGAATGGGCGCATCGGGATCGGAGAAGGCCGGCAGATCGATGGTGCCGTACACCAGCACACCGACCACGACGACGGACAGAATGAGCGGCGGCAGCGGCCGAGCGACCTGCTTGGCTTCTTCGCTGCCGACGAGGTAAAGCGCGCTCAACAGCAGGACCATGGAGATCCCTGCGCCGACCGCCGCTTCGGTCATCGCCACATCCACGGCATCCAGCCCCACCAGCACGGTCGCCATGAGGAAGCTGTAGATACCGGCCAGCACGACGACCGCAAACAGATTGCGCTGCACGATCAGGCCGAACACGACCACGACCATTAGCGTGAGTAGCGTGTTGATGATCAGCGTTTCGATGGCGACGCTCCTTCCAGTGCCGCGATGCCGTCCGCGTCCAGTCCTGCGGGCGTGAGCTTGCGCGCAAGCGCCGCTTTGGCGAGCGCATGCGTCGAAGTCGGGCTGGCAAAGAAGATCAATATGCCGATGATCAGCAGCTTCGCCATGACGAGCGTAAAGCCCGCCTGCAAAGCGAGCCCCAGCAGGATCAATCCCGCGCCGAGCGTCTCGATCACGCTGGTCGCGTGCATGCGCGTGTACAGATCGGGCATGCGTAACAGACCGACCGCTCCGATGACGCAGAAAACGCCGCCGGCGGCGAGACAGAACCAGCTGAGCAGATCGATCACGTTCATCGGAACGGGTCTCCGCCGGGCTCACCCAGATCGCCATACTGGAAGAACTTCAGCACTGCGATGGTGCCGATGACGTTCAGCAGCGCGTACACGATGGCGAGATCGAGAAATTCCGGGCGGCCGTTGAGGAAGCCGACGACCGAGAGCGCCAACACCGCGAGCGTGCCGACCGTATTGCCGGCAAGCAGACGATCGAACACCGTCGGTCCGCGCAAGGCGCGCACCAGCGCAAGCGCAAGCGCAACGAGAATACCGAGGATCGCGGCGGCAAACATCAACGGCCGGATTCGAGACGACGCACGCGGTGGTCCATATCGCTGTCGATACAGCCTCCCGCGCCTTCGCAGGTCAGGCCATGCACGACAAAGACGTCGTGGCTCGCTTCGAGCGTAATCGTGCCGGGCGTGAGGGTGATGGAATTCGCATGCGTCGCAAGGCCCGCAGCGGTGCTCTGCGAGGGTTTGAATCGCACTACGGTCGGGCTGATGGGCAAACGCGGATCGAGGATGATGCGTGTCACGCGCAGTGCGGAAACGATGATTTCCTTCACCAGCCAGGGCCAATAAGTAAGCGCCCCGATACCCAATTGCACGGGATGCCCTTCGCGGTCGGCGAGTTCCATGCGGCGTGCAAGCAGCGCGACGCAGAAGGCGCTTGCGACGCCGGCGCCAATCAGGAACGGGGTGTAGATACCGGAAAGCACCAGCCAGAAAAGCAGCAGGGCGACGGTCAAGCTGAATACAAGCAACATCGATCCCCTCCCCGCGATGGATGCCGTTCTTGTTTGGTCAACCCGATAGATAAGGTTGCCAGCATGGTCGAGAAGCGCGGAGCGCTACGCGCGGACGGCCGTTATTGTCTAGCCGCCCCGGAGTCGCGATTGCCTCGGCAAAATAACTTGCTCGGAGCTTCCCTTTGTAATCGCGCCGATTGTATCGGCTCGTTCCGCACCCGACAACCTAAACCGGCCGCTCTACGGTCGATTCAGCACGTTCCGGCCCACGGCCGATTGCCGAGCCGCCTTACCCCAGGGCGACTTCGTTCAGCATCGATTCGATTGGCCGCGGTTTTGCCAGCAGATAACCCTGCGCGTAATCGATACCCAGCGCGGCAAGGTGGGCCAATTCCTCTTCGCTTTCCACGCATTCGGCCACCGTTTTCATCGACAGCAGTCGCGCGATGTTCTGTATGGCGTACACCATCGAGCCGTTGACGCGGTCTTTGCCGATGTTGGCGACGAAACTGCCGTCGATCTTGAGGATATCGACCGGCAGATCGCGCAATTGCGCAAGCGAGGTCATGCCGACGCCGAAATCGTCGAGTGCGAAGCGCAATCCCCGGGCGCGCAGCCGGTTCATCAGTTTGCGCACCATATCGAGATTCTCCACCGCTGCGCTTTCGGTGACTTCGATGCAGACGCATCGCAACGGCACGCCGTGGCGTTGCAGCTGATCGATGATGTATTCGCCGATGCTTTCGTCGCGCAAGGTGAGCGGCGACAGGTTGATCGCCGCGGTATCGAGTTGGTGCCAATTGTCCGGGCCGAAACGCCGCGCGCATGCCGCCGCAGCATGGGCGATCACCCAGCGGTCCAGTTCGTCCATCAGGTTGTAACGCTCCGCGGCCGGCAGGAAGGCGCCGGGCGGAATGAGGTTATCGTTTTCGTCGACCATGCGCACCAGCACTTCGAAGTGATGGCCGCCCGCGGTGCGATCGGCGACCGGCACGATGGCCTGCGCATACAGGCGCAGGCGGTTCTCTTCGATGGCCGTATGAATGCGCGACACCGCGTGCATTTCAGAGCGCATCGTTTCGAGTTGCCGGTCGTCGCGCGAATGGACCCAAATGTGACGGTTGTCGCGCTTCGCCATGTAACACGCCATGTCGACCGCTTTCTGCACATCCTGGGCGCCGCCGTAAGAGCGGTCGACCGCCACGATGCCCACACTCACGCCGACGCGATAAGTCTGCTCTTCCCAGACGAAGCGCATGCCGATCACATCGCGACGCAATTCCTCCGCCAGCCGCAACGCGTTTTCGCCCGGACAGTGATACATGATGATGGCGAACTCGTCGCCGCCCAGCCGCGCCACCATGTCGGCCTTGCGCGCGCGATCGGCAAAGAGTTGCGCGATGCGTCTGAGCAGTTCGTCGCCGGCCGCATGGCCGCTGGTGTCATTGACGATCTTGAACTGATCCAGATCCATCATCAGCACCGCATGCTGCTCGCCGTCACGATAGCTGTTGAACAGATGCTCGAGCGCCGCTTCGTAAGCCGCACGATTGGCCAGACCCGTCATTGCGTCGTGACTCGCGCGCCAATTGAGCTCCTGCACGGTTGCGCGCTCGATCGCGACATCCCGAAACACCACGATTGCGCCGTCAGGCACGCCGTTCGCGTCGTGAATGGGCGCGGCGGAATGGTCGACCGGAATCACCTGTCCGCTTTTCGCACGCAGCACGGTGTTGTAAGGCAAGCTGATCACGGCGTTTTCGCGCATCGCGCGCGCGGCGACGTCTTCGGCACGCACGCCGACAATCTCCTGCTCGGCGGCAAAAATCTCGGCAAAAGATCGTCCCTGCGCTTCCTGCTGTTGCCAGCCGGTGAGTCGCTCGGCAAGCGTATTCATCGAGGTGACCGTGCCCGATCGATCGGTGGTGATCACGGCGTCGCCGATGGAGCGCAGCGTCACTTCCGCGCGCTCCTTTTCGTGCTTCAGCGCCTCCTCCGCGACGCGACGCGCCTGCACCATGTCGGCGAACTCGCTCGCGATCTGCTCCAACTCGGCGGACCAATTGCGCGTATGCAGACGCGCATCGAGCGGTTTGCCTTGCTTGATGGCGCGCATCCGCTCGCGCAGTTCGTCGAGTGGCCGCAACAGACGCGAAACGAGCAGCCACATGATGGGGATCAGCAGCACGGCAAGCACCAGACCGGCAAGCAGCATGCGCCTCGACAATCCGCCGAGCGACGCCAGCGCTTCGTCGTCGGGCTGGATGCCGACCAGCACCCAGTCGGGCAGCGCAACGGGCTGAAAGGAAAACAGGCTGCGCTTGCCCGAGCGATCGAGGCCGACGACCGAGCCGCCGGGATGCGCAAGCGCTTGCGTGATGACCTCGCCCGCCGCGCCCAGCACGTCGAGGCGCTTGGCCGCCAGGCTGAGATCGGGGTGCACGACGATGGTGCCGTCGCGCGCGACCAGGACGAAGTAGCCCGTGCGACCGATGCGGGCCTTGCTGAGCGTGTGCAGCACGTGATGCTTGTCCAGGCGCAGCGTGCCGACCATCACGGCGGACAACTCGCCGGAGTCGTCATGCACGGGGGCGGTCATGATCACGATGCGATTGCCGGACAAACGGCTGACGATCGGCTGCGAAATGATCGGCACCCCACCGCCGGCGATCGATTGCCGAAACCATTCGCGATCCGCCACCGAACTGGACGGCAACGGAAGCGGTGGCGCGGAAGCGATGAAATGGCCGTCGAGGCCGAAGACATTGATGGACTGATACAACGGGCGCAAACCGGCGCGCGTGGACAGGTAGGACTGCATGGCCGCACGGTCATGCAGCAGATCGGTAGGCAGTCCGGCAGCCAGTTCCACCAGCGAGGCGCGGGCGATCTGCAGCTTCTCCTCGACATCAGTTGCCACGCGCGCGGTATAGGACTCGTGCTGCGCGACGATGGACGCCAGCACGGCTTTCTCGGACAAGTGCGATTGCAGCGTGGTCACCAGCGCGACGCCCAGCGCAATCAGGACCGCTGCCGCGAGCGCGGCGCGGCCTTTCAGTGTTCGGAACACCCACTACCTCAATGTAAGTTTTTTTATTGCTATGAGGTTAACGGCCGAGACGGGGACAACCATAGGGATATAGGAATAAAAAGCGGGCGTAGTCCAGCAATTTCCGCGTGCGACGGACGCGCCCGAGAACCGGGAATGTCTTTCTCCCCGGTCAGCCCTTCATCCACAGCGTGCTCGCTTCGCGCACGACGTCGCTCAGCGAGCCATTGCGCTCCATCACCTCGCGCAGCTTGCGTGCATCGTTGGTGCGCGACGCCGCCATGCGCATGAGACGCTTGATGGCATCGCCTGCGCCGCGCTCCGCCGCATACGGCATCACGGTGGCGAGCATGTCGATCAGTTCCTGCGTCAGCGGCACCGGCTGCTGACTGGTCGGATCGATGAGCGTGCCTTCCAGTCCGAAACGACACGCCTGGAATTTGTTGTAGGTGTAGACGAGTTTGAGCCCGGGATGCGCATGCATGTCCGGATGAGCGAGAAAATGTGCGCACAATGCCTGCGCATAGGCCGCCAGATCGGCGGCGGTCTGGATGGTGAGCGGCGTATCGCACACGCGCAGTTCGATGGTGCCGTATTCGGGTTTCGGCCGGATGTCCCAGTAGAAATCCTTCATGCTCTTGACGATGCCGTAGCCGCGCATGGTATCGAAGTACTGGTTGAAGGCCGCCCAGTCTTCCACCACCGGCATGAAGCCCGAGAGCGGAAAAGCGTTGATGACGTTCAGGCGCGACGAATCGAACTGCGTGTCGGCCGCATGCGAATACGGCGACGACGCCGACAACGCGATGAAGTGCGGCACATAGCGCGACAGCAGCAGCGTATTGCGCACCGCTTCGTCGCCGCTCGGCACGCCGATATGCACATGTTGTCCGAATACCGTGAACTGCTTGGCCAGATATCCGTACAGTTCCTGCAAATGGAGGAAGCGCGGCGTGTCGTAAATGCGTTGCTCGCTCCATTTTTGGAACGGATGCGTACCGCCGCCGGCCAAGGCGAGATTGAGGCGCTCCGCCACATCGGCCAGCAACGTGCGCAGAATGTTCAGTTCATGCAGCACCTGCGCATGCGTCTCGCAGACGTCGGTGCTGATTTCGATCATGCTTTCGGTGATCTCGGGCTTGATGTCGCCCGGATGCTGCCGCTTGGCCACCGCCGCGAGCAGATCGGAGGCGCCGCGCGTGAGGTTGTAGTCACGCGTATTGACGAGCTGCAGTTCCAACTCGACCCCGAGGGTGAGCGGCTGCGACTCGCAGAACGTCAGCGTTTCGCTCATCAGTTTATGGACTCCGGATTCGCCTCGCCGGCACGGCGCAAGGCGTATTGTGTTGCGATGGGTCCCAGCAGTTCAAGAATCACCACGGCCGCGAGCACGACGGGAGCGATACTTTCACTCAACTGAGGATAGAGACTCGATGTTTCGTGCACCATCACCACGGCCAGACCGGACATCGGCGCCAGCGCGACGGCGAGCAGCGTGGCGTGACGGAACGACAGGCCGACCAGCGGCGCCAGCGCCAGCACGCCGATCGCCTTGCCGGCCCAGCGCACGAGCACGAACGCAAGCGCTGCACCGCCCACCACCGTAAGCAGACGCAGATCGAGGCTTGCGCCGGTGACGACAAACAGAATGACGTAGAACAGATGGCCCGCCCGCCCGAAATCAACGACGATGAAGTGATGCTTGCTATCGAAGGTGCGCACCATCGCGCCGAAAGCCAGCAGCGCAAGCAGTACGGAAACCTTGAGCAGTATGGCCGCACCCACCGTCAGCACGACCATGGCGATGACAAGCACGAACTGACGCTCCGGGCTCTTGCCGAGGAGGGCAACGATTCTGAGCGTGATCCAGGCGGCAACGAACGCCAGCAGCAGCGATACGAGCAGCAGATACAGCGGATGCAGCAGGACCGCGATCGCACTGCCTTCGTATTCCAGATGCACCCAGGGCACAAGCACAGTCAAGGCGAGAAACGCCAGCACACTGTTCACCGCGACGAGAATCAGCGCGCGTTCGGTGACCTGCCCTTCGGCGCGCAGTTCGGCGGCCACGCGCATGACCACCGCCGGCGAGGTCGACGCGGCGATAGCGCCCGCCACCGCGGCCGATAACGCCGCGTAATCGAAGTAATAATGCAGTGTGAAGAAAACAAGCAGCGCCGCGCATACGGCTTCGGCGATGCCCATCAACACCAGCGCGGGGGTGCGTCGCAACCAGCGCAGATCGAGCCGCTGGCCGAGTTCGAACAGGATCAGGCCGATGGAAATATCGACGAACACGCGCAGCTCGCCCAGCAGCGGCGTGCCGATCAGTCCGAACGCGCCGGGACCGAGCAGCAGGCCCGCGGCCGCATAGCCGGTGATGCGCGGCAGGCGCGCATAACGCTTGGCCAGCTCGCCGCCGACGACGCCGGACAGCAACAGCAGGCCCACCCAGATCATCTGGTTGGTGACAATCGGCCAATCGGGAAGAAAGAAGGTATCCGCCATGCCTTGTTGTTGAAAGGTATATGCAGCGGTTGCACTGCCGGAACTTTACATGCGCCGCCGACAGCTTGATGGCAACAGCGCCCCGTCGCGATGCGCATGTTTTGATGTGCGCGGAAGAACGAAGGGTAGGTCGCGATCATAGCCGACTTTGCCCGCAATGGCGGCGAATCGCGCCGATGAAACCCCGCCCGCGATCGTTCAGCGCACGTTAAGTTGCCGTCGACAAAGGATTTATTCGCAGCGAAAGTCGAGCGAATCTTCGGCGCCCATACCGGTCGTGCTCAAACCCAGACCGATATGGCCGCTGCCGCGCAGCGGTACGAAAGAGCGACGCAAAACGAATTCGCGATCGCCGTCGAAATGGACGAAAGTGCCATTGGCGGACAGATCGAGCAGCACGAACACGCCGCCGCGATACTCGATGCGGCCGTGCAGACGCGAAGCGCGCGGTTGCGGAATGACGAGGTCGCAGCCCGGCTCGCGCCCGATGGTGAATTCGCGATCCACGCAACTGAGTTCGATCTCGCGTCCGCGATAGCGCAGCCACAGCTTCGCGCTCTGCGTCGGCGCCTGACTGACCGCGCCTTCCATGAGCGTGAGATCTTCGCTCCAGCGCCAGATCACTTCGAAGGAATCGATCGGCAATTCCTTGCCGCGCATATCGACGTGGCCGACCCGACGCAGCCCGTGCTTGAGGTACTCGGGCAACAGTGCGACGGTGGGTCCGGTAGTGAGAATCTGCTCGCCCTTGGCCATCTCCTCGATACGGGAGGCGACGTTGACGGTATCGCCGTAGACATCGCCGTCGCGCAGAATCACTTCGCCGGCATGGAAGCCGATGCGCAGGGCCAGCCCGTCTTCACGATCGGTTTGCGCGATCTGCATGTCGACTGCGGCGCGCAGGGCATCGGCCGGATTGGAAAACAGACACATGATCCCGTCGCCGATACTTTTGATGACGCGTCCCTGACCACCGACCACGATGGCCTTCATGCGCGCCAGACAGGGACCGATGCGCGACAGCGCGACAGCATCGCCAAGGCGCTCGTACAGCGCGGTGCTTCCTTCCACATCGGCGAACAGCACCGCCGCGGTCAGTGTTTGATTCATGGATTGCCGTTGTTGGGAGGCTTCTGCGAAGACCTCGTTTACTTCATGCAACAGTGCCGCCACACCGGTCCCTCAACTTTTCTGCTTGATCGCGAGCACCGCCTGGTTACGCAGGGTTTTCAGCAAATTCAATTCCTCCGACTGAAAACGCAGCACCTCCGGGACGTCGGCGTCGGCATAGATTAACGCGACCGGGCGGTGATTGACCAGAACAGGGAACAACACCATTCCATGCGCTGTGATCAGCTCGCGATACCACTGCGGCACATGCGGGCGAATTTTCTCCGCATCGAGATCATCGATACAAAGATCCGCGCCCTGACTGATCGCCGCGTAAAAAATATCCCTCGCGCCATTCAGAGGCACGGCAAAGCCTTTCTTCACGATGTCATTCACATCCCCGCCGAAACCGAAGCGCGCACGCAGCACGCCGGCCCGCGCATCGCGCACCAGCAGCAGGACGCGCTTGAAGCCGATGGCGCGATACATGGTTTCGAGAATGATGCGCAGCACGTCGTTGAGTTCGAAATCGCCGACCAACGTGTTGGTAATGTCCTGTACCCCGGCGGAGAGCGCCGAACGACGCATTTCCGCCGGCGGCGCGGCACCTTCTGCGGCCGATCCGCCGCTGCCGCTCAGCAGCGAACCGGCAACGACGGTTTCGAGCGTGTCGCCATTGGTCTGCGCCACCTCGGGCATGAGCGGCGCTTCGGCATTGCGCGCGGCGGCCAGCAATCGGCTTGTGCCGACGCTCATGCCGAGCAGCGCAGCGCCATGAGCGACCTCGGTGGCCGATTCGGCGATCACCGACTGCAACAATTTTTCGCTGATCTTGAGGCCGCGACCGAACTTCTGCACCACCACGCTCAAAAGTAACGGTCGCTCTTCTTCCGGCGCACGCACCGTCTCGCACAATTCATTGGACAGCGTGCTGAGCGCGCGCATGCGGTCGATGGCCGACAACTCGCGACCGCGCAACGGTTCGGTCACATGACGCATGCTGTCGACGATCTGATCCGGGAACTTCCATTCCCGGGCCACGCCGATGCCCAGCTCCTCGTATGAAATGCCGAGCACTTCCGTCGAAGCGCGCGCTTCGTCGATATCGCGCGCCTCGCACAGTCGCTCGACCGCCTGCGCCTCGTCGTGTAGATAAAATACCGCCAGCAGTTTGCCGAGCCGGTGGAACATGGCGCAGATGAAGGCGTATTCGGCATCGTGCACGCCGAGCCGCTGCACCAGCTGACGCGCCATGACGCCGCTGAAATAGGTGGCGATGACCTCCTCCCTCAGCGCGGTGGCCTGCGACTTGTTCTGCAGATGTTCCAGCAGCACGAGCGACAACGCGACATTGCGCACGCCGTCGAAGCCCAGAATCGCAACCGCGCGCGACACGGTGCTGACGTGACCGCCGAAGTGGTTGTAATGCGCGGCGTTGACCAGCTTGAGCAGCTTGTTGGTCAGCGCAAAATCCTTGAGGATGGTGTTGCACAGCACGCTGGCACGCTCGTTCTCGGCCGACAGCGCCTGGTTGACCGAACTGATGGTGGACGACAGCGCCGGGAAATCGCTGCCATGCCGCATGCGCCGCAGCAGGAAATCGAGCGTGCCCTGTTTGCCGTGCAGGGCATGCTCCGGTTCGGGTTTTTGCGCGGCGGCGGGATCGAGATAGTTTTCCAGCGCCGCGCCGAATGCGGCGGCATCCGCGAATCGCTGCGCCGGTTCCGCCGCGATCGCCTGCATGATCAACCGGTCCAGTCGCTCATCGACGGCCGATGTCCGTTCGGACGGCCGCTGCCAGATGCCGACGCGCATGCGCTGCAGCACTGAGGCATAGTCGGACCCGCTGACCGCCGGCGCGCCGACCACGAGCGCGTAAAGCATCATGCCGAGTGCAAATAGATCGCAGGCCTGCGTATACGGAGCGCCCTGTATGTATTCGGGCGCCATGTAGGCCGGCGTGCCGCGCAGATACCGCTCTTCATCCTGCGGGTGCTCACGCATCCGCGTCGCAACGCCGAAATCCATAATGCGCGGCGTGCCGGCAACGGTAAGCATGACATTGGCCGGCTTGAGATCGCGGTGCAGTACCCCCTGGCGATGCGCGTCGGCAACGCCCTTGAGGATATCCAGCAGCAGTCCGACCGCCTGCGCCGGCGTGAACGCACCGCGCTCCTTCAACGCCTGGCCCAGCGTCTGTCCTTCCACATATTCGAAGACCAGGTAGGGCACACCCGCCTCTTCGATGGCGTCGTGCAGTGCGACGATATTGGGATGTTGCAGGCGACTGACGATGCGCGCTTCGTCGAGCAGCACTTTGAGTTGTCCCGCGCGCGCTTCGATCGCTGTTTCGCCCAGGCGTACGGACTTGAGCGCGACCGATCGCTCCAGACGCGTATCGTGCGCGAGATAGACGGTGCCCTGCCCGCCGTGTCCCAGTTCGCGAATGATTTCGAAGCGACCGATGCGCGCAGGCATTGTCGTCAGACCGGCTGCTGCCAACTGCGTCCCCTCTTTCCCCTGTTTAAACGAGAAACTTAGCCAGCGACAAGCTTCATCGAAGCCTGGAACTGACGCGGTTTTGCCGGCGTATTGTGAGACTTACCCGCGTACCAGCACGATATGTACGCGGTAGGGGCCGTGCGCGCCGAGTACGATCTGCTGATCGATATCGGCCGTGCGCGACGGGCCGGAAACGAAATTCACCGCGCGCGGCAACTGGCCGAGCTCGCGCCGCGCCAGATCCCATCCGTCTTCCATGTACGCGACGATGCGCGCGGCCGGCAGGACGGCCACATGGGTTTCGGGCAGCAGGCTGGGCGTAGCAGGCGTATCGGGCGCGGACAGCAGCATCAACGTGCCGGTTTCGGCGATCGCGGCGTAGACGCCCGTGATGCCGACGAGGTCATCGGGCAATGCCGCGCCGCTGCGTAAATCCAGCCCGGCGCCGCGCCAGTCTAGTCCGGCCAGCAGCGGCGCAACGCATCCGCTCGTCGCCAAGCTGTGCGCACGCAAATACGCCGCGACCGCAGCCGGCGCATCGCGCATGTCGCTCACCAGGTCCGTCGTGGCCTGCATCGATTCTGCGCGGACGCGAAAGCGCGCGACCGGATCGTCCTCCACAGGCGGCAACGGCCCGCGCGAACGCTCGGTCAGGTAAGCCTCGACCATGTTGCGCTCTGCCTCGGCCGGCCGGATGCCGGCGGCGCCACGGGCGCTGCGAATATGCGCGAGGATGGCGGCGCGCGCTTCGTCACTGGATGCGATGATGAGCTCGTCTGGGGCAATGCAGGAGCCTGCAGTGTATGCGGGCCCGCCCGAAGTTTCAAAGCGGCGAACGCCTCGTCCAGCGCTTTCGCGAGAAGACAACCCGCGTAAACGGGCTCGACGCCGGGCGTTCTCCCACTGTCAGCGCGACGGCGGCGCTGCAGTTGCATCCCGATCCTTGACGCCGGGAATATCGCGTGTCGGCCCTCCGAAAGCGCCGTGCAGGGCGTCGACACCCGTTTGCGGCCGGGCCAGCGGGACCAGTCCCTGGCGCGCCTTGCGCTTCGCTTCGGTATCGATGCGGAGGCTCAAATCGCGCTCTTCGATTAATCCGGGTCGCGCCTCGCCGGTACGGTTGAACGACCAGGCCAGCATCGCCGGGCCGAACGGCAGGCGATGGCGCTGTTCGGTCGCCCACACATGCCACGTCTTGCCGTAGCTGTTCATCTTGCTGCGCATCAGTTCTTTCTCTGCCGTTTCCGGAATGCCGGGCGCGACGAGCTGGCCGGACAGAATCTCGCCGTTATGCGGATGCCAGTACTGTTGTTCGGCTTGCGGCAGCGCAAGAAACAGACGCTCGGAAATAATGAACTCCACACCGGTGAGGTTTGATTTGCGCGTGCTGCCGTCGAATAGCGTGCATTGGGCGAAATCCTCATTCACTTGCGCGCAGAAGTGATGCGCAATCATCTGGTGATGCGGATCGCTCTTGATGGGATGGAAGCCCACCAGATAGACGTCCATCGGATCCAGTGGCGAATCCGACTGCAAGGCTTTGGCGCCGGCTTTCAATACATCGGTCCTGGCGGTCGTGTCGGCCCCAGGGGGCCTGACTTGCGGAGCTGTCGTCTGCGTGCAACCGAACAACGCCATGCACAACATCAACGCGTAACGTGAAGCGGCTCTCATGGGCTTGCACCTCCGGTCCATCGATCGGTGCAAGCATCACGCCGGCCAGGTAGTGGCGCCGTCCTCGGCCGCCGGGACGCGCGTTACGATGAGCTTGTCGACGCGATTGCGGTCCATGTCGACAATCTCGAACTCGAAGCCATTCCACCGGAATTTGTCGCCGGCGAGCGGCACGTGGCCCAGCTGCATCATCGCGAAGCCGCCCAGCGTGTGATATTCGCCGCTGTCTTCTTCCGGCAATTCCTCTTCGATGTCGGCGATATCCTTGAAGCGTTCGATGCTGACGCTGCCCTCGACCAGCCACGAGCCGTCCTCGCGTTCGACCACATCCCGATCTTCGTCTCCGTCGAGCGTCGCGATATCGCCAACCAGCGCTTCCATCACGTCGTTGAGCGTGACGAGCCCCTGCACCTCGCCGTACTCGTTGATCACCAGCGCCATGGTCTGTCGATGCTTCTTGAACGATTCGACCACTTCCATGACCGTCAGCGATTGCGGTACGAACAGCGGCTTGACCAGCTTCGAGGCGAAATCGATGGGACTGCCGGCGACCGCGTCCGAAATGAAGCGCTTGACCTGCGCGAAGCCCACGACCCGTTCAGGGCCGCCGCGCACGACAGGGAAGCGCGAATGATGGCTTTCGGAAATACGCCGGATGTTGGTCTGCAGATCGTCTTCCAGATCGACGTAAACGATATCGCTGCGCGGCGTCATCACACCGGTGACACGCATTTCGTCGATGCGGAACACGCGCTTGACCAGCGCCTGTTCGTGCTCTTCGAAAATACCTGCCTCGGCGCCCTGCTCCATCAGCACCTGGATTTCGTCTTCGGTTACGGACGGCTCGGTGCTGGCGCGCAACCCGATCAGTTTCAGAATGGATTCCGTAACGATGCTTAGCGCTCGCACCACGGGATAGGCGAGCGTCGACAGCACGTGCATCGGCCGGGCGATGATGCTGGCAATCGCTTCCGGGTTCAGCAACGCCAGACGCTTCGGCACCAGTTCCCCGATGATGAGCGAACCGATCGTGATGCCGATGACGACGATTGCGACGGCCAGTTCATTCGAGTATTCGGCCAATACCGACCATTGCGCCAGCCAGCGCGAAAGATCCTGCGACAGCGCCGCTTCGCCGAAGGCCCCGCTTGCGACACCGATCACCGTGATGCCGACCTGGATGGTGGACAGAAAATACGAAGGGTTGTTGGCCAGTTCCAGCGCCGTATTTGCACCCGAACGGCCATCGTCCGCCCATTGCTGCAGGCGGACCTTGCGCGACGATACGATCGCCATTTCCGACATGGCGAAGACGCCGTTCAATAGAAATAGAAATAGCAGGACCAGGAGTTCCATAAGCGCGCAGTAAGTGAAAGAACGTCGGTACGAGGCGCGATCGGATACCCCGTCGCACCCGCCAAATTTGGGGTGAAGTGTGGCACACCTCGCCTGGAATCATCTTTTTCCGCCATTTTGCGCTGCAATACGCGCGCAACACACGCCCGGCAGAATGCGCCCGTCAACGAAGCGCGATGCGCGATTGGAAGGAGATGCAAATGAACCTGCTCGTGGAAATGCTGGTGGCGGCGATGCAACTGTTCAGTGCCGGCGTACTCGTCTACGGTCTGATCCTGTCGCTCGGCAACGGGCTGGAGGAAACACTCGATGATGTGCGCGCATGCTTCGGCCGCAATGGCGCGATCCGCCGTATGGCGGCGGCATGATCGCGGCGTGACTTCGGTGCGTCACGCGACTCCAGGGTCGGCGCAAGCGGTTTCCGTCAATTCAATTGAAATCGCAAGGGTCGTTCATGGTTCGACTGCGCGCAAGCCTGTCCTGAGCCAAGTCGAAGGGCTCGCGCTCACCACGAACGGTGGCAAAGCGCTCTCCGCTCTCCGCTTTCCACTCCCCTCTGCTAAACAATAAAAAAGGGAGCCCGCGGGCTCCCCTTCAACAGGCCTCTTACCGGGCCTCTTATTGCGCTCAGTCGAGCGCCTTGACGATGTCTTCCACGACTTTCTTCGCGTCGCCGAACACCATCATGGTCTTGTCCAGATAGAACAGCGGGTTGTCCAGACCGGCATAGCCGGCGGCCATCGAACGCTTGTTGACCAGCACCGTGCGCGACTTGTGCGCTTCCAGAATCGGCATGCCATAGATCGGGCTGCCTTTTTCCAGCGCCAGCGGGTTCACCACGTCGTTCGCGCCGAGCACGAACACCACATCGGTATCGCCGAAGTCGCTGTTGATGTCGTCCATTTCGAAGACCTGGTCGTACGGCACTTCGGATTCGGCCAGCAACACGTTCATGTGACCCGGCATACGCCCGGCCACCGGATGAATCGCATAGCGCACGTTGACGCCCTTCTCGGTCAGCTTCTCCGCCATTTCCTTCACCGCGTGCTGCGCACGAGCCACGGCCAGACCATAGCCCGGGACGATGATCACGCTGTCGGCATTGGCCATCAGGAACGCTGCATCTTCGGCGGAGCCGGAACGCACGGTCTTCTGTTCGCCGCCCTCGGCCACCGCACCGCCCTCGGCGCCGAAGCCGCCGAGAATGACGCTGAAGAACGAGCGGTTCATCGCCTTGCACATGATGTACGACAGGATCGCGCCCGAAGAACCGACCAGCGAACCGGCGATGATCAGCAGCGGGTTGTTGAGCGAGAAGCCGATACCGGCCGCAGCCCAGCCCGAATAGCTGTTCAGCATCGAGATCACCACCGGCATGTCGGCGCCGCCGATCGGGATGATGATCAACACGCCGAGCACGAAGGCGATGGCGGTCATGATGAAGAACGGCGTCCAGTGGCTTTCCACCGGGGCGAGGAAGAACGCAACGCCGAAACCGACCATCGCGATTGCCATGGCGGCATTGACGAAATGCTGACCCGGGAATACGACCGGTGCGCTGGAGAACAGGCGGAATTTCTTGCCCAGACCGGCGAGCTTGCCGAAGGCGATGATCGAACCCGAGAACGTGATCGCGCCGACGAAGGTGCCGATGAACAATTCGATCTTGTTACCGGCCGGGATATCCGCCGGCAGATTGAACGCGGTCGGATTGTTGACGACCGAAATCGCAATGGCAACCGCAGCCAGACCGACGAGCGAGTGCATCGCCGCGACCAACTCCGGCATCTGCGTCATCTCGACCTTCTTCGCGACGATGGCACCGACGGTGCCGCCGATCGCAATGGCGATCAGGATGGCGATAACGCTCTGCGTCATCGTCAGCGTGGTCAGCACGGCGATGGCCATGCCGATCATGCCGAACAGGTTGCCGCGACGCGAAGTCGTGGGTGAAGACAGACCCTTCAGCGCCAGGATGAACAATACCGAGGCGACCAGATACAGCAGGGCGACTTGGTTGGCAGACAGGATTGAAGACATTTACATTAACTCCCCGTGGCCGCCTATTCGCCCTTGACGGACTTGGGCTGTTTCTTCTTGAACATTTCGAGCATGCGCTGGGTCACCAGGAAGCCGCCGAATACGTTCACCGCGGCAAGCGCGACCGCCACTGCGCCGATTACCGCACCGAAGTCCATCTGCTCGGGGCCGGCCGCGAGAATCGCACCGACGATGATCACCGAGGAAATGGCGTTGGTCACGCTCATGAGCGGCGTGTGCAGCGCGGGCGTGACGTTCCAGACGACGTGATAGCCGACGAATACGGCCAGCACGAACACCGTCAGGTTGATGATGGTGTGATCGATTTCCATGACTAAGCTTTCTTCACGGCGGCGCCGTCGATGCAGACCAGCGAGCCGGCGATGATTTCGTCTTCGCGATCGAGGTTCAACTGACCGGTCTTCGGGTCGACGAGCAGGTTGATGAAGTTGAGCAGGTTACGCGCGTAGAGCGCGCTGGCATCGGCCGCCAGCATCGCGGGCAGGTTGGTCCAGCCCACCAGCTTGACGCCGTGCTTGACGACGACCCGGTCCTTTTCCGACAGCGGGCAGTTGCCGCCCTGCTCGACCGCGAGGTCGACGATGACGGAGCCCGGCTTCATCGCCTTCACCGTTTCCTCGGGGATCAGCACCGGCGCGGGACGGCCGGGGATCAAGGCGGTGGTGATGATGATGTCGGCGTTCTTGGCGCGTTCGTGCACGAGTTCGCCCTGGCGACGTTTGTAGTCGTCGCTCATTTCGCGGGCGTAACCGCCGGCACTTTTCTGCGCTTCGCGTTCTTCGTCCGACAGCGGCACTTCGACGAATTTCGCGCCGAGCGATTCGGCCTGTTCCTTCGTTTCCGGACGCACGTCAAAGGCTTCGATCACGGAGCCCAGACGCTTCGCCGTGGCGATCGCCTGCAGGCCTGCGACGCCGACGCCCATGATCAGCACACGTGCGGCCTTCACCGTACCGGCAGCGGTCATCAGCATGGGCATGAAGCGGCCATACTCGTCCGCGGCCGTAACCACAGCTTTATAACCGGCGATGTTGGCCTGCGAGGACAGCACGTCCATCGCCTGCGCGCGCGAAATGCGCGGCAGCCATTCCATCGCAAAGCCGGTGATGCCCCTGGCCGCCATCGCCTCGATGCCTGCCGCATCGTAGGGATTGAGCAAGCCGATGACGATGGCGCCCGATTTCATCTGCGCGATCTCGTCGGCCTGCAACGCGCGCACTTTTAAAACGATGTCCGATTGGCCGAAAACTTCAGCCGCCGAGCCGACAATCGTCGCGCCGGCTGCGGCATAGTCCGCATCCGGAACCGAGGCGGTGACACCGGCGCCCGACTGTACGAGCACTGTGTGATGACCCCCTGCGACTAGCTTCTTGACGGTCTCAGGGGTCGCTGCGACGCGCGTTTCGCCCGCGCGAGTTTCAGCGGGTATCCCGATCTGCATGGATGCTCCCCTTGGTTTGATATTGACGCACCTCGACCGCGGTTCTTGTCAGCGCGGGACGAAGTGAAACCCGGAAAGGCCGAAAAAAACGCCCTAGGCCAGCGAGAATGCGTAGCGAATGAGCGAGGGTTCGACCGAAGACTGCGGAACGGGCATCCCCCGCGACGGAGTTCGACGAAGCGCCTGGGACGGCCTTCCCAAAAACTGCGGGATCATACCGCAGTCAATATCAATTTGACTACGTGCGGTTGCTTATAGCCCCATAATCGACCGTGCCGGTCCTCATCGGCGAAAAAACACACATATATATGGAGGAGCTTCGCCGGATTGGCGCCGGACCGGCGCGCTCGACGCCTCTCGCCCCCCTTTCTTTCAAGTTTTCCGACGGTTGCAGCCGTCAAGATTTCGGCACAGCGGCCGATATCCGTCTCAGGGCCGTTTCCTTTGCAACCGACCTCGCACACAGCATTGCAACGACTTAAAGCAGTCAGACACCGTTTGTTCAGCCTGGCACGTGCGATCCGTTATTCGCTGGTCGTCTGCTGCCTGTGCGTTCTCAGCCCGGCGAGCGCGAACATCGATGCGCACGCGATTCTTCCGGCCGATGCCTTGCCTCCGGTGATCGTGTCGCACGACATCCGTCACTACGACCTCGCGCGCCATGTCGAATACATCGAGGATTCGACCGCTCGCATGACGCTCGCCGACGCCATGGCGCCCCAAACCGCCTTGCGCTATCGCCCCGCCGCGCGGCAACCGGGCCACATCAATTTCGGTTTTTCGAATTCCGCGTACTGGCTGCGCTTCAAGCTCACGACGCCGGAGCAACACGTCGCCGAATGGTTGCTGGAAATCGGCCATCCGCCGCTGGATCGGATTGACGTCTACGTGCCGGATGAATCAGGTCACTACGCCTTGCACGTGCTCGGCGACAAGCTTCCCTTCTCCGAGCGCGCTTATCCCCATCGCAATCCGGTGCTGCCGATCGCCTTTCCCGGCGGGGGCTCCGTACAAACCGTTTATCTGCGCGTGACGATGGAAGGCACGCTCACCATCCCATTGAAATTGTGGGAGCCGAAATATTTCGCGCAGCAGGACGAAACTCGCTTCGGCTGGCTGGTGTGCTATCTCGGCATGCTGAGCGCGCTGATGCTCTACAACCTGATGCTGTACGCTTCCATACGCGAGAAGGTGTACCTGTATTACGTCGGCTCCGTGGCGAGCATGGCGATCGCCCAGGCGTCGTACGCCGGCCTCGCCTTTCAGTATCTGTGGCCCGAATGGCCGCTGTTCGCACACTTTTCCCTGCCGCTGTGGATGTCCGTCACCGGCATCCTTAGTTGTTTTTTCACGCGCGAATTTCTCGGCACCCGTGCGTATCGCGCGGTCGACCGCGTGGTACTCGGTTTCGCGACCGTATTCGGCCTCAGCATCCTTGTGCTGCCACTCGGTTTTTATCAGGCGAGCGTTTATATCAACGTATTCGCCGCGGCCTGCGGCGGTGTGACGTCAATCGGCGTCGGCCTCTACTGCATGCGCAAAGGACAGCCGGGCGCGCGCTATTACCTGGTTGCGCGGAGTCTGCTCGGCATCGGCGTCACCACCTTTGCGCTGCGCATGCTGGGATGGCTTCCGTCCGTCTGGTTTACCACCTATGCGCTTCAGATCGGCTCGGCGTTCGAGATGCTCCTGCTCGCCTTTGCGTTGGCTGATCGCATCAATAGCATGCGCCGCGAAAAGGACGCCGCGCAGCGGCAGGTCCTGCAAGCCCGCGACATCATGCTGAACACCCTGCAGCGTGCCGAAGCGGAGCTCGAAGCGCGCATCGAAGCGCGTACGCAGGAACTGGCGCTCGCCAATCGCTGCCTGCGCGAACGCGAACAGGATCTGCAACGTCTGGCGCATTACGATCCGCTCACCGGCCTTGCCAATCGGACGCTGCTGAAAGATCGCATGCGTCGCGCGCTCGCGCAACGCGGACGCGAAGGCGGCATGCTTGCCGTGCTGCTGATCGACCTGGATGACTTCAAGCTCGTCAACGACGAGCACGGGCATGCTATCGGCGACCGGCTGCTCGTCGCCATCGGTGACCGGTTCACCGCCGCCGTGCGCGAAACCGACACGGTCGCGCGTATAGGCGGCGACGAGTTCGTCGTGCTGCTCGAGCGCGTGCACGACCTCGCCGCGGCCGAGTACGTCGCGGAAAAATTGCGCGAAGCCGCGACGCAGCCTTTCGAACTGGACGAGTTACGGCTTTCGGTTGCATGCAGCGTCGGCACGGCGATCTATCCGCATGACGGCGCCGATATGGAAACGCTGCTCGCCATGGCCGACGCGTCGATGTACGGCGCGAAAAAACGGGTGCGGCAGACTCTGACCTGAGCCGCTGTCAGGCCGTATTGCCGGACCGCGTCTTAGCCGACCGGCGCCGCGTCGATGAACTGCAGCGCGGCGAGTCGCGCATACAACCCGCCCGCGCGGATTAATTCGGCATGGGTGCCCTGATCGACGATGCGTCCACGATCCATGATGACGATGCGATCGGCGTTACGCACGGTGGCAAGCCGGTGCGCCACCACCAGCGTCGTGCGGCCGCGCATCAGGCGCTCGAGCGCGAGCTGAACATAACGCTCGCTTTCGGCATCGAGTGCGCTGGTCGCTTCGTCGAGCAGGAGAATCGGCCGATCGGCGAGTAGCGCGCGCGCCAGTGCAAGACGCTGCCGCTGTCCACCCGAGAGACGAACGCCGCGCTCGCCCAGTTCGGTGTTGAAGCCTTCCGGTAGCTGTTCAATGAACTCGATTGCATAAGCAGTCTCGCAGGCCGCATGCACTTCAGCCATGGAGGCGTCCGGCCGCCCATAGCGCACGTTCTCCGCGACCGAGGCCGCGAAAATCACCGGATCCTGCGCCACCAGCGCCATCTGTCGCCGCACCGCGCGCGGATCGCACTGCGCGAGATCAAAGCCGTCGATGCACACGCGTCCGGCCTGCGGATCGTAAAAACGCAGCAACAGCGCAAGTACGGTCGATTTGCCCGCGCCTGAAGCGCCGACCAGCGCGACGCGTTCGCCCGCGCGCACTTGCAAATCGAATCCGTCGAGCGCCGGCGCGTCGAGCCGCGCCGGGTAGGCAAAGCGCGTGTCGATGAACGACACTTCACCGCGCACTCTTTGTGGCAACACGAGCGGCTTCGGCGGTGCGACGATATCGGGTCGCGTCGCGAGCAGTTCGACGATGCGCTCCGTTGCGCCGGCCGCACGCAACAGATCACCCCACACTTCCGACACCGTTCCGGCGCCACTTGCAACGATCACTGCGTAAAAAACGAATGCCGACAATTCGCCCGCCGTCAGGTTGCCGGCCAGCACGTCGCGCCCGCCGATCCACAGCACGATGCCAATGGCGCAAAAGGCAATCAGCAACACCGAGGAAAAGAGCAGTCCGCGATCGCGTATGCGCGCCACTGCGGATTCGTAGGCGGCTTCTGCGCGTTCGCCGAAGTGCACGCGATCGACATCTTCATGCGCATAGGCCTGCACGGTGCGCACCTCATGCACCGCCTCGTCGATATAGGCTGACACATCGGCAATGCGATCCTGGGTGTGGCGCGACATGCGCCGCACGCGCTTGCCGAGCACTAGAATCGGCGCCAGCGTCAGCGGCACGCCGATCACGATCAACGCCGCGAGCTTCGGGCTGGTGACGATCAGCAGGATCATCGCGCCGATCATCATCAGCGCATTGCGCAGGAACATCGAGAAACCCGACCCGATCACCGACTGCACCAGGGTCACGTCGTTGGTCAAACGCGAAATGATTTCGCCCGTGCGCGTGCCTTCGTAAAAGCTCGGCGACAAGGTAAGGATATGGCTGAACACGGCACGACGAATATCGGTGATCACGCGCTCGCCGGTACTCATCATAAGGTAGAAGCGCGCGTAGCTCGCCAGCGCCATCACGGCGGCAATCGATACCATGCCGATCAGCGCGAGATTGAGTTGTCGCTGACTGCCGTTGCCGAAGCCCGCGTCGATGACGAAGCGCAAGCCCTGTCCCAGCACAAGCACGGCGCTCGCCGCAACGACGAGTGCGACCAGCGCCGCGACGATGCGGGCTTTGTAGGGCGCGAGAAAGCGCAGGATGTGTCGCAGTCCGGAACGCGAAGTAGTCACGATTCGAAAGTTGCAGGACGAAAGAGGAAACTTACTGTATTCCCGCTTTCGCGGGAATGACGGATGGTAAACGCAAGGGCCGAGCCGTCGCTCCCGCGGAAGCGGGAGTTCAACAGATCAAGACGATCGCCGATGCGGCAACGAAGCGGACGTTCGGAACTTGTTCCGTCAAGCGCTTTTGAACCGTGTCAGCTTGATGATGCCGATCGTGGCCATCGGCACGATGAAGCCGATGGCGATCACTGCGATCAGCAGGTCGCCCAGCGCGCTGTAGTCGGCCGCGGTTTGCACGACACCGGTTTGCGGATCGACCACGGCACGCTGCACGATCCAGATCTCGTTCAAATATTTCGTGAAGAGTTGCGACGCCGCGAGCGCGAGATTGGTGAAGGATGCCATGACGGCGAAGAACGTCGCCTTGAGATTTTCCGGCGCCGAGTTGGCGATCCAGGCGAGCATGGGAATCATGGCGATCTGGCCGAGCGGCGACGAAAGCGCGGTGTCGACCAATGCGATGAAGCGCGCATCGACCACGCCGCCGGTATGCGCCGCCGTCCATTCGTGAATGCCGTAATACATGCCCAGCGTGGGCAACGACAGTATCGTGCCGACAATGGTGAGAAAGCCGACCACATAGGCGATGGAGTTGTCGGCCATGAAGCGGCGAAACAGAAACATGCCGAACAGCGTGAGGCCGCTTGCGATCAATGACAGCACGGAGATGAACTGCTGGTCGAAGCCCAATACATCGATCATCCACCACGTCGAACCGTCGCCGGTGGACGGCGTGGCGCGATAGATGAAAATGACAATGGCCGTGCCGACAAGCACATTGCGCGCCTGCGCATCGAGTTCGCGCACCAGCTTGACGATCATGAAGATGATGATCGCCATCGATGTCACGAACACGATTTCCTCGCGCCAGGGAAAATCGCCGAGTCCCACCAGCAGGGAAAACGCGGCGAAGCCGAAGCCGCCGCCGAGAATCCACCAGTTCACTTGCGGGCGTTCGACGTGCGGGTGCAACAATTTCGCGGCGTCGGTTTCCGACAGGCCATGTGCGCGCATCTGGCGCAGTTGGCGACGCCTCACCCAATAGGCGACAAGGATGCCGCCTACGGAAACGATCGGGATGAAAAGCGCCAGCGTGTAGATCTCGGTATAGGTCGCGACCTTCTGCGCTTCGGGCATCGCGGCCGCGTCGCGGAAAAGATAGACGTTGGCGAGGGCCACGAGCACCGTGCCACCGATGATCGCGACGCGCCCCAGCGTCTGCATGGTGACGTGCATGGCCTTGCGATCCTGATCGGCGATCGCCGTGCCGTCGACGTTGACGCGCGGCACCGCCTCGACCGTCATGGCATCGGCGACCACGTCCTGAATGACGTAGCCGATCGGGGCGAGCAAAGTGGCGAGCACGAACCACGCCTCCACTTTCATGACCGCCGCCATCGCTGCGCGATCACCGATCAGGCCAATCATGATCAGCAGGCTGGCCGCGATCAGACCGGCGCCGAGAAAGACAAGATATGACTTCCAGCGCCAGATCAGATCGACCAGATGCCCGAGCGGCATCTTGAGCGCCCAGGGCAATCCCGCCCAGAAGCCGAGCGCGGCGAGGAAGGCGGCCGAGAGGCCGAGGTATTCCTTGACGAAGAACGTGCCGACGATGCCGGTCAGGCCCGACACGCCGGCCGCCATATAGACCATCAGCGGCGGCAGATAGGACCAGCGCATCTGCCGCCCGAGTTCGAGAATGCTGCGATCGAACCAGCGCCACAGCAGCGCATGCCGCGCGATCGACTTTTGCGCTGCAGAGGAGGGCTGCACGCTCATGCGGGAGTCAGGAGGAGCGTAGCGACCGGCGTATAGCGCCGGTCATCCGATATCGCGTAGCGCCTACTTCCTGCACTCGCCGATACGTTTGTAGTTCATCGTCATCGAACCCTTCTGCCGCTGACCGTTCATTTCCATGTCGTAGTCCTGCGCCATGGTGAAGTTATCCTGGTCATGCGCGGTCAGGGTCATTTTGGTGCTCATCCTGCTCGGCTTTGTGCACGAAACATTGAAAGTCGTGCTTTTTCCGGACACTTTCGGCGTCGAGGATTTGCAATCGCTGTTCGGCACCTTGTCATCCTTGCCCAGCTTGGTGACGTCCTTCGCCATGTCGGGCGTGATGCAGACGGTCTGCTTCATCGGGACGCCGGACATGGAAAATTCCCACAGGCCCGGTCGCATTTGCGGCGCATCCGCCAGCGCGCCAGACGACAGGGCCAACACGAATCCCCCTACGACTACGCGAGTGAAAGACATCAAACGCTCCTGAGGAGTTTTAGGTGGCGCAAGCGTATGTTGGAACCGTGAAGCCTGCAATGGGTCGAGGCATAAACCGCGCCGGCTGGGGCGCGCTGCTCAGCGCGGCGAAAGACGCTCGTCCAGATCGACGATCCAGTGTTTGATGGGGATGCCGTCCTCGGTCGTCAGATGGGTCTGACAACCTACGTTGGCGGTAAGAATGACTTCCGGCATCCCCGAACTCAGGGCGGCAAGCTTGTTGCGCTTGAGCTGCTGCGAAAGTTCCGGCTGCAGGAGTGAGTAGGACCCGGCCGAACCGCAACATAGATGCGCATCGGGCACGTAGGTGAGGCGATAACCCAGTGCGGACAGCAGCCGCTCGCCCACGCCGTGCAGCTTCTGCCAATGCTGCAATGAACACGGCGCATGGAAGGCGACCAGCGGGGCGTGCTCGAGCAGCGGGCCGTTGCGCACCGCTTCCGCGTTCAGCACCTCGGTGAGGTCGCGCGTCATGGCGCTGATGCGACGCGCCTTGTCGGCGTATTGCGCATCGTGCTGCAAGTGGTGTCCGTACTCGCGCACGGTCGCGCCGCAACCCGAAGCAGTCATGACGAAGGCTTCGACGCCCTGCTCGACATACGGCCACCAGCTGTCGATCATGCGGCGCATGTCGTCGAGCCCGTCGTTCTGATGATCGAGATGAAAGCGCAAGGCGCCGCAGCACCCGGCGGTCTCGATCAACGAGATGCCGAAACGGTCGAGCACGCGCGCGGCGGCCGGATTGGTGTCCGGCGTCAGCGCGGGCTGCACGCAACCACCCAACGCAACCATCCTGCGCGCATGGCGCAGCGGCGGCCATGCGCGCACTTCGGGAATATGAAGCGGCAGCTTCTGTGCCAGCCTGATCGGCAGCAGCGGGCGCAGCGCCATGCCGGTGCGCAACAACACCTTGAACAAGCGCGTGCGGGTGAACACGGCGCCGATAGCGCTGCGCATGGCGCGCTCATGCCACGGTCGCTCGACGCGTTCGCTCACCAGCGCCCGGCCGATGTCGACCAATGCGCCGTATTCCACGCCGGAAGGACAGGTGGTTTCGCAATTGCGGCAGGTAAGGCAGCGATCGAGATGCAGTTGCGTGCTGCGCGTGACCGGCTCGCCTTCGAGCATCGCCTTCATCAGATAAATGCGGCCGCGCGGCCCGTCGAGTTCGTCGCCGAGCAACTGGTAGGTCGGACAGGTGGCGGTGCAGAAGCCGCAATGCACGCACTTGCGCAGAATGGCGTCGGCCGTCCTGCCCTGATCGGTGTCGCGAATAAAATCGGCGAGTCGCGTCTGCATGTCAGAGGCCTCGATACATGCGGCCGGGATTAAGTATCCCCTGCGGGTCGAATTCGTTCTTCAGACGCCGATGGATGTCCATCGTCACTTGCGGCAGGGGGTGGAACACCGGAACCTCCGCGCCGCTGTAGCGAAACAGGGTCGCATGACCGCCGCGCGCTTCAGCTGTGGCGCGTACGGTGCGCACGTCGGCTTGCGTCACCAGCCAGCGCAACGCGCCGCCCCATTCGATCAACTGCGCGCCGGGCAATTCCAGCGCTTTGGCCACCGAAGGCACGGACACGCGCCACAACGGCGCATTCGTTTGAAAAAACGGCGCCGTGTGATCGCGCATGCTTTGCCACAGTTGCGCCGCCTGCGCTTCATTTACCGCGTCGCCGCCCAGACGGGTGCGGGCTGCGTCGACGGCAACCTGCGCCCCCGACAGGCGCACATGCAGTTCGCCGTCGTGATACACGTTGGCGCTGATCGGCAGCGGACGAGCCGCCCAGGTGTTGAGCGTCTGAATGGCGACCGCCTCGGGCATTTCGAAGCGCAGGGTTGCTTCCGCCGCCGGGCGCGGCAACACCTTGAGCGAAATTTCCGTCAGCACACCGAGCGTGCCGAGCGCGCCGACCATGAGGCGCGAGACGTCGTAGCCGGCGACATTCTTCATGACCTGTCCGCCGAAGCGCAGATCATCGCCGCGCCCGTCCAGCATGCGCAGGCCCAGGACGAAATCGCGCACGGCGCCCGCCGCCTGTCGACGCGGACCGGACAGACCGCTTGCCACGACACCGCCGATGGTCGCGCCTTGTGCATAGCGCGGCGGCTCGAAGGCGAGCATCTGGTTGTTGTCCGCGAGTAGCGCCTCGACATCGACCAGCGGCGTGCCGGCGCGCACGCTGATCACCAGTTCGCTCGGTTCGTAATCCACCACGCCGCTGTAACCGCGTACATCGAGCGCTTCGCCTTCGACCGGATGGCCGTAGAAGCCTTTGGTCGCGCCGCCCAGGATGAAGAGCGGGCGTTGACGCGCGGCGGCCGCGCGTATGGTTTCGGCAATCGTCTGCAGCATCAACTGACTTCGATCAGCGTTTTTTTCGGTAGAGAGGGAAGGCTTGTTCAAAATCTGGGCAGTTCCGGATGCAGCAACTGGCCGTTATGCACATGCATGCGTCCGAATTCGGCGCAGCGATGCAAAGTGGGAATGTTCTTCAGCGGATTCAGCAGACCCTGCGGATCGAACGCGCGCTTCACGCCGCGAAAACGTTCCAGTTCGTTGCCGGAAAATTGTTGGCACATCTGGTTTATCTTTTCGATGCCGACGCCGTGTTCGCCGGTGATGGTGCCGCCGACCTCGATGCACTTCTGCAACACTTCGGCGGCAAAGGCTTCGGTGCGATGCAACTGCTCCGGATCGTTGGCATCGAACAGAATCAACGGATGCAGGTTGCCGTCGCCGGCATGAAACACATTGGGACAGCGCAAGCCGTATTTACGCTCCATCTCTTCGATGAACAGCAACACCTCGCCGAGACGCTTGCGCGGAATGGTGCCGTCCATGCAGTAGTAATCCGGCGAGATGCGTCCCACCGCGGGAAATGCCGCCTTGCGCCCGGCCCAGAAACGGATGCGTTCGGCTTCATCGCGCGACACTCGGAGATTGCTCGCACCGGCACGCAGCAGCACGGCCTGCATCCGCGCGATCTCGTCTTCGACTTCTTCCGGCGTGCCGTCCGATTCGCACAACAGGATCGCGGCGGCGTCCAGATCGTAGCCCGCGTGCACGAAGTCTTCGACGGCGCGCGTGGCGGAGCGATCCATCATTTCCAGGCCGGCCGGGATGATGCCCTCGGCGATCACGGTCGCCACCGCTTCTCCGGCCCTGTGCACATTGTCGAACGAGGCAAGGATCACCTTGGCGGCTTCCGGCAACGGAATGAGCCGTACCGTCACCTCCGTGACGACAGCCAGCATGCCTTCGCTGCCGATGACGACCGAGAGCAGATCGTAACCGGCGCTGTCGAGCGCCTCGCTGCCGAACTCGATCGCTTCGCCGGCCATGGTGTAGCCGCGCACGCGCAAAACGTTATGTACGGTCAAGCCGTACTTGAGGCAATGTACGCCGCCCGAATTTTCCGCGACGTTGCCGCCGATGCTGCAGGCAATCTGCGAAGACGGGTCGGGCGCATAGTAGAGGCCGAAAGCCTTGGCCGCCTCCGAGATCGCCGCATTGCGCACCCCGGGCTGGACGCGCGCGATGCGCGCAACCGGGTCGAGCGAAAGAATGCGCTTCATTTTCGCCAGCGACAGCAGCACGCTGTCCGGCGCCGGCAGGGCGCCGCCGGACAGACCGGTACCGGCCCCCCGTGCGATGACGGGTACGTTCAACTCATGACATGTACGCAGTACGAATGCCACTTCATCTTCATCGGCGGGCAGCGCAACCACCATCGGCAGCTCACGATACGCCGACAGACCGTCGCATTCGTAGGGTCGCGTATCTTCGGCGCGATGCAGCACCGCGTCCTGCGCCAGACGGCGGCGCAGGCTCGATACCACGTCGATCTGGCGATCCAGGTCGATTCCCGGGAAACGGGCGTTTCCCGACGGCGACAATGCTGCGCCCACGCTGGATTCCATACAGTTCAGTGAAATTGCGTTCGACAATCGATCCACACCATATAGCCGCTTGCGTCGACGCCGTCAAACCGGGCGGCCGTCCCGCCGCCGGATAATCCGTTGCAATTTTGCGTCGTGCGCGACGGTCATTTGTCCGCCGGCGAGGCTTCGACGCCGTAAACCGCATCGGCAATACCTGCGCTTAACGCCTCGCACGGCTCGTCCGCGTCCCACGGTAAAAGCGCGACGATGCGCGACACACCGAGGTCGCGCAACTGATGCGCCACGCCTTGCCCGTATTCGACATGCCCGCGCCCCATGATGCCGACCACCAGCGCGTCGGGCCGGTCGCGCAGTGCGTCGGCAAGCGCCTGCGCCATGGCGCGATCCCACAGCAACTGCGCGCCGACGAAGCGCCGGAATTTCGGATCATCGAGCGCCGGTGCGTCGCCGCCGTGGCGATGGCTTGCATACACTTCGCGCAGCTTTTCGACATAGCGATCGGCCGCCGGCGCGGGCGCCGAAACGCCTTCGCGACGCTCATCCGGAACGGCATCGAAGCCGTTCGCGCCGGTGTCGCGCACGAGCGCCTGCTCCACATTCAGCGCCCGCATCGGGATAGCGTTTGCGCGAGCGAATTCGAACAGCGGGCGATAGAGTTCGAAATCGAAGCGCCAGACTTTTTTCCAGTCGGACCGGCGCATGAATTCTTCGGCCGTCAATTCACCCGCAATCCAGCGATCGAGTACCGGCTGCACGCGACGGGGGAACATTTCGAACCCGATCACCATGGCGGGTCGTATTGCGTGCAATGCCTGGAGTGTTTCGAGCTGCCAGCGGTGGTGCGGCGCATACGCATGGCTTTCGCCCAGCAGAACGACATCGGCTTGCGCGGCGCGCGCGTACACCGCGTCCTCGGACACGGTTGCGTGATCGACCGGGAACAACCAAGTGCCTGGCGACACACAACCCTGCGCACCGGCGGCGCCGGCGCCGAAAAACAGCGATAAGGCGACGACGTGCCGCCACGATCGGCACGTCGTCCTGTTCATCTTTCCCGCTTGCGCGGCACCGCCGCCGCCGATTTGCCGAACTTGCCGTTAATCACGCTGCCCTGCATCAGTTCGGCCAACGCCTGGCGCAACCAGATCTGCGCGGGATTGCGATGCGTGCGCTCATGCCACACCGCGGCGATGGTGAGATGAGGCACGTCGAGCGGCAAATCGAAGCTGCGCAAGCTGTCGGTATAGCTGCGCGCCAGTCGCTCGGGCAGCACGGCGATCATGTCGGAACGCGCGACCATTTCCGGCACCAGCAGAAAGTGCGGCACCGAAAGCCGCACGTGGCGCTTGCGACCGACCGCGGCCAGCGCTTCGTCGATTTGCGCGGCGCCGGCAAAAAAATAACCATGCCGGGCAACCAGCACGTGATCCATGGCGCAGAAATCCTCCACGCTCAGCGTGCGTTTGAGGCGCGGATGATTGTGCCGCGCCACGACCACGAAGCGCTCCGCGTAAAGCGGGCGCGAGCGCCCTGCGCTCGGCGCGTTGGCGGCATTGATGAGGACCAGATCGATATCGCCACTTTCCAGTTGACGTCCGACGCCGGCGTAATCGGAAGGCTGCACTTCGAGGCGCACCTGAGGCGCGCACTTTTCGAGGTGATCGACCAGTTGCGGCAGGATCGCCCACTCGACGTAGTCCGAGGCGGCAATGGAGAATTTAACGGTCGCCGTGGACGGATCGAAGCCGTCGGACGGCTCGATGATGCGCCCGATATCCTCGAGCACCTGCTTCACCGGGGCAGCCAGTTCGGTGCCTCTCGAGGTCGGCAACATGCCGCCGGAGGTGCGTAACAGCAGCGGGTCATTGAACAACACACGCAGGCGCGCAAGCGCCGCGCTCATTGCCGATTGCGAGAGGCCGAGGCGGGTGGCGGCGCGCGTGACGTTACGCTCCGCCAGCAGCACGTCCAGCGCTACCAGCAAATTCAAATCTACGGAACGAATATCCATGAGGCCGATACCTTACCCCATAAAACATCGATATGAGCAATTTTTATAGGCGCATAACCGCAGATGGAAAAGCTGCCTTTCTTCATAGGAACAACACGGCGCGGTATCATTTCGCGGCCACCTGTAATATCCGTTTTATGGATATTCATCATCCATCAAATCTGTTGGACAAATAATTACCCGAGACCTACACTTACCTCGTGATTGATGGATATGCGGCTGCCTCCTCCGCACCACATGTCGATCAAACGTACGGCTAGGCTTCTCGTCGATGCCGTGCACCACAGGCCTCCTCCTGTGGACCCTCGGGGCAACCACCCTCCTCCTCTTGTTGCCCCGAGGTTCTTTTTTTCCGCGATCGACAAATCGGCCTTGCTCGCGCAGCGTCATCGACCATTCACGCGTTTGCCTATTTACACCGGGTATCCGGCTGC
>JAKFDA010000051.1:0-17578 GCA_036676355.1 Nitrosomonadales bacterium | reverse complement strand
TCGGTACGCGCGTCGCTGCCGATCACTTTCGCCTTCAGTTCGCGCTTGTCGGTAAGTTTGACGGTGACTTCACTCGCATCCGCGACGACATGCGCGTTGGTAAGCACATAGCCGTCCTTGCTGATGATGAAACCCGAACCCAACCCGTGGCGCGGCGTCGGATCGGCCTCGGGAATCGGAATCTGGAAGCGGCGGAAGAATTCGTACATCGGGTCGCCGGGCTTGAAGGGCATCTGCTCGGCCGTCTGTCGCTGCTGTTGCGTGACCGTGATATTGACCACGGCCGGCCCTTGCGAAACGACCAACTGAGTGAAATCTGGCAGGCCCTGATCGGTGACGGCCGGCGCGGCCTGGGCGTTGCCGATGGCATCGTGGCCGACAAACCCGGCGATTGCGCCGGTGCCGATTGCGGCCGCAACGGCCATGGCCAGCATATTGTTCTTCGACATCAAATTTCCTTCCGGGCGGTTGAATGTAAATCTTGGGCAGGAATCAAAGGGAAGTGGTTCCCGATGATTTTTCTACGGTCGCGCGAAGCGGGAATGCGGCGCCCCGGTTGCTATCATCCCTCTCAAATACATTGCCTTCGATCATGAGCAAAGCCTTCACCAAAGAATCCGATTCCGAGGATGACGACGATCTCGATCTGACATCATCTTCGGAGGCGCAAAGCGTGCCCGGTGCGAAAAATTACATCACGCCGGCCGGCTACCAGCGTCTCCGCGACGAATTCAGCGAATTGTGGGAAGTCGAACGTCCCAAACTCGTCGATATCATCGCCTGGGCGGCAGGCAACGGCGATCGCTCCGAGAACGGCGATTACCAGTACGGCAAAAAACGCCTGCGCGAAGTCGATCGCCGCATCCGCTTTCTATCCAAGCGCATCGAATTCGCCGAAGTCGTACACAGCGCCGGGCGGGACGATGACCGCGTGTTCTTCGGCGCCACGGTGACCTACGCCGATCGCGCGGGGCAGGAGCGCACCGTCAGCATCGTCGGCCTGGATGAGGTCGACCCCGCGCGCGGGCGTGTCTCCTGGGTCTCGCCCATCGCCAAGGCGCTGCTCAAAGCGCGCGAGGGCGATACGGTCATGCTGCGCACGCCGGGCGGCGTCGAGGAACTCGAGGTGCTCGAAGTCCGCTACGACGAACTGCCTTAAGGGCGATGGCGCTCGAGCACGGGCTCAATGGGCTGTCTCGGCCTCCTGCCGGCTCGACGGCTGGCTCTTCGCACCGCCGGCCTGCGTCGCCACCGCCTTGAAATCGCCCGCTTTCACGATCGACAGCGTGCTCAGATCGAAATGACGGCGCAGCGTATCCCGCACCTCCGCCGGCGTCAGCGTGGCGATGCGTTGCTCCAGTTGCGCATCCCATTCGAAAGTGCGATCGACGTACGCGTATTTCGCAAGTCGACCGGCCAGACTCGTGTCGGCGTTGCGCGCGATATGGCGCGCCTGCAGCAGCGCCCGGCGTCCATCTTCGAATTCCGCCTGCTCGAAGCCTTGTTGCAGCGCGCGGCTCAGTTCCTCGCGGATCGCCGTTTCGACCCGCTCGCCGTTCTGCGGTGCGTAGATCGCATACAGATTGAACTCGCCCGACTTGTCCAGCGAACGCGCGTTCAACCATGCGCCGACGCCGTACGACAGGCCTTCCTGCTCGCGCACGCGCCGCGACAGGCGCGAGTCCGATGAGCCGCCGATCAACCAGCTGCCGAGCACCAGCGCGGGAAAATCCGGATCGTCATCGCGCAACTGCAAATTGAAGCCGCCGCGCAGCACGGCATTCGCCTTGTCCGGTGTTTCGAGCAGTTTTTCGATCGGCGACACGTCGTGATAGGCGTCGACGACACGCTCATAGGGGCCGGGGTTTTTCCAGTCGCCGAATAACTGTTCGACCTGCTTGGTCATGGCCTCGGGATCGAAGTCTCCGACGACGGCGATTTCGCCGTGTGAAGCGCCGACCAGTTCGGCGTGACAGCGTCGTACGTCTTCGAGGGTGAGATTGCGGATTCGCTCGATGCGCTCGTCCAGCGTCGGCGTGTAGTTCCAGTGCGAGGGCGGATAGGGATTCAGATGCCGGTTGACCGTCAGGCTGGCGAGCGCGGACGGATCGTTGCGCTGCACGTCGATGCTCGTGATCAGCTCGCGCGTGACCTGCTCGAACTCGCTCGCCGGGAACGACGGTTCGCGCAGCATTTCAGCGACCAGCGCGAGCGCTTCGGGCAGATTTTGGCGAATGGTGCTGAGCGATGCGCTTTCGGTGCCGACGCTGACCGTCGCGCGCAACCGTTCGAGCTCATCGCGCAGTTCGGCTCGCGTGTGTTTCTGCGTGCCGCGCGACAGCATGGCGCTTGCCACAGAGCAGGCGGCATGGCGATTCTCGCGCGTTTCGGGCGTGCCCCAATGCAGGCCCATCTGCACGATCACGGTGTTGCCGCGCGTCTGCTTCGGCAACATGGCGAGCTTGAGACCGGAGTCGAGCGTGCGGCGGATGACACGCGCTTCGATGTTGGCCGGGGTGGGATCGAATGCTTCGCCGAGCGTGATATCGGTGCCGCCATTGAAATCCTTCAGCATCGCGTGCACGTCCGGCGTGTCGGGAATCGCCACGCGCTTGGGATCGTCGGTCGGATAGAACAGGCCGAGCGTGCGATTGGCCGGCCGCAGATAATCGGTTGCGACGCGCTGCACGTCTTCGCGCTTCACCTTGGCGAGTTGATCGCGATACCAGAACAGCAATCGCCAGTCGCCCATCGCGGCGAATTCGGACAGCGTGAGCGCCACGCCGCGCGTATTGGTGAGCAGCATTTCCACATCGTTCTGCAGCGTGACGCGGGCGCGCTCCACTTCCTCGTCGGTCACCGGTTTTTCGGCGAAGCTCTCCACTGTGCCCAGCAACGTGTCGCGCGCCTGTTCGAGCGAACTGCCTTGCCGCACACTGGCGCCGAAATAGGCCGAACCGGGGTCGTGCAGCTGCCGGTTATAGCCATACGCAAAAGTGGCCTGACCGGTTTCGATCAGGGCCTGATGCAGTCGCCCGGTAGGCTTGGCTGTCAGTACTTCGGTCAGCACGTCGACTGCCACGTAATCGGGGTGCGAACCGGCCGGAATGTGGTACAGCGCGCCGACCATCTGCACTTCGCCGACACGACGCAGGAAGACTTCTCGTTCACCGTCCTGCGGCGGCTCTTCGGTGTAGGTCCGAACGACGGGTTGCGCCGGTCTGGCGATGCGACCGAACGCCTGGGCAATGCGGCTGAGCGTGCGTGCCTCGTCGAAACGACCGGCCACGATGAGGACGGCGTTGTCCGGGCGGTAATAGTTTTTGTAAAAAGCCTGCAGGCGTTCGATCGGTACGTTCTCGATATCGCTGCGTGTGCCGATGACCGTGCGGCCGTAGTTGTGCCACATGTAGGCGGCGGCGCTGATGCGGTCGTTGAGCAGCACGGACGGCTTGTTCTCGCCCGCTTCGAACTCGTTGCGCACCACGGTCATTTCGCTTTCCAGGTCCTTGGCGGAGACGCGCGAATTGACCATGCGATCGGCCTCGAGCTCGAGCATGGCCTCGAGCGATTTGTCGTTGGCCGGAAAGGTCTCGAAATAGTTGGTGCGGTCGAACGAAGTGGTGCCGTTGA
Source organism: Nitrosomonadales bacterium (assembly GCA_036676355.1). Taxonomy (GTDB): domain Bacteria; phylum Pseudomonadota; class Gammaproteobacteria; order Burkholderiales; family SG8-39; genus ZC4RG42. The sequence continues at coordinate 13,945 of JAKFDA010000051.1, read as the reverse complement.
AATCGGCGCCGTATTTGAGCAGCGTCCCCTTGGGGTTGGGATGGCGGGGCGTGCCCTTGAACAGCATGTGCTCGAGCAGATGCGCCATGCCGCGCTCGCCATAGCCCTCGTGCCGCGATCCGACCAGATAGGTGATGTTGAGCGTGATCTGGTCCTGCGTCGGGTCCGGCATGAGCAGCACCTTGAGGCCGTTGCGCAGGCGGTATTCGCTGATGCCGGCCAGCGAAGGACCGCGTTCCACGCCCTTGGGCAGTGCGACCTCGGTCGCCTGCGCGACTGGCGTCTTGTCCGTCGGAGCGGCCGCCTGTGCGGCCGGCAGGGAAATCAGGCTCGTGCAAAACAGTGCGGCCGCTACGCCGAACCATCGCGGCAGTTTATGCATGAAATTCCTCAATTTTGTCGTCGTGACGCCAGGGGCGGACGGCTATTGTAGTGGCAGGCGAGGCGCGGGTCGCATCGCCGATATCGCCCGATCGCCACGTGTACCAGACTGCATCAGCCCGGTCGAAGTTCCGCAACGGCGAGCCGGAAAGGTCGGAAATCGCGGCGCGGGGCTTGAAGGTGCCGCTCCTCGCCCCCACATGCTGCCCCGATAGATATGGAGGCCACTCGTTCATGACCCAAACCACGAACAAGGAAACCCTCGGTTTCCAGACCGAGGTCAAGCAGTTACTGCATCTGATGATTCACTCCTTGTACAGCAACAAGGAGATTTTCCTGCGCGAACTGATTTCCAATGCCTCGGACGCCGCCGACAAGCTGCGCTTCGAAGCGCTCGCCAAGCCGGAACTGTACGAGGGCGACGGCGAGTTGAAAATCCGTGTCGCCTTCGACCCCACGGCGCGCACGATCACCGTTTCGGATAACGGCATCGGCATGTCGCGCGCCGAAGTCATCGAGCACATCGGCACCATCGCCAAATCCGGCACGCGGGAATTCTTCCAGGCATTGACGGGCGATCAGGCCAAGGATGCGCATCTCATCGGCCAATTCGGTGTCGGTTTCTATTCGGCCTTCATCGTGGCGGACAAAGTCACACTCGTTACGCGCCGTGCCGGCGAAACGCAGGGCGTACGCTGGGAGTCCGATGGCGGCGGCGAATACACACTCGAGGACGTCGACAAGGCGACGCGCGGCACCGATGTGATTCTGCATCTGCGCGAAGGCGAGGACGAACTGCTGTCCGACTTCAAGCTCAAGTCGATCATTCGCAAATATTCCGATCACATCGCGCTGCCGATCGTGATGAAGGCATCGAAGTGGGACGAGGAGAAGAAGGAGCAGGTTCCCACCGATGAAGACGAGACCGTCAACCAGGCGTCCGCCTTGTGGGCGCGTCCGAAAAACGACATCACCGAAGAGCAGTATCAGGAGTTCTACAAGCATGTGGCGCATGATTTCGAGGCGCCGCTCGCCTATACGCACAACAAGGTCGAAGGCCGGCAGGAATACACGCAGTTGTTGTACGTCCCCGCGCGCGCGCCTTTCGATCTGTGGGATCGACAGCATCGCCGCGGACTGAAGCTTTACGTGCGGCGCGTGTTCATCATGGACGACGCCGAGCAGTTGCTGCCGACCTATCTGCGCTTCGTGCGCGGCGTGGTCGATTCCGCCGATCTGCCGCTCAACGTCTCGCGCGAGATCCTGCAGGAGAGCAAGGACATCGACGCGATCCGCTCGGGCTGCACCAAGCGCATTCTGTCGCTGCTGGAAGATCTCGCGGAGAACCATGCGGAGAAGTACGCCACCTTCTGGACCGAGTTCGGTCGCGTGCTGAAGGAAGGCATCGGCGAAGATTTCGCCAACAAGGAGCAGATCGCCAAACTGTTGCGCTTTGCTTCCACGCACAACGACACGGACGCGCAGAACGTTTCGCTGGTCGATTACATCGGCCGCATGAAGGAAGGGCAGGACAAGATCTATTACGTCACAGCCGATTCCTTTCTTGCGGCGAAGAACAGTCCGCATCTGGAGATCTTCCGCAAGAAGGGCGTCGAGGTGCTGCTATTGTCCGACCGCGTCGACGAGTGGGTGGTCAACAACCTCGCGGAGTTCGAAGGCAAATCGCTGCAGTCGGTGGCGAAGGGCGGCCTCGATCTCGGCAAGCTGGAAGACGAAGCGGAGAAGAAAGATTACGAGAAGCAGGCCGACGAGTACAAGGAACTCACCGGGAAAATCAAGGAGACGCTGGGCGAGCGCGTGAAGGAAGTGCGCGTGACCTCGCGCCTTACTTCGTCACCTGCCTGTCTCGTCGCCGACGATTACGATATGGGCGTCAACCTGCAGCGCATTCTCAAGGCTGCCGGACAGAGCGTGCCGAATGCGGCGCCGATCCTCGAAATCAATCCCGAACATCCGATGGTGCAGCGGCTGAAATACGAGGAGAAGCGTTTCGACGACTGGTCGAATCTGCTCTTCGATCAGGCGCAGCTCGCCGAAGGCGGCACGCTGGAAGACCCGGCCGGGTTTGTCAAACGCCTGAACGAGCTGATGCTCGATCTGGCCGGTGGATCGTCGAAGATCTGGACGCCGTAAAAGCCTGGACGCCGGATCAAGTCCGGCATGACGCTGGATGTGCCGTCCTTCCGGCCAAGCCCGTAGGGCGCGAGCCGATGGAATGGACGCCCCTCCCGCTACGGCATCGATGTGCTGGAGTGGGAATCCGGGAATCGGATTCGCCCGCGTCCGTCTGACTGATAGCCGGGCGAGACTTATTGCGTTGAGCGGCCCCGGCGGGAACCCCATACTTCCCGCCATCTCTTTCACCTTGGCAGCCATGGCCGCCGTTATCGCTACGCAGGAGCGCCGGCTGGCATTGCCGGAAGTGCTCGACGAGCTCGTCGCGGATGGTTACGCCGTCCGCGCCGAAGCCGATGCGCTGCTCGCCAATCGTCGGCTGCATCGCGGTGTCGCGCATCCGCTGGCGATCATCGCGGAGCAGAAATGGAAATCGGCCAGGCCGCCGCACAAGCTGCTGCATCTGGAATGGCTGACGGAGTGGTACGCGGGTAAGGCGGGGCTGCCGTACTACCATGTCGATCCGCTCAAAATAAATTTCTCGGCGGTCACCGAACTGATGTCGAGCGCTTATGCCGAGCGCTTCAAGATTCTGCCGGTCGAGGTGAACGGGCGCGAAGCGGTGGTGGCGACCGCCGAACCGTTCGTGCGCGAATGGGAGCGTGAACTGGCGCAGATGATGCGCGTCGATATCAGGCGCGTGCTCGCCAATCCGCTCGACATCAATCGCTACATCGTCGAGTTCTACAACTTCGCCAAGTCGGTCAAGGGCGCGGCGGGCAGCGCGGAAAAGCGCTCGGAGCTCTCGAACTTCGAACAGTTGGTCGAACTCGGCAAGAGCAATCGCCAACTCGACGCCAACGATCAGCACATCGTCAACATCGTCGATTGGCTGTGGCAGTACGCGTTCGATCAGCGCGCCAGCGATATCCACATCGAACCGCGGCGCGAATTCGGTCAGGTGCGCTTCCGCATCGACGGCGTGCTGCACAACGTCTACCAGTTGCCGCAGCCCGTGATCGCGGCGATGACCAGTCGCATCAAGATTCTCGGTCGCATGGATGTGGTCGAGAAGCGCCGGCCGCAGGACGGCCGCATCAAGACGCGCACCGCCGAAGGACAGGAAGTGGAGTTGCGGCTGTCCACGCTGCCGACCGCGTTTGGCGAAAAACTGGTGATGCGGATTTTCGATCCGGAAGTGCTGGTCAAGGATTTCACCGAACTCGGCTTCTCCAGGGAAGACAAGCAGCGCTGGCAGGAAATGACCTCGCGCCCGCACGGCATCATTCTCGTCACCGGCCCCACAGGTTCCGGCAAGACCACGACGCTGTATTCGACGCTGAAGGCGCTGGCGACCGAAGAGGTCAACGTCTGCACCATCGAGGACCCGATCGAAATGGTCGAGCCCGCGTTCAACCAGATGCAGGTGCAGAGCGGCATCGATCTTTCCTTCGCTGAAGGCGTCCGCGCGCTGATGCGGCAGGACCCGGACATCATCATGGTGGGCGAGATCCGCGATCTGCAAACCGCCGAAATGGCGATCCAGGCGGCGCTGACCGGCCACCTGGTGCTTTCCACGCTGCACACCAACGATGCGGCATCCGCCATCACCCGCATGCTCGATCTCGGCGTGCCGCGTTATCTGCTCAACGCCACCGTGCTCGGCATCATGGCGCAACGTCTGCTTCGCACGCTGTGCCCGCAGTGCAAGGAAAAGATCGCCTATGGCGACGACCATGTCGGCGACCTGGGCTGGGACGAACTCGTTGCGCCGTGGAAATCGCGCCGCCCGGATCATGTATATCGGCCGGTCGGCTGTCTGGACTGTCGCATGACCGGCTATCGCGGTCGCCTGGGCATCTACGAAGTGATGATGCTGTCGCCTGCAATCCGGCGATTGGTCTATGCCGAAGCGGATATCGCGAAGATACGCGAGCAAGCGTACAAAGAAGGCATGAAAAGCCTCCGCGTCAGCGGAGCGATGAAGGTGGCAGCCGGGCTGACCACGCTGGAAGAAGTTTTAAAAGTCGCACCGCCTCACCATACCGAGAGGTAAGAGTTGCCCAAGACCAATAAGAATCGGCCCGCAAAGGGCCGGGGCGCTTTCTTTATGCCCGGAGACCTGCTGCGCATCGCCTTGCTGGCAATGGCATATGCGGCGCTCGGCTATTTCAGCCTCGAACTTTCCGCCATCCATAGCTATGCCTCGCTGGTGTGGCCGGCCTCCGGCGTCGCCGTGGCGGCGCTGGTGCTGGGCGGCGTCCGCCTGCTGCCGGGCGTCGCCCTCGGCGCGTTCGCCGCCATGACGCTCGGCGGTCTGGTGTGGCAGGCCGCGCTGCTGATCGCCGCCGGCACGACGGTGCAGACTTATGTCGCGGCGCGTCTGCTGTCGCGCCGCCACGGCTTCGACTTGCAACTGCGCCAATTGCGCGATGTGGTGTTGCTGGTGTTTGGCGCGGCAATGAGCAGCGCGATTATCAGCGCCTCGGTCGGCACCGCCGCGTTGCGGTTGTACGGGTACGCGCCGATCGGCGAAACCGCTGCGATCTGGTTGGCCTGGTGGGGCGGAGAAGCGCAAGGCATCCTGCTGGTTGCGCCCTTGCTGTTCTGCTGGCGCGTACGGCCGCGTCTCGACGAGCGCCTGGTCGAATCGTTGGCCGCCGCCGCCTTTGTCGCGCTTGCGCTGCTGTTCACTTCGCTCGCCCTCGAACCGCGCCTCGGCACCGCCGCGACGCAGTTCCTCGTTTCCTTTGCCTTCTTTCCGCTGGTGGTGTGGCCGGGCGTGCGCTTTTCGATGCGCGAAGTCGCCACGTTCAACTTCGCCGTGAGCACGCTTTGCATATTGGGTACGGCGGCGGGACTTGGGCCATTCGTCGGGCGCACCGACCCGCTGCATCTGTTCGGCCTGCACGGCTTGCTGTTCGCCGGCGCGCTGACCACGCTGCTGTTGTGCGCCATCAGCACGGAACGTCGCGCCGTCACCGCCAAGTTGCGCGACAGCGAAGAGCGCTTTCGCGATCTCACTGAACTGTCCGCCGACTGGTACTGGGAGCAGGATCGCGAGTTCAGATTCGTGGAGCTGTCGGCCGGCTTTCGCGCCAGCGCGCCGTTCGATACGGGCGAGTACATCGGCAGAAGACGCTGGGAAATGCCGTTCCTGGGTCGCGACTCGGAAAGCTGGATCGAGCACCGGCGTCGGGTCGAGGCGCATCTGCCGTTCCGCGATTTCATGCTGGTGCGCGAGGATCGCGAAGGCGCGCTGCATTACAGCCTCACCAGCGGCGAACCGATGTTCGATCAGGCCGGCCGCTTCAAGGGCTATCGCGGCGTCGGCCGTGACATCACAGCGCAGAAGCGCGCGGAAATCGCGTTGGGCGAATCGCGCGAATTGTTCGCCCATATTTTCGACGAAAGCCCGCAGCCGATGATGTTTCGCCGTCTCGACGACGGCGTGGTCGCGGCGGTGAACGATGCGTGGTGCCGGTTGTACGGTTACAGCCGCGCCGAAGCGGAAGGTCGGCATGTTTTCGATCTCGGCCTGCTGGCCGATCCGAACGATCGCGATCGCATCCGCGAACGACTGACGCAGAACGGCGCAGTGCGCAATCTCGACATCAAGGGGGTGGCGCGCAACGGTGATCTGCGCGATCTCATGTATTCCGCGGAAGTGGTCGATTTTCGCGGCGAGCGCTGCGTGATCGTCAGTCTCGTCGACATCACCGAACGGCGCCGCGCCGAAGAGCAGATACGCGAATCGAATGCGCGCGCCGAGCGCATGTTCCGCGGCAGCCCGCAGCCGATCGCCATTTCCGGCCTGCATGACGGTCGCGTGATCGACGTGAACGAAGCGTGGTGTCGTACGTACGGCTATATGCGTGAAGATTTGCTCGACCACGATTTCATCAGCGTCGGTCTGTGGGTCGAACCGAAGGCGCGCGGGCAGATGCGCGATCTGGTCGTTGCTTACGGCGTGGTACGCGATTTCGAATGCCGTTGGCGGCGCAAGAGCGGAGAGATCGTCGAGGTGTCACTGTCGGGCGATCTGATGGAATTCGGCGGCGAACGGGTGCTGTTGTCGAGCGCCATCGACGTCACCGAGCGACAGCGTGCCGAGGTGCGCATTCGCGAATCCGAAACCCGTTTTTCCACCATTTTCCACGCCAGCCCGGTGCCGATCATGATCAGTCGTGTGGACGATGGCGCGTACGTCGAAGTGAACGATGCATGGGTGCGTTTCTTCGGTTATGCGCGCGAAGACGTCACCGGACGCGCATGCGATATCGATTTGTGGCCTGCGCCCGGCGATTGGCAGGAACTGGTTGCCATGGTGAAAGGGGGGCATTCGGTGCGCGGCATGGAGTGTCGCCTGCGTAAGAAATCGGGCGAGATGGCGGATACGGCGATCTGGAGCGAACTCATCGAGTTGTCGCACGAGCCGTGCATTCTGACTTCCATCACCGACATCACCGAGCGCAAGTTCGCCGAGCGGCAGCTACGCGAATCCGAGCGCCGCTTCCGCGATTTTGCCGATGCGGCAGGCGAGTATGTCTGGGAACTCGATGTCGACGGCCGGTTCACCTACGTCTCACGACGCGTCGAACAGGTTCTCGGCTATCCGCCCGAAATGCTTTATGGGCGGCGCCCCGTCGATCTCATGCCGGCCGGCGAACAGGAGCGTGTGAGCGACTGGTATGCCGAAGTGGTGAATCGTCGCGCGCCGTTTCGTAACATGGAGTACCGATCGCTGACCCGCAACGGCAGTCAGGTGTGGCAACTGGTCAACGGTGTGCCGATCATCGATGCGGAAGGACGTTTCACCGGCTATCGAGGCACGGCGCTCGACATCACCGAGCGCAAACAGACCGAGGCCAAGATCACCGAGCTTGCCACGCGCGATCCGCTGACCGGTCTGCCCAATCGATTACTGCTTAACGATCGTCTGGAGCAGGGCATCACAGGCGCACAGCGCAGCGGCGAGACGCTCGCCGTGATGTTCATCGATCTGGACCACTTCAAGAACATCAACGACTCGCTCGGCCATGATGTCGGCGATCAGCTGCTGAAGGAAGTGGCAAAGCGCATCGGCAACGTGCTGCGCAAGGGCGATACGCTCGCGCGTCTGGGCGGCGACGAGTTTGTCATCGTACTCACCGGCCTCAAGAGCGCCGACGATGCCGGGCAGGTCGCGCAGAAGATCATCAATTCGCTCGGGCAGGTCTACGAAATCGCGCAACACACGGTGAGCACCGCGTGCAGTATCGGCATCGCGGTTTATCCGGCCGATGGTGCGGCCGGCAGCCTGCTGATGCGCCACGCCGATACCGCCATGTATGTGGCGAAATCGAGCGGGCGGAGAAACTATCAGTTCTTCTCGTCCGACATGAATGTGCGCGCCAACGAGCGCCTCAAGATCGAAGGCGGTCTGCGCGGCGCCGCGGAGCGCGAAGAACTGCGTGTCTACTATCAGCCGCGCGTCGATCTATCGAGCGGAGCGCTGACCGGCGCCGAAGCCTTGCTGCGCTGGCACCATCCGGAGCATGGCTTGATCCCGGCAAGCGAATTTCTGGCCGTCATCGAGGAAACCGGGCTGATTCATTCGATCGGCGAATGGGTGCTGGAAACCGCATGCGCGCAGGCGCAGGTGTGGCAGTCGCTGCATGGCGAAACCTTTTCCATTTCGGTCAACGTGTCGGGCAAGCAGTTCAATCGCGCCCTGCCGGCGCGCGTACACGCCGCGCTGGAGTCGAGCGGTCTCGATCCCCGCGTACTCGAGCTCGAGATCACCGAGTCCTCGCTCGGGCGCAGCGTCGAGGAATCAAAAATCGTCATCGTTGAATTGCGCAAGCTCGGCGTGCGCGTCGTGGTCGACGACTTCGGCACGGGCTTCTCATCGATGAGCCATCTGCGCCGCTTCTCGGTGGATGGCATCAAGATCGACCAGTCGTTCGTACGCGGCATGCTGAACAGCAACGATGATCGCGTAGTGGTGAGAGCCATGATCGACATGGCGCGCAGCCTGCGCATCAACACCATCGCGGAAGGCGTGGAAACGGGAGAGCAGCTCGAACTGCTGCGCGGCATGGGTTGCGAGGAATATTCGGGCCATTTGCTCGGCCAGTCGACCACGGCTGTGGAGTTCGAACGCAGATGGCTGCAGTTGGAGAATGTCATTCCGCTTGCGCCACGGCGCGGCTGAGCTGGGCCAACCGCTTGGCGATCAAGCGGCGCCGCAGGCCTGGCGTCGCACGCCCGTTGTCCGGACGTTGGATGGCCGGGATTTCACCCGGCCGCTATTGAAGTAGCTGGCTGGGACGCCCGGCTCGGTCTGTTTCGCTCTCCGGCCCTTTTTCCGGTTTCGCTTCCCTCTCATCGTCGGTCGAGCGTCGGCTTGTATCTGTCGATTTGGCCGCCGCCGCAGTCCTGTGCTCGTTTCAGGCCGTCGCAAGCGCCTGGTCCAGATCCGCGATGATGTCGTCGATGTGCTCGATACCGATGGACAAACGCATCATGTCCTCGCTGACGCCGGCTTTCTTCAATTCCTCGGGGTTCAGTTGCCGGTGGGTAGTCGAGGCGGGGTGGCAGGCGAGCGACTTCGCATCGCCGATGTTGACGAGGCGCGTGATCAGCTTCAGCGCATCCTGCACCCGCACGCCGGCTTCGCGGCCGCCTTTGACGCCGAAGGTCAGCAATCCCGCCGCTTTGCCACCGAAATATTTTTCGACCAGCGGCCGGCTCGGGTGGTTTGGCAGGCCGGCATAGTTCACCCAGGCAACATTGGAATGCGCTTGCAGGTATTCGGCGACTTTGAGCGCGTTCTCGCAGTGGCGGTCCATGCGCAGGCTGAGCGTTTCCAGGCCCTGCATGATGAGAAAGCTGTTAAAGGGCGAAATCGCTGCGCCCATGTTGCGCAGCGGCACGGTGCGTGCGCGGCCGATGTAGGCTGCCGGGCCGAGCGCCTCGGTGTAAACGACGCCGTGATAGCTGACTTCGGGTTCGTTGAGACGACGGAAGCGCGCCTTGTGTTCGGCCCACGGGAAGTTGCCGGAGTCCACGATGATGCCGCCGATGCTGGTGCCGTGGCCGCCCATGTACTTCGTCAGCGAGTGCACGACAATGTCGGCGCCATGCTCGAAGGGGCGCGTCAGATAAGGCGTCGGCACGGTGTTGTCGACGATGAGCGGCACGCCATGAGCGTGCGCGACTTCGGCGAAGGCGGCGAAGTCCACGACATTACCGAGCGGATTGCCGATCGATTCGCAGAACACCGCCTTGGTGCGCGCATCGACGCGGGCGGCGACGGCGGCCGGATCGGTGGCATCGACGAAGCGTACCTCGATGCCGTACTGCGGCAGGGTATGCGCAAACAGATTGTAGGTGCCACCGTAGAGGGTGCTGATCGCGATGATGTTGTCGCCGGCCTCCGCGATGGTCATGATCGAATAGGTGACCGCGGCCTGACCGGAGGCGAGCGCGAGTGCGCCGATGCCGCCCTCGAGCGCAGTGACGCGCTGTTCGAGCACGTCCGAGGTCGGGTTCATGATGCGCGTATAGATGTTGCCCTTGACCTTGAGGTCGAACAGATCCGCGCCGTGCTGGGTGTCGTCGAAAGCGTAGCTGGTGGTCTGGTAGATGGGCACGGCCACCGCCTTGGTGCTCGGGTCGGGGCTATAGCCGGCGTGGACGGCCAGGGTCTCGAAGCGCATGGGGGGTCTCCTATCACTGTGAGGGATGGAGTGTAAGGGACCGCGCGCGGTTATCGTTTGATCCGGGGCAGGCGGTCACAGCTTACGAATATCCGCCGCCGCAAAAAGGGGGCCTGGCTCTCAAAATCGCTTGCTGATCTTCCGATGCGGCAGCCCGACGTGCTCATAGATCCCGCCACTAGCGATGTAGCCGAGCTTGACATAGAAGGGCAGCGCGGAAACGCGCGCTTCAGCGACGATTTCGCTGTAGCCCCGCGATTGCGCATCGCGCTCCATGTGTTCCAGCAGCGTGCGACCTGCGCCGCACCCTTGCAAGCTGGACGTCACGGCCATCTGGCGCAGTTGTACGCGCGTGGCGTCGAGAGGAATGAAGAACGCGGTAGCGGCAAGCTGCTCATTTGCGCCGTCGGTCACATACGCCGCGTAGAGCAGCGCATCGCGCTCGCTATCCAACTGTTCCTGCGTGAACGACATGCCGAGCGGTTTGCGCAGCACTTCCCGGCGTAATTCGACCGCGGTGCGCCAGGCCTCGCTGCCGTGCTCGATGGCGGTGACGCGAATCGTCGCCATGCGCATCATCCTCAATTCGCCAGATAGCGCATCGCCCGATCGAGACCGTCGAGCGTCAGGGGATACATGCGATCGCTCATGATCTGTCGCATCATGCCGATCGAGTAGCGATATGGCCACGCATCCTGCGGTTCGGGATTGAGCCAGACGACTTTGGGATACACATCCAGCATGCGCCGCATCCATACGACACCCGGTTCTTCGTTATGGTGTTCGACCGAACCGCCGATCGCCGTGATTTCGTACGGCCCCATGGTTGCGTCGCCGACGAAAATCACCTTGTAGTCGCTACCGTACTTGTGCATCAGATCGGTCGTGCGTACGCGGTCCTGGTAGCGGTAATCGTTGTCGCGCCATACATGCTCGTACAGGCAATTGTGGAAGTAGAAATGTTCCAGGTGCTTGAATTCCGACTTGCACGCGGAAAACAACTCCTCGCATAGGCGGATGTGGTCGTCCATCGAGCCGCCGATGTCGAGCAGCAGCAGCACCTTCACCGCGTTGTGGCGCTCGGGGCGCATTTGCAGATCGAGCCAGCCGGCGTTTTTGGCGGTCTTGCTGATCGTGCCGTCGAGATCGAGTTCATCGGCCGCGCCCTGTCGGGCGAAGTGGCGCAAACGGCGCAGCGCGACCTTGATATTGCGCGTGCCGAGTTCGACGTCGGCATCGAGGTTCCGGAATGCGCGCTCGTCCCAGACCTTTACCGCACGACGATGACGCGAGCGGTCTTGTCCGATGCGGATGCCCTCGGGGTTGTAACCGTATGCGCCGAACGGCGATGTGCCGCCGGTGCCGACCCATTTGCTGCCGCCCTGGTGGCGTTCCTTCTGTTCTTCGAGCCGCTTCCTGAGCGTCTCCATCAGCTTGTCGAGACCGCCCATCGCTTCGATCGCGGCCATTTCCTCCGGCGAGAGATTCAGTTCCTTCAGCTTCTTCAGCCATTCGTCCGGAATCCGGACCTGATCGGGTTCGATCTCCTCGATGCCGGAGAAATACTCGCCGAAGGCGCGGTCGTATTTGTCGAAATTCGCCTCGTCCTTCACCAGCGCGGCGCGGGCGAGGATGTAAAAGTCGTCCACCGACGGGCCGATCACGCCTTTCTCGAGCGCCTCCAGCAGCATGAGGAACTCCTTGAGGGAGACGGGGATCTTGGCCGACTTCAGTCGGAAGAAGAAATCGATTAACACAGTCGAGAGCCGAGGGTTGGGAGTCGATAGCCGTAAGATGAGGCGAGGCGGCATTGCGCTCGACGCTTCACGCCGTGCTCCCCGCCGAAATCATCGACGGTTCATGAACACCAGCCGCTCGAACAGATGCACGTCCTGCTCGTTCTTGAGCAGCGCCCCATGCAGCGGCGGGACAATCTGTTTGCGATCGTTTGCGCGCAGCGCCTCGGGCGGAATGTCTTCCGCCAGCAGCAGCTTGAGCCAATCGAGCAGCTCGGAGGTAGACGGTTTTTTCTTCAGCCCGGGCACCTGGCGCAATTCGAAGAACACGTCGAGCGCTTCGCTCAGCAGGTTCTTTTTCAGATTCGGAAAATGCACCGCGACGATCTGCTCCATCGTTTCCTTGTCCGGAAAACGGATGTAGTGGAAGAAGCAGCGGCGCAGAAAAGCGTCCGGTAACTCCTTTTCGTTGTTCGAAGTGATGAACACGATCGGGCGATGCCTGGCGCGGATCAGTTCGCGCGTTTCGTAGACGAAAAACTCCATGCGGTCGATTTCGCGCAACAGGTCGTTCGGAAATTCGATGTCGGCCTTATCCACTTCGTCGATCAGCAGGACGACGGGGGTGTCCGATTCGAACGCCTGCCACAGCGTGCCTTTGACGATGTAGTTGCCGATGTCCTTGACGCGCGGGTCGCCCAGTTGCGAATCGCGCAGTCGCGACACGGCGTCGTACTCGTAAAGCCCTTGCTGGGCCTTGGTGGTGGATTTGACGTGCCATTCGAACAGCGGCAGTCCGAGCGACGCGGCGACTTCTTCCGCCAGTCTGGTTTTGCCGGTGCCGGGCTCCCCCTTGATGAGCAGGGGGCGGGCGAGCGTGATGGCCGCATTGACCGCGAGCGTGAGGTCGTCGGTGGCGACGTAATTGGAGGAGCCGTTGAAGCGCATGGGAAACCTCTTGTGCGAGGCAGCAATTATAGCCGCCGCGGCATTCCCCTCCTGCGTGAGCGCTGCCGATTTGATCTGTATTACGTTCCTTTGACCGTAACAAGTGTGGTCGGGTAGAATTTGACGGTTTTTCTGACGCCTCGATCAAGAAGGCAGCTGCCGATGGGAAGAGGTCGCCGGCGGCAAGACAAGATCAAGATGCGTATCCCCTTCGGACGCGCGGTGCGGGATTTATAACGAGAGCCTACCCACAATGATGAAGACCACTGCAGCTTGGCTGCTTGTCGGCGCGTTTGCCTGTGCGCCGGCGTATGCCCAGCAGACGACCGATGCCGCCCCCCAGGGCGACAGTGAGCGTGCCAAAACGAAAATTTCGATGTGCGTGGGCTGCCACGGCATTCCGCTGTACCAGACCGCTTATCCGCAGGTGTACCGTGTGCCGTTTATCGCCGGCCAGAGTCCGCAATACATCGCCAGCGCCCTGCGCGCCTATAAGAGCGGCGATCGCAACCATCCGAGCATGCGCGGCATTGCCATGACGCTGAGCGAACAAGATATCGCGGATCTGGCTGCGTACTACGGCCAGCCGCAACCCAAGTGAGAGAGACGAACATGATCAAGAAGACGCTAATTCTCGTTCTCGCCTCCTGTTTCGCGGCCCCCGTATTCGCGGGCGATGCCGCCGCCGGCGCCGAAAAGGCCAAACAGGTGTGTGCCGCGTGCCACGGTCCCGACGGCAATACGCCCAGCGCCCCGGATTTTCCCAAGCTTGCGGGCCAGCACGAGGATTACCTGCTGCAGTCGATGAAGCAGTACAAGTCCGGCGCGCGCAAGAATCCGATCATGGCCGCACAAGTGCAGCCGTTGAGCGCCAAGGATATGGAGAATCTTGCCGCCTATTTTGCAGAGCAGCCCGGTTCCCTCTACCTGATCAAGGAATCGCGCCTGCTCCAGGCCGGCAAGTAAGGCACGACAAGCCCGCTTGCGGGCTCCGACAAAACCCCGCTCAGGCGGGGTTTTGTTTTTATTAGGGTGTTACGA
>JAKFDA010000050.1:0-19939 GCA_036676355.1 Nitrosomonadales bacterium | reverse complement strand
CGCTTCAACAAGGCGCAACAGGACGCGTTCCTGCCGTTCGTCGAGCAGGGCCTGTTCACTTTCATTGGCGCTACGACCGAAAACCCTTCCTTCGAAGTCAACGGCGCGCTGTTGTCGCGCGCCGCGGTGTACATCCTGAAGAGTCTCACCGAAGACGAACTGGGTGAGTTGTTCGACCGCGCCAACAGCGGCGCGCTGAGTTTGCAGATCAATGATCAGGCGCGCTGCCGCATCATCGGCATGGCCGACGGCGATGCACGGCGCCTGCTCAATCTGCTGGAGATTCTGCGCACCGCTGCCGAAGCCGCGGGCATCGATAATGTGGACGGCGCCTTTGTCGAAAACGCCATGGCGCGCAATTTGCGCCGCTTCGACAAGGGTGGCGATGCCTTCTACGACCAGATCTCAGCGCTGCATAAATCGGTGCGCGGCTCGAATCCCGATGCGGCGCTGTACTGGCTGGTGCGCATGCTCGATGGCGGCGCCGATCCGCTTTATCTGGGCCGTCGCATCGTACGCATGGCGAGCGAGGATATCGGCCTGGCCGATCCGCGTGCGCTGCGGCTTTCGCTCGATGCATGTGAGACCTACGAGCGGCTGGGCAGCCCGGAAGGCGAACTGGCATTGGCACAAGCTGTCGTCTATCTTGCCTGCGCCGCCAAATCGAATGCGATGTACGTCGCTTATAATGCTGCGCGTGCGTTCGTGGCCGAAGACGAGTCGCGGCCCGTGCCGGTGCATTTGCGCAATGCACCGACCAGGCTGATGAAGGAACTCGGTAACGGTCATGCCTATCGATACGCGCACGATGAACCGGGTGGCTATGCCGCCGGTGAGAATTATTTCCCCGAAGGCATAAAAACCGTGCAGTGGTATCGCCCGACGGACCGCGGTCTGGAAGGAAAGATCGCCGACAAACTCGCGTATCTGCGCAGCCTCGACGAACAGGCGAAAAAGTCCGGAGACTAGTCAGGAATGTCTGAGTTCAACATCAACCCGCACAGCGATGTCGTGCTGGTCAGCGTATTCGCAGCCGACTTCGCCATCTATTGGGTGTTTTATCAAATCGCGAAGATCGCCAACACGATGCGTGGTCAGGAAGTCATTGCCCCGCGACTGTTGGCCTGCATCGGCATCGTAATCCTCACCGTGTTTTTGATATGGTTCGCACGCGTCAATCTGGTCGATCCCGTCGTGTATGCGGCCATGTCGGCGCGTGAGCAGGGCGAATATCTCGGCGGCATACTGCGCACCGCGGTATTCCCCGCCGTCATGATCATCGCCATTTCCGCGGCACGCGCGTGGCGCGACGCGCAAGAGCGCAAATACCGCGGCAAGAAAGCCGCAAATTAATCGGTCTCTATCTCATGCTTGATCCACAATTGCTACGCACCGATCTGGAGCGCGTCGCACAACGCCTTGCCGATCGCGGCTTTGAATTCGACGCGGATGCATTCCGCGCACTGGAAGAGGAGCGCAAAGAGGTTCAATCGCGCACCCAGGAACTGCAAGCGCAACGTAACGCTCTGGCCAAGCAGATCGGTCAGGCGAAAGGCAAGGGTGAGGATGCGACCGCGCTGATGGCGCAGTCCACCGAAGCCGGCGCCGGACTCGGCGAACTGGAGAAGCGACTCGCCGACGTGCAATCGCGGGTGCAGGCATTTCTGTCGGTGATCCCGAACGTGCCGCACCAAAGCGTGCCGGCCGGGCAGTCCGCCGACGACAACGTCGAGATGCGCCGTGTCGGCGAACCGAAACGGTTCGATTTCGAGCCGAAGGATCACGTCGATCTCGGCGCTGCGCTTGGTCTGTTGGATTTCGAGACGGCGACCAAGATCGCCGGCAGCCGTTTCGCCCTGATGAAGGGGCCGCTCGCGCGGCTGCATCGCGCCATCGCGCAACTCATGCTCGACGTGCACGGCGGCGAACACGGCTACACCGAAGTGTATGTGCCCTACATGGTCAACAAGGACAGCATGTACGGCACAGGCCAGTTGCCGAAGTTCGAGGAAGATCTGTTCGCCGTGCCGCGCGGCGACGAGAAGTTCTATCTCATTCCCACCGCGGAAGTGCCGGTGACCAACATCGTGCGCGATGAAATCGTCGCGCTCGAAAAACTGCCGCTCAAATTCGTCTGCCATTCGCCCTGCTTTCGCAGCGAAGCCGGTTCGTACGGCAAGGACACGCGCGGGATGATTCGTCAGCATCAATTCGACAAGGTCGAACTGGTGCAGATCGTTCATCCGGAAAAATCCTATGAAGCGCTCGAAGCGCTGACCGGTCACGCCGAGACGATACTCAAGCGGTTGGAACTGCCGTATCGCGTGATTACGCTCTGTACCGGTGACATGGGCTTTTCCGCCGCCAAGACCTACGACATCGAAGTGTGGCTGCCGGCGCAGAATACCTATCGCGAGATTTCTTCCTGCTCGAACTTCGAAGCGTTCCAGGCGCGTCGTCTGCGGGCGCGCTTCCGCAACGAGAAAGGCAAACCCGAACTCGCCCACACGCTGAACGGCTCCGGGCTCGCGGTCGGCCGTACGCTCGTCGCGATCCTGGAGAACTACCAGAATAGCGACGGCAGCATCACCGTGCCGGGCGCGCTCAAGCCCTACATGGGTGGTGTGGAAGTCATACGCTGATAGCGTGGTCCTACAACGGGAAGCGTGCGCGTCCTACAGTCGGCGCAAGGCGCACCGCTTAAGGTAGCCCGTTTCAAGAGGGAGACCTTTCATGAAATCCATGCGTTCCATGATGCTTGTCGTTGCAGCGGTGGGCGACCTGATGACGACTCAAGCTGGGGCCGCTGACGGCAATACGCGCGCGCCGGCGGATACACCACAGGACCGCGCCTCGGATCGGCAGAAGCCCTATAAAGTGCCTAGCGCCGAGCGGCAACAACGCGGTGAAGCACAAGGCGGTACGGCGGGCGCCCCCGAAGGCAGTATTGGCGGCACGCCGAGGACCTCCAATCCACGCGAGGGCGAGATTGGTAGTGGCGGCGCGCAGACCGGTGATCTTGGTGCGAGCAGGGGTGGTGCTGATAATGTGCAAGGGCGCCAACGCGCGGAGTAGTGGGCGGGTCGCGCACAGATGCGCTTGTCTTGGCGGGCGCCGCACTGCGGCACAACCGCCAGATTCGCTTCGCAAGGGTGGGCGAAGGCGCTCCAATCCGCTAGAATGCGCGCCTTCGCACTGGCCGTCAGGCCGCGCGACCGGATGCGTCCGGTAAGAGACACGGAGAGGTGCCGGAGCGGTTGAACGGGCCAGTCTCGAAAACTGGAATAGGGGCAACTCTATCGAGGGTTCGAATCCCTCCCTCTCCGCCAAAGCGCCAGTAAACAAGCGGCTTTCCGGCTGCTTTGTTATTGCACCCATCACAAAACCAGACACGCGGAAAGAGCGCATCCTCGCGCGGATCCTCAAGACGACGACGCCGGCGATCCTGCAGTGGAAATCGCGACTGCGGCGTGTACCGCTATTGCACTTGATGTAACTCCAATTCCTATTTCACCGCTTAAGTGCAACCTCATTACTTATGGCGGCTCAGAAACACGCACGAGCTTATCGAGGCTGCATTTATCAGCGATCAGCGGCTCAGCCCAAGAAATTTCCGGAAAGCCTAGAAAAATTTCTGAAGTTCGTTGCCGTTGCGGCGTGGTGGGGAGCAGTTGGAGCTGCAGCCTTGGTTGCTGCTAACCCAGCCAGCAATGGTTAACAACGCGCTGGAGAACGACCTGCCAACCCGCTGCGCGGCTTGTCCGGCGCTTTAGCGCCAGCGTTAGGTTTTCTATGACCATGTTGCCCAACATTCGACTGCTATACATCATTGGCAACGGTTTCGACCTTCATCATCGAATTCCATCCGGCTATACCGACTTTGGCCGCTACATGTCGGGTGTGCGACAGGGAAAAACTGTAGCCCGCGTGGTGAAAGGGGGTCTACGACAGGGGTGGACCGCAGTAATATCATGCCCACGTAAACCAATAACTCACGATTAACTAGAGCGTCCGGATGACGGGCCGCGTTTTTTAAAATCACCGAGGAGGTCTTGATGCGAGCGTACAAAGCAGTAGCAGGGGCCATTGCGCTGGGGCTGGGTGTTATTTCCACAGGCTTAAGCGCACAGACGTATCCCACTAAGCCGATTACTTTGATTGTGCCCTTCTCTGCGGGCGGCCCGACCGATACGGTGGCACGCAGCATTGCGGCATCGATGCAAGAGGTGCTCAAGCAGACCGTGGTGGTCGAAAACGTCGGCGGCGCTGGCGGCACCATCGGCGTCGGGCGCGGCGCGCGCGCCGAGCCGGATGGCTATACCATCACCATGCACCATATCGGCATGTCGACTGCCCCGACGCTGTATCGCAAGCTGGCCTTCGATCCGCTCAAGGACTTCGAATATATCGGCCTGATCGCCGATGTGCCGATGACCATCATCGCCCGAGGCGATTTCCCGTCCAACGATCTCAAGGACTTCCTCGCTTACGCCAAAGCCAACCACAGCAAGCTTTCTTACGCCAACGCCGGGATCGGCTCCGCCGCGCACCTGTGCGGACTGATGTTCATGAGCGCCCTCGGCATTGATTTCGTCACCGTGCCGTACAAGGGTACCGGCCCGGCGATGAACGATCTGCTCGGTGGGCAAGTGGACTTCATGTGCGACCAGACGACCAACACCACCTCGCAGATCAAAGCCGGCAAAGTCAAGGCTTACGCCGTGACGACCGCGAAGCGCGTGGCGTCGCTGCCGGACCTGCCGACGTTGCAGGAAGGCGGTATTAAGGGCTTTGAAGTGGGCGTCTGGCACGGTCTGTATGCGCCGAAAGGCACGCCCAAGCCGGTGATGGACACGCTGGTGGCCGCGTTGCAGCATGCGCTCAAGGATCCGGCCGTGAAAGAGCGTTTCAATAGCCTGGGCACCGGGCCGGTTCCGGTGGAACAGGGAACGCCCGAGGCGCTGCGCAAGAAACTGGCGTCCGAAATCGAAAAATGGCGCCCGGTGATCAAGGCGGCTGGGCAATACGCCGACTGAGCGCCGATCGAGGCGACTCGCGGCAATGAAAAGGGCGGCCTGCGGGCCGCCCTTTTGTTGCCCTGCGTCGCGCTAAGATCATCTTGAAGCGTGTAACGGACTTCGCCATGCAGCCGCCCACGGTCAGCGAATCCTTAACGACGAGCCCGCCTTGCAGATACACTTGAATCGGTTCCATTGCTGCCTGGACTTGTTTTATCGGCTTGTGTCCTTGTCGTCCACTATCGCGGAACGCATCGCGACATTGGCTATAGCTCGTTCAGCACTGTCGACGATAGAGGCATCGCCGGTCGCCGGCGCGCTTGCAGTCGCGCTGTGGATCAATACAAAGCACTTTGCCGCTCGTCGCCATGCGCGCAAAGGCTTAGTTATAAAAAAATAAGCCGTAGCAGTTGTCGTCCTGAAAAAAAGTAGAGGGAGCAGACGAACCGGTATCAGTGACAAGATGCTGCATAAAACTGCAGCTGCATGAAATTGGCATATGACTCGTCCGATGTTTGGCGATGCGCTTTGATCATCTGCTAAGAGTCATTCTTCGCAACGTAGTGAAGCCGGTCCGTTCTGTCGTCGGGATTGCTATGCAAGCCTCGACAGAATCTTTTGTGAAGAGGTGACGCCCAATCTGCCGCTCCCAAAATCTCAATGTTTGTTATCCTGCCGTGTTCGTGCATCGCACTACGCGTGTTGAAAAAAGCGTGATCGCAATGGTTTCGATATACGACTCCTCGGATGTCTCGCAGCGCGCCTTGATCGACGGCTTGATTTCATCCGTCGCGACATAGCGAAGGCGGTAGGTACCATCTGTTGCTGCGTCATAGATGACCTTTGCGATGTCGCCGTCGCCGGCCAGCCATTGAGTTTTGAGATTCGCGAGAGTGGTGTTGTAAATGTCCTAAGGGTTTGTGGTTGATTCAGTGGTCGTCGAATAAGGGATAGATTCTGCTACCAACTTGTTGTAGTAACGTGCGTGTTTTCAAGGCGATACGGCCTTAATTGGTTGCTAAGGGAGATTCCCTCGCTCTCCGTCAGTCAACCGCGTTAAGCGGCTGACGCGAAAGAAGATCGCAAGGACAGCGATCTCTCGATCCCACATTTTGTCCCACATCCATGCTTGGCTAGGCCGTCACTGGCATGGCGCGGCGCCATGCCGCCTTAGCCCTTTTCCATTCTCGATACAGCGTTGCTTTGCGGATACCTAGGGAAGCTGCGATCTGCACTGGCCGGCAGTCTCGCGTTGCGCTGTTCTATTGCACGCGCGAGTTGATGAATGGCTATAGCGCGCTTTCTTCCGAGTGCACCGCCTGCCCGCTTTACACGGGCCAGGCCTTCGCTGGTGGCCCTCGACCTGAGGCGATGGTCTAGGCATGCAAGTAACGCAGCCACAGCTTGAAGACTTGTTGCTTCGGCGGGATAGATTTCATCTCGGACTGATACCAGACGGGCTTTACGGCTGGCGATGGCCGTCAGCACTTTCGCGAGGCCGTGAAGGCTGACTACCAACGTGTCGAGCCGTTCAACTGTTAAAACGTAGCCATCATTCGGCCTGTCGAGTGCCTGCTGCAGCATCGGGCCGTGCACGGCTTCGCAGTAGAGATGCGAGCATCCCGCTTTTTTTAAAGTCTTCATCGCGATCACCACGTCGGCGCGCAGTTTGCGGACTACATTGATCGGCAGATTGTTCGCGATACCGCCATAGACCAGCAGTCGCCCATCGCCCTCGACGGGCGGAGCCACGCCGGGGAGGGACATGCCGCCCAGACGATGCCAAGCAAAGCTCGCTTTGATTGCGCTGCAGCCGTGCTCGTGTGTTTCGACATTGGCGCACATATCCTCGCGGGCGGCGATTCGTCGTCGCACGCAGTGACAGCGATTGCAATTGCACGAACCGTGCAGATCGTGCGACCGCATTCAACGTACCTGTCCTTGACGCTTGTACACAGTTTTTAACGCTCCGAATGTACCCACTGGGCTAGCGTGAACTTATAGCGCCACAATACTAAAACGGCCGAGCCGATATTCCACAACACGCGAGGTACGCAGTGCATCGTTTCGTCAAGGAACCGCTGCTGCACTTTGCCCTCATCGGGGCAGCGTTGTTTGCGGCATATGCTTGGTTGAACGACGAGCGGTCTCCGCATAATCCCTCCAACGTTATCCACGTTACAAATGTCGACCGCGATTGGCTGAGCGAGATGTGGGTGCGGCAATGGCGCCGCCCACCCAGCGAGCGCGAGTTGCAGGACCTGCTCGTCGCCCATGTCAAAGAGCAACTTCTCTATCGTGAAGCGCTCGCACTTAAGCTCGATGATCAGGATGTGGTGGTGCGCCGGCGCCTGGCGCAGAAGATGGACTTTCTGCTGGAGGACGAGGTAGCGCCCGAAGAGCCGTCCGAAGCGGAGCTGCAGGGCCTCTATCGAGAGCAACTCGAGCGCTTTCGCACCGAGCCGCGCGTCTCCTTCGTCCACGTGTACTACAGCCGGGATCGCCGTGGCGCAGCGGCGCGCGCGGACGCGCAGCATGCACTTGACGAATGGCGCCGGTCACGGCGATCGCCGGTTGGCGATCCCTGGGTGCTCGACGACCGTATCGAGGGACAAGACCGGCGCAGCGTCGCCGAACAGTTCGGCAAAGACTTCACCGAGCAAATATTCACCCTTTCAGATGCACAGTGGGCAGGTCCGGTTGAATCGACCTACGGCGTGCATGTTGTGCGCATCGACCGACGGGACGAGGGCGCAGTCCTTCCATTCGCGGACGTCCGTGCGGACCTGATCGCCGAGCATCGTCGCCTCAGTCGCGAGCGTGTGCGGCAACGGCACGTCGCCGCGCTGCTCAAGAAGTATGAAATACGGGCGACCGAAGATGTGCGCCCGTTGCTGGCGCCGCTGTTGACCGGAAAGAGGCGCGTCGAGTGATCCGGCTCGTTTTGGGAATGCTCGTCCTCATGCACGCGGTAGTCGCCAGCGCGCATGAAGTCCGTCCGGCGTATCTCGCGCTCAACGAACTCACGCCGGGCAAATTCAGCGTGTTATGGAAGACGCCGATGCGCGGCGATATGCGCTTGGCGCTCACCCCTGAGCTTCGGATCGCCACGCGCGTGGTGGACCCCGTCGGGTACAGCGTCGGCGATGCGTCGATTCAACGCTGGACGCTTCAAGCATTGGAACCGCTGCGGGGCGCGGAACTCCGCATAACGGGGCTCGAGGCCACCATGACGGATGCGCTCGTGCGCGTGACCTTTGCGGATGGAACGATCTGGGCCACGAGATTGACGCCTCAAGTCCCATGGGCGCGTGTCCCCATCGAAGCAACATCCGTGGACACCGCGGTGCTTTACACACAACTCGGCATTGAACACATTCTGCTCGGCATTGACCATCTGCTGTTCGTGCTGGCCTTGTTGCTCATCACGGTTGGTAAGTGGCGGCTCGTTAAAACGATTACCGCTTTCACCATTGCACATAGCATCACGCTGGCGCTCGCGACTCTCGGCGTCGTGCACGTGCCGGCCGCACCGGTGGAAGCGGTCATCGCGCTTTCGATCGTGTTCGTCACCGCCGAAATTGTGCACTTGCACTATGGGCGAATCGGCTTGAGCGCGCGATCGCCATGGCTTGTCGCGTTCGGGTTCGGTTTGCTGCATGGCTTTGGTTTTGCCGGCGCACTCGCTGAGGTGGGATTGCCTGAAAGCGATATCCCCGTTGCGTTGCTGTTCTTCAACGTCGGCGTCGAGATCGGCCAGTTACTCTTCGTGGCCGTAGTGCTTGTTGCGATGAGCGCGGCGCGACGATTTGTTCACCAAGCACAGCCGTGGATCCGGCCGGCGGCGGCTTACGGTATCGGCAGCGTTGCGATGTTCTGGGTCATCCAGCGCGTCGCCGCCTTTTAGCGGAGATGTACGATGAAGCGATACGCCTCCACCATCTGTGCCACGGTAAGTACCGTGTTTGCAATGTCGTGTGCAGCGCAGGGCATCACAACGGACATCGGCACGATCGACAAGAGCGCGCTCGATCGGATCGAGCAAAAGCGTCCGTACTCACCCTACACCGGTCGCGATTTTCCCGCACGGCCGTTGTTCGGCGATACGCATGTGCATACCTCGTTCTCGATGGATGCCGGCGCCTTCGGCGCGCGATTGGGGCCGCGTGACGCGTACCGGTTCGCGAAGGGAGAGGAACTCACCGCATCGAGCGGTCAACCGGTCCGGCTTTCGCGCCCCCTCGATTTTTTGGTGGTCACCGACCATTCCGACAATATGGGGTTCTTCCCTGATCTGCTTGCAGGCAAAGCTGAAGTGCTTGCCGATGCGACAGGGCGACGCTGGTATGACATGGTCCAGTCAGGCAGGGGGCCGGACGCTGCGATCGAGATCATCGTGGCCTTCTCGCAAGGTAAATGGCCCAAGAAGTTGAGCTACTCACCGGGAACGGCGGCTTACCGTTCGGCGTGGCGCGAAACCATCAAAGCGGCGGAGGAGGCGAACGAGCCCGGACGGTTTACCGCATTCATCGGTTTCGAATGGACCTCCAATACCGGCGGCAACAACCTGCATCGCAACGTCATCTTTCGGGAAGACGGCGCCAAGGCCAGCCTGGTTGAACCCTACACCACGGTGAAACCGCTCGGCAGCGACAACCCGCGGGACTTGTGGAAATGGATGGCGGAGACGGAACAGAAAACAGGAAGCGAAGTGCTGGCCATCGCGCACAACGGCAATTTGAGCAACGGCCGCATGTTTCCGATCATCGAGTCGTTTACCGGGAAGCGTATCGATGCGGCCTACGCAGAGAATCGCATGCGCTGGGAGCCACTGTACGAGGCCACGCAGATGAAAGGCGACGGCGAAACGCATCCCTTCCTGTCACCCAACGACGAGTTCGCCAACTTCGAACGCTGGGATAAAGGCAATCTCGATCTCAGCGAAGCGAAGAAGCCGGACATGCTCGAGTTCGAGTACGCACGGTCTGTGCTCAAGAACGGTCTGAAGATGGAGGCCGCACTTGGCACCAATCCCTACAAGTTCGGGCTGGTCGGCAGCACGGATACGCACACTGCGCTTACCGCCGTCGAAGAGAACAACTTTTTCGGGAAGCACTCCGGGTCGGAGCCAAGCCCCGAGCGAGCGGTGCATCCTTTCATTAAGGCGCCCAGCGGTTTGACCATCATGGGGTGGGAACAAACCGCCTCCGGCTACGCGGCGGTATGGGCTGCCGAAAATACGCGCGAGGCGATCTTCGACGCCATGAAGCGCCGCGAGACCTATGCCACCACCGGTCCGCGCATGATCGTGCGCTTTTACGGTGGTTGGGATTTCACTGAACAAGACGCGAATACGCGCTCGCCCGCCCGCGCCGGCTATGCGAAAGGCGTACCGATGGGCGGTGATCTGTCCGAGGCGCCCGCCGGCAAGGCGCCGGTCTTTCTCGTCGCGGCGCTCAAGGACCCCATCGGTGCGAATCTGGATCGCTATCAGATCATCAAGGGGTGGCTGGATGCAAAAGGTCAGCTGCACGAAAAAATCTACGACGTCGCCTGGTCGGGCAACCGCAAGCCTGACCCGCAGACAGGGAAGCTGCCCGATGTCGGCAATACAGTCGATGTCGCGAACGCCACGTGGTCGAACACCATCGGTGCGACCGAGCTCATCGCAGTATGGAAAGACCCGGATTTCGATCCGAAGGAACGCGCGTTCTACTACGGCCGCGTCATAGAAATTCCGACGCCGCGATGGACGGCATACGACGCGAAGCACTTCGGCATCAAATTAGCCGCCGAAGTGCCCATGATGACGACCGAACGCGCTTACACGTCGCCAATTTGGTACACGCCGATAAAGTGATTGCCCATGGGCAGAACATTTCATGTCGGCGACGCGGTGATGCAAGCCTTGACTGGATTGAATGGCATGCGGCAGCGAAACGGACAGCTCGCGCACGAGGCAGACGATGCAGGGGACCGCATTTCCACACTATTCGAGAGCGACGCCCGCCGTGCGCTGCATCGTTGCAATCACGGATCCGACAATGCGCTTAGCGGTCGGTATATCGCTTTGAGACCGATTGCGATTACGTGCTCCGTTACTTCATGGACCTGAACATGACGCTCTCAGCCGCACGATGGGATCGTTCTCTGCTCGCTGCGATGGTTGGGGTTGCTGTGATGCTTCCCGCCCAGCACGCGGTCGCACAACAGAGCGAGCGGCCTTCGGACGATTGGCATTTCAAAGTGACGCCGTATCTGTGGGCGACGGCCATCGACGGAGACGTGGGGATCGGCCGGCTTCCGGCTGTTGAAATCGACGCCGATTTTTCCGACGTCCTCGATGAGCTGGATTTCGCTTTCATGGGAGCGCCGAGGCGCGCAAAGGCCGGTGGGGCGTCCTTTTCGACGCGGTGTACGCCAAATTATCGGCGGACGCCGACACACCCGGTCCTCTGTTCGGCAAAGGGACGGTGGATTTCGTTCAGCAGCTGTACTCGCTTGCAGGCGCGTATCGGCTTGTCGAGGGGCATGCGCCCATCGATGTGCTCGGTGGGTTGCGTTACGTCTATGTGAAGACGGATGTGGAGCTGACTGCGGGGCTGCTTCCTGCGCGGTCCGCGTCCCGCACGAAGGATTGGATCGATGGCTTCGCCGGCCTGCGGACGCAGTACTCGATCACCGATCGCTGGTCGCTGCTGGGATATGCGGACATCGGTGGGGGAGGCTCGGACCTGACGTGGTACGCGCTCGGGGGCGTCACCTATCGGATCTCTAAGACTTTTGACGCTCAGCTCGGCTATCGCTACTTGAGCATCGATTACGACGAAGGTAGCGGCAGTGACCGGTTTCTCTACGACATCAACATGAGCGGCCCGTATCTCAGCCTGGGAATCTACTTCTGAGCGTTGAACTGCGACGCGATTCCGCTTGGTGAGGATAACGAACATGAACCATTTTTCGTACAAAAGCATTTCGATTCTGGCGATCGCCTTACCGACTATGTCGGCTGTCGCTCAGACCCGCAGGGGACGCCTGTCGAAATCGGCGCGCCAGCCTTCATGCGGCTCGATTTAGCCAAGAGCCTCGGACTCACCGACTTAGATAGCGCGGGTAATACGCTCGGAATCAACAAGCCGAGCGCGACCGCCAGCATAGAACCTGTTGGATATTCACATCGAGCATACCCAAACTTGCTAATTGAGCATGCATTCAGAAGGCGAAGACGAACAAGCGGCGCATGATGAAGCGTTGGCCTGTTTCAGCAGGCCGTTGGGCTGATCGAAGATAAGCGACGAGACGAACGCGACGCCGTCCATGCCGTTGGGTAGACGCTGGCCGTGCCAATGGATAGATGTATGTTCGGGTAGGCGATTCGTGACGAATAGCCGCACGCGATCCCCTTCTACGACTTCAATCGTGGGTCCCGGGCTCTGCCCGTTATGATGAATAACCGACTGATTGCGGTGTGTATCACCGCCGGCGCACTGTCCATCCTCAGCGCTAGCGCCATGGCCCATAGCGAAAAGCACCACGATACCAAGCAATCCGCCGAAGTCGTCAAGGAACAGAAGGCCTGGGGGATTGCCGGCGAACCGGCGAAGATCACTCGGACCATCGTCTTTTCCATGACGGACAACATGCACTTTACGCCCGACAAGGTGGAGGTAAAACAGGGCGAAACCGTGAAGTTCGTACTCGAGAACGACGGCAAGATCATGCACGAGTTCGTCCTCGGCACGAAAGCCACGCTCGACGAACACGCAGCACTAATGATGAAGTTTCCCGATATGGAGCATGACGAACCCTATATGGCGCACGTGAGCCCCGGCAAAACGGGCGAGGTGATATGGACGTTCAACCGTCCTGGCCAGGTCGATTTTGCCTGCTTGATTGCCGGCCACTATCAGGCAGGCATGGTTGGAACGATCGCTGTTTCCGCCAAGTAAGCGAAGTCACTTAACCGTAACACGATGGAAGGATATCTCCGATGAAAACACTGTTGATTGCCGCAATCGCCTTTGGCGCTTATTCCAATGTCGTGCTCGCGGAAATCCATAGCGATACCACTCGTAGCCCGGCCGGCACACAAACGGAATCGTCTACTCAAGCAAGCGCCGGTATGGTTGTAGGTGAGGTACGCAAGGTTGATAAAAGCGCGAACAAGATCACGCTCAAGCATGGCGAATTGATGAACCTTGGCATGCCGCCCATGACCATGGTTTTCCGAGTGAAGGATCCTGCAATGCTCGATCAGGTAAAAGCGGGCGACGAAGTGCGTTTCACCGCCGATCGCATGAACGGCGCTATTACGGTAACGGCGATCGAGTTGGCTCGTTAACTGCATGCTTCCCGAATAGGGGAGAGTGCATTCCTTGGGTATCGCGATGGCGGCTACCTACGGGCGGCCCAGTGCCGTTACGGTAGGGCGGCATAAATGCCTTGGCGGCCGGCATGTGAGATCGAGAGCACAAGGCCCCGCTTGGTGCGCTAAGGAATGAACGGCCGGTTTGTTGCGGAAGGTGGCGGGCTAATCTTGCTTCGTCGGCGGCCGCTTTGCTCTAACGCCGCTGCATCGGACGCTAACCGCCTACAGGTCTTGGGAAGATCTTCCCGTCTCTTCACAAACGAGGCTCCGGCGGGGTCGACTTGTACACGAGCGGCCAGGTAGATGCACATCAACGCGGCAGCGGTTTCGACTACATTACAGATTTGTAATCCCAAGAGCAGAAACACTGTCCTAAAGTAGCGTGTGGATGAACGCCACAGTGGGACATTGTTCGATGGTCAGCTCGATGATCACAGATCGCGGGAACAAGCGCAGATGGGTAGCGCCTGTGCAGGATCAGAACGACTGCGAGACAAGAGCCTTATGCGATGGCGCGAGGCCATGTCCCATCTCCACTGGGGCTAGCAAACCCGCAGCGACGAGCGTGTGTGGCAGGGCGTCTGGCGCTGGACCTTGCTCGGGCTGGCCGGCCTTGGCATGGGGCTGCAGACCGTCACCGGTACCCTTGGTGGCTATCTCGCGGGCAATCCTTCGGCGGTATCGGAGGTGCTGCGTCGCCTGGGGTGGGAAGTGTTCACGACTTTTTATCTTCCGGATTGGGTCATTGGCCTAGTCGTCGTCACGGGCCTGCTTCTCGTCGGCTTGGGGCTTGGAGGTCAAGGGGGCAACCGCGCACGCGATCTTCGGAAGAGCCCGGTTTGATAAAGCCGCGGATCGTCGTGCGGTCGCGGTGAGGCGTGTGCAGATACGCACTTGACCTTCCCACGATGGGAGGGTCAGAGTGACCACAGCCCATGAGGGGCGATTCAGGAGAAATTCGATGATTGAACTGGACGTAAAAGAGATGACCTGCAGCCATTGCGTCGAGACGGTGACGCGGGCAGTGAAATCGCTCGACCCGAGGGCGAACGTCGAAGTAGATCTCAAAACCAAGCGCGTGCGCGTTGAGGGGCGCGCGGCAGCCGACGCGCTCATCAGCGGGCTCAATGAAGCCGGCTATCCTGCCGCCCTCGCCAGTGCGCAGGATGCTCCAAGTGCCACGAAGAAGGGCTGTTGCTGCTCGCAATAATCGGGGCGCTTCGGATCCGGCGTCGACGGCGATTGGCGTGGAAGGTCCACCGCTTGTTCTGGCGGGATTGCCGAGCTGTACGAGTCAACGAGCCGACGGGCTTTTGACTCGCACTGCTCGCGCTCATATTGTTCGCGCTCCCACACGCCGCTCGCGTACCACCTGCTTCGATCGCTTAACGTCGTCCGCGTGGCAACCGGTACAGCGCCTGGCGGTATCCGCGTGGCCCGTAATCCCCGCAGGGAATTTGCGCTTGATCAATACTCCGTCCCTGGCCGATGTCACACTGAAATAAAATTACAGTTGCCCAACTTGCGACGCCCTTGGCCCCGCGTGTCGGGCAGGAGAGATGACCTCGCTTTAAAGGGACAGCGGCCTTGAGGTTACGGTGGCCGGTGTCTCCATTCTGGTTGCCGTTTCCGGCCGCCATGGCGGGAGTTGACTGAAAGGAGTACCTGCATGCTCTACCGTCTCTTCTGGCTCGTCGCAGCCCTTCTGGTCTCGTTTAACGCAGCAGCGCAATTGCAGCCGCAGGAGAGTGAGGCAAACGGAGTGAAGGTCACGGTGACGCCCGGCACCCTTAACCAGAGCGCCAAATACTGGGCGTTCAGCGTTGTCCTCGATACGCATAGTCAGGATTTGTCAGATGACCTCGTAAAAACCGCCGTCTTGACGGACGACCGGGGCAATGAGTTCAAGCCGCTCGCGTGGGATGGTGCCCCGCCCGGAGGGCATCACCGCAGCGGTGTGCTGAAGTTCAGTGCCATCGAGCCGCCACCTGCAATGCTCGAGTTGCGTATTACGCGCTCTGGCGAGGCCAAGCCGCGCACTTTCCGATGGAAACTCAAATGAGCCGCTTGACGATATTGCACCGTTCGAGCGATCGGGAGGTTTGCTACATGGGATGGCGCGGTATGTAGAGCGCGTGGGTTCCATATCGCGGATGCAGCGATCGGTTCAAGAAAGGGGTGCGGTGAGGCTACACGCAGCGCTCGACGAGCTGGGCACACGCGGTGTGCGTGGACTCAAGGAGGAAGAGGCCGTAAACCCTCTTTGTTGGGAACTGTCATGAGATCCGAATTTTTGAGTCCGACGCCCGACAATCGAGCTATGGTCCTGCGCCCGTCCGCCTTCGGTGTGGCCGCCTTTGGCGCGCTGCTCATCCTGTACTTTGGTGCGCTCACCTTAGTATCCGGCTGGAAGTTCACCGTCAGCCAGTTCTCGGAGTTCTGGTACTACATCGTGCCGCTCGCTGCCGGCTTCGGGATCCAGGTCGCGCTTTACGTCAAACTGCGCCATGTCATCCGGCGCGCCAAAGACAGCGGCACGGTTCTCGCCGCTTCCGGTACGACGTCCACCGCAGCTATGATCTCCTGCTGCGCGCACTATCTTGTCAACGTCGCGCCGGTGCTAGGGGCCACGGGTCTCGTCGCATTCGTGGCGCAGTTGCAGATCGAGCTGTTCTGGATCGGGCTGCTTTTCAACGCGATGGGCATCGCTTACGTGGGAAACCGGTTGTTTAAAGCCTTGAGCAGGCCGCCCACAGTAGTCGATCCGGTCTGCGGCATGGATATCGACCCGGAGACGGCGGCGGAAAGTGTGCGCTATGACGGCAGGCTTTATCACTTCTGCTCGCGACATTGCTCGACGAGCTTTAAGGCCGAGCCGGCGCGTTACGTCTCTGGTTCTTCAGCAGCGCCAGCCTTGTGATACACACCCGGCCTCAAATGGGAGCGTACGATGAGTGGTTCACCGAGCCCTAGCCCAGCCGAAGTCTATGAAACGTACATGGGGCCGACCATCGCAGACCCATTCACCCATGTCTTGTTGGTGTACGCCTTGCCGAAGCTAGCGAACGTGTGCTTGACGTGACATGCGGCACAGGGTCCGTCGCGCGCGCCGGATCGCTCCGATTGTCGGCACGGACGGCATTGTCGTGGCGCTGGACATCAACGAAGACATGCCGCGCGTGGGGCGGACTCTCTCGAGCGCCCCGATTGATTGGGTGCGTGGCGATGCGATCAACTTGGAGTTCGCCTTGCCGCCTGCTACCTATTGCTATATATTTTTACTACCAACTTGTTGCAGTAACGCGCATGTTTTCAAGGTGATATCGCCTTGATTGGGTGCGAAGGGAGATTCCCTCCCTCTCCGCCAAACAACAACGCCTCGCATGGGGCGTTGTTGTTTGGCGAGACGGAAGGTTGAGAAACCTCCCGGGTTCGACCAAAACGCATGTATGTTGGGACGTACGAACTGAGCAGTGCGGACCAGAGCTTTAGCGAGGGGCGAGGGATCGCGAATGCAACGCGATCCCGAGCAATTCTCGGACTGAGATTCCGCGAAAGCTCGGCGGCGTTAGAAGAACCTGCCGGTACGCCTGTTTATGCGCAACGCACACGAGGTGCTTGACTCTCCCGCAATGGGAGTCTCCATGATGTTCGAGTGAACCGACCGCGCTGGCGCGAGCTGCTCGTCTGGACCCGGGCGGGCTTGCGAAATGCATGAAATTCTTCCAAAGTGGACGGACGCCGGTGAACCGGCTTTGCCATTGATTGTCTAGCGATTCGATGAATCGACCGCTCAAAATTGCCTTGCTGTGGCTGCTCGTGGTCGCTTTCCCTGTTCAGGGAGTGGCGGCGACTGCCATGTTGGCTTGCGGCCCGGGCCATCACAAGCGGATGGCTGGCGGCGAAGTGCATATCGGCGTTGCCGCTACAGGCGGGAATCATGTGGATCACGATGTGGGTCACGCCGATGTGGACACGTCCGATCACGCTGACCCCGCGCACGACGGTCCACAGCCGATAGGCAAATGCAGCGCTTGCGCCTCTTGTTGCGTAGGGGCCGCGATCGATTCCGAGCCCACTCGCTCGCTCAATGCACCACGATATACCCACGTACGTTCTCTAATCGACCGCGGGCCTGCGGTCGGTTTCTTCACTGACGGTCCCGAGCGACTACCTCGAACCCTCCTCGCGTAAACGACGCAAGCGGTGTAGCGCTGCGCGGATCTCGCGCACGCAAACGCCAGTCACGTGACTTTTCCTGGAGCGACGCTCCAGGCTCGTGCGCGAGGAAACAATGTTTCGCCCACTTTATGCCGCCGTTGTGGCCGCAGTGAGTCTGATGGCGACCGCCGTCTGCGCCCAGACCGATGGCGACGCCCAACAGACTGCGCATCCGGCTGCATTCACCGCCGCGCTGAACCCGGAGGCGCCGATTCAGTCTGCTCCGTACCGCTCGGCATTCGACAACTACCAAGGCTTTGTAGCGCCTGAGATCGCCGTGTGGCGCGAGGCCAATGAAGAAGTGGCACGCATCGGCGGATGGAAGGCGTACGCCAGGGAAGCGCAAGCCGCCGATGACAAGCGCGGCGCGACCGGCTCCGTGCCGGCCGCAGATCCGCATGCCGGTCACCACTGAGACCATGAATATGCGCATCGATCGAACAAACAAACGGATCGTCGCAGGCGGCTTGTTGTTCCTTTTCCTGAGCGGCTGCGCGACGTTCAGCCCCGACGGCGGTATGGATCGCGTCCAGGCACTCACCAGGGAGCGCACCGGGCAGGACGTGCAGCGTATCCGCAACGAGGAAGATGCGGAGAGCGTGCAGGCCGAAGTCGATCGTCTGCTGCAAGGCACGCTCACCGTCGAGGACGCCTTACAGATCGCGCTCCTGAACAACCGCGGTCTGCAAGCGAACTACGCGGAGCTCGGGGTTGCCGAAGCCGATCTTGTACAGGCCGGACGGCTGCGCAATCCGGTGTTTTCCTTCGCGCGGCTGAAACGTGGCGGCGAGATGGAATACGAGCGCAGCTACATGATGCCCATCATGAATCTGCTCACCATGCCGATTGCGACCCGCATCGAACGTCGGCGATTCGAGCAGGCGCAGATGCGCGCCGCGCGCGAAGCGCTTCGCGTGGCCGACGATACCCGGCGCGCTTACTACTCGACCATCGCCGCGCATGAAACGACGCAGTACATGGAGCGCGTCACCAAAGCTGCCCGTGCAGGCGCGGAACTCGCACGGCGCATGGCCGAGGTGGGCAACTGGAGCCGGCTCCAGCAAGCGCGCGAGCAGGCCTTCTATGCCGATGCCACCGCACAGCTTGCGCGTGCGCGCCTCGCAGCCGCGACCGCTCGCGAGCAACTGGCCCGGCTGACGGGGCTGTGGGGAGCCAATCAGAATTTCACGCTGCCGGAGCGGTTACCAGATCTGCCCGGAAAGGCACAGGACATTGCGGATGCCGAAGCGCGGGCGATGGCCAATCGCCTGGACATGATGATGGTCGAGCGTGAACTCGCTGGTCTTTCCAACTCGCTCGGGCTGTCGCGCGCCACGCGGTTCATCAACCTGCTGGACGTGGGTTATCTCCACAACACCGAGGACGGTGAGCCACGACAGAGCGGCTACGAGATCGAGTTTCAGATTCCGCTGTTCGACTGGGGTTCGAGCCGGGTTGCCCGCGCAGAAGCGCTCTATATGCAAGCCGTCCATCGCGCCGCACAGGTTGCCGTGGATGCGCGCTCCGAGGTGCGCACCGCTTATCAGACCTATCGCACGGCGTACGACCTTGCGCGGCACTACCGGGAAGAGGTCGTGCCTCTGCGGAAGCAGATCTCGGAAGAGAACCAGCTTCGCTACAACGGCATGTTGATCGGCGTGTTCGAACTGCTTGCCGATGCCCGCGCGCAATACATGGCGGTCAACAGCGCAATCGATGCGACGCGCGATTTCTGGATTGCCGACTCCGCGTTGCAGATGGCGCTCACCGGTGGTTCCGCATCGGCTGCATCCCTCGGTGGCCGCCAATCAACCGCTGCTGCGGAAGGCGAGGGGCACTGATCATGGCTGAGGATGCAACGATGGTTTCCAGGAGAAGTTTTCTTCGCGGTGCCGGTCTTGTCGCCGCCGGCGTGACGGTTGCAAGCGTGAACAGAGCAGCCATGGCGGCATTGCCCGAAGTGGTGAGCGTCGATACCCCGAACACCGCGCCGCCGCTCCATCCGCCCACGGGACGTCCATATACCCCGGTCGTGACGCTCAACGGCTGGACATTGCCCTGGCGCATGAATGGCGGCGTGAAGGAGTTTCACCTCGTGGCCGAACCGGTGGTGCGCGAAATCGCACCGGGAATGAAGACCCACCTATGGGGCTACAACGGTCAGAGCCCCGGGCCGACCATCGAAGTGGTGGAGGGCGATCGTGTCCGGATTTTCGTGACCAACCGACTGCCGGAACACCACTCGATCCATTGGCACGGGCAGCGATTGCCGAACGGCATGGATGGCGTCGCGGGACTGACGCAGCCGCACATCCCGGCGGGAAAGACATTC
>JAKFDA010000049.1:0-18537 GCA_036676355.1 Nitrosomonadales bacterium | reverse complement strand
GCGCGCCGTGATGATCTTGAACCATCGAGGCGCAAGCGCAGCCTGTTTTGCGCAGCGCTTGCGTTGCTAACCCGTGAGCGGGCGTACAGGCGCTCCTTCGGCGCCTGCCGCGCGCAGAGGTTCAGCGCGTCTTAGCCATTGCGTTTCGCCGTCTTCAATGGGCAGGTGTTGAAACCCAGCAGCCCGTAGAGTGGGCAGGAACCCATTGCACCCGTTACGAGGGGGATGACACCCAGCCAGCCCCACCATCCCACGGTCCCGGTTGCGGCCAGTGCGATCAGCACCAGTCCGACAATGATACGAAGCAGGCGATCGATTCCGCCGACATTGGATTTCATGACTTTCTCCTTTCGATCAGGTTGTGACGAGCGGGCTGAAGCGGCTGAGATTCATGGCGCGATCGTGTTGCGGTTCCATGGCATCTTGTTGAGCACACGGGCAAGACCGCAGAAACCCGAGATGCCGGCGAACACCAATCCCGCACCGACAAACGCCGACACTACGTGGAACCAGGAGGACACCGTCGCTCCCAGCATGGCGCCGAGCACAATGACTGCGCCGGCCACGATCTGGACCTGACGGGCCAGTTCCAGCGGCCGCGAGGCATCGACGATCACCGGCAGGCCCGCCTTCTTCCAGGCATCGAGCCCGCCTTCCAGCACATACACCTCGCCCGGCGCACAAGCGCCGAGGGCGCGTGCGTTCGTTCGAGTACGGTTACCGGAACGGCAATGAAAGATCACCGCATCGGCTTCGCCGGCCGGCAAGCTCCCGCCCGCCACCTGCTCCATGGAAATGTTGTGCGCCTGCGCGATGTGCTCGCGGGCGTACTCGTCCGCCGCACGGATATCGACCAGCACAGCGCCCCGCCCGATGAGTTCGTGCGCGATTTGCGGGGTAACGGTCTTGACTGACATGTTTGTTCCTTCGAGTCTGCGTGTTCAGGGGCAGAAAATTTTCTTGAGCAAGGCCACGAGCTTCTCCACGTCGGAATTCCCGATGCGGTAATGCAGGGTCTGCGCCTCGCGGCGGTACGTCACCAGTCCTTCGTCGCGCATCTTCGCCAGGTGCTGCGACAACGCCGACTGGCTCAATTCGACCCGTTCCAGCAGATCGCCCACCGTCAACTCGCCGTATTCGATCAACAGGCACAACACCAGTAGTCGATGCTCGTTGCCGACCGTGCGCAGCATCGCCGCCGCCTGCGCGGCGCCTTGCTGCAGGAACTGCCGATCTTTCTTGCTCAACGCCATTTTGATCTATGTTAATTAGCTGTTTCTAATTTAGATTAGTCTAATATACAAAATGAATTGTGTCCCAACTTTTTTGCAACGAACTGCTCGATCCTGACATCAACGAAGGAAGCTACGAATGTCCACCACCAGTTACCAATCCCTGACGCGCGATATCACCAGGAATCTCGCATCGCTGAGAACCGGACTGCCACAAGTCATGCAGGGTTTCGGCGCGCTCAGCAAGGCGGCCATGGCCGAAGGCGCGATCGACGCGAAAACCAAGGAGCTCATTGCACTGGCAGTGGGTGTCGCAACGCGCTGCGACGGCTGCATCGGTTTTCACAGTCAGGCGTTGGTTCGCCTCGGCGCAACGCTGGACGAAGTCCACGAAACCTTGGGCGTCGCGATTTACATGGGCGGCGGCCCGTCGCTGATGTATGCCGCCAACGCCATTGCGGCATTCGAGGAATTCTCGACAACGAACGCCAGGCAAGCGGTATCGGTCGGCTGATTCGCCAGGCGGTTCAGCGTCCCGAATGAATTCTGGCTCGCGCCCTCGGGCTTGGCCGGAATGACGGCCTATCCCTAGTCATTCCGGGCTTGACCCGGAATCCACCGGTTTTCTGAAGGCCTTTCACCACAGAGACACAGAGGCACAGAGGCACAGAGAACAGCGTTTATTGAAACATTGTTCTCCGTGCTCTCTGTATTCAGGCTGTGGAGGTTTTCGACTGCTTCAATGGATTCCGGCTCGCGCCCTTCGGGCTTGGCCGGAATGACGGTTGATACGCCATTCCAGATTGCGAACGCCGCGCGACCGACTCAAGCCACCGCTTTCATTTTCTTCAACTCTTCATCGCGCAGTTCGCGACGCAGAATCTTGCCGACGTTGCTCTTCGGCAGTTGATCGCGAAACTCGATGTGATGCGGTCGCTTGTAGCCGGTCAGTACGTCGTGCAAATGATCCTTAAGCGCTTCCTCGGTCAACGCCGGATCCTTGCGCACCACGAACAGTTTCACCGCTTCGCCGGAATGCTCGTCGGGCACGCCGATCGCCGCGCATTCGAGCACGCCGGGATGCAATGAACATTCGGCCTCGACCTCGTTGGGGAACACCT
The DNA here is from genome assembly GCA_036676355.1 of Nitrosomonadales bacterium. Lineage (GTDB taxonomy): Bacteria > Pseudomonadota > Gammaproteobacteria > Burkholderiales > SG8-39 > ZC4RG42. The sequence continues at coordinate 16,184 of JAKFDA010000049.1, read as the reverse complement.
TGAAGCCGGACACCACGATCATGTCTTTTTTGCGATCGACGATCCTGACGAAGCCGCGCTCGTCCATGATGCCGATATCGCCCGAGGCGAAGTAGCCGTCGGCGCTCATCACCTTGACGGTTTCCTCCGGCCTGTTCCAGTAACCGGCCATGACTTGGGGACCGCGGATGCAGATTTCGCCCGGCTGGCCGAGCGGCACTGGCTTGCCGTCGTCGTCTCGAATTTCCACTTCGGTGGAGGAAATAGGCAGACCGATAGTGCCGTTCCACGCCTTGATGTCGAGCGGGTTGACCGTCGCGCCGGGCGATGTCTCGGTGAGACCGTAAGCTTCGACCAGCGTGCAGCCGGTCACTTCCTTCCAGCGATCGGCCACCTGTTTCTGTACCGCCATGCCGCCGCCGAGTGAAACGGTCAATGCGGAGAAATCGAGCTTGGCGAAATCCGGGTTATGCAGCAGCGCATTGAACAGCGTGTTGACGCCGCTGAACACGGTGAAGCGATGCTTGCCCATTTCCTTGACCAACCCCGGAATGTCGCGTGGATTGGTGATCAGCACACTGCAGCCGCCCGCCTTGAAGAACAGCAGACAATTCACCGTCAGCGAAAAGATGTGATACAGCGGCAGCGCATTGATGACGATGTCGCTGTGTGTGCGCGACAGAAAAGGCTTCAGCCAGGCTTCGGCCTGCAGCGTGTTGGCGATGATGTTGCGATGGACCAGCATCGCGCCTTTCGCCACGCCCGTGGTGCCGCCGGTGTATTGCAGAAAGGCGATGTCCTCGTGCCCCACATCGACCGGATGCAGCGTCAAGCGCCCGCCTTCGGCCAGCACGTCGTTCCAGCGCAGCGCGCCGGGCAGATCGAAAGGCGGCACCATTTTCTTCACGCGCCGCACAACCAGATTGACGATGCCGCCCTTGAGTCCGAGCATGTCGCCCATGCTGGCGAGCACCACATGCTTGATCGACGTGTGCTGAACGACCTGCGCGAGCGTATGCGCGAAATTTTCCAGGATGACGATGACTTCGGCGCCCGAATCGATCAGCTGGTGTTCGAGTTCGCGCGGCGTATAGAGCGGGTTGACGTTGACGACGACGCAACCCGCGCGCAGCGTGCCGAAAATGCCGACCGGATACTGCAGCACGTTGGGCATCATGAGCGCAACGCGCGCACCCTTCGGTAATCCACGCGCCTGCAGCCATGCGCCGAACGCACGCGAGGCACGCTCGAGGTCCGCGTAGCTCATGTCGCGGCCCATGTGGTGGTAGGCGTTGCGACCGGCGTATTGCGCCGCGCACTGATCGAACAGATCGCCTACGGAACGATACTGGTGGTAGTCGATCTCGGCCGGTACGCCGGCGGGGTAGCTCTGCAGCCAAATACGTTCCACATCGGCCTCCTCGTTTCGCATGCTTGTTATGCTGATCCGCGAGGCAGAGTATGAATGCTTGCCGCGACCTGTCAAACAGACGGTGGGCGACAGAATCGGACGACGACTACCGTGGCGCGCGCCCGGTACGAAAGGCCGTACACTCGCCCACAGCCATTGCGAGCGCGAAAAAACATGCCGGAACCGAGCTTCGACATACAGGGCCATCGCGGCGCACGCGGGGTGTTGCCGGAAAACACGCTGCCGGGTTTTGTGCGTGCGCTCGAAATCGGCGTCAGCACGCTTGAACTCGACTGCGCCATCACCGCCGACGGCATCGCGGTGGTAAGTCACGACGCCGCGCTCAATCCGGACATCACACGTTTGGACGGTCGCTGGATTGCGCAGCGCGGCCCGGCGATCAACACGCTGTCGTACGGCGCCCTGTCGCGTTACGACGTCGGCGCGATTCGTCCGGGCAGTGCCTATGCGCGCCGCTTCCCGATTCAGCAACGGCTCGACAACGTGCGCATCCCGCGGCTGTCCGAAGTGTTTGCCCTGGCCGCCTCGGTCGGCGCCGAGCATGTGCGTTTCAACATCGAGACGAAAATCGATCCGACGCATCCTGAACTGAGCGCAGGTCCCGAACAGTTCGTCCAAACGATCATGGCGGAGGTCATCGCCGCGGGCTTGCAAGCGCGCACTACCATCCAGTCCTTCGACTGGCGCACGCTGGCCGTCGTACAGCGGAAATTTCCCGGCGTAGCAACCGCCTGCCTCACCACTCAGCGAGTGGGTGACGACAACGTAATGCCGACGCGCGATCAGGCCTCGCCCTGGACCAACGGCCTGCACTTTTACGACTACCGTTCGGTGCCGAAGATGGTGCATGCGGCCGGCGGCAACATCTGGTCGCCGCGCTTTCAGGATCTGGACAGCGCCACCATTGCGGACGCGCAAGCGCTCGGGCTTACCGTGATTCCATGGACAGTCAATGGGCGGGAAGACATGGCGCGGTTGATCGACTGGGGCGTGAACGGCCTCATCAGCGACTATCCGTATCGCGTGCGCGAGGTGATGGAATCGAAGGCGATGCCGCTCCCGCCGCAAATTCGCGCGGTCGCATGACAGGCGCGGCCGTCACACCATGGCGTTGGCGATGCGACCCACCTCCGCGACGGCCTGTTCCATCGCTTCGGTCCAGGGATGGCCGTAATTGATGCGGATATAGTTGCCGTGCCGCCGTTGCGGCGAAAAGATCGGGCCGGGCGCGATGCTGATGCGCTTTTGCAAGGCGCTGCGATGAATGGCGAGCGCATCGACGCCTTCGGGCAATTGCAACCACAGAAAGTAGCCGCCCTGCGGGTGCGAAATGCGCGTGCCGCGCGGAAAGTGCCGCTGAATCGCCTGCAGCATATCGGTCTGTTGTTGCTGCAGCGCGCCGCGCAGTTGGCGCAAATGATGATCGTATGCGCCGTGGCGGAGATACTCGGCCAGCGCCGCCTGCGCGTGCACGTTGGTCGATAGCGTGGTCATGGTTTTGCGCCGCTGCACCGCTTGCGCATAACGACCCGGTGCGACCCAGCCGACGCGATAGCCCGGCGCAAGGCACTTCGCATACGAACCGCAATGCATCACCAGTCCGGCGCGATCGTAGGCCTTGGCGGGTTTGGGGCGCCGCTCGCCGAAATAGAGTTCGCTGTAGACGTCGTCCTCGATCAGCGGAATATCGTGCCTGGCGAGCAGACGCACGAGTTCGCGCTTCTTCTCGTCAGGCATCAGGCTGCCGAGCGGATTCTGAAAAGTGGTCATGAGCCAGCACGCCTTGACGGCGTGCTTGCGGATCGCCTGTTCCAGCGCGCCCAGATCGATGCCCTCGCCCGGGTGCGTGGCGATCTCCACCGCGCGCAGATCGAGCGCCTCCACCAGTTGCAGCGCACCGTAGAACGTCGGCGATTCGATCGCCACCACATCGCCGCGCTGCGTCACCGTATGCAGGCACAGGCTCAGCGCTTCCATCGCGCCGCTGGTGATGAGGATGTCTTCCGGCGACACTTGCGCGCCCGATTCCACATAACGTCGCGCGATGGCGCGCCGCAAGTCGTAATTGCCGGGCGGCAGACTTTCGATCGTTTCCCAGGGATCGAGGTTGCGCGCCGTACTGCAGAGCACCTGCGCCAGCCTGGGCAACGGGAACAACATCGGGCTGGGGAAGGCCGAACCCAGCGGCACCACTTCGCGGTGCTTGATCGCTTCCAGCACTTCGAACACGAGATCGGAGACATTCACCGCGGTCGAGCGCCGCGGCGGCGTCGTAACGCTCGGCTCGAGCGGCAAGCCGCGCCAGTGTGGGCTGACGAAATAGCCGGAGCGCGGCTTGCTGCGAATGAAGCCGCGCCCTTCCAGTAAATAATAGGCCTGCAACACCGTGGACAAACTGACATGGCGGCTGGCGCTCATGGCGCGTACCGACGGCAGTTTCTCGCCCGGCTTCAACGTGCCGGCTTCGATAAGCCCGGCGACATCGTTCGCCAGCCGCACATACAACGTGTTCGGGTCGGGGACTGCTTCTGGGCTGGACATATACAGATTCTCGCGCAAATCCAATAAACCGCCATCTGTTATGGTCGGCAGATGCGCGATCTGTAGCTACCGCTCGCGCGCCATCCTTCGTATGCTTGGCACACTTCCCGGAGATTGTTCATGCCGAAATCCACGCAGCACACTTCCGATTCCACCACGCCGGCCCGGCGCGGCGGCGTATTGCACGCGTTCAAGACCGTGGCGTGGGGCTTTTTCGGCGTACGCAAAAGAGCCGGCCACGAAGCGGATGTCGCCCACCTGACCCCGGCACAGGTCATCATCACCGGGCTGATCTGCGGAGCAATATTCGTCGCCACTCTGATCACCGTGGTGTCGATCGTGCTCTGACCGGCGCGGCGATCGCCGCGCACCGTTCCCTGCGCATGCCGTCATGCGCAAGCCCCCTCTTTTGCTCTCATCATGTCGCTGCACGTCTATCGTTTACGCACCCTCCACGCTGCCGTCTGCAGCGCCGTCGCACTCCTCCTCGTCATCCTGGCAATCCCTGCGCAGGCCGCACCACCGCAGGATTCAATGGAACAGCGCATGCTCGCCTGCACGGCCTGTCACGACGATCAGGGACGCAAGGGCCCCGATGCCTACTATCCGCGCATCGCCGGCAAGCCGAGCGAGTACCTCTATAACCAACTGCGTCATTTCCGCGACGGACGACGCCATTACCCGCTGATGACCGGGCTGCTCGATCAACTGTCCGACGCTTATCTGATGGAAATCGCGCAGTACTTCAGCGAACTCAAAGCGCCCTACGCTGCGCCGGAACGCGCATCGCTACCCACATCGACGGCCGAGCGTGCGCGCGAACTCGTGACTTCCGGCGATAAGCAGCGCGATTTGCCCGCCTGCGCGGCATGTCACGGCGACGCGCTGATGGGCGTACAGCCCGCAGTGCCGGGCTTGCTCGGCCTGCCGACCGATTACATCCGCGCGCAACTCGGCGCATGGAAATCCGGCACGCGCAAGGCAGCCGCGCCCGACTGCATGCACGACATTGCCGAAACGCTCACCCCCTTGGAAATTTCCATCGTGTCGGCATGGCTGTCCGCGCAACCGATACCGCCCGGCGCGGCGCCTGCGCCGCACGGTGATAAACCACCGAAGGAATGCGGCAGCGTGCTCGATGCAGCCAAGGGAGCGCGGCAATGAAGCGCGCACTGGTCGTGTTCGGCGTGCTGATCTGTATCGCCATACTGCTGTTCATCTGGCTCAATTTCCGTGACGAAGACGCACATCCGTCTACCGTCTCGTCCGGCGATGCGGCCGCGCTCGTTGCGCGAGGGGCTTATCTCGCCCGGGCCGGCAATTGCGCCGCCTGTCACACCGCGCGCGGCGGCGCCGCCTATGCCGGCGGCTACGGCATCGCGACCCCGTTCGGCACGGTGTATTCGTCCAACCTGACGCCCGATCCGGAAACGGGCATCGGCACGTGGACCAGCGACGATCTGTGGCGAGCGATGCACAACGGGCGCTCGAAAGACGGCCGCTTCCTCTACCCGGCGTTTCCATATCCCAACTACACCAAAGTGACGCGGGCGGATTCGGACGCACTGTTCGCCTACCTGCACAGCCTGCCGGCGGTGAAACAACCGAATCGCGACCACAATCTGCGCTTTCCGTACAACACCCAGTTCGTGCTGGCCGGCTGGCGCGCACTGTTTTTCCGTCCGGGCGTCCATGAAACGCAGGCCGATCGATCGAGCGAATGGAATCGCGGCGCCTATCTGGTGAGCGGCCTCGGCCATTGCAGCGCCTGCCACGCCAGCCGCAATGCGCTGGGCGCAACCGACGATGCGCTGAACGGCGGGCTGATGCCGATGGAAGGCTGGTACGCGCCTTCGCTGCACGCCGAAAGCGAAGCGAGTGTCTCGGGATGGAAGACGGAAAACGTAGTCGCGCTGCTCAAGCACGGCGTCGCGCCGGGCGCGTCGGTCATGGGCCCGATGGCGGAAGTAGTGTACGGCGGCACGCAACATCTTTCCGACGATGACCTGCACGCCATGGCGACTTACCTCGCCTCGCTGCCCACGCACAACAACGAGCCGAAAAAAGTGCAGCCGGTCGACCGAAATCTGTATGCGCGCGGCGAAGAGATCTACGCCAAACGCTGCGCCGATTGTCACGGCGAACAAGGCGAAGGCGTGACGAACATGTATCCGGCGCTGGCCGGCAATCGCGCGGTCACCATCACGGTACCGGTGAACACCATCCGCGCGGTGCTGAGCGGCGGCTTCACGCCGGAAACCGAGGGCAATCCCCGCCCCTACGGCATGCCGCCCTTCGCCACCCTGCTAAACGACGAGGAAATCGCGGCAGTCGTTTCCTACGTCCGCAATGCGTGGGGCAACGAGGCATCCGCCGTTACGGCGTGGGAAGTCGGTAGTCTGGGGCGCGGTACGGCGGCGAAATAAAACAACGGGAATCGAGCGTTCGCTGTGCTGCAAGAAGCTGATTGTGGATTCCGGCTCGCGCGGCTGCGCCGCTTGGCCGGAATGACGATAGATATGTCATCCCCGCGCACGTGGGGATCCATTGCGACGATTGAAAAGCAAAAGACCTTGAATCACAGAGCACACGGAGAAAACCCGGTTCTGTTTTCGCGCTCTCCGCGTCCGCTGTAATGCAGAAGGTTGCTTGTGGACTCCCGCTCGAGTAACCACGGAGCACGCAAGCGCTCATGTAGAATCCATACGATTCTTTCTTCCGCCTGCGATCCGATAATGTCTCAGTCGTCCCGTGCAGCGGGCGCCCCGACGCCAGAAGCGTCGTCGGCCACCGGCCATGTCACGAATTTCATCCGCAACATCATCGACGCCGATCTCGCCGGCGGCAAATTCGACGGCCGTCGCTGGCGCGGCGCGCCGGGCCCGGCCACGGCAAAAGCCGATGCGCCTGCGGATCCCGCGAAAATCCGCACGCGTTTTCCGCCCGAGCCGAACGGCTATCTGCACATCGGCCACGCCAAATCGATCTGCCTGAACTTCAGCCTCGCACACGATTACGACGGCGTGTGCCACATGCGTTTCGACGACACCAATCCCGAAAAAGAAGAACAGGAGTACGTCGATTCCATTCTCGAAGCGGTGCGCTGGCTCGGTTTCGACTGGGGCGCGAATCAATACTTCGCCTCGGATTATTTCGACTGGATGTACGAGTTCGCCGAAACGCTGATTCAATCGGGCCACGCTTATGTGGACAGCCTGTCGGCCGATGAAATGCGCGCCTACCGCGGCACGCTGACCGAGCCGGGCAGGGACAGCCCCTATCGCAATCGCTCGGCGGCGGAAAACCTCGATCTGTTCCGTCGCATGCGCGCCGGCGAGTTCAAGGAAGGCGAACACATCCTGCGCGCGAAGGTCGACATGGCGTCGCCCAACATCAACATGCGCGATCCGGCGATCTATCGCATCCGCCATGCCGCGCATCACCGCACCGGCGACAAGTGGCACATCTATCCGATGTACACCTATGCGCATCCGGTCGAGGACGCGCTGGAGAACATCACTCACTCGCTCTGCACGCTGGAGTTCGAGGATCAGCGGCCGTTCTACGAATGGGTGCTCGAACGCATCGCCGACGCCGGTGGGCTCGCGCGTCCGCTGCCGCAGCAGATCGAATTCGCCCGGCTCAATCTCACCTACGTCGCGCTATCGAAGCGCAAGCTCATCCAGCTCGTGCAGGAAAAGCACGTCGACGGCTGGGACGATCCGCGCATGGCGACCATCGCCGGTTTCCGTCGTCGCGGCTTCACGCCCGAGTCGATCCGGCTGTTCTGCGATCGCATCGGCATCTCGAAATCCGATTCGTGGATCGACATGTCGGTGCTGGAAGATTGCCTGCGCGAAGATCTCAACGAGCGGGCGCCGCGCCGCACCGCCGTACTCGATCCGCTCAAGCTGGTGATCGAGAACTATCCTGAAGGGCAGAGCGAAGAATGTTTCGCGCCCAACCATCCGCAGAAGCCGGAACTCGGCAAACGGGCCGTGCCGTTCTCGCGCGAACTGTGGATCGAGCGCGAGGACTTCATGGAAGTCCCGACCAAGGGCTACTTCCGTCTCGCGCCCGGCGCGCAGGTGCGCCTGCGCTACGGCTTCGTCATCAAGTGCACGGGCTTTGAAAAGGATGCGGACGGCCGCATCACGCTGGTGCGTTGCGAGTATCTGCCCGATTCCAAATCGGGCACGCCGGGCGCGGATCAGTACAAGGTGAAGGGCAACATCCACTGGGTCTCGGCCGCACACGCCTATGCAAGCGAAGTGCGTCTGTACGATCGCCTCTTCCGCGTGCCGCATCCGGGCGCGGGCGACAGCGATTTCCTGCAGGACATCAATCCGGACGCGAAGAAACTCGTCACCGCATATCTCGAACCGGCACTGAAGGATGCGCAGCCCGAAGAGCGCGTTCAGTTCGAGCGGCATGGCTACTATGTGGCGGACCGGGTGGATTCCCGACCCGGCGAGCCGGTGTTCAATCGCGCCGTGACGCTGCGTGACTCGTGGGGCAAGCACAAATAAGCAAGGCGGCGCGCTGGCGGGCGCCTCCTTTCATCAAGGCATCCGCTGCGCTGCATGCCGTCGGCGCGACGGCGCTGGTGGCCGCTCCGGCGACGTGGCCCTGGGTGATCGGCGCACTGCTCGCCAATCACGCCGGCATTACCGCAGCGGGCCTGTGGCCGCGCAGTCGGCTGCTCGGCGCCAACATCACGCGCCTGCCGCAGGCCGCGGCTCAGCGTAGCGAGATCGCACTGACGTTCGACGACGGCCCCGACCCTGAAGTCACACCAGCCGTGCTCGACCTGCTCGACGCATGCGACATGAAAGCGAGCTTCTTCTGCGTCGGCACGCGCGCAGCGCAATATCCGCAACTCGTGCGCGAAATCATCCTGCGCGGGCACAGCGTGGAAAACCACAGTCACTGCCACCCGGCCGCGTTCAGTTTTTACGGCGTCGGGCGCATCGAGAAGGAAATCCGCACTGCACAGCAAACACTCACCGCACTGAGCGGTGCAGCGCCGCGCTATTTCCGCGCCCCGGCCGGACTGCGCAATCCGATGCTCGATCCGGCGCTCAACGCGCTTGGCCTGCAACTCGTTTCCTGGACCCGGCGCGGTTTCGATGGCGTCTCGAAAAACGGCGCCACAGTGCTCGCACGCCTGACGCGCGATCTCGCCGCGGGTGACATCCTGGTGCTGCATGACGGCCAGCCCCCGCGCACGCAGAACAACGTTCCGGTCGTACTCGAAGTCCTGCCACCACTGTTACGTCGCTTATGCGACGCCGGCCTGCATTCCGTTCCCTTGCCGCACGCGCTGAGTTGATCGCCTTATCGCGGGATCGAATCTTGCCCGCCCCGAGTGGTCGATCAATGACCGGCCGAATGCGATGGATCGCGTTTTCCAGGAACACACCTGCGGCGCGCACCCGACCAGCGCGGGTGTTCGTTTCGTGGTGTGGGCGCCGTCCGCGCAGGCGATCGAAGTGGAAATCGCCGACCGCCGTTACCCGTTGCACAAGGATGCCGAAGGCTATTTCAGCGCGACCGTCGAACACGCGGGGGTCGGCGCCCTCTATCGCTATGTGATTGACGGCGAAGGGCCGTATCCCGATCCGTGTTCACGTTATCAGCCGGAAGGTGTGCACGGTCCCTCGATGGTCATCGATCCCGCCGCATTTCAATGGACCGACACGAACTGGCCGGGCATCGAACTGAAGGGCCAGGTCGTCTACGAATTGCACGTCGGCACATTTACGCCGGAGGGCACGTTCGACGCCGCCGCGCGAGCGTTGCATGAACTGAAGACGCTCGGTGTCACGCTAATCGAAGTGATGCCGGTCGCGGAATTTCCAGGGCGATTCAACTGGGGTTACGACGGCGTCGACCTTTACGCGCCCTATCACGGTTACGGTGATGTCGAGGCGTTCAAGCGTTTCGTCGATGCGGCACATGGTGAAGGTCTGGCGGTGATTCTCGACGTCGTCTACAACCACGTCGGGCCGGACGGCAACTATCTCCCCTGCTACAGCAAGGACTACTTCACCGACCGTTATTCCAACGAGTGGGGCGAGGCCCTCAACTTCGACGGCTCGAACGCCGGACCGGTGCGCGAATTTTTTATCGCCAACGCGTGCTACTGGATTCGGGAGTTCCATCTGGACGGCCTGCGACTCGACGCGACACAAAGCATTCACGACGCGAGCGCAACGCATCTGCTCGCCGAACTGTCGCAACGCGCGCGTGCGGCTGCGCATCCACGCCGGATCGTGCTGGTTGCGGAGAACGAACCGCAAGCCGCGCGACAGTTGTTGCCGATCGAGGAAGGCGGCTACGTGCTGGACGGCATGTGGAACGATGACTTCCATCACTCGGCGCGCGTTGCGCTGACCGGGCGCCATGAAGGCTACTTCCACGACTATCGCGGACGCGCGCAGGAATTCGTTTCCGCGACCAAGCGCGGTTTCCTGTTCCAGGGTCAGTACTACCACTGGCAACGTAAGCCGCGCGGCATGCCGACAACCGGGCTGCCGGCGTGGGCGTTCGTCAGCTTCATTCAGAATCACGATCAGGTTGCCAACACTTTGTACGGGGAGCGCATCTGGGCGTTGACCAGTCCGGGCCGCTGCCGCGCCATGACCGCACTGATGTTGCTCGGTCCGCAAACGCCGATGCTGTTCATGGGCCAGGAATACGGCGCCACGCAACCGTTCACCTTCTTCGCCGATCACGAACCCGAACTGGCGCGACTGGTGCATTCCGGGCGCCGCGAATTCGTTGCGCAGTTCAAACCCTATGCGACCGAGCGCGCGCAGGCGCGCGTGCCCGACCCCGCCGACGACGCGACCTTCAATCGCTGCAAGCTCGATTTCACAGAGCGCGAAAAGCACCTGCATATCTACGATCTGCATAAGGATCTGCTCCGCATCCGGCGCGACGACGCCGTGATCTCGCAGCAGGACTGGACGCGCATCGACGGCGCGGTGCTGTCGGATCGCGCCTTCGTCCTGCGCTGGTTCGACGATGACCACGGCGATCGCCTGCTGGTGGTGAATTTCGGCGAGGAAGCGGACATCCACCCCGCGCCCGAGCCGTTGCTCGCGCCGCCTTACAACCACGAATGGACATTGATCTGGTCGAGCGACGAACCGCATTACGGCGGCTTCGGCACCGTCAGCCCGTACGGCGACAGCGGTTGGCTCGTCTCCGGTGAAAGCGCGGCGCTGCTGCGATCACAACCTGAATTTTGAGTACATGAATACAGATACGATCCAACTCGAATGGCGAGCGGGAGACGACCCCGCGTTTTTGCGCGATCGCGAATGGCTGGTGACCAACGGCCTCGGCAGCTTCGCTTCCGGCACGCTGCTCGGTCCGGCCACACGGCGCTATCACGGTCTGTTCGTCCCGAACCTGACCGATCCCAAAGGGCGCTACGTGATGATCTCGCGCCTAGACGAAGAGATCGTCGCCGGCGACGAGCATGCGCAGCTGGGAGGCGCCGAGTACATCGACGGACGACTCGGCACGCAAACGCACCGCTATCTGCGCGCGTTCCGTCTGGAAGCGCTCATGCCGACCTGGCGATTCGAAATCGCCGGGCGCGTGCTCGAAAAAACCATCGTCATGACGCACGGGCGCAACACGGTGTGCGTGCGATACCGGCTGCTGAGCGGTGACCCGGTGCGACTGCATTTGCGGCCCTATCTGGCGTTTCGCCGCCAGGATGCGGTGCTGCAGCGGCGTGAAGCGTATCCGTTCACGCTTTCCATCAGTGGACGACGCCACGAGGTTCGCATGCAGGACAGTTCGCTCGCATTGCGCTTCGGCATCGAACCTTCGCAGGGCGCATTCGTCGCGCATTGCGTCGAAGAGAACGACGTGTTGTTTCGCGACGAGCGCGACCGGGGCTACGACCACAGCGAGAATCAATACAGTCCCGGGTATTTCGCCGTCGATGCGAGTGTCGACGCACCGGTTACGTTCATCGCCACCATGCACGGCTGGGAGGCGCTGGACATCGACGGCGCGCGCGCCATCGAGGCGGAACGCAATCGCATCGAACGTCTGCTGTCCATCGCGCCGGTTGCCGCGCGCAGGGATTTTCCCGCGCAGCTGGTCATGGCTGCCGACCAATTCCTCGTTCTGCCCGGCAGCCGCCTGGAAGAAGCGGTACTCGCGCGTGCGGAAGGCAGCGAAGTCCGCACCGTAATCGCCGGCTATCACTGGTTCGGCGATTGGGGGCGCGACACCATGATCAGCTTCGAAGGGCTGGCCTTGTGCACCGGCCGCTATCGCGAAGCCGGCGCGATCCTGCGCACCTTTGCGCACTACGTCGAGGACGGGCTGCTGCCCAACCTCTTCCCCGAAGGCGAGCGCGAAGCGCTCTATCACACGGTCGACGCCACGTTCTGGTTCTTTCACGCCATCGATCGATATCGGCTCGTCGTCGGCGATGAGGAAATCCTCGACGAGTTGTGGCCCACGCTCGAGTCGATCATCGATCACCACGTGCGCGGCACGCGCTACGGCGTCGGCGTCGATGCGGACGATGGACTCATTCGCGCCGGCGCGCCCGGCTATCAACTGACATGGATGGATGCCAAAGTCGGCGACTGGGTCGTCACGCCGCGACGCGGCAAGCCGGTCGAGATCCAGGCGTTGTGGCACAACGCGTTATGCCTGATGGCCGAATGGGCCGAACAGCTGAATCACGATCCGCAACCGTACCGCGCCCGCGCGGAACAGGCGCGACGCTCGTTCAACGCACGCTACTGGAATGCGGACCTCGGTCATCTGCACGATGTCGTCGACGGCGAAGACGGTCGCGACGATCCGAGTTGCCGGCCGAATCAATTGTTCAGTATTTCGCTGCCTCATCCCATTCTGGACGAGCGGCACTGGCACGCCGTCATCGAGACGGTGCACCGCGTCCTGCTGACGCCTTACGGTTTGCGCACGCTCAGTCCCGAGCATGCCGATTACAAACGCACTTACGAAGGCGATCTGCGCGCACGCGACGCCGCCTATCACCAGGGGACGGTGTGGCCCTGGCTGATCGGCCATTTCATCGACGCGTGGATCAAAGTGCACGGCAAGGAACCGCGCGCGCGACAACTGCTGCAAGCTTTTCCCGAACACCTGCGCGACGCGGGCATAGGGAGCATCAGCGAGATCTTCGACGCCACGCATCCCTACGTTCCGCGCGGGTGCATCGCGCAGGCATGGAGTGTGGCCGAAGTGCTGCGCGCCTGGTTGAACACGGCGGAAAGCAAATAAGCTCTCCGGCTCATCCTGCGACTCGCACCGCGTACGGCGCGCGACGATCGCAAGATGACGCCCGCATGTTTTTGCCGCCAATCAGCAATAAAGCCGTCCAAGCCCATAAAAAGTCTGTATAGTGCCGACCCAAGGATTCTTCGATCGCCTCATCCGGTCTGCGATTCGAATCCCCTCGCGGTTGTGATTCACACTCCCTCGATTCACCCCCACACAGTTTTATCTGCCTGAACCGGTTCTGTCGGCCTCGAGTCGCAGCAGGTCGATTGGGAATTACGGCGGCAGGCCCTCCTTGCAGTCTCCATGGCGTTCTACGTCCGGGACAGCGGCGCGCTTTTGTCCTTGTAGGTTCCCGCTACAGCGCATCGCGCTACAGGAGTTTGTTTTGACCCAGTCGTTTTCGACCCTCGGCCTCTCAGCCGAAATCCTGCGTGCAGTTACCGAACAGGGCTACACGCAACCCACCCCCGTGCAGGCGCAAGCCATTCCGTTGATTCTGGAAGGGCGCGACGTACTCGCCGGCGCCCAGACAGGTACCGGCAAGACCGCCGCGTTTACCCTGCCGCTACTGCAGCGTCTGTCGCAGCAGAAGCACAACGGTACTTCCCCGGCCCGTCGCGCGATACGTGCATTGATCCTCACGCCGACGCGCGAACTCGCCGCACAGGTGCACGACAGCGTGCGCGGCTACAGCAAATACATGCCGCTGAAGTCGACCATGATTTTCGGCGGTGTCGGCATGCGTCCGCAGATCGACGCGCTGCGTCGCGGTGTGGACATCGTTGTTGCCACACCCGGCCGCCTGCTCGATCACGTCCAGCAGCGCACCATCGATCTGTCGAAAGTCGAAGTATTCGTGCTCGACGAAGCCGATCGCATGCTCGACATGGGCTTCATTCATGACATCAAGCGCATCATGGCGCTGCTCGCCAAAGACAAGCAGAACGTGCTGTTCTCGGCGACGTTCTCGAATGAAATCCGCCGGCTGGCCGATTCGCTGATGAACGCGCCCGCGATCGTCGAAGTCGCGCGTCGCAACGCCGATTCCGAGCTGGTCACGCAATTGATCCACCCGGTCGATCAGGCGCGCAAACGCGAACTGCTCACCCATCTGGTTTCCGACGGCAACTGGCAGCAGGTGCTGGTGTTCATGCGCACGAAGCACGGCGCCGATCGCCTGGCCGAGCAGTTGAGCCGCAGCAATATCGAATCCGCCGCCATTCACGGCAACAAGACCCAAGGCGCACGCACCAAGGCGCTGGCGCAGTTCAAGCGCGGCGCGGTCCGCGTGCTGGTCGCAACCGATATCGCCGCACGCGGCCTGGACATCCAGGAACTGCCGCATGTGGTCAACTTTGAAATGCCGAACGTTGCGGAAGATTACGTGCACCGCATCGGCCGTACCGGTCGTGCCGGCAGCCATGGCATCGCGATCTCGCTGGTGGCGCGTGAAGAAACGCACCTCGTGCGCGATGTCGAGCGTCTGCTCAATCGCAAGCTCGATCGCGAAATCGTGGTCGGCTTCGAACCGACCGCGGCGTTCAACGAAAGCGCACGTCCCGGTCATCGTCCGCAAGGGCGCAAGCCGCAAGGCGGCCGTCCTTCCACCGGTGGCAAGCCTGCGTTCGGCAAGCCGGGTTTCGGCAATCGCAGCGGCGGCAACGCGCGCAGCGGTTACGAACATCGTACCGGCGGTCAACGCGGTGGACGTCCGAGTTCGCTGCGCGGCGACTGAATCCGCAGCGTAGTCGAGGTATAAAAAACGGGGCGCATGCGCCCCGTTTTCTTTTGGTGGGCCGCACTACTGCGGCAGCACTCTGAGGCTTGCGGCCGCGAGCCGATACAATAGTGGCAATGCTTTCAATCGTGATGCCCTCCGGCACCATGTCGCCTACTTCATCGCTCTCATGCCCGATCCCAAGCAAGAAGCCATCGTCATTCGCGGTGCGCGCCAGAACAATTTAAAGAATCTCAGCCTCGAAATTCCGACCAACCAGCTCGTCGTCGTCACCGGCGTATCGGGTTCGGGCAAATCGTCGCTGGTATTCGACACGCTGTACGCCGAAGGCCAGCGCCGCTACGTCGAAACCTTCTCGCCGTATGCGCGTCAGTTTCTCGATCGGCAGGATCGGCCGCAGGTCGATGCAATCGAAGGCATTCCGCCGGCCATCGCGATCGACCAGACCAATCCGGTGCGCACCTCGCGTTCGACCGTCGGCACGATGACCGAGCTGAACGATCACCTGAAGCTGCTGTTCGCGCGCACGGCGCGACTGTACTGCCGCAACTGCGCACGACCGGTGCGTCGCGACACGCCGGACAGCATTTACGAACCGTTGCGGCGCCTGAGCGCGCAGGCCGGCGATCCGCGCGTGCTGATCACCTTTCCGGTCGATGTGCCGGCCAATTTCAGCGAGCAGGAAATCGAAGACCTGCTGCAAAGCCAGGGTTACACGCGCATTCATTCGCGCACTTCGCTTTGCTTCGAGGTGGTGCAGGACCGCCTGCGCATGGGCAACGCCGAACGCGCACGCGTGATCGAGGCGCTGGAAGCGGCGCTGCGCGTCGGACAGGGCCGCGTCAACGTCTATCCGCTCGACGACGAAGGCAATGCACGCGCGCCATGGCGTTTCAGCGCGGGACTGCATTGCGCACACTGCAATATCCAGTACGCCGATCCGACGCCCTCGCACTTTTCCTTCAATTCGCCGGTCGGCGCCTGCGAGACCTGCCGCGGTTTCGGCCGCGTGATCGGCATCGACTTCGGCTTGGTCATTCCGGACGAATCGAAAACCCTGCGCGAAGGCGCGATCAAGCCGTGGCAGACGGCCAGCTTCAAGGAATGCCAGAGCGATCTGGAGAAGTACGCCAAGCGGCGCGGCATTCCGCTCGACATGCCGTATCGCGATCTGTCGGACGACGCGAAACGCTGGGTACTCGAAGGCGA
>JAKFDA010000048.1:0-5436 GCA_036676355.1 Nitrosomonadales bacterium | reverse complement strand
TGACACATTCCCGCCGCTGCGCGCAGGGCGCTCGCTCCCTGCGTCGGCGCGTTCCCCTTCGCATGCATGGGCCTGCACCTTGCTTGAGGGGGTGGGATTTCTTATTCCCCCGGCGCTCGAGCACGCGGATGATCCGCCGATTGCCGCCCAGGACGGGTAATCAAGGCTGTGATTCTTTACAGTGGTGTATTTAAGGGTGCGCACGCGGCAAATTGCCAGAACGCCGGCGCGAGCCGTGGCGGCAGCGAGCGAAACCGGCTACCATTTTTTAAATTCGAAATGCGTGTCCGTAAGAATTGCGCGGGCGCGGAGGCAAGCCGTTCCGAATGCCGCGGAACGGATGAGAGGAGCCATTGAGAATGGACGATGTAGACGTCCTTCTGGTTGAAGACAATCCGGACGATGCGGAATTGACGTTGCGCGCTTTGCGCAAAACCAATGCGGCCGATCGACTGTTGCATGTCGATGATGGCGCGAAGGCGATCGATTTTCTCTTCAACGACGCCGACAGCAGGCTGCCACGGTTCATCCTGCTCGATCTCAAACTGCCGAAAATCGATGGCCTCGAAGTGCTGCGTCGGGTAAAGGGCGATCAGCGCACCCGCACCATTCCGGTTGTCATCCTGACGTCCTCCAAGGAGGAACGCGATGTGGTGACGAGCTACGATCTGGGCGTCAACAGCTATATCGTCAAGCCGGTCGGCTTCGATCAGTACATGCGCACCGTTTCGGATGTGGGGCGCTACTGGAATGATCTCAACCAGTTGCCGCAGATGGCGCCCTGAATCGGGCGAACGAAAAAGGGTCCGTAAGGGCCCTTTTTTTGTGAGGGGAGCGCTTATACGTTACCGAGCGGGCGCGAGATGGTGCCGGTGTGCGACATGCCGTCCGCGCCATAGAGCGCATCGGCGCCGCTGGCCGAACGCTGCAGTTGGGCGAGACGGCCCTGTACCGACGACAGCCGCGCGCGGATGAGATTGCCGTTGAGGTCGTTCAAGTCACGCGCAATCACGGCGCGATCGGTCACCTTCGACCATAGCGTCTGCATGCGCACGCCGAGTTCGCCGCTTGCGGCGACCGCGCTCGCCATGCCGTCGGCCGACTGCGCGAAGCCGAGTTGCGCGAGCAGGGTGCTGCGCCGTGCGGCGTAGGTGTCGAGCGCCTGGATGCGGTTGAGTTTTTCCGCCGCGATGTGGTTGATGCGGTCGCTGCTGGTGGCGACCAGGTCCGCCCGCTCTTCCTTGAGCAGATCGATCAGTTGAGCAAGATGAAGCGACTCGTGTTCGAGGACTTCGGTCAGAACTTGGTAGGGGGTCTGCTCGGTCACGGGGTTTTTCCCACTTGGATGGAAACGCTGGTTCGGCTACGCCTGTTTGGCGACCAGGTCCTGCACGCTTTGCAGCAGGCGGTCAGCGACCACATCGCTGTCGACGCGGAAATCGCCGCGTCGGATGGCGTCCTTGATCGAATCCACGCGTCCCTGGTCGTACACCGCGGTCGATTGTTCGTTCGCCAGTTTCGTCAATTGCCCGGACAGCCCGGACAGCTGAACCTGGTCCGTCGCCGGACCGGCTCCCGCCTTATCGGCCTGCTTCGCGCCGCCTGCGGCGGGCGTGCCCGGCCGGTCTACGCGGAGCGGATCGCTGTTGCCGTTGATCTTCATGACATCTCCTGCCTCATCCGCCTTGTCGGCCGATGTGGCCGTTTATGACGGTGCATGAACGCATTATCGGCCGGGTCCGTGGATTCTTTAGCGGCATTACGACCGGATTTCCACGACCCCGCCGGCCCGGGCGGTACCGGTGAGGATTTTGCCGGACTGGAGTTGCACGCGCACGTGCTGTCCGTCCACCGCCGGCGCGAGCGCGCGCGCCTCCGCGGAGACCATGAAGCCGCTGCCGCTATAGGTCAATTTCACCTGTTCGCCCGAGGCGACCACCGGCCGGGCGCGGAGTTGATCGCCGCGGATCGGCTGGCCCATGGTCAACGTGCGCAGCAGCAATTTGTTCTCGACCTGGGCCGGGTCGTTCAGCACGCCGGGCGGCTCGCGGGTCAGTTCGATTTCCTCGATGCGCACATCGGCCGGACTCAGCGCCTGACCCGCGCTCAAGCCGCGCGCGGCCACCACGGCCGGTCCATAAATGCGGACATGAATCGGGATGTAAGTGCTCCAGTTGGCGCCTTCCACACAGCGCACACCGACCATGCCGCGACCCCATAGTCGCGCACCGGCCGGCAGAAAGGGTTGGATCCGGGCGCAAGGTGCCAGATGCAGGCGGGAATCGACGTCGCCGATAGTGAGGTCGGCGCGACCGGCCGCGCCGCCCAATTCGTTTTGCAGATAGACACGCAGCGGCTGTTCGTCGATGGGTTGCGCGTGTGAGAGCAACGCGACCGCGCCGAGCGCGAGGCCGAGCAGCAATTTAGCGAGTGACGTCTTCATTGCGTCTCTTCCGGCTTTCATTCAATAAAGAGGCTCGAACTGGATCCCCGCTGTAGCCTGCCCTGGAATGCTTTAGTCGGGGGCGGGGATGACGTCACTACCGTCATTCCCGACAGCCGCTTCAGCGGCGGGATCGGAAATCCAGACTTTTACAGTGCTGCGAGATTAATCGCGCGCCGCCCAGGTCAGGCGCCGAAAAGCCGCGCAAAAACCTGCCTTCTTCGCGGATCGCCGCTGGACGGTTTTCCCATAATTGCGCCATCACCGGACCGGACTGTCGGAGGCATTCATGATCGGCCAGCTGGACAATTTGCTGCAGTTGCAAAGCGAGGCGCTCAAGCTGCGCGCGCAGCGGCAGGAGGTCATCGCCTCCAATCTCGCCAATGGCGATACGCCGAACTACAAGGCGATGGATTTCAAATTCTCCGATGCGTTGCGTCAGGCCGTGGGTATGCCGAGCGCGCAGGGCAGTGCGCCGGCACTCGTGCAGACCAGCGGCGGCCACATGAACGCGCAGGGATCGACGCTTTCCACCGTGCAGTTGCTGTATCGCACGCCGACGCAGGCACGCGTCGACGGCAACACGGTCGACACCAACGTCGAGCAGGCCAACTTCGCCGACAACGCCGTGCGCTATGAAGCTTCGCTGCGCTTTCTCAACGGCCAGATCAAAACCATGCTGTCGGCCATACAGGGCTAGCAAGATGCGATTGAGTGGCGAATATGGTCGCGAGTGCGCGCAGCTGTACGAGCGAGGACAAATTCGATCAAGGCTGACGCTTTGGAATCGTATGTGCTTAGTCGAAAAAGCCCGATCGAAGCTATCTAAAGGAAGGACTACGCATGTCGCTTGACAAAGTTTTCGAGATTTCAGGTTCCGCGATATCCGCGCAGAGCCAGCGCCTCAACGTCGTCGCCAGCAACCTGGCCAACGCCGAAAGCGTGGCCGGTCCCGACGGCAAGGCCTATCGCGCGCGCCAGGTCATCTTCCAGACGCTGCCCGTGGGCGAGCAGAACGGCATGCAGGGCGCGCAAGGTGCGACGACCGCCGGTGTGCAGGTCGCCGGCATCGTCGAAGACCAGAGCCCGATGCGCAAGGTTTACAACCCCGAGCATCCGATGGCCGCCGAAGACGGCTATGTGGAAATGCCGAACGTGAACGTGGTCGAGGAAATGGTCAACATGATTTCCGCATCGCGTTCCTATCAGACCAACGTCGAAGTCATGAACACGGCCAAGAGCCTGCTGCTCAAGACGCTGTCGCTCGGTTCCTGAGGAGATCCGGCATGAGCACCGTAAGCGCAGCCGATACCGGCAACATCCTCGCGCAATACCAGAATCCGACATCCACGAAAAAACCGGAAGACGATATTCAGGACCGGTTCATGACCCTGCTGATTTCGCAGATGCAGAATCAGGATCCGCTCAATCCGCTCGACAACGCGCAGGTCACATCGCAGCTCGCGCAACTCAACACGGTGAAGGGCATCGAACAGCTCAACCAGACGGTCGGCATGTTGATGGGGCGCGTGCAGAACAGCGAAGCGCTCGCCGGTATCGGCGCGGTGGGCAAGCTCGCCCTGGTGGGCGGCGAAAAGATCACGTTGTACGAAGGCCAGGCCGCGGCCGGCTTCGAACTGCCGGCGGACGTCGATGCGCTCAAAGTGAAAATCTACGACGGCATCGGCAACGTGCTGCATGAAGCCGACCTGGGTGCGCAGCATGCGGGCATTCATACCTTCGTCTGGGATGGCGTGACCGATTCGGGCGAGACCGCCGTCAACGGCAATTATCGTTTCGAAATCGAGGCGCGCGCCGGCAACGACACCATCGAGGCGACGCCGTTGTCGATCGGCCGCGTCGATGGCGTATTGCCCAATCAGGACGAACTGACTTTCAACATCGGCGGCATGTCGCCGACCAGGCTATCCGAGATCAGGCAGTTTCTATGACTTGAGGCATTCAATGGGGATCCGGCTGACCTTGTTCATCCACCGCTATCCCGAGTTCAGTGCGGTTAGACAAATGGTGAGTTTGCCCTCGCTCGTACGGCTACGCGCACTCGCGACCATCCTTGGTTGTCGTGCGCACCTTCCCAACGGAGAACGAACATGAGTTTTCAGCAAGGACTTTCGGGGCTCAACGCCGCATCGAAAAACCTCGACGCGATCGGCAACAACGTCGCCAACTCGAACACGGTCGGCTTCAAGGGGTCGACCGCGCAATTCGCCGACGTGTACGCCAACTCGCTTGCCGGTGCGGGCGCTAACGGCATCGGAATCGGCGTCGCCGTTGCGGACGTGGCGCAGAATTTCAGCCAGGGCAATATCGCCGGCAGTTCGAATCCGCTCGACATGGCCATCAACGGCGCCGGGTTTTTCCGCCTATCGATGGGCGGCACGATTACCTACTCGCGCAACGGCCAGTTCCATCTCGACAAGGACGGCTTCATCGTCAATGCGAGCGGCGCCAATCTGACCGGATATCAGGCGACCAACGGCGTGCCCGGTGGGGTGGTGACCAACCTGCAGATCACTTCCAACAACGGCGGCTTCCCGCAGGCGACGACCGAGGCAACGATTGTCGCGAACCTGAACGCCGAATTGCCCGTGATCGCGGTGCCCTTCGATCCGGCCGACCCATCGACCTACAGCTCGACCACATCGATGACCGCTTACGACGACATCGGCGTGCCGCATACACTCGCGTTGTACTACGTCAAGACGGCAAACAATACGTGGGACGTCTATGCCAGCAATGACAACAAGCAGATCGGTGGTGATGTCAGTGATGGCGATTTCAGTAGCACTGCCCCAATTGAACCGCTCACCACACTGACGTTCACCAGCGGCCGCATTTCGGCTTCCAATCCGCCGCTGCCATTGGCCAACGTCGTGACTGCCAATTACACGTTGGCCCGTTTCGATCTGAGCGGCACGACACAGGTCGCCTCCAAGTTCGGCGTGACCGATTTGCGCCAGGACGGTTTCGCG
>JAKFDA010000047.1:0-3246 GCA_036676355.1 Nitrosomonadales bacterium | reverse complement strand
CACGACGCCGACCGACAGGAAGAGCGAAGCGGGCGCTGGAAGCAGCCGGCCGCGAGTTGTCATTAAACGCCCGTTGCATCGCAAGTCAGGCTCACCGTCCCGGTGTCTGCATGGACTGTCGCAGCCGATAAGCGCCTGCCGGTTTACGCCGCTGCGAACGCCGGCGGCGATCGCGCTCACCCGCCTTCGGTTGATGGCGGTCAAGCGATCGAGTCATTCATGCGCTATGTTGTAATTGCGCTGTGCCGGGCTCGGTTGTGGTCATGCAATCAGCGCTGTAGCCGCACCACTCCAGCATGGAGCATCCGATGGCTGCGAAACAGATTCTGTTCGGCGACGAAGCGCGTGCCAAGATTCTCCAGGGGATCAGCACGCTTGCGCAGGCTGTGAAGGGGACGCTCGGGCCGCGCGCCCGGACGGTGGTGCTGGAACGCGACTACGGTCCGCCGATCATCATCAACTCCGGGGTGATCGTCGCGCGCGAGATCGAGGTCGCCGATCCTTTCGAAAATATCGGCGTGCAGATGGTTCGCGAGGTCGCATCAAAGACCTCGGAAGTCGCGGGAGACGGCACCACGACGGCGACGCTGCTTGCCGCCGCGATCGTCCGGGAAGGCATGAAGTATGTAATCGCCGGGATCAACCCGATGGACTTGAAGCGCGGTATCGACAAGGCCGCCATCGCCGTCTCGGAAGCGCTTCAGAATCTCGCCAAGCCTTGCCTCACCCGCCTGGAGATCGCGCAAGTCGCGGCCATATCGGCGAACAATGATCCCGTGCTTGGCGATCTGGTGGCCGACGCCATGGAAAAAGTCGGCAAAGAAGGCGTCATCACGGTTGAGGAAGCATCCGGCTTCGCCAACGAACTGGAAGTCGTCGAAGGCATGCAGTTCGACCGTGGCTATTTGTCGCCCTACTTTGTCAACGTGCCGGATCGACAGCGAGTGGTTCTGGAGGACGTTCTGATTGTTATCGCCGACCGCAAGATCTCCTCGATCGTCGAAATCGTTCCCCTGCTCGAGAAAATCGTGCAGGCGGCCAAGCCGGTGCTTGTTATTGCCGAAGAAGTCGAAGGCGAAGCGCTTGCAACGCTGGTGGTGAACAGCATGCGCGGACTGCTGAAAGCCTGCGCCGTCAAAGCGCCCGGATTCGGCGACCGGCGCAAAGCCATGCTCGAGGACATTGCCGTGCTCACCGGTGGGCAAGTCATTGCCGAAGCGGCCGGCCTGTCCCTGGAGAAGGCCGATCTCGAAATGCTGGGCCGAGCCAAACGCGTCGAAATCGACAAGGAAGCATGCACCATCATTGATGGAGCCGGCGACCCTGCAAAGATCGCCGGTCGAATTGCACAGATCAAATCCGAACTGGAGCACGCCCAAAGCGATTACGACAAGGACAAGCTGCGCGAGCGCACGGCGAAGCTGAGCGGAGGCGTCGCAGTGCTCAAGGTCGGCGGCGCCACGGAGACGGCAATGAAGGAAAGCAAGTCGCGCATGGAGGATTCCCTGCATGCCACGCGTGCGGCCATCGCTGAAGGCATTCTCCCCGGAGGCGGCGTCGCGCTGCTTCGCGCCCGCGATGCCATAAAGGATTTGAAAGCCGCCAATGAGGACGAGCGTTGCGGCATGCAAATTCTCATCAAAGCCGTCGAAGAACCGCTGCGG
Organism: Nitrosomonadales bacterium; assembly: GCA_036676355.1. GTDB lineage: Bacteria > Pseudomonadota > Gammaproteobacteria > Burkholderiales > SG8-39 > ZC4RG42. The sequence continues at coordinate 1,582 of JAKFDA010000047.1, read as the reverse complement.
CAACTGGTGGAGAACGCCGGGATCGAAGCGTCCGTGGTTATCAATCGTGTTGCGGCAGGTGAAGCCAATTATGGCTATAACGTCGCGAGCGGTGAATATGGCGATATGGTGCAGATGGGCGTGCTGGACCCATGCAAGGTGACCCGCACGGCACTGCAAAATGCAACGTCGATCGCGGGGTTGATCCTCACGACGGATTGTCTCGTCGCTAAACGTAACCCGCCCGCCCATCCGGCGCCGGAATTCTGAAGCGTCCAGGCGATGCGAAAGCCCTCTAAATCCAAAAAGGCTAACGCCAGGCCCATTGCCGTCCGGCGCGGCGCCCGAGCGAAGCGCTCGACCGATCCCGCGACGGAAGCGATCGGAGATGGGGCTGCAGCGGCCCAAGCTCTGCTCGACCAGCGCGACAGCGGACCCGCCGACGCGCAGCAGCATATCGTGGAGGCGCCTTCAGAAGAGGTTCTTTTCCCTGATCAACGTCATGAGGGCGGCAGGCCGGAAAACGAAGATGTCGAGCGCGGCGATTGAGTCGATCAACCGAGACGTATGTTGAAAATCCAGACGGGCTGCTTCAGCGTTAGAACCTGTCGTCCGGACAGCGCGAGCAAACCAGTTTACTCAAGGAGCACATCATGAGAGTGAGCGACGTCTGCACACGACCGGTCATCCAATGCGCAACGGACACAAGCGCTCTGGAGATTGCGCAGTTGATGCGCACCTCGCATATCGGCGCAGTGGTCGTCGTGGATCGATCCAACGGCGAACACGTCGCGGCCGGCATCGTCACCGATCGCGACCTGGTGGTACAAGTGATGGCGGAGGATGCCGATGCCACGCGCATCACGGCAGGCGAGCTGATCCGTTCGCCACTCATCACCGCGGCCGATGGCGACGACGTGAACGACACCCTCGAGCTGATGGTATTCAATGGCGTGCGTCGAATACCGGTGGTCAATGAGTACGGCACACCGGTTGGCATTGTGACGTTCGACGATTTGCTGAAGCTGACGGCGGGTCAACTCGCGGCGCTGGGCAAGGTCATCGATCGCGAGCGATTCGAGGAAGACCAGGCGCGGTAGCGAGACGGGCTCAGGTCTCGATTTCCTCTCGCACGTATCTTCCGGACGGTGCATCGATGAATTGGAACGTCGTCATAACCGTCAGGCCCGGACCGGGGAGAATGCATCAGTTGCTCGGTGCGCTCTCGCGGTTCGGCAGGTTCGAACATACGTCTTTTCATGGCGTGTGCGTCGGCCAAGCGCGGCGTCATTCAGTATGAATGCCAGGTCGTGCACACCCTGAGGCAGTGCGCCGTGAGCAACCTCCGTCAGCAGAATTTCAACGTCGGCAAGTTCATGCCGTGATGGTCTTCACCATCGCGGATCGCGACCCCCACCGCCCTTCAGTGCCGCAAGAGGACGCAAATAATCCAATCCGGCAGCTCCTTTCCAAAGCGTATGCACGTCAGCGTCTGATTTTCTCTTCGCGCGAACGCTCGCGCGAGACGACGGCGGCGAGATCGTTGAGTTGTTCGGCGACGATTTCGAGCGCGTCGTCCAACGTTGCAATACCGGCAAGGGTG
>JAKFDA010000046.1:0-16836 GCA_036676355.1 Nitrosomonadales bacterium | reverse complement strand
TGCGCAGCCGGGTCCAGTCCATGGCCGGGCTCGAGTCGATCTCAATGATCTGGGGCTATATCGCCATGCCGATCGGCGGGGTGTTCTGCATCTTTGCCCTTATTGGCCAGATGCTCGACCCCAAGCATCAGGAACTGGAAACAGCAACATGAGCAGATGCCGATCCAGGCCCGACGAGGGCAGACAATGACCGCAAGCATGCTGATCGCCATGGCCATCGGCTTTGCCCTGTGTGTCCCCATTGCGGTAGCGATTGGGCTGAGCGCCGTGCTGGGCATTCAGGTGGCTGGCATCAACATGCTGCTGGTCGTCAAGGAAATGTATGCAGCCATCAACAAGTTTCCGCTGGCTGCAATTCCTTTCTTCATTCTCGCCGGGAACCTGATGGAAGCCGGCGGAATTTCCGAGCGCCTGGTCAACTTTGCCAAAAGTCTGGTAGGCAATATCCAGGGTGGGTTGCCCATGACCTGTGTGCTCACCTGCATGATCTTTGCCGCCGTTTCGGGTTCTTCCATCGCTACAACTTTTGCCATCGGTTCGATTCTCATTCCGGCGCTGATCAAGAATGGCTACCCGACCCCTTATGCAACTGCCTTGCAGGCCACCAGTGCCGAACTCGGTGTGATCGTGCCTCCATCGATTCCCATGATTCTCTTCGGGGTGAGCGCGGAGGTGTCCATCGGAGAACTCTTCATTGCCGGTATCGGGCCAGGTATCTTCATCGCGTGCGCCCTGATGACCTATGTGTACGTGTATTGCAAGATCAAGGGGCTGGGCAAGCATGATGGCGAAGGTCGCCGCGGTATTTTGCGGGCCACATGGCAGGCAGGCTGGGCCTTGCTGATGCCGGTGATCATCCTGGGCGGGATTTATGGTGGTGTCTTCACACCCACTGAAGCAGCGGCCGTGGCAGTGTTCTACGCGCTGGGGGTGGGGGGCCTGATCTATCGGAAGATCGGCTTCCGCGAACTTGCCGTGGTCCTGCGCAAGTCGGTCATTTCCAGCACGGTGATCATGTTCATCATCGCCAATGCCGGTCTGTTTGCCTTTCTGATCACTCGTGCCGGCATCCCGGCCGCCATTGGCTACTGGATCGAGGCCAATATGGACTCGGCTGCGATGTTCCTGATCATCACCAATCTTGCCCTGTTCGTCATCGGCATGTTCATCGAGACCAGTGCAGCCGTGATCGTGCTGGCTCCGATCCTGACCCCGGTGGCCATGCATTTCGGGGTGGATCCGATCCATTTCGGAACCATCATGGTGGTCAATCTGGCGCTGGGTATGATCACGCCTCCTTTTGGCGTGAATCTTTTTGCTGCCTGCTCGGTCGCCGGTATTCCCCTGGACCGGATTGTCCCGAACCTGGTGCAATTCGTGCTGGTCGTGGTGCTATGCCTGGTAGTGATTGCGCATTTCCCGTCGCTATCCCTCACGCTCAGGGATATGGTCTACAGATAGGAAGCAGGCTAGATCTGGAAGCCGCTGCCGGCGCCGTTGTTATTGACGACGACGAAGAAACTGGCCTTTTGTGTAGGCGAGGCATTGTCGAAACGATGGGGGACATGTGCCCGGTAGTAGACGGAATCACCTTCGTTCAGATCGTAGGTGGATTCGCCGTGCCAGAGGGTGATTTTTCCGGAGATCACGTACAGCGTTTCCTCGACCCCTTCCTGATGGGGAGGGAAATATCCCGAGCTCCGCCCCGGAGGAAGGATATTCAGGGCGACATCGACGGTGCGGGCTTCACTGATCGGCGACAGCGACCAGCGCTCGAACCCGGACTTGGGCACACGGAATACGGGGTGCTCGCTCTGCCGCATGACGATCACATTGCTCGGGGCGACGCCACCCACCAATTGCGAAATTGAAATACCCAAACCTTCGCAGATCTTGCCCAGTGTGGTGGCCGTGGGTGAGGAGCGCCCGGTCTCGATCTTGGACAGCATGGATCGGCTGACGCCGCTCAGTTCGGATACATCGCGGAGATTGAGCTTTCTCTCTTTACGCAGTTCCAGCAGCCGGCTGCCGACATTGGAATGCATGGTGCTCCCTATGGTTTCATGCGCACGCCATGCCGAATTATAGGCGCTGAATCGTCGTCGGACACTATAGTGGACATGGCGGTTTATACGGGGTGCGGATCAACGCAGCAAACAGTGCCAAATGGCGCGGCGCGTTACACACAGCAGACCATGCGTGAGAAATGGGAGGCGCCCGGCGAACGCCGAGAAAGGGATATGGTGGGCCCACCTGGACTCGAACCAGGGACCAAGGGATTATGAGTCCCCTGCTCTAACCAACTGAGCTATAGGCCCACGAGGAGGCGATTCTAACGCGGCCGTCCCCATAAAAAACAAAACGCCCTGACGGGCGTTTTGTTTTTTGGCGGGTATCGCTTAATTATTATCCAGGAAGCTCTTCAGCCGCTCGGAGCGCGACGGATGACGCAGCTTGCGCAGCGCCTTCGCTTCGATCTGGCGAATGCGCTCGCGCGTGACGTCGAACTGCTTGCCGACTTCTTCCAGTGTGTGGTCGGTATTCATCTCGATGCCGAAACGCATGCGCAGCACTTTCGCTTCGCGCGGCGTGAGCGAGTCGAGGATGTCCTTGGTCACTTCACGCAGGCTGGCGTACAGCGCAGCATCGTTCGGCGCCAGCGTGGTCGTGTCCTCGATGAAATCGCCCAGGTGCGAATCGTCGTCGTCGCCGATCGGCGTCTCCATGGAGATCGGCTCCTTGGAGATCTTCATGATCTTGCGAATCTTGTCCTCGGGCATTTCCATCTTTTCCGCAAGGGTCGCCGGATCGGGTTCCGAACCGGTTTCCTGCAGAATCTGGCGCGAGATGCGATTCATCTTGTTGATCGTCTCGATCATGTGCACCGGAATACGGATGGTGCGCGCCTGATCGGCGATCGAACGCGTGATCGCCTGACGAATCCACCACGTCGCGTAGGTCGAGAATTTGTAGCCGCGACGGTATTCGAACTTGTCCACCGCCTTCATCAGGCCGATGTTGCCTTCCTGAATCAGATCGAGGAACTGCAGGCCGCGGTTGGTGTATTTCTTCGCGATCGAAATCACCAGACGCAGGTTGGCCTCGGTCATTTCGCGCTTGGCGCGCCGCGCCTTCGCTTCGCCCGTCGACATCTGCTTGTTGATGTCCTTCAGATCCTTCAGCGGAATGCCGATCTTCGCCTGGATGTCGAGCAGCTTCTGCTGCTGCTCCAGAATGTTCGGCTCGACCCTCGCGAGCGTGTGCGAATAGGAGTGACCCGCGGCGATCTCCGCCTTGACCCAGCGCGAGCTGGTTTCATTGCTCGGAAAAAGCTTGATGAAATGCGGGCGCGGCATGCCGCCCTTGATCACCGTGAGATGCTGAATCTCGCGTTCGTGGCGACGCACCTGATCGACCATGCTCCGCACGCTGTCGGACAGTCGCTCGATCATGCGCGCGGTAAAGCGGATGTTGAGCAGTTCTTCGCCGATCTGGTCGCGGATCTTGGTGTATTCCTTTGCCCGATGGCCGTGCTTGGCGAGCGCGGCTTTCATCTTGTCGTTCAGCTTGTGGATGCGCTGGAATATTTCCAGCGAATCTTCCTTAAGCTGCAACAGGTTCGCCGCGAGGGCGGCGGCGCCGTCGTCCTCGGCATCCTCGTCACTTTCCTCATCGGACTCTTCATCCGATGACGCGGCGGGCGCAGGCGCGGCCACGACTGCCGGCTGCGGCACTTCTTCTTCGGCGTTCGGGTCGATCAGGCCATCGACAAGTTCCTCGATACGCATCTCTTCGTGCTTGACCTTATCGGCCAGCGCGAGAATTTCATCGATGGTGGTCGGGCAGGCGGCGATCGCCTGAATCATGTGACGCAAGCCGTCTTCGATGCGCTTGGCGATCTCGATTTCGCCCTCGCGCGTCAACAACTCGACCGTGCCCATTTCGCGCATGTACATACGCACCGGGTCGGTGGTCCTACCGAATTCGGGGTCGACCGTCGCCAGCGCCGCTTCCGCTTCTTCTTCTGCGTCTTCGTCACGCGCGGCGGTCGGCGTGCCTTCGGCCATGAGCAGCGTCTCGCTGTCCGGTGCCTCGTCGTACACCTGGATGCCCATGTCGTTGAAAGTCGAGATCATCGATTCGATCTGCTCGGCATCGACAACTTCCGGCAGGTGATCGTTGATCTCCGCATAGGTCAGGTAGCTGCGCTCCTTGCCGAGCTTGATCAGAATTTTCAGGCGCGTACGACGCAGTTCGGCATCCTCCGGCTTCTGATCGGCACGCGCTATCAAGGCACGTTCTGCTTCCCGCGCCTTGGCCTTGTTTACCTTCAAAGGCTTGGCCGGTACCGCAGGTGCCGGATGCACCTCGTTTACGCTCTCGTTTTTCTTCGCCGCCGCGGCCGGAATCTTGGTGACCTTTTCTTGGCTACGCGCTTTGGCCGCGGGCTTGGTCTGCGCGACCGCGCGCTTTGACGGTACCGGTGCCGCCTTCTTGGGCGCGACAGTCTTCGTCGGAACAACGACTTTCTTGACCGCCTTGGCGACGACCTTCTTGACCGCCTTCGTCTTGGCAGGGGATGCGGCCTTGGTCGGCGTCTTGGCTTTGGCTACCGGTTTCGCGCGTGACGCAACCGCTTTCGCCTTGGCGACCGCCTTGGTTTTAGCAACCGCTTTTGATTTGGCGACGACCCTCGCGGCCGACTTGGCCGGCACGGCTTTAGCCTTCGCCACAGGGCGTGCTTTTGCTACCGGCTTGGCCTTGGCCTTGCTCTTAGCGATCGGTTTTGCCTTGCTTTTCTCTCTTGCCATCGAATGGTCCCCGGAATCAGGCGCTTGGAATAACGGAAGGGGCGCAAAAAAGTTTGAAATGATAGCACATCAGATGGGGTCCTCTGCCCGAGACGCAAGGGCATCGGCACCCATCTGCCGCTTACTCAGATCAACGAATTCGCGCTTCTCTTGTTCGGTCGCGGCGCCGGATTTGATTTTCGCGCCTAATTCGCGCGCTCGGGCGCGCTGCATGCGTTGCTTCATTTTTGCCACGGTATGGTCAAAAACGACGGCAATGTCGTCCACGCCCAGACTTCGATCCAGATTGTCGCTACGCGCTGAATCCAGCCAGGCACTGTGTTCGGTACCGCGGAAATGTTCGATGAGCGCAGCGGAATTCAACACCGCGCCCGCATCCTGCAACGCTTCAACGAGGGCAGCCAGCGCACGTCCTTCGGCGGACTGCAAATCTATCCATTCGAAAGCGACCCGCTGCGCGAGTTCCGGTTGCATTTCGATACAGCGCAACAATTCACGTTCCAGACGCGTATCGGGAACGGTGCGCGGCTGCGCTCGCTGCGGACGCGAGGGCGCAAAAGATGCGCCGGACAGGCGAATGTCGGTCAATCGCCCCACTTCACCCGGCGCCATGCCCACTTCTTCCGCCAACGTCTTGACCAGTTGGGATTGCAACACCGGGGCCGCTACGCGCTTGAGCAATGGTTTGGCGTCGGCAATAACGCGCGAACGTCCTTCGAGCGTCGTCATATCGCTGCGTGCTTTCAACTGCGCGAGCAGAAAAGCGGACAATGTTTGCGCCTCTGCCAGCGCTGTGTTGAACGCCGCACGGCCGAGGTCGCGGACATAACTGTCGGGATCGTGCTCGGCCGGAAGAAACAGGAATTTGACGGCTTTGCGATCGGACAGCGCTTCGAGACTGACTTCCAGCGCGTGCCAGGCCGCACGGCGGCCAGCCGCGTCACCATCAAAACAGAACACTACCTCGTCAGCCTGCTTCAATAGTTTCTGCACGTGCGTGACGCTGGTGGCGGTGCCCAGAGTCGCGACGACGTTTTCCAGTCCGTGCTGGGCCAGGGCCACAACATCCATATAGCCTTCGACGACAACGACGCGATTCGCGGCGCGAATCGCTTGCCGCGCCTGCGTCAGTCCGTACAACTCGCGGCCTTTTTCGAACAGTGGCGTCTCGGGCGAGTTGAGGTATTTGGGTTCGCCCGCATCGATGACCCGACCGCCGAAACCGATCACCGAGCCCCTTTGATTGAGGATCGGAAACATGATGCGATCGCGAAAACGGTCATAGCGTTTGCCGTTTTCGTTTTCGATCACGAGCCCGCAATCAATTAGTGCGCGCTCACCGTATTGAGCAAACACGCGCTCCAGGTTCTGCCACCCGTCCGGCGCATAGCCGACGCCGAACCGCGCCGCGATAGGGCCAGTCAAGCCGCGCTTTTTGAGGTAGTCAATGGCACGCGGCGCCTGCTTGAGCTGCTCGCGGTAATAACGCGCCGCGCGCTGCATGTATTCATAGAGGTCGGGGCCCTGCTGCAATTGCTTTTCGCGTGCGCTCGGCTCGAATTCCGGCAGCTTCATGCCGACGCTTTCCGCCAGATCGCGCATCGCATCCACGTACCCCAGGCCGGCGTACTCCATCAGAAAGCCGATGGCGTTGCCATGCGCGCCGCAGCCGAAACAGTGATAAAACTGCTTGCTCGGGCTGACTGTGAAGGAGGGGCTCTTTTCGCTGTGGAACGGACAGCACGCCATCCAGTTCGCGCCGCCTTTTTTCAAGGGCACGCGGCCGTTGATGACATCGACGATGTCCACGCGGTTAAGCAGATCCTGCTTGAAGGATTCCGGGATCACGTCCGATTTCGCACCACTCGAAGCACGTATGGGGCCGCACCGCGTACGGCGCTGCTTTCCAGTTCACATTCTTCAGCGTTTCGCCAATGAAGTGACGGAAGCCGGGACGAACCGCGAGCAGTTTGTCTTCTTCCGTGATTTGCCGACGATGTCTCAGCCTTTATAGGCGACGTTGCGCAAAGCGCAAGCGCTAAATGCTTCAGCCCGCCAGCCTGCCTTTTACCAAGCCAGATACTTTCGCCATGTCGGCGCGTCCGGCCAGTTTGGCTTTGATGGCGGTCATGACTCTGCCCATGTCGGCAACACCCTTCGCACCTGTCGCAACGATCGCCGATTCGACCGTCGCGGCGATCTCGGCTTCGTCGGCCTGCTCCGGCATGTAGGCGCTGAGTACGCCGACTTCGAAGTTTTCCTGATCGACAAGATCCTGCCGGCCGGCGGACTGATACTGCGAGATCGAATCGCGGCGTTGTTTGAGCATCTTTTCGATCACCGATAGCACATCCGCGTCGGTCAACTCGATGCGTTCATCCACCTCTCGCTGCTTGATGGCCGCAAGCAGCAAACGCAAGGCGCCCAGACGCTGCGCGTCTTTCGCCTTCATCGCGCCTTTCATGTCCTCGGTAATGCGGGCTTTGAGCGACATCCTGACCACCAATAGCAAACCCCACCACCTAAGTCTTCAGGCGGTGGGGCATATGTATAAAGAAAGCCTGCTCTTTTTAGTACAGCTTCGGCGGCAACTGCTGGCTACGCAACCGCTTGTAATGTCGCTTCACTGCGGCGGCAAGCTTGCGCTTGCGCTCTGAAGTGGGCTTCTCGTAGAACTCGCGGGCGCGAAGTTCGGTAAGTAAACCGGTTTTCTCGACTGTGCGTTTGAAACGGCGCAGGGCCACTTCAAACGGCTCGTTTTCTTTGACGCGAACGCTCGGCATTAAAAACTGGCTCCGGGTAGGGTGAGCGGAAAGGCGGCGATTATAGCCACTACCCATCGCCCGGCACAAGCTCGGGGAAGCGCCTTTAGCTATGGCCCGGTCTCCCCGGCTGAAGTCGGTGGTCACACAGAGGCAGATTTATAAGGAATGGGAATATGCATATGTCTTTATATTCTTTTTGCATATATCAAATTATCAATAGAATTTTAAGCAATATAACCCTGATCAAAAGATAACGATCCATGAGCCGCCTTGCCATACAAACCCCCGATAGCGCCCCAGCCGAAGCCAAAGAGCGTTTGCTGAACGCGCAAAAAAGCAACGGTTTCCTCCCCAATCTGCTCGGCGTCCTGGCCAACGCGCCGACGGCGCTGGAAACCTATCAGGTTGTCAGCGGCATCAATGCCCGTAACAGCCTGTCGGCCGCCGAACGCGAAGTCATCCAGATTACCGCCGCTACACGTAACGGCTGCGGTTTCTGCCTCGCCGGCCACACCAAACTTGCGCGTAAGAAACTTCAGATGCCGGAAGAACTGGTGCAGGCGTTGCGCGGAACCAAAGCGCTGAGCGACCCCAAACTCAACGCATTGGCGCTGTTCACACTGGCTGTGATCGACAAGAAAGGCCAGGTGACCGACGCGGAACTGCAGAATTTTCTGAATGCGGGCTACACCCAGGCCAACGTCCTTGAAGTCGTACTCGGAGTGAGCCTCGCCTCCCTGTGCAATTACGCCAATAACGTGGCGCAGACGCCGATCAACGCCGAGCTTCAACCGTTTGCCTGAACCAATACGAAATAACTGAAAAGAAAGTTTGCCGCGCGACGCGAAGCCGTCGCGTGTGCATCGGCCCGCATCTCGGGCCGCACGCCGTCCGATTACCTCCGGCGCCATACAAGGAACGACCGCAATGAGCCAGTCCGACGCTACCGATACACTTCTGCAGGCCATCGCCGCGCTGACCAAGACCGATCTGGCGCCGTTGGCCAGTTCCATCGACCAAGAGGGCGTCTATCCGGAAGCGTATTTGCGCAAGCTGGGCGCACTGGGCGGATTCGGCGCCAGTGTCCCGCGCGAACTGGGCGGCCTCGGACTCGACCTCGCGCTGCAGATCGAAATCACCACCCAGGTCGGTCGCGAATGCGGGTCAACCGCCTTTCTGGTGTGGTGCCAATCGACTTGCGCCTGGTATCTGCAACACGCGCCGAACGAAGCGGTGCGTCAACGCTATCTGCAACGCGTCACGCAAGGTGAACTGCTCGCCGGCACTGGGATGTCCAATCCGGTCAAACATCTGGCCGGCATCGAGAAAATGCAGCTGAACGCCCGACGCGAGGGCGACGGTTATCGCATCAACGGCGTGCTGCCCTGGGTGTCGAATATCGGCGCCGAGCATCTGATCATCGTGGCGGCCTCGGTCGAAGACGGCGGCTATGTCATGTTCGCGGTCGAAGGGCGTACGGCCGGTCTTGAACTGCACGATTGCCCGGCCTTTTCCGGCATGGAAGGCACGCAAACGCTCAACGTGCGCTTCAAGGATGTGCTTATCGGCGCCGAAAACGTACTGGCTCATCCGCATCAGTTCGCGCCATACATTCAACGCATCAAACCGGGTTTCGTGCTGGGTCAGACCGGCATGGGCTTCGGTGTGATCGAAGGCAGCCTCAAAACCATCCGCGAAAGCAATGCCAGCCACGCGCACGTCAATGTCTACCTCGATGATCAGGGCGCGGAACTTGCGGCTGAGTTGGCCCAAGCCAAAAATCAGGTGCTCGCACTGGCCAGGCAGGCGCAAACAGGCAACGTGCCGATCCTGCCGGTACTCAAGCTGCGCGCCCGCGCATCCGAGCTTGCCTTGAGCGCGGCGAATTCAGCGGTGCTGCATGCCGGCGCGCGCGGTTATCTGATGCGTCACCCTGCTCAGCGCCGCTTACGCGAGGCGGTATTCGTCGCCATCGTGACCCCCGCGCTGAAGCATCTGCGCAAGGAAATCCACGAACTCGAAGAGCGACAGGTCGAGGCGGCGTAATGGCGCAGTGGATGTGCGGCCCCTGCGGCTTCATTTACGACGAATTGGCCGGCATGCCGGAAGACGGCATTGCGCCGGGCACTCCGTTCGAAGTTATCCCTGACAACTGGACCTGCCCGGACTGCGGCGTGTCCAAAGCTGATTTTTTTCTCGTTCCGGATTGATCGAGCCATGACGACCTCGACTGCGTCCAGCCGCCCGATCGTGCTGAGTGCTCACGACATCGAGCTCAGCTACACCACCCAGCCCAATCAGCCGGCCAACACCGTGCTGCGCGATTTTTCGATGCAATTGGCCGCCGGCGAAGTAGTCGCAGTGCTCGGCCCCAGCGGCGTGGGCAAGTCGTCGCTGCTGCGCGTGCTGGCCGGTTTGCAAGCGCCGAACAAGGGTGCTGTACAGGTGAACGGCGAGCAACTGCTCGGACCGCACCCTCGTCTGAGCTTTGTCTTTCAGGACCCGTGCCTGCTGCCGTGGCTGACGCTCGAAGAGAATGTCGGCTTCGGGCTGGATTTCAAATACCAACCGCAAATCAGCGCGGCCGACAAACAACAACGCGTACGCGCGGCCATCGCCGAAGTGGATCTGCAGCGCGCGACGGCACGCTACCCCGCCGAACTGTCCGGCGGCATGGCACAACGCACGGCGCTGGCCCGCAGTCTGGCGCGCAAGCCCGAAATCCTGTTGCTGGACGAACCGTTCAGCGCCCTCGATGAAATCACGCGCAGCGAGATGCAGGCGCTGCTGCAGCAGATCACCGCGCGCCACCAGACGTCGGCGATTCTCGTCACGCACGACATCGACGAAGCCCTGATCGTGGCCGATCGTATTCTTCTCATCGGCCGTTCTCCCGGCCGCCTGATCGGCCAGTGGCGTATCGACATGCCCCACCCCCGTGAAGAAGTCCTGCCCGACCTGACTTATATGCGGGTCGAGATCGTTCAAGCGCTACGCGAGGCTCGCCGCGCCACGCGCAATCCCTCCAATCTTGATTCCTGAGCCTTATGAAAACGCCTACCGATAAAACCGAAACGATCACGATCGACCAGACCGAAACATCGGAACGTCGCCGCCAGTTCCTCAAGCTGTCGGCAATGTTCACGGCCATGGGCGCGCTGCCCCTGCTGCAGAGCTACAACCAAGCCATGGCGGCCGAGCCGAACGCGCCGCTGCGCATCGGCTACCTGCCCATCACCGACGCCACCGCGCTGCTCGTCGCCCATCACAACGGTCTGTTCCAGAAACAAGGCATCGAGGTCGAGAAGCCGCGGCTGTTCCGCAGTTGGGCTCAACTGGTGGAGGCTTTTCTCAGCGGGCAAGTCAACGCCGTGCACCTGCTGTCCCCCATGACCGTATGGGCGCGCTACGGCAGTCAGTCGCGCGCCAAAGTTGTGGCGTGGAACCATATGGCCGGCTCCAGCCTGACCGTGTTGCCGGACATCAATCGTTTGAGCGATCTGGGCGGCAAGACAGTTGCCATTCCGTTCTGGTATTCGATCCACAACGTGGTGCTGCAGCACATCCTCAAAAGCGAAGGTCTTGAATCGATCAGCGACGGCACGCCTGGCCCCAAACAGGTCAAGCTGGTGGTCATGGCGCCGTCCGATATGCTACCCGGCCTGGCCACCAAACAGATCGCCGGCTACATCGTGGCCGAACCGTTCAACGCCGCGGCCGAGGTGCTCAAAGTCGGCAAGGTCCTGCGCTTCACCGCGGACGTGTGGAAGGATCACGCCTGCTGCGTGGTGCTGATGAACGAGGATGATCTGAACAAGCGTCCTGAATGGACGCAAAAGGTGGTCAACGGCATCGTGCAGGCGCAAGCCTGGATCCAGGATCACCGCGAAGAAACCGCGCGCATCCTGGCCAAGGACAACGCGCAGCACTACACGCCTCACACTTACGAAACGCTCGCCCGCGTGCTCGCGCCGGACGCGAAACAAAATGCGGGCTATCTTGCTTCGGGCGCCATCAAACACGCCGACTGGAAGGAGAAGCGTATCGATTTCCAGCCCTATCCGTTCCCGAGCTACACCGAATCGCTCATCACCATGCTCAAGAGCACGCTGGTGCTGGGGCGCAACGATTTCCTGCAGAAGCTCGACCCGGCTTTCGTGGCGCGCGATCTGGTGGATGACCGCTTCGTCAAGAAAGCGATTGCCGATATCGGCGGCATGTCCGCCTTCGGTCTGCCCAACAGTTTCACCCGTAAGGAAATCATCACCACCTGAGCGACGGCGCGCGCCGAGGGCCACCGTGTCTCCGTCCGCGCACTTCCGTCTTGGCAGCCATTCAGATCGCACACATCATGATCAAAAGCCTTCTTCTCAATCGTTCCGGCAACCGGCTGGAGCTGAGTCTGCTCGGAATGTTCGCGCTGCTGCTGATGTGGGGGCTGGGCACGTACTGGCTCAAGGAAAGCGTCGCCATGGCGAATCTGCTCAGTCCCGGCGAGACCTTCGAGAGCCTGTACCAGTTGCTGGTGCAGAATCAGCTCACCGTGCACACCATCACCAGCATGAAGCGCGTACTGGTTGGTCTGGGCCTTGCGCTGGCGCTGGGCGTACCGATCGGTCTGGCAGTTGGAACCTCGCGCGTGCTGGAAAGCGGCACCAGCAGCGCTTTCCAGTTTCTGCGCATGATTTCACCACTGTCGTGGATGCCGATCGCCGTCATGGTCTTTGGCATCGGCGATGCGCCGATCTATTTCCTGCTCACCTTCGCCGCCGTCTGGCCGATCATTCTGAATACCACCGCGGGGGTGCGCAGCCTTGATCCGAAATGGCTGATGCTCGCGAAAAGCCTGAGCGCCACCCGTCGCGAAATCCTGTTCAGGATCATTCTGCCCGGCATTCTGGGACACATACTGACCGGCGCGCGCGTGGCGATCGGCATCATCTGGATCGTGCTCGTTCCCTGCGAAATGCTCGGCGTCAGTTCCGGTCTGGGCTATTTCATCCTGGATACGCGCGATCGTCTCGCCTATTCGGAACTCATGGCGGTCATCGTCCTGATCGGCGCGCTGGGCTACACGCTCGACGGCATCGCGCAAAAGCTGCATCGGCGCTGGACGCACACGGGCTGAACAGGGCTCGAGCATCGGTCGACGCTTCGGCTTCGCAGCCGGATCGGCTACGCTTACGCCATGTCGAATCACGCTTCTTCTCGATCGCGCCTCGTCCTGGGCATTGAAACCTCCTGCGACGAAACCGGCATCGCGCTGTATGACACTCGCGACGGCCTCCTCGCGCACGCGATCCATACGCAGATCGCAATGCATGCGGAATACGGCGGCGTCGTACCGGAACTGGCATCGCGCGACCACATCCGCCGCGTCCTGCCGCTGATCGATGAAGTATTGGGTCAGGCCGGCAAGCGCGTCACCGATCTCGACGCAGTCGCCTATACCGAAGGACCGGGACTGGCGGGCGCGCTGCTGGTCGGCGCAAGTTTCGCCAACGCGCTCGCCTTCGGGCTCGGCATTCCGGCCATCGGCATCCATCATCTCGAAGGCCACCTGCTGTCGCCGCTGCTCTCGGCCTCGCCACCGCAATTTCCGTTTGCAGCGCTGCTGGTTTCGGGCGGCCACACGCAACTGATGCAGGTCGAAGGCGTCGGCCGCTACACGCTGCTCGGCGAAACGCTGGACGATGCGGCAGGCGAAGCCTTCGACAAGACCGCGCAACTGCTCGGGCTGGGCTATCCCGGTGGGCCAGCACTTTCGCGCCTGGCGGAGCAAGGACGCGGCGGTCGCTACAAACTACCGCGACCGATGTTGCACAGCCCCGATCTGGATTTCAGTTTCAGCGGGCTCAAGACCGCGGTGCTCACTCTAATTCGCGGCACGCAACTCGATGATCAGATCAAGGCCGACATCGCCCGCGCGTTCCAGGACGCGGTAGTTGATGTGCTGGTGGCGAAATGTCGCGCCGCACTGGAACAGACCGGCTTGCAGCAACTCGTTGTCGCCGGCGGCGTCGGCGCCAACAGGCAGCTGCGGCTGGCGCTGACCGAAGCCGCGCAGCGCGACGGTTTCACCCTCTTTTATCCCGAGTTGGAGTTGTGCACCGACAACGGCGCGATGATTGCGCTGGCCGGCGCCCTGCGTCTGGAGGCAGCCGACCGCTCGGAGGATGCGCCGACCTATCGCTTTACCGTGCGGCCGCGCTGGGATCTCACCACCTTGGCCTAAGGAAGCTTCTGATTAAGGTTTTTTGATAGCAAGCTCAAGACTGCTAAGGCGTTGTTTACTTTGCCCTCGCTCGTACAGCTTCGCACACTTGCGACCATCCCCGGCACTTGATCAAACATTCCCTAATCGCCGGCGCCTGCGGAGACGGTTTTTTTCTTTTCGCCGATCCTGCTTTCGGTGCCGGCCATCAGATGGCGGATATTGGCCCGATGACGCCACACTAGCAGCGCCGATATGGCGAGCATGCATACCACATAGGCATCATCTACCCCGACCACCAGCGCGGCGAAGAACGGCGCGAACAGCGCTGCGATGAGTGCGGCAAGCGAAGAGTAGCGGAAGAAGAACGCGATGATGAGCCAGGTGGCCATCGTGCCGAGGCCGACGCGCCAGTCGAGCGCGAGCAAAACACCGCCCGCGGTCGCCACGCCTTTGCCCCCGCGTAAACCGAAATACAGCGGATACAGGTGTCCGATGAATACGGCGAGCGCCACACCGGCGATTACTGCATCGCTCACGTCGAAATGCCACGCAAGCTGTTTCGCGACGAACACCGCAATCCAGCCTTTGCCGGCATCGCCGATCAGCGTCAGTGCGGCGGCCTTCTTGTTGCCCGAACGCAGAACATTGGTGGCGCCGGGATTTCCGGAACCGTAGCTATGCGGGCTGGGCAGGCCCATCGCCCGGCTGACGAGAACTGCGAACGACAGCGAGCCAATCAGGTACGCGGTTAGAATGAACGCTACGCCAGTCATCATTCCATCAAAAAAGGAAAGGTCGGTTAGGGAACGCCGAATCAAGCGCTATGTATGTCGCGATTGCGTATGTTCTACGACCAACAGCGCCGAGCCGCAAAGTTGGACATTCGTAGCGCAACGCCTTATCAGTATCGCCGCTAGTGTAGCGCGAAGGCGCCCGACCGCAGATTCATGGACCTGATTTTCATGCGCGAGATTCGCCTGGAGGCGAAGATCGGTATTTACAAACGCGAGCGCGTCACTACCCAGCCGATCACGGTCGATCTGGATATCGCGATTCCAGACGCTACCTCGTTCACTTCCGGCAAAGTCGCCGATACCGTCGACTACGGTGTCGTCGCGCAACGCCTGCGCGAAGAGCTCGACGTGCAACGCTTCGGCCTGGTAGAGGAAATGGCCGAGTTCATCGCCGATATGCTGCTGAGCGAATTCCGCTCGCCCTGGGTGCGCGTCACGATTTGCAAACAGGGCATTCTGAAAGACGTGCGGCAGGTCGGCATCACCATTGAACGGCCGCACCCCAAAGCGTGATTGCGCGGTCAACCGCGCGGATGATGGATCGCGTGCAGACGCTTCAGTCGTTCGCGAGCGACGTGGGTGTAGATCTGCGTCGTCGAGATATCCGCGTGGCCGAGCAACATCTGCACTACGCGCAGGTCGGCGCCGTGGTTCAACAGATGCGTCGCGAAAGCGTGCCGGAGCGTATGCGGCGACAAGCGCACGCCGGGAATCGCCGAGGCAGCGTGGCGCTTGATCAGATACCAGAAGGCCTGCCGTGTCATCGCTTCGCCGCGTGACGTGAGAAACATCGCATCGTTCAACCGGCCTTTGGCAAGCGTCGGTCGCCCGACCTTCAAGTAGCGCTCGATCCATTCCACCGCCACTTCGCCCAGCGGCACCAGGCGCTCCTTTAGGCCCTTGCCGAAGACGCGTACTACGCCCATGTCGAGACTCGCCTCGGCGAGTTTGAGCGACACAAGCTCCGAAACGCGCAAGCCGGTGGCGTAGAGCGTTTCAAGCATCGCGCGGTCGCGCAGCCCGAGCGGCGTCGACACATCCGCTGCGTCAAGCAGTGCGACGACCTCCTCCTCGGATAAAGTCCTCGGAAAACGGGGCGGTTTCTTCGGTCGATCCAGCTTGATCGTGGGATCGACGCTGATACGGCGTTCACGCACGGCGTAGTGGTAAAAGCGCTTGAAACTCGATAGCGCGCGCGCCTGCGTACTGGCGCGCGGTCGATCCGCCGCCGCATGCCGGGCGGCAAGATAACTGAGCAGATCCGTTTCGCTGGCTTCAAGAAGGCTGCGTCGGCCGCGCGCCAGCCATTGACCGAGCAAACGGAGATCGCGCCGATACGCTTCGAGGGTGTTCTTGGCGAGCCCGTCTTCGAGCCACAGCTGATCGCAGAATGCGTCCAGCAGCGCGGTATCGGCGTCGCTCAGATGAGGCTGTTCGACAACCATCCTTCATGCGTCAGCAGCCAGCGTTTGGTGGCGATCAGAAACCCGTCGGTGTTGTTGGCGAACCCGCCCAAACCGCTGGCAGACACGACACGATGACAGGGCACGATGGGCGGAAACGGATTCGCCCCGCACGCCTGCCCGACTGCTCGCGCCGCCGAACGCAAACGCTTGGCTATATAACCGTAGCTGACCACCTGACCGCGCGGCACGGCCGATATCTCGCCCCACACCGCACGCTGGAATGTCGTACCTGCTGTACGCAAAGGCAGATCGAAGACGTAATCCGGGTCATCAATGTAACGGACGAGTTGTTCGGCGGCTCGATCGGCCAGCGCATTCGTCGCTTGCTTGGCCGGCGTACCGGGCGGGAGATAGACGATTTCCGACACAGTCTTCCCGTCGGTGACGATGCCAAGCGCACCGAAAGGTGCTGGAACGACGGCTTGGTAGACGGTGGGCATGCGCAAAAGGTAGGCGGGACCGGCGCGGACGTCAACCTTCCGTATGTGTCGCTCCGTCCAACATGACCCGCGGTCATAAACCGTTTTTTACGCCCCATATGGGAAATCCTTGACACGACCGGTATTTAGGCTCGCTGTGGTAACACTTGCCTGTTAAAATCGTTGGTTTCCTCGCGCCCGCCTATAGGCTCTTTCCATGTCCCGCGCTTTACGCAACATCGCCATCATCGCCCACGTCGACCACGGCAAGACCACGCTCGTGGACCAGCTGCTCGCCCAGTCCGGCGTCTTCCGAGCCAATGAGGCGACCACCGAGCGCGCCATGGACTCCAACGACCAGGAG